>NZ_JAULLL010000014.1:0-192639 GCF_041357635.1 Sinorhizobium sp. CB7
GTCTCGCTCGAACGCTCGAATGCGGACGTCTTGAGACTGCCGGTGGCGCCCGGCAGGGAGATGCTCGAGGCTCACACGGGTCGTCAGGTCGTCTTTGGCATTCGTCCAGAGGCCCTCACCGATCCGGACGGTGCAGACCGTAATGCGAAAACATTGGCGGAAGAGGACTGCCTGATCGAGGTCGTGGAGCCGGCCGGCTCCGACACGTTCGCGGTGATCAAGCTCGGCGGCAAGGAGGTTGTGGCTCGGCTTCGCGCGGATGCCCGCATTCAAGCCGGTCAAAGCGCTCGGCTCGCCTTCAATCTCGACAAAGCGGTGTTCTTCGACCCGCAGAGCCAATTGCGCATCGCGTGAGGGGCAGGATATCGGAAAATGGGCAGGGCTCCTGACATCGTTATCATAGGCTCGGGCGTAGGCGGCTCTACGATCGCCGCCGGACTGGCCGCGACCGGGGCCGAAATCCTGATCCTCGAGGCTGGGGATTACATTGCCGATCGCCCGGAAAACCGCGATCAACGGGCGATATTCCAGCGTGGGTACTTCCGTCCCAAGGAAACCTGGTATGAAGCCGACGGGACCGGGTTCAATCCTGGCAACTACTACTATGTCGGCGGCAATTCGAAATTTTATGGGGCAGTGCTTTCCCGTTACCGCCGGGAGGACTTCGAGGAAATCCAGCACAGGGAAGGGGTGTCGCCCGCATGGCCGTTCCCTTACGAAACTCTCGAACCCTGGTATAGCCGCGCAGAGCGAATGTATCGCGTCCGGGGATGCCTCGGGGAAGACCCCACGGAGCCCGCTCATTCTCTCGACTACGATTATCCGCCGGTCCCCGACGAGCCGCCCATTGCCGAAGTGAGAACACGGCTGAAAAAGAAAGGGCTCCATCCTTTCTCGCTGCCTTTGGGGATCGATCTGGAGAAATGGCTCTCGAAGGCCAGGACGCCATGGGACGCCCATCCGAATTCACGCGACGGTAAAATGGACGCAGAGACTGCAGCACTTGCCCCGGCACTTGCGCATGGCAGTGTTCGACTGGAAACGGGCGCGCGGGTCATGAGGCTCGAGGCCGGACCTGACGGCCGGATTGCCGGTGTTACCTACCGCAAGGACGGCCAGGACGTCACCGTTTCACCCGGACTCGTCATTCTGTCGGCGGGAGCAGTGCAGTCCGCCGTGCTCCTGCTGTGTTCTGCGAATGGGCGGTATCCGAGAGGATTGGCGAATTCCTCCGACCAGGTGGGGCGGAACTTCATGAACCATAACGCGTCAGCGGTGATCGGCGTGTCGCCAACCTACCGCAACACCGCGGTCTATCAGAAGACCTTCGGGCTCAACGATTTCTATCTGTCCGATGGAAACGGCGGTCCGCCGCTTGGGAACATCCAATTGCTCGGTAGGATATCAGGCAAGGTGCTCAAGGGATCGTTGCCAATGGTTCCCGAGTGGATCCTCGAACATATGACCGGCCGGGCGATCGACTTCTATGCGATGAGCGAAGACGTACCAAGCCCGGAGAGCCGCGTAATGGTCGATGGTGACCGCATCATCTTGAAGTGGCGGCGCACCAACTGGGACGCACATCTCGCGCTCGTCGCCAAGCTCAAGGAAATACTGAAATCGATCGGCTTTCCGATCGTGCTCTCGCGCCCATTCGACAAGCGCACGCCATCGCACCAATGCGGCACGGTTCGGATCGGCAATGATCCCGATACCGCTCCTCTCGATCCCTATTGCCGCTCTTACGACCATCAGAACCTCTTTGTGGTCGATGCGAGCTTCCTGCCCACCTCGGCGGCCGTGAACCCGGCGCTCACTATCGCCAGCCAGGCGCTTCGCGTCGCCGATCACATCGCGACGAAGGATTTGAACGCATGACGGACCATGTTGAAAAACCAGTCGCAGTGGTCACGGGAGGGCGTCGGGGTATCGGTCTCGGGATCGCCATCGCGATGGCGAAAGCCGGCTACAACATAGCGATCACCGGCATCGGAGCCGAGGAGAGCGGCGAACACGCGATCAATGGGCTCAGGGCTTTGGGGATTGATGCGATCTACCTCCAGGCGGACATTTCCGATGTCGGAAAGCATGATGAGACCGTTCACGCCATCCTTGCTCGGTTCGGCCGCATCGAGTGCCTGGTCAACAACGCCGGCATGGCTTCGGTCGTTCGCGGTGACTTCCTCGGTCTTCTGCCTGAGAACTTCGACACGATCATCGCCACCAACCTGAAGGGCACGGTTTTCTTCACACAGGCTGTGGTCAAGGCGATGCTGGTCTCAGGCGGCAGCCCGCATCCTCGGTCGATCATCAACATCACGTCCGTATCGGCTGCGGCAAGTTCGCCTGAACGGCTGGACTACTGCATCAGCAAGGCGGGGCTTGCCGCCTTCTCGCAAGGCCTGGCGCTGCGCCTTGCCGATTCAGGCATTTCGGTATTCGAGGTCCGCCCCGGCATCATCCGCACCGATATGACCGCGGGCGTCACGTCCAAATACGACGCCCTCATAGAGAGTGGGCTGGTGCCCATGAAGCGCTGGGGCGAGGCGGAGGATCTCGGCAGGATCTGTACCGCGCTGGCCTCGGGCGATTTCGGTTTTGCGACCGGAACCGTGATCGACGCGGACGGTGGTTTGTCCATTCCCCGGTTATGACAGGATAAGGAAATGCGTTTCGATTATATCATTACCGGAGCCGGCCCCGCGGGATGCGTCCTTGCAAATCGCCTCAGCGAAGATCCTGATGTGAACGTATTGCTTCTGGAAGCGGGCGGCGGGGATTGGAATCCGCTTTTCCACATGCCCGCGGGCTTCGCGAAGATGACCAAGGGCGTGGCGAGCTGGGGCTGGGAAACCGTCCCACAGAAGCACATGAAGGGCAGAGTCCTCCGCTACACGCAGGCCAAGGTCATTGGTGGCGGATCGACCATCAACGCTCAGCTCTATACGCGTGGCAATGCGGTGGATTACGATCTCTGGGCAAATGAGGACGGCTGCGAAGGCTGGGACTACCGCTCAATCCTTCCCTACTTCAAACGCGCTGAAGACAACCAGCGCTTCTCGGATGACTATCATTCCTATGGCGGGCCGCTCGGCGTTTCCATGCCGGTCTCCGCGCTGCCGATCTGTGACGCTTATATCCGGGCAGGGCAGGAACTGGGTATTCCCTATAATCACGACTTCAATGGCCGTCAGCAGGCGGGCGTCGGCTTCTATCAGCTGACGCAGCGCAATCGCCGTCGCTCCTCCGCGTCGCTCGCCTATCTCTCGCCGATCAAGGGTCGGAAAAACCTGAAGGTCAGGACGGGCGCTCGCGTGGCCCGTATCGTTCTCGAAGGCACGCGGGCGGCAGGCGTGGAAATAGCGACGGAGCGGGGCTCGGAGATCGTGCGCGCCGAACGCGAGGTGCTTGTCTCGTCTGGGGCGATCGGATCCCCCAAGCTGCTCCTGCAATCCGGGATCGGTCCCGCCGATCACCTGAGGTCCGTCGGGGTTAAGGTCCTCCATGACCTGCCGGGCGTCGGCGGCAACCTGCAGGATCATCTCGATCTTTTCGTGATTGCGGAGTGCACGGGCGACCACACCTACGATGGAGTGGCAAAGCTCCATCGAACGATCTGGGCGGGGATCGAATATATCCTGTTCAGGACCGGTCCCGTTGCCTCGTCTCTCTTCGAGACCGGAGGCTTCTGGTACGCCGACCCTGATGCGCGCTCTCCCGACATCCAGTTCCACCTCGGCCTCGGATCAGGGATAGAAGCGGGTGTCGAGCGCCTGAAGAATGCCGGTGTCACGCTGAATTCGGCTTATCTTCATCCCCGTTCCCGCGGCACCGTCCGGCTCTCGTCTTCCGACCCGGCCGCGGCACCTTTGATCGATCCGAACTATTGGTCCGATCCTCACGACAAAGCAATGTCGCTGGAAGGCCTGAAGATTGCGCGTGAAATCATGCAGCAGGCGGCGCTCAAGCCCTTCGTCCTGGCCGAACGCCTCCCAGGTCCGAAGGTGATGACTGACGAGCAGCTCTTCGACTATGGCTGCGCCAATGCCAAGACGGACCACCATCCCGTGGGGACATGCAAGATGGGCACCGGCCCGGAGGCCGTCGTCGGGCTCGACCTGAAGGTCCATGGGCTGGAAGGCCTTCGCATCTGCGACTCCTCCATCATGCCTCGCGTGCCCTCATGCAACACCAATGCCCCGACGATCATGATCGGCGAGAAAGGATCCGACCTCATTCGGGAGCTCCCGCCACTGCCCGCGGCGATCTTCGCCCATGAGCGCAACGATACGCGTCCTAGGGCGCGCGCCGGTATCCGGTAGGCCAGACTACAATTTCCCGTCGTCGATCGATGGGCTCGTCCGCTATCGTCTGCCGGCGTCGCGTCGACATTGCAGCTTAGGATTACATGCAGCCCTCACCCTGCGTCAGATGGGAACCGTTGGAGGACTGTGTGTTGTTGCTGTTCTGGTTGGTGCAGCCGGAATCGGTGCGATTGATGCTGTTGGTAAACATCTCGTCGATTCGTGTTCGAGTCCTGGGAGTTTGCGCGTGAGCCTCGCTATTGAAGCCGAAACTCTCTTCATGGGACTGCCGATTCGACGATTGCATATAATCTCTCGCCATGGCGTCGCCCGCCATTCCAGTCGTCAGTACCAGTACTGGCAATGTGATCAATGTCATACGCATGGGAATAACCTCTGTTTTGCATCCGGGCACGTTTTTCGCCCGCTTCGAACATTGGTCCTCTGCCATTTCGTTGATGTGCCAAAACGCGGGAAGGTGAATACAGATGTGATGGCTCGATTTCATCTGCAACTGGGGCGGAGTGCGGGTCCCATGCCAGCGGACCGGCTCCTGCGCATCCGACAAGAGATCCCGGCTTCAGCATTCCGCTGACGGTTGCCCTTCGGTGTGCGCAGCATAGTTGCACTTGCGGCGGAGTGGCAGAACTATACAGAAGGATAGTTCGGATCTTCGCGCAAACGTGCTCCGCCGAGCCCTGATCGGTAAGGAAAAAGCATTACGTTTCGAGTGGATACGGATGGATTCTCAGAATTCACATAACATCTGCGCTCCGCATGCCCGATCTGCCGAATGATGAATGGCAGCGTCAACTATACCAGAGAATAGTTTTGCGGTTGCGATTGCACCCTATCTTCATAGTTGTCTCAACTTGACGAGGTTTACTCCTATGACCGGTTTCTCACGACGCGACGCACTGGTGGCAATTACAGCGGGAGCTGCAGTCTCGCTCGGAGCGGCGGCTGCGGCGGCGGAGGTGCCACAGCCAAAGCGGCCGGGCCTGGGTGGCGATGATCCGGGACCGCGAAACACGACCCTCGACCTGCAGAACCCCGATATGCTGAACCAGCCTTCGACGGACGCGGGCACGCTGCCGAACCTGAAGTTTTCTTTCGCTGATGCACCGACGAAACAGTATCCCGGAGGCTGGACACGACAGATCACCGTCCGCGAGCTCGGCGTATCGAAGAGCATCGCGGGGGTCGGCATGCGACTGAATTCGGGTGCCGTCCGCGAACTGCACTGGCATAAGGAGGGCGAATGGGCCTTCATGCTCTATGGCTCAGCCCGCATCACGGCCGTCGATGCGACCGGCCATAACTTCGTCGACGATGTCGGTCCCGGCGATCTGTGGTATTTCCCGTCGGGCATTCCGCACTCGATCCAGGGGCTGGGCCCCGATGGCTGCGAATTCCTCCTGGTTTTCGACGACGGCGGCTTTGACGAGGATAGTACCTTCCTGCTGACGGACTGGTTCAACCATGTGCCAAAGCCGTTGCTGGCGAAGAATTTCGGCGCATCGCCTGAAGAGTTCGACAAGCTTCCGAAGGAGAGCGAGCGCTATATGTTCCCGCTGCCGCTTCCGCCCCAGAATATCGCCGAGGACAGGATAAAGGGCGCCGAGCCGGTCGCAGTGAAGTTTAGCCACCGCATGACCGCCCAGGAACCGATCAAGACACCCGGCGGCAGGGTCCGCATCACCGATTCGAACAACTTCCCGGCTTCCAAGACGATCGCAGCGGCGCTCGTCGAGATCGAGCCCGGCGCCATCCGGGAACTGCATTGGCATCCCAATACCGACGAGTGGCAGTACTACATCGAAGGGAAGGGACGCATGGGTGTCTTTGCCGCCAACGGGCATTCCCGCACGTTCGACTTCTCCGCGGGCGATGTCGGCTACGTGCCCTTCGCGATGGGCCATTACATCGAGAACACAGGCGACACGACGCTGAAGTTCCTGGAGATGTTCAAGAGCAGCTACTACGCCGACGTGTCACTGAACCAGTGGCTGGCGCTGACGCCTCCGGAGCTCGTGGAAGGCCACCTCGGGCTCGATCCCCAGAAGGTGGCGTTCCGGACGCAGAAGGTACCGGTGGTGAAGTAATCTCTTGGTTCCGGCTGCGACTTCAGCAAAAAACAGCTACGCGGCCATACTCGGCCGCGTTGCTGCTTGACCTGCCATTACAGGGCCGTACCGTCCTATAAGACGCACCAAGGTTGCAGTAAGGGCAGCACCAATGAATTCGATCGCACTTGAGCCCCGCGGCCGCAGCGGCTTTCTTGCCGGCTTCGAACTCTTCGATGCTGCTCTTCCACGATCGGGCGTGACGCTGAGGGCCGCTCTTGGCGGAAAAGGCCCGCCGCTCCTCCTGCTTCATGGGCATCCCCAGAACCACGTGACCTGGAGGAAGATAGCGCCAGTGCTCGCTGAGCGGTTTTCAATCGTGGCCCCGGACCTGCGCGGATACGGCGATAGCAGCAAGCCTGATGGCGGCGAGGATCATATCAATTATTCGAAACGCGCCATGGCGGCCGATGTTCTGGAATTGATGGAGGTTCTGGGGCATTCCCGCTTTCCGGTGGTCGGACATGACCGCGGTGGTAGGGTCGCTCACCGGTTGGCACTCGACCATCCGGACTCCGTCGAGAAGATCGCCGTCTTCGACATCGCGCCCACGTCGACGATGTATGCCCGCACTGACATGGAGTTCGCCACGCGTTACTTCTGGTGGTTCTTCCTGATCCAGCCGGAACCGCTTCCGGAACGCCTCATTGCCGCTGATCCGGAGTTTTTTCTCAGAACGCATATCGACACCCAGAACAAGGTAGCCGGCGCGACCGAGCCCGAGGCCTTTGCGGAGTACCTGCGCTGCTATCTCGACCCGGCAACCCGCCATGCCATTTGCGAGGACTACCGGGCAGCAGCAGGGATCGATCTCGTTCACGATGCTGCGGACGCAGACCGAAAGGTCACCGCCCCGCTGCTTGGGTTGTGGGGGGCCAGAGGGACAGTTGGCGCGCTCTACGACGTTCTGGAGACTTGGCGGGAGAAGGCCGTCGACGTCCGAGGACGTGCGCTCGACTGCGGGCATAACCTTCAGGAGGAGCGCCCGCAGGAGGTGCTCGAAGAGCTGCTGGCGTTTCTATAACGAACACTGGGGATGTATTGAACGGAAGTCCCAGGCATCATCGAACAAGTTAGGCGGGGATCGGATGTCTGTTACGCCAGTTAAGCGTGCAAGTCATAGAACGATCAGAAAGTGGCTGTAGTCTTCAAGCCCAGCACGACGACGTCCTTGTTCTCACTGATACCGCCTGGATCAAGCACGTACTGGATGTTCGGGCGGAAAAGCAATCCGGGCGTAGGACGATACGTATAATATAGCTCGAAAGCATATTCGGAGTCGGGGCGCGGCCGGCCTTGCGAGGCCTGGGCGTCGGCTACGCGATCGTTGACGTGCGTCGTGCCCACGGCAAAGCCGATATCGTCGTTTGGGCGCGCGCTGAACGGGCCTGTGTAGATAAATCCCGCCGCGATCTGACGATCAGTGTTTGCCGTGCGATTATCCGCCACGACGGCATTGAGGAAGAGGCTCAGGTTGCTCGTCACCTGCTGCTGGAAATTGATGTAAGCGCCGTACCGCCCACGGTGCCTGAGCGGGGGCAGGCCTGTCAGTGCGAAAAGATCGCCATTGACGTCGGAGACGACATCGTCCGCGGTAGATGTGTCATACCACCCGCCGATCTTGTAGCTGCCCGGCAACTCCTCATCGCCGAACTTGGGAAGCCATGCGAGTTCCACCGGTATCAGCGCTCCGGTTGAACCGGAAAAGAACACCGGAAGCACTTGGTCATCGACGCCCAGGTATTTGGGGTTTGCATCATAGACCCCGGCCTGCACGTAGCCGAACCCGCCTAAAGCCACCTTGACCCGGGTCGCCCACTGGCTGATAGGCCAGTTAAAAATATAGTCGCCGACGAGGTTGCCGGGATTCGCGCCACAGAATGTCAGATTCTGGAAGTCGCAGGCAAATGACGCGAAGTCCCCGCCGAATGGCATGCGGCCGATCTTCCAGTCAATCAATCCGTCCGCATATTTCTGGTCGAACCAGAATTCGGTCAATCGGATGGTCTGTCCTCGACCGAACACCTCTTGCACTTGCTGAAGCGTGCCGAGCTCGGCGTCCTCGCTGAGGTTGCGACCGAGCCGCTGCGTAAGCGTGACCTGGAATTGTGCGGCCGGGACGTCGAGCAGGCGATCGAGATCGAATGTCACTCCGGCTGTATACTGGTCAGTGTATCTCGTCTTGTGATCGATGCCACCGGCCGGGTTGGATGCGATTTCGCTCGTATATCCGAACTGAAAATCGATACCCATTTCTTGCAAACGGGTTCGTTCTCCGTTCCAGTCGCCAAGCAGCCAGGCAGGCGGCGCCGCGCTGGTGGTCGTCTGATCAACTGTTTTGGCCCCGCGCTCAGCGGCATGGGCAACGCTAGTCGCAAGGATGCCCGCCAGGAGGGTTATTACAGCCGATAGTGTTGCTTGCCGCATACTCGCACCCATCCTACTGGGTCTCCACGAGGCAAACTACCACGATTCGCCAAGGCGCCTATTGTCCATAAGGATATTCAACACAGTTGTCCGTTTTGACCTGCAGCGAAAGCAGGAATGTACGGAAATGCATTTGGCGTCCGCTTCCGCCTTGTCTGAGAACGTGATGCGCCGGTTCCGGTATGGGTATCGGCCTGCGTTATGCGATGTAACGCATAAGAGCGGCCAAGTGGCCGCTCTCTGATTTTTGTATAAAATCTGAGTCCAACGTCTTTTCTGCGGGACCCACACACACTACGGAGTAGGAGCAATCAAGAGCACCCGCTCGTCGCACCGCACGTGTCGCACTTCTCGCATGTCCCGTTGCGCACCATCGTGAAGTTCTGGCACTCGGTGCACATGTTGCCGGTATAGCCCTGCATGATCGAGCGCGTCCGGCGTTCGGCCTCCAGCTTCTTGGCTTCGGACTTCGCCGCTTCCGCTTCCGCGGCGGCCTTGTCGGAGAAGAGGTCGGTTGCTTCGTCGACCAGCTCTTCCGCGATCTCCTCGGCCAGTTCCTTGGCGCGCTCTTCGTAATCGCGCTTGAAGGCGACGATTTCGGATGTGGAGATGGCAGCGGCCGTCTCCAGCTTGCGGACGGCATTGCCGGCGAAAGCGGTGATCGTGGCGCCGGACGAGGCGCGGGCAGGGGCCGCGGTCGCTGCACCCTTGACATCCGCCTGGCGTTCGCCGCCGGTGCCGGAAACCAGCGTCGGCTTATAGCCCCGCGTCAGGCCCTTGGAGACGACATCCGCCTTGCCTTCAGAGACGCCGCGGCCGAGCGCGGTGCTGTTGAAGTCGGACGTGTCGACATGGGCGAGGTCGTGGCGGCCGAGATAGGAGACGGCGAGTTCGCGGAAGATGTAGTCGAGCAGCGACGTGGCGTTCTTGATCGCGTCGTTGCCCTGCACCATGCCGGCCGGCTCGAACTTCGTGTAGGTGAAGGCGTCGACATATTCCTCCAGCGGCACGCCATATTGCAGGCCGAGCGAGATGGCGATCGCGAAGTTGTTGAGCAGGCCGCGCAGCGTGGCGCCTTCCTTGTTCATGTCGATGAAGATCTCGCCGAGGCGGCCGTCATCATATTCGCCTGTGCGCAGGAAGATGGTGTGGCCGCCGATCTTGGCCTTCTGGGTGTAGCCCTTACGGCGGGTCGGCAGCTTCTCCTGCTGGCGCACCACCTTCTCGATGACGCGCTCGACGATCTTCTCGGTGATGGTCACCGCCTGGGCGGCGGTGGGAGCCTGCAGCAGTTCCTCCAGCGCATCCTCATCCTCGTCGTCCTCGATCAGCGAAGCGTTCAGCGGCTGCGAAAGCTTCGAGCCGTCGCGGTAGAGCGCGTTGGCCTTGAGGCCGAGCTTCCACGAGAGCATGTAGGCGCTCTTGCAATCGTCGACGGTCGCATCGTTCGGCATGTTGATGGTTTTCGAGATCGCCCCGGAAATAAAGGGCTGGGCGGCCGCCATCATGCGGATGTGGCTCTCGACCGAGAGATAACGCTTGCCGATCTTGCCGCAGGGATTGGCACAATCGAAAACGGCCAGATGCTCCTTCTTCAGGAAGGGCGCGCCTTCAAGCGTCATCGCACCGCAGACATGGATGTTGGCGGCTTCGATGTCCTTCCTCGAGAAGCCCAGGTGATCGAGCAGGCTGAAGCTCATGTCGGAAAGCTGCTCGTCCGTGACCTTCAGCGTCCCCTTCAGGAAGTCGGCACCAAGTGTCCACTGATTGAAGACGAACTTGATGTCGAAGGCGCTCTTCAGTGCTGCGTTGACGGCGGCGACCTTGTCGTCGGTGAAGCCCTTGGCCTTCAGCGTGCCGGGATTGATGGCCGGCGCCTGGTTGAGATTGCCGTGGCCGACGGCATAGGCCTCGATCTCGGCGATCTGGCTTTCGGAATAGCCAAGCGTACGCAGTGCTTCCGGAACGGCGCGGTTGATGATCTTGAAATAGCCGCCGCCGGCAAGCTTCTTGAACTTCACCAGCGCGAAGTCGGGCTCGATGCCGGTCGTGTCGCAATCCATGACGAGACCGATCGTGCCGGTCGGCGCGATCACGGTCGCCTGCGCATTGCGGTAGCCGTGCTTTTCGCCGAGCTCCAGGGCCTTGTCCCAGGCGGCCTTAGCATGGGCGGCAAGATCCTGGTCCGGATTTTCGGCATGGATGAGCGCGACCGGGTTGATCGACAGGCCCTCATAGCCCGAGGTCTCGCCATAGGCGGCGCGGCGATGGTTGCGGATGACGCGCAGCATGTGCTCGCGGTTCGGCTTGAACATCGGGAAGGTGCCGAGTTCGGAGGCCATTTCGGCCGAAGTCGCATAGGAGATGCCGGTCATGATCGCCGTCAGCGAGCCGGCGATGGCGCGGGCTTCGTCGCTGTCATAAGGAATGCCCGACGACATCAGCAGGCCGCCGATATTGGCATAGCCGAGGCCGAGCGTGCGGTATTCGTAGGAAAGCTCGGCGATGCGGCGCGAGGGGAACTGCGCCATCATGACCGAAATTTCGAGCACGACCGTCCAAAGACGCACGGCGTGTTCATAGTCGCCGATGTTGATGCGCTTCGTCGCGGCATCCTTGAACTGCATGAGGTTCAGCGAAGCGAGGTTGCAGGCCGTGTCATCGAGGAACATGTATTCCGAGCACGGGTTCGATGCGCGGATCGCGCCGGCGGCCGGGCTCGTGTGCCAGGCGTTCATCGTCGTGTTGAAATGCAGGCCCGGATCGGCCGAAGCCCAGGCAGCGTAGGAGATCGATTCCCAGAGGTCGCGCGCCTTCAGGGTCTTGATGACGCGGCCGTCCTTGCGGGCGGTCAGGTTCCAGTCGCCGTCGTTCTCGACGGCGTTGAGGAAGTCGTCCTTGATCGAGACGGAGTTGTTGGAGTTCTGGCCGGAAACGGTCAGGTACGCTTCCGAATCCCAGTCCGTGTCATAGGTCTTGAACTCCATGTCCTTGTAGCCCTGGCGGGCGAACTGGATGACGCGCTGGACGTAGTTTTCCGGAACCTGGTCCTTCTTGGCGGCGCGGATCTCGCGCTTCAGCGCCGGGTTCTTCGCGGGATCGAAGCAATCGCCGTTGTCGCCTTCGCAATTGAAGCAGGCCTTCATGATCGCCTTCAGATGCTTGGCGACGATCTTCGAGCCGGTGACGAGGGCTGCGACCTTCTGCTCTTCCTTGACCTTCCAGTTGATGTAGTCCTCGATATCCGGATGGTCGATATCGACGACGACCATCTTGGCGGCGCGGCGGGTGGTGCCGCCGGATTTGATGGCGCCGGCTGCGCGGTCGCCGATCTTGAGGAAGCTCATCAGGCCGGAGGACTTGCCGCCGCCGGAAAGCTTTTCGCCTTCGCCGCGCAGCATCGAGAAGTTGGAGCCGGTGCCGGAGCCGTATTTGAACAGGCGCGCCTCGCGCACCCAGAGATCCATGATGCCGCCTTCATTGACGAGATCGTCCTCGACCGACTGGATGAAGCAGGCGTGCGGCTGCGGATGTTCGTAGGCCGACTTGGATTTGGTCAGCTTGCCGGTGAAGGGGTCGACATAGAAATGGCCCTGGCCCGGGCCGTCGATGCCGTAGGCCCAGTGCAGGCCGGTATTGAACCATTGCGGGGAATTCGGGGCGACGCGCTGGGTCGCGAGCATATAGGCAAGTTCGTCGCGGAAGGCGGAAGCATCTTCCTCGGAAGAGAAATAGCCGCCCTTCCAGCCCCAATAGGTCCAGGTGCCGGCGAGACGGTCGAAGACCTGGCGGGCATCGGTTTCGGAGCCGGTCTGCTCATCCTTCGGCAGATCCTTCAGTGCTGCTTCGTCGGCAACGGAACGCCACAGGAAGGAGGGGACGTCGTTTTCCTCGACCTTCTTCAGTTTCGCGGGCACGCCGGCCTTACGAAAATATTTCTGCGCCAGGATATCGGCCGCGACCTGCGAGAACTGCGCGGGTACGTCGATGTTTTCGAGCCGGAACACGATCGAACCGTCCGGGTTCTTGATCTCGCTCGTCGCCTTGCGGAATTCGATGTCCGCATAGGCTGATTGATCGGCCTTCGTAAAACGACGTTCTATGCGCATATCCCTTACCTCATCTTCTGAAGCGCGCCCGACCCCCGTGACCAGGGCGCAAAAATCCTTTTCCAGCGTCACGGTTGTCGTGCAGCCAGTGTTCGTATCCGTATTCTGACAGGAGTCTCATCCGGAGATGTTATTCCTGTATCTTGTGGTGATGGTGGCTGCAAACACTAAATATAGTATTAACAGCTTCTTATCGCCAGTGCAGAATGTCGCTTTTTGGGAAGGCAGAAATCGCGCACAAATTCCCTCGGGGCCACACGCCGCCATCGGTGCAAGGCCCTGATTCTACGTTCGATTTCAGTGAGGAACCGGCCTCGTTATGTCCGGTTCAGTCGCCGCCGCAACATCAGAGCCATTAAGTTTAAAACAGGTGATTCCGTCAAGGGGTTGTTTTTGACAGAATTTTTACCACAACATATTGTGCAATGCGGTTGTGGAAAACGGGGAGAAGCCTGAAAGTCCTGTAATCCGGGCATTTGCGGCAAGTGGCGGTGCCGCGCGATCCATGATCCTGCTGCCGCAAGAAAATGGCGATCTAGAGGGCGTCGAGGCAGATTGTGACCGTGACGGCGCCGATCGGCACGTCATTTTCATCGTCTATCGCAAAACTCGCTTGTGTCTGCAGGCACTGAGTCGATTCGTCCCGTTCCGCCCCTTCGATCATGATGCCGCTGGAAGAGGAGGCGACTGTCTTTAGATATTTGTCTTCGTCGCCCTGCCAGTAATCGGCCGTCACCGTGCTCTGCGCGACATTCAGCCCGCGGGCATCCATGACGAAGATCTCGGTAATGGCGCCTTGCGAATCACGTTGCTTTGCCTTCAGCAACTGCGACAGGGGATTGCTGAGCAGCTGGCGGATCAGATGCCAGTTTCCGCTTCTCGCCTCCGCGCGCCACGTTCGGTCGAGCGATTCCAGATCGATCCGCTTGAGGCCGGCCGTTCTGGCGTTCTGCGTGGTCAGCATCGCGGTTACCATGGGATTGTCGATCAGAGGCTTGATGTTGGTTTCGACATAGTCCCGCACGACGCCGATATAGGCGGGTTCGGCCGCTGCCGACAAGACTGGCATGAGAAAAAGCGGCACAATCGAAGTAAGCAGTCGCACTCGGCGTGAATTTGCCCCCAATCTTATTTCCCTCTCTCTCACGCCCGAATCATCAGGCGCCCCGCAGTGCCGCTCCCCGGAGCAGCTTTTGCTCCGATTGCGGCTAGTTAGTTTTGCAAAGCATACGAGCAGAATCGTTCGGAGGAGAGAACATAATTTGGAACAATCTCAGATTGTGCAATTTGCGATCCGAAAATGGTGGCTCAGTTTGCCATGCAAGTCACGAAAAAAGGGGCGCCACTCGCCCCTTATTACTCATCGCTTCTGTCTGGATTAGCCGCGCGTGCCCTTGGATATCGGCTCCTGATAGGTGAAGCCCATGTCCCAGGGGAAGTAGATCCAGGTGTCCTGGCTCACCTCGGTGATGAAGGTGTCGATCATCGGCACGCCCTTCGGTTTGGCGTAGACGCACGCGAAATGCGCCTTCGGCAGCATGGCACGCACTTCCGCGGCCGTTTTGCCGGTATCCGTCAGGTCGTCGATAACGAGGATTCCCTGGCCGCCATCGGCAGTAAGATCAGACGTGATGCCCTTCAAGAGAGTCATTTCACCCTGGTTCACGTAGTCATGATAGGAAGCGATGCAAACCGTCTCGATCAGGCGGATGTTGAGCTCCCGGGAAATGATCGCAGCCGGAACAAGCCCGCCGCGTGTGATACAGACGATCGCTCTGAAATTCTGATTGAGGCCGGAGAGCCGCCAGGCAAGGGCGCGCGCATCGCGATGGAACTGATCCCAGGAGACGGGAAAGGCTTTATCGGGGAGGGACATGAAGAATAGGCTCCGCAGCATGAAGGGCAACGCGTCGGCAGCGCCGACGCCCCTGACGGGAACTCCTACTGCATGTTTCCTTAAATCGGAACCGATTTGAGGATAAAAACATGCAGCAACTCCAAGTGCTACAGCGTCCTTTGTGCGTCTGAAAGACGCACGGCGCTGTAGGAGGCAGGCGGCCGATGCCCCCAAACCGTCACCTCGCCAGTGTTCCATCGATGGTCGCCGCAATTAGCGGGATTTGCAGCGAAAAGGCAAGACCTGCCAATGCCGCTGTTTCTGCCTATCTCGCCAACAGTGTGAGAGCCGTCATAGACTGCAGCAGTGTCTTCGTCACGCCGCCGAAAATCATCTGCCAAAGGCGCGAATGGGTGTAGGCGCCCATGACGAGCAGGTCGATACTGTTGTCGGAGAGGCGGTTCTCGATGATCTGCGATGCGGCGAGGCCGCCACTTTCGGCCGTCTTCAACGTTGCCTTCACGCGGTGACGCGCGAGTGTTGCCGCAATCTCTGCGCCCGCCATCAGCGGCGACTGCGATGATGACTCGGCGGGATCGACCGAGAAAATCTCGACAGTATCGGCACTCTTTAGAAACGGCAGCGCGTCGAAGGTGGCGCGTGCCGCTTCCTTCGATCCATTCCACGCAATCAGCACTCGCTTGATGGGCTTGGGTTCCTTGATGATAAATGGGACCATCAGCACCGGCCGCCCGCTTTCGAACAGGAAGTTGTCGATGTCGACCTGTCGGTCGGAGGATTTGGAAGGGTCCGGCTGTGCGGCGAGCAGAAGGTCTGCGCTGCGGGCGCTTTCGATCAGGGGCGCGGAGCCATAGCCGGTGGCGGTCGAAAAGCTGCGCCATTCAAAGGAAATGCCCTCTCCTTGTGCGCTGCTATTAAAGATATTGCGGACATTTGCCGTTTCCGAATGGGCCATCTCCTGCAGCGCTTGAACGGCGACGGGATCCGGAATTTCCATCGGGGCGACCAGTGGAACAGCGGAAATCGTCTCGGCATGCAGCCCGATGACATGAGCATCGAAGGTGCGGGCAAACGCAATCGCGAAATTCGTGATGACGCGGCAGTTATCCGGCGTATCCAGTATGGCAAGTATGGTTTTATAAGACATATCCGGTCTCCTCGACGGCAGAAAAATACTTATTCCGCATGAGAATAATGCATCAGGTTGCGCTGCGTTCCTTGATCGGCGTCAAGTTTCCCGTAGCGGATCCCGCACCAACTGCCGCAGCGTTATGCCTTAACGGTATGTGTGTCCCTCGCATTGCGAATCGTCTCTATCATGGCACGGACATCGGCGCCTGCCCCATCGAGGGCCTCCTGCGCACGGGCCCGCACGACGATCTCGGTGGAGAACTGCTGGCCGTCATAGCGGGGATAGGAGCCGATGCTCGTCTCAGGGTGCTCTTTCTGAATGGCCGCGAGCGGCGTGCCGATTTCGCCTTCGCCGTAAGGGCAGACGATCGCAAGGGAGAGAATGCGCACACCCATGCGCAGGCGCGGCAGTATGTTGTCGAGCATTGCCTGGAACACCTGCGGCACGCCGGCCATGACGTAGACATTGCCGATGATGAAACCCGGTGCGGTCGAAACCGGATTGGGAATATGGGCGGCACCTCTCGGCATGCGCGCCATGCGCTGTCGTGCTTCGGTAAACTCCATACCGCGGCGGGCATACATCTCTCCCATCAGCCGCATGGCTTCCGCGTCGTGTTCGCACGGTACGCCGAAGGCCGCTGAGACTGCATCTGCCGTTATGTCGTCATGCGTCGGACCAATGCCGCCGGACGTAAAGACATAGTCATATTTGCCGCGAAGCGTGTTCAGGGCCTCGACGATGGCATCCTGCTCATCGGCGACGATGCGCACTTCCTTCAGGTCGATGCCCGACAGGGTCATTACATCGGCAAGATGGCCTATGTTCTTGTCCTTCGTCCTTCCGGACAGCAACTCGTCGCCGATGGCCAGCATCGCGGCGGTGACAATCGTTTTATCATTCATGGAAATATCCGGAGATAGTGAGGCTACGTGAATAGGTAGCGCCATTTGAGCGGATTGCAAACGGGGCCGGTTCACCTAATGCATGTCGCGCAAATAATGCATGTCGCGCAAAAGTGTGGAGCGGTTTTGCGGCAACGACATGCATGTAGGTCCAAAGCCTGTTGCCGAACCCAAAACGGCACCAAATGAATTTTTGTCTACGGTCGTTGAACACTGCGTTCCCGAAGCGGGGGCTGATCCTGACGATGCCCGCTGATACGATCACCTGAACTGCAAGTTCAACCCTTTCGAAAAATGGAGATTTTCATGGCAAAGGTTCTGGTGCTCTACTATTCCTCCTATGGTCATATTGAGACCATGGCCTACGCCGTTGCCGAAGGCGCCAAGTCGGTCGGCGCCGACGTAACTGTCAAGCGCGTGCCGGAACTCGTGCCGGAGGAGGTCGCAAAGGCGTCCCATTACAAGCTGGACCAGGCCGCTCCGATCGCAACCGTCGACGAGCTCGCCGATTATGATGCGATCATCGTCGGCGCCGGTACCCGCTTCGGCACGGTCGCCTCGCAGATGCGCAACTTCTGGGACCAGACGGGCGGCCTGTGGTTCAGTGGAAAGCTTGTCGGCAAGGTCGGCTCCGCCTTCACCTCTTCCGCCACCCAGCACGGGGGCCAGGAATCGACGATCCTGGGTTTCATCACGACGTTTATGCACCAGGGCATGGTGGTCGTCGGCCTTCCCTATGCCTTCCAGGGCCAGATGGGCACGGAAGAAGTCAAGGGCGGCTCGCCCTATGGCGCGTCAACGATCACCAACAGCGACGGCTCGCGCATGCCGTCCGCGATCGAGCTGGAAGCTGCGAAGTATCAAGGCGCTCACGTCGCCAAGATCGCAGCCAAGCTTGGCTGAGGGCCACTCCGTGCAGGATGAAACAGGCGCGGTCTCCCGCGCCTTTTCGTATCAGCTATATTCATCCCTTGGTTGAGGACGTGCCCGATTTCTTACCAACAGCGGTTAGTTGGCTAACTAGTATAAGTATCAACGTTCACCTGCGTTCAACCAATGGCTCAATTCCTCAACTCCTGCGATTCGAGCAAAAATTGGAACTTCTGGGCGGGAAGCGATTGCACGCCGCTTGATTGGGGGAAATCAATGGCAGGTGTATTTATAGATTCAGATTTGAGCGATGAAATCCGGCGCCAGAGGCTGTACTCCGGCGATATATTCATCTGCTCCGCTACCGATACGACGCGTGAGCTGGTAGCGCTCGCCCGGCACATGCTGGACGAGGCGTTTGCACCGCATGATCCGCGTATCATCCATAAGCACAAGACCCCGGAAGAGGTCGCGGCAATCCTTTCCACGACGAAGCCCGCCTTCATCCACCATCCGGAATGCAAGCGCCTGATGCCGCTCATCATGAAGGAAAGCGGTGTCGACATCGAGAAGCTCTATTTCGACGTGCCGCGCATGCGGTCGGCTTACCCTTCGCACTTTCTTTCGTCAGGGATTGCCTACGCGTTCCATCCTCATCGCGATACTTGGTACTCCGCCCCAATGTGTCAGCTGAATTGGTGGCTGCCGATCTATTCGATCGATCCGGAAAATGCGATGGGCTTCTATCCGGACTATTTCAATGTGCCGGTCAAGAACAATTCCGAGATCTACAACTACTATGAATGGAACAGCAAGAACCGCGCCACGGCGGCCCAGCACGTCAAGTCAGACACACGCGAACAGCCGAAACCACAGCAGGAGTTGAATTCGGAATCCCTGCGCTATCTGCCACCGCCGGGCGGCATCATCATCTTCTCAGGCGCGCAGCTGCATGAGACCGTGCCCAACACAACGGACCTCGCGCGCTACAGCATCGACTTCCGTACCGTACACATCGATGATGTCGTCGCCCGTCATGGCGCTGTCAATCTTGACTCGCGCTGCACCGGCACGACGATGCGGGACTATATCTGCGCGGCGACCGGCGAACCTCTGCCTGAAGAGCTGATCAAGCTCTACGACGATGGCACGGCGACGTCCGACAGGATACTTCGCTTCGGCGATCGCATGGTCGCAACTGCAGCGCAGTAAGGCGTCAGCCGAAGTCGGAACGCCACTCTTCAGTTAATGGCGGAGTTCCAAGACTCCGCCACAGTTTTAAGAATTTGATAATGTTCCTAGGTACCTCGTCAGGCATTCCATATGGATGCGAGCCTGCCAACGCTGCACGCAAGAGGTCGTATGAATTGGATTAAAAGTAAGGACATTGGCAATTTTTGTAATTATTTCAAACTGGTGCGGGCGACGGGGGTCGAACCCGTAAGGGCAAAGCCCGAGGGATTTTAAGTCCCTTGCGTCTACCAGTTTCGCCACGCCCGCGCGCCACACTCAATCAACGACTGTGACGATTCCGTCAAGCAGTTGTTTTTGCCCTCTTCCCCATCTCTTTCGAATGCGCTTTTATAGCGCCGCTTAAACTACCGCATGCGGTGGGTGGCATTTCGATGGGACAGGTCGAAGTGCTGTAGCGTTGTCTTATGGGAGTAGGATGATGGTTTACGATTGGGAGGGGATAAGGACACGCCGTATCAGACTTTATAAGACTGGCACGGTGTTTCTGCTGGGATTGGCATTGGTGGGCGCATCCATACTGCTTTTCGCCTCTAGATTCCTAGAGGTTTACGGCTGATCGCAAAGGCAAGTCAGCCTACGATCTAGAGCGCGCGGCGCTTGCGACCGCGACGATCCCGTATGCTCTTTCCAAATCTCTGACCATATAGATGCCATGCTCAGCTTGTCATGGAGACCTTCGCAAGCCTGACCTTGCGGATGTCGGCAAGCTTGAAAAGGATCCATCCCGAAAGAACACCTGTAAATGCGCCGAGTGCTTTGACGTCTGCATCGTGGAGACGCGCATGGCGGCTCGGCGACAGATATTGCAGGCATTCGATGCCGAGAGCACCAAGAACAAGGAGGGCCGCCACAGTCTTCAGGCGTTGCGGATAGGCGAGGGCGAAGAGGAAGCCCGCCGCAGCGTAAGCGAGAGCGCGGTCGAGATCGACAGTGATGATGGTGTGCGGTCTGAGACCGATCGGCGAGACGGTGACGAAGATGATGGCTGCGAGCAGCAGCCATGCGACGGGCTTCACGATTTTAACATTCATGGTGCTGCCATATAATTGCGGAAATCATGAATTGATAGCTGGCGGACGCAATCATTGTGCATTGCAGTTAATAGCGGGATACTTGGCCGTTTGAAGTATCGCCAGCGGGATAGGGGCTTTCTTCCAGGGCGTTCGTTATGCCATAGCGGAAGGTGCATCGAAAACAATGGATCGTCACCCGTGACCAAAGAGCAAGTCGACAGCGCCACCGAGGCAATGCGTGGCCTTTTCCCGATAACGCCGCTTCAATTCAACGATCATCTTTCCGCCCGCCATGGCGCAGATATCTGGTTGAAGCGCGAGGATCTGTCGCCGGTTCGCTCCTATAAGATCCGCGGCGCCTTCAATTTCTTCCGCAAGATCATCGCCTCAGGCGGCAGCGGCAAGACCTTCGTCTGTGCCTCAGCTGGCAATCATGCGCAGGGATTTGCCTTTGTCTGCCGGCATTTCGGCGTGCCGGGCGTCGTCTTTATGCCAGTGACGACGCCGCAGCAGAAGATCGACAAGACGCGCACGTTCGGCGGCCAGTTCATCACGATCAAGCTCTTCGGCGATTTCTTTGATCAGTGCTATCAGGCGGCACGCGACCATGTGGAGGCGATCGACGGCGTCATGGTGCCGCCTTTCGACCACGCCGACATCATCGAGGGGCAGGCGACGGTCGCCGCCGAAATCCTCGAGCAATTGCCGGAAGGCGTCCTTCCGGATCTGGTTGTCATGCCGGTCGGCGGCGGTGGACTTTCGGCCGGGGTGACAGGTTATCTCGACGGCCGCCTGCCGGCGTCAGCCTTTCGTTTTGCAGAGCCTGCCGGCGCGCCCAGTCTCAGGCGCAGCCTCGAAGCCGGCCATCCGATAACGCTGGAGAAGGTGGACAATTTCGTCGACGGGGCGGCCGTTGCCCGTGTCGGCGACTTGAACTTCGCCGCACTCCGCCGTTTTTCGCCCGAGCAGGTCATGCTCATGCCGGAGAATGCGATCTGCGTGACCATCACCGAGATGCTCAATGTCGAGGGCGTCGTGCTGGAGCCGGCCGGTGCGCTGGCGCTAACGGCCATCGAGGCCATGGATCCCGCCTCGATCAGGGGAAAGACGATCGTTGCGGTCGTTTCCGGCGGCAATTTCGATTTCGAGCGTCTTCCCGACGTCAAGGAGCGCGCGATGCGCTATGCGGGGCTGAAGAAGTATTTTATCCTTCGCCTGCCGCAGCGTCCCGGCGCGCTCAGGGATTTCCTCAATCTTCTCGGCCCCGACGACGATATTGCGCGTTTTGAATATCTCAAGAAGACGGCACGCAATTTCGGCTCGGTTCTGATCGGCATCGAGACCAAGGATCCGGACAATTTCAGGCAACTTTTCCAGAACTTCGAAAAGGCCGGTCTCGGCTTCGAGGACATCACGGAAAACGACATTCTGGCGAACCTGATTATTTAAGCTTTCCGGGCCGATGCGCCTATGCTAAACGCGAAGTATGGCTTCGATCCTTTCAAATATTCTTTCGCTTTTTTCCGGCGGCGGGGCGCCAGGCGCCAAGCAGCCGGCAGCCGACGTCGAGCCGCAGCTTTATGGCGATTGCACGATCTATGCGACGCCTCAGAACGAGGGCGGCCAATACCGCCTGGCGGGCCGGATCGAAAAGCAGGTAAATGGCGAGACGCTGGTTCGCACGTTTATCCGCGCCGATATCTTCTCGTCACGCACCGACGCGATCGAGACCACCTTCCGTAAGGCGCAGCAAATCATCGATCAGCACGGACCGGCGCTCTTTTCCGACGGTGAGAAACAGCGCCCGATCTGAACCTGCTTAAGATCCGTTGATCTTGCGTAGGTCCCCTT
Organism: Sinorhizobium sp. CB7; assembly: GCF_041357635.1. Classification (NCBI taxonomy): domain Bacteria; kingdom Pseudomonadati; phylum Pseudomonadota; class Alphaproteobacteria; order Hyphomicrobiales; family Rhizobiaceae; genus Sinorhizobium; species Sinorhizobium sp. CB7. The sequence goes on from NZ_JAULLL010000014.1 coordinate 21,850, forward strand.
AACTCGCGGCTCACCAGCGGCCAGACAATTTCGGGAAAGATTTACCCCTTGTTCAAAGCCGTCGGAATTTCCGACGGCAAGCAAAGGGTTTTGTCGCCTTCTGTAGTTTCGAAATCGTTATAAACCAAAAACCAGCCGGAACTGCGTCGTCGGCTTGAGCGGGAGAGTGGCGCCTAATGCATGTCGCGCAAAAGTGTGCAGCGGTTATGCGGCAACGACATGCATGAAAACAACAAGCTAAAGCCTGTCGCGTGAACTTACCTTCACGCGACAGGCTTTATAGGATGAGGCCACCATGTCCGGCGGTCTCATGTCTCTTCTGTTGATGATGGTGTCAGGCGGCGCGGAATATTTTCGCACCGGACGGTGCGCTGGTCGCGCCGCCGTCCACCGTGATCTCGATGCCCGTGACATTCGCCGAATCATCGGAAGCGAAATAGAGAGCGGCCTTGGCGATCTCCTCGGCTTCGCTCATGCGGCCGAGGGCACTCATGCCGCCGATCCGCGCTTCAAGTGCCGACATGTCGTCCTGGGTTGCTGCATAGGGCGACCAGATCGGTGTTTTCGTGCCGCCGGGCGTCACCTGATTGACACGGATGCCGCGCGGAGCAAGCTCGGAAGCAAGATTGCGCGTCATTGAACGCACGGCGCCCTTGGTTGCGGCGTAGGCCGAATAGCCGACCGCGCCGAGGACGGCATGGACCGATCCGTTGAGGATCACGGAACTGCCGTCATTCAGGTGGGGATAGGCTGCCTGTACCGTGAAGAAGACGGATGTCAGATTCGTACGGACGATCGATTCGAATTGTTCGAGCGAGGTCTGCCCGAGGGGCGTCGTGCCGCCGATACCAGCATTGGCGAAGACTACGTCGAATTTTCCAAGCTTTTCCGCCGCTTCGTTGAAAGCCTTTTCCAGGGCTTCGACATCGGTCACGTCCACCTGCAACGGGAGCACGTCGTTGCCGAGCGTCAGCACGGCCTCGGCAAGCGTCTTCGGATTGCGGCCGGTGATTGCGACCTTTGCGCCTTCCTTCAGGAAGACGCGTGCAGTTGCGAGGCCGATACCGCTGTTTCCGCCGGTGATGATGGCAACTTTATTTTCCAAGCGCATCTAGGTTACTCCTTCTTGGCTTTTTTGAAAAACTGGATTACAATCATTTTCCAGAAGGATTACGATCATAATCCAAACAAGTCAAGAGCCTTCCAGGAGAAATTCGATGGGGCATTCACAGATTGAAAAACAGAAGACGCATGAGCGCATCGTATCGATCGCCGCCAAGCGCCTTCGAGAAGACGGGCTCGAGGGTGTCGGCGTCGCGGATTTAATGAAGGAGGCGGGGCTAACTGTCGGCGGTTTCTATAAGCATTTCGCCTCCCGCGACGATCTAGTCGCGGAGGCTATGCGGTCCGCTTTCGGCTCATGGTCGAAAAAACTGGAGGCGAGGGGCCTGAAGCCGGAGAACCTGACGATCGGTCAACTCGCGGAATACTATATGAGCTCCTCCCACCGCGACAATCCAGGCGATGGGTGTCCCTTTCCCGCGCTGACGGCCGATTTTGCCCGCAGCGGGCCGAAGACGCGTGAAATCGCCACGGCGCAACTGATATCCAACTTCGAAAGCTTCCAAAAGAGGCTCGCCAATGGAGACGACGACGTGGCACGTCGTAAGGCCATAATCGCCTTCAGTGCCATGGCGGGAGCGGTGGGTCTTGCCCGCATCTCGGATGACGATGCGCTCTCCAATGAGATTCTGGAGACAGTCAGGGCTTTCGCTGTCGAACTTGGCGAAGAGGCTGAGCAAATGGCTCCGAAATCGAAAACGGTTTGAGAAGACGATATGCTTGGATGAAAGTGAAAACGGCCGGTCGACAACCGGCCGTTTTGCGCTCGCGATCGGGGGCGGCGATCAGGCGGCGCTTGCAAGCTCTTCCGTACGGGCCTTGGCGGCGCCAATGGCCTTCTCAGCGGCTTCCGGCCCGAAAGCGAGACCTTCGACATAGATTGTCTCGATATCGGTGATACCCATGAAGCCGAGGACAGACTTGAGATAGGGGACGGCGTGGTTCATTGGCGCGGCCGGGCCCTGCGAATAGACGCCGCCGGAAGCCAGCACGATGTAGACCTTCTTGCCGGTGGCAAGTCCGACCGGACCTGATTCGGTGTACTTGAAGGTTCGGCCGGCGCGGGCGACATTGTCGATCCAGGTCTTCAGCGACGAATAGATGTTGAAATTGATGAGACCGGTGCCGATGACGACCGTGTCGGCGGCCAGCAGCTCGTCGACCAGGGCGTCGGACGTCTTGACGGCTTCGTTTTCTTCCGCGGTGCGGCTTTCAGCCGGCTTACGGATGGCGGCCGTGAAGAGATCGTCGATATGCGGCAGAGGATGTGCGGCGAGGTCGCGGCGAACAATGACGTTGCCCGGCTTCTGTGCCTTGATCTTTTCGGCCAGCTCCTTGGCAATCGTCGTCGAAAGCGACTCGGCTCGCGGGCTGGAGGTCAAAAGAAGAATGGACGACATGAATATTTCCTTTCGAATTGGGTTTTCGGCGGCTTGCGGGAGGATGAGCCGCGCTGTCGAAGGGAAAAATATGGCTGGCCCCTTATCTAAAAAACCGGGATAATGTCGATTGTAATTATCGATGGATTGGATGAACCGGGGCACTTGGAAATCGCAGGCTACTCCCACCGTCGCCGGGATCGGAAGCTATTCCGCTGCTGTACAATCGCCAATCTTGAAGCCTCTGATGCATGTCGCGCAAAAGTGTGCAGCGATTTTGCGGAAACGACATGCGTAAAGGCAACAGTATGAGGCTTCGGCGGAAGCCGACATCAACACCGCACTGACGTGCGACGGCAAATTGCGCTTGCCACCTTGTGATAAATCACATAAAGATATGTTTATATCTTGATTGGGTGAGGAATGGCGGAATCGAACAAATTCGCAGTGGATGAACTGGTGGACGTACTCAAGGCGGCCGGCGAGCCGACTCGCCTGCGTCTCCTGTCTCTTCTGGCCGCAGGCGATCTCACGGTAACCGATCTCACGGAGATTCTCGGTCAGTCGCAACCCCGCATATCCAGGCACTTGAAGCTTCTGGGTGAGGCGGCACTGATCGACCGCTACCAGGAAGGCGCTTGGGCCTATTTTCGCCTGAAGCAGGAGGGCCGGGCGGTTACGCTTGTGCGCACGCTGTTGCGCTACGCATCTGAAAACGACCCGGTCATACTGCGTGACGGCGAACGGCTGGCTGCGGTGAAACGGCAGCGTGCCGAGCGTGCACAGGCTTATTTCAGCCGCAATGCCGCCGAGTGGGATGAGCTGCGGCGCCTGCATGCATCCGACGAAGATGTGGATGCCGCTCTGATCAAGCTTCTGGGAACTCAGCCTGTCGATTCGTTCCTCGATCTCGGCACAGGTACCGGACGCATGCTGCAGCTTCTTTCCGGCCTCTATCGGCGCGGGATCGGCGTGGACGCCAGCCGCGACATGCTGGCAGTTGCGCGGACCAATCTCGACAAGACCGGTATCACCACCAAGGCTTCGGTGCGGCATGGCGATATATTGAACCTGCCGCTCGATCAGCAGGATTTTGATCTCATCACGATCCATCAGGTACTGCATTTTATCGACCAGCCCGAGGTCGCCATTGCCGAGGCCGGTCGCATGCTGCGGCCGGGCGGTCGTCTGGTCATCATCGATCTCGCCCCGCATCAGCTGGAATATCTCAGGGACGAGCACGCGCATCTGAGGCTCGGCTTCTCACACAACGCCATGGAGGAATGGTTGAAGAAGGCGGGGCTTGATGTCGAACAGGTCATCGATCTCCATCCGGGAAAGCAGGGCAGCCAAGCGCTGACTGTTACAATCTGGCTCGCGCGCGACCCGCGCTTGCTGATCGCCGCCGGCCAGAATGGCCAGTCATCCCCCATTCTTGTCGGGAGCAGTTGATATGACCTCGAAAATCGACACCGACCGCCGCGACATCAGGATTTCCTTCGAATTCTTCCCTCCGAAATCGGAGGAGATGGAGGCCCAACTCTGGTCGGCTGCAGCCGAGCTGCAGGACTGGAATCCCGATTTCATTTCGGTCACCTATGGTGCTGGCGGATCGACAAAGACGCCAACCCTTTCAACCGTCAGGCGTTTTATCACCGAAACACCGCTCGCCACTGCTTCGCACTTGACCTGCGTCGGTGCGACGCGAGAGGACACGCACCGGGTGGTCGAAGATTTCCGCGCGGCTGGCGTGCGCCATTTCGTGGCCCTGCGCGGCGATCCTCCGGGCGGCGTCGGGACAGCCTATCAGCCGCATCCCGGCGGTTATGCCAATGCGGCCGAACTGGTGGCGGGGCTGCGTGATATCAGCGATTTCGAGATTTCCGTCTCCGCCTATCCGGAAAAGCATCCGGAAAGCCACGACACCGCTGCTGATATCGACATGCTGAGGCGCAAGGCGGACAATGGCGCAGATCGCGCTTTGACGCAGTTTTTCTTCGATAACGATGTTTTCGAGCGTTATCTCGGCCGCGTCCGGTCGGCTGGCATTAATATCCCCGTCGTGCCGGGCATCATGCCGATCCAGAATCTCACACAGCTGAAGCGTTTCGCCGGAGCCTGCGGAGCAACCATCCCATCCTGGCTGGACGATCGCTTCGATGGTTTTGATGACAAGCCCGCCGAGCGCGCCGAAGTGGCCGCTGATGTCGCTGCAGAACAGATCGAGGATCTCGTGCGGCGCGGCATCCATGAATTTCATCTCTATACGATGAACCGCGCGCCTTTGATTTCGGCGGTCCTTGAGCGGCTGAATTTGCGGCGCGACGTGAGCCGTGGGCAGGCCGGCGCGGCAGCTTGAGGTCGATGCATCAAACAAAAAGCGCATGCCGTGTTTCCGGCATGCGCTTTTTGTTGGATAGACTTTGTTAGCTCTTAGGAGTCTTGCATTCTTTTGCTTGTGTTTGGTGGTACCCTGCTCAAATGAAGAGCATTGATACCACGAACGCGAACGCTGCACCGACCAGTAGGACATTCAAGGATTGCGTAAGTCCCATGTCTGCCTCCCTGCGTTAACGGTTAGGCATTATGTCAGAAATATGTCTCCTGCAAAGCGGATTTTATGCTGCGCCGCCGAAGGCGATTTAGCAGGCGTTGCAGACTGAATTTTCAAGCTATTGAAATAACAGGGAAAAATAGCCTCATATATGGCTCACACTTTTTAATGGGGTGTTAAGAAAGCGGCGCTGGCGTTAAGACTTGCCTCGCTCTACATCTTGCCTCGGCAACGTTCTGAAAAGATGGGTCTTTTAGCGCTCGGAATGGTTTCACGTCGCTGAGAGCATCTTGCGATGGAAACGCCCGTCGAGGATGACGAGACCTACCCCGATCAATCCCATACCGGCAAGCTCCGGAAATCCCAACCGTTCACCGAGTAAAAGGAAGCCGAGCAGGATTGCGCCTGGCGGAACGAGGAGCGTGACCAGTGACGCATTGGTGGCCCCGGCAAGCGTCATGATGCGGAAATAGAGTATGTAGCCGAAGGCCGTTGACAGCAAGGCCAGCGCGAGGATGGCGAGGACGGTTGCGAGCGGCGGCATGGAGAGCGTCCAGGGCTGATCGGAGAGCAACGATACCGGCAGCATCACGAGGGAGGACGCGGTGAGCTGTCCGGCGGCGGTCACCTGCGGGCTGACATCCTTGAAGCGCTTTGCATAGGTCACGGCAAATCCATAGGAGACTGCCGCAAGAACGGGAAGCAGCAGCGCCCAGAGCGGAACGTCGCTGCCGGTCGTGACGCTCGGGCCGAACAGTATGATCGTTCCTGCCAGTCCTACGAGGCAGCCGAGCAGCTTCGCCGAAGACAATTTTTCGTCTGTGGTGAGGTGGTTGGCGATCAACACGGTCCAGATAGGCGTCGTGGCGTTCAGGATAGCGGCCAATCCGGCGCCGATCTCCGTCTGACCGAAGAAGATCAGGGCATGCGGAATAGCATTATTGACGAGCCCGAGAACGAGGAATTGGCGCCACCGCCGGCGGAGTACTTCGTAAATGCCGAAGCGTCCGACAATATAGAGATGCAAAGCTATCGCCGCGAGCGAGAGCCGCAGAAAGACCAGCGTCAAGGGTGGCACATCCTGAACCGCGATGCGGGCGAAGAAAAAGGAACCGCCCCAAATCAGACCGAGCAGCAGCAATAGCCCCCAGGTCAGAGCGTTCATTCCAGTACCCCGTTGGCCGCCCATCTGTCTCTCCTCTCTTCTGTTTTTCTAGCCTTTGCGTATTGGAGAGCGGATTGCCACCCGATTCCTGTCATGCATCAATGCGATGGAAGATTCGAAGGAAAGATGGGCGGGCTGGACACTCTGGTGACAAATTCGATCGGCTCGGCGGCAGAGCAAGGGGGCGACCTTGTTCCGATCGCGATCGTGATTGCCGTCGCGGCATTGCTTGGCCTCGGGTTTCTGTGGTTGCGTCAGCCTCCACTTGTTGGCTTCATCCTTGCGGGCGTAGCGCTTGGCCCTACGGGCGCCGGCGTCGTGGCGAGCTCCGGCAATGTCGCGCTATTGGCTGAAATGGGCGTCGTCGTCCTGCTGTTCTTCATTGGCATGGAGCTTTCGATCAAAGCCTTCATGCTGACCCTACGTCAGGCGCTCTTGGTCATGAGCGGTCAGCTGCTGGCCGCAATGGCGCTCGCCATCGTCATTGCACTGGTGGTTGGTGCTTCTTCCTCCGAGGCGATCATCCTCGGTTTCATTATCGGCATGTCATCGACGGTCGTCGCCATGAAGATGCTGGAGGAAATGGATGCTCTGCGCGGCGAGGCGGGGCGGCTGGCAATCGGCGTGCTGATCGCGCAGGACCTGGCCGTGGTGCCTATTCTGATTTTCGTCACCAGTCTCGGCGGCGGCGAGGTGGACGTAACAGCCATTATGTTCAAGGTGGTGATCGCCGTAACGCTGATGGGTTGGCTCATGTGGTGGCTGAGCCACCGCGGCAAACTCAGGATTCCCTTCGCCGAACAGGTGGAGCACAAGGTTGAGATCCTAGCGCTCGGCTCGCTCGCGGTATGTTTCGCCGCCGCAGCCATTTCCGGCGTTGCTGGCCTTTCGCCGGTCTACGGCGCCTTTCTCGCCGGCATCGTTGCGGGTAACTCGACCCTGCGCAGCCGGGTCATCCCTGTGATCGAGCCGATCCAAAGCATACTGCTGGTCGTCTTCTTTCTGTCGATCGGACTGCTGATCGACCTCGATTTCATCTGGGATCATCTATGGGCGGTGTTTGCGGTCTCGCTGATGGTGCTTGCCGCTAAGACCGTTCTCAATATCTTCCTGTTGCGCAAGACCGGATCGCCGCCACAGACGGCCCTTGTAGCCGGCCTCTCGATGGCGCAGATAGGCGAATTCTCCTTCGTGCTCGCCGCCGCGGGACTCTCGGCCGGCGGGTTAAGGCTGGATCTCTATCGATTGGCGATCGCCGTGACGGCCGTCTCGCTATTGGTTTCGCCGATCTGCGTGGGTCTCATGCACAGGCTGGAGAATATGGCAAATGAGAAGCTTCAGACCTACCGCCAAATGCTCGGCATTGCCTATTCCCACGAGATTCACGAAATGAGCCGGGGCCGGGACGCGGTTGCGCGCGGCCTGCACGGACTGCGCGTACGCTATCGGGCGATCCGGCTTGCGCTTTATCACAGCAGGAAGGCACGCCGCAGCGGTCGAAACTGACGCATTCCCGAAAATTGGTTTCGATTTTCGGGAAGGCTATGCCTGTCTGTCGCGTAAGCCTACCTTCATGCGACAGGCTTTGGCGCGTCAGAGCGCCTTGAGCAGCGACGGCGTCGCCCAGCCGTCGGCCGGGACGCCGAGACGCTGTTGCTCCTTCTGAATGGCGAGGCGTGTGCCGGAACCAAGAATGCCGTCGATTTCTCCGACATCATAACCAAGCGACTGCAGTTTCGTCTGCAGCGCCTTCATTTCGTCGCTGGCAAGGCCGGGTTCCGGGGTGCCCTTGAGATAGGGCGCCGCGCCCGTCAGCCGCGTGGCGAAGTAAGCGGCCGATGTCGTATAGATGAACGACTTGTTCCACTCGAGATAGATCTGGAAGTTGGGATAGGTGATGAAGGCTGGGCCCATGCGGCCCTGTGGAAGAATGAGATCCGCCTTCAGGTTCGCGAAGTTCGTGTCGCCGTCGCGCGGCTTGACGCCGAGCGCAAACCAATCGCCGGCCGTCATGGAGCCGCCAAGACCGGATTTTTCCCAGGGAAGTTCCTGGGGTAGCGTCACCTCCTGGAGCCAGGGCTGGCCGCGCTGAAAACCGAGATTTTGAATGAATTTCGCTGCCGTCAGGATGGCGTCAGGGCTGCTCTGCTTCAACTTCACGTGGCCATCGCCGTCGCCGTCCACCCCATAGGCGATGATATCGCGAGGCAGCATCTGGACCTGCCCGATTTCTCCGGCCCAGGCGCCGGTATTGGCGTCGGGATCGAGATCCCCGTGCTGCACCATTTCCATCAGAGCAATGAGCTGCGGGCGGAAAAGCTCGGGACGGCGGCAGTCATGCGACAGTGTTACGAGTGCATTGCGCGTATTGAAGTCGCCCTGGACGGCGCCGAAATCCGTTTCCATAGCCCAGAAAGCAGTGATAACCCCGGCCGGCACGCCAAACTCCTGTTCCGCGCGGGCGAAGACATCGGCATATTGCTTCATTTTCTGGCGGCCGATATCGAGCCGGGCTTGGCTGACAGTGCGCTGCGAAAATTCGAGGAACGTCTGCCGGAAGACCCCTTGCGCGCGGTCGCGGCTCAGAACTTTCTGGTCGATCTGCGCCCCAGCAAGCGCCTTGTCGGCGGCCTCTGAAGGCACACCCGCGGCAACGGCATCGGCTTTCACGCCCTGCAGGAAGGCGGAGAGATCGCCGCCGCACGCGGCCTGTGGCCCCTGTTGCGCGGCCGCGCCCGTCGCGATCATGGAAACAAACAGAAGAGCAAGTGCAGAGCAGCTGGCGAGCGAGCGGTGCATGTGAAGTATTCCTTTGGGAGACGATTTTTTTGCTTTCACAGAATATTGTGACCGAAGCAAGAATAATCGTTGTCGCTTTTAGGATTCTTCCGGCTTTGAAACGGAGGCCACCCAATTGCGCCAATTCTTCTCCGTACCCGCGAAGACGTTGATATCCGTCGGTCCCTTGATCCCGGGAATGACGCCCGTGGAGGTGTACTGCCAGAACGCCCAGCGCCGATCGGCATAGGTGACTTGCGGATGCTTGGCGACCGATCGGACCCAGAAGTGATAACCCTGGAAATAACCGACCAGATTGTCGCGGTGGAAGTCCACCGACGTGTAAATGATGGGGCGCTTGCCGTAATAGGCTTCGAGCTTGTCCATGAAGCGTTGCATCTCCGCCCGCACGGTCGCGGGGTCGGGACGACGGTTGCAGGTCGGGGAATCGGGGTTCCATTCCACATCAAGAACCGGCGGCAAGGCTATGGCTTGCCTGGGAACATTGCGGATGAACCAGTCCGCCTGCTCCTCCGGCGTCGAGCAGAAGTAATAGAAGTGGTAGGGAGCATGCGCAATGCCGACAGCGCGCGCACGCTGCCAATATTCGTTGAAGCGCGAGTCCAGCCTGTCCTTGCCTTCGGTGGCCTTGATGAAGGCAAAACTGACGCCGGAGGCCTTCACCGTCTGCCAGTCTATGTCGCCCTGCCACTTCGAGATATCGATGCCGTGAATAGCGTGGTTCTGGGGATGATCACGGCCGAAATCCTGCGGATCCGTATCCTTGAAGCGGGTCTTTACCGCTGAAGTTTCGAGATAGTCGTAGGAAGATGTGCAGCCGCACAGCAGGGCGAACAACGGCAGGACGCAAAACAACAGCCGACGCATAGATGTCTCGTAATGACGCGAGTGGTCTCGGTTCCCCACAGTCCGGCTTTCGCAAGAGTCGAATCTAACGGGGCCCAACACCCCCCTCTTTCACCATATCAACGTAAAAATTTGGTTAGTTTCAAGTAAAATATTAGGCCTTGGTGATACGAGCCCGCCAGGCGTAGCCGCCCCCGACCGTCTCAAACACCATCCGGGCGCCGTTTGCTCTGGCCCGGGCCTCCAGTACTTCGCGCAGATCGGCCCTCGGCGTCACATGAAACTTTGCGAGCCAGGACTTGAGCAGGCCTCGAAACCAGCCGGGCAAACGCTCCTGTTGGCCGAAGTCGACGATATGGACAGAGCCGCCGGCATTGAGGGCCGCAATCGATGCATCGACCGCCTTCTGCCAGTCGGGAATCATCGACAGGGCATAGGAGATCAGGATGCGGTCGAAGCCTTCTGCTCCGAATTCCTGCGGCGCGAAGGACGTCGCGTCGGCGACGCGAAATTCGGGCATCTGCGTCTTGTAACGAAAGGTCCTGCGGGCAGAAAGCAGCATTTCCTGCGAGATATCGAGACCGTAGAGCCGCGCCGATGGATAGCGGCGATGGGCCAGCGCAAGATTGCGGCCGGTGCCGCAGCCAATCTCGAGCAGCGTGCCGTTTGGCGGTACGTCGAGATTGCGGATCGTCTGGTCGCGGCCGAGCAGGTAGTATTTGCGCGTCAGATCATAGATATGCCGCTGGTAGCGATACATCCGGTCCATGAGACCGGCGTGCCCGTCCGCTTTCGCCTGCATGCCGGTTTCGACCTGTGTCACGCCTTCTTCCCATAGATGTGGAAACCGCCATAAATGGCTGAACGGTCCTGCCCTGTCAGCTCCAGGGACTTTTCTTCGAAATAGTCCCACTGATCGCGGATCGCCTGGGAAAGCCGGCCCTCGATGATGCTCTTTTCCGCGGCGGTGCGGAAAATGACACGCGCACCAGCCCGCGCCGTGCGGGTGATTTCGGCCCAGAGATCGTTGAGTTGCGCATCCGTCATCCAATCCTGGGCGTCAAGCAGGATGTAGCGGTCCATCGAACCGGCCGATTTGCCGGAAAGAAGCTCGGTGAAGCTGGCATGATGGACTTGCACGCGATCGACGTTTGCGCGGATCGTCTGGTAGTGTTCCGGCTTCAGATAGGTCGGAAGCGGACCTTCCTCCGGCGTCGCGTAACGGCGAGCGAAAGCTTGCCAGGCGAAGTAATTGTCGCGCATGGGGAAATGGCAGGCGAGCTTCTCGAGGCGGTACTTCAGGACCGGTGCGATCGACCGGCCGTCTGCAAGGCTTGCCAACTCGTCATATTGCTGCGGTGGAATGCCGAGACCGAAGAGCGAGCTTTTGCGATCGGTAATCCAGCGCACCAGCGGCTTTTCGAAGAGTGGAGCGATCTTGTCATCAAAAAACTGACGCTGCTCACGGATGGATCGTGTCTGCGCCATTTCCCTGAGATTGACGCCATGCAGGCGCGCCATCAAATGTGCCGCACCGATGAAGCGGCCGAGCAGGCCGGTTTCATAAATATTACGGTCGAAGACCGTGACGCGGCGGCGTCTGGCAAGGGTACGGCTGTTCCAGTAGGTGCGCGTTGCGTTATCCAGGGCCGGCGCGAGGAACTGATCGAAGGCACGGCTGTTGGAGCGTGCGTTCGGCGTCGCGAAAAAGCGGACAAGTTCCGCATGGCTTGGGAGATGGCGGAAAGCGGCGAGCTTCAACCGATTGAGCGCGATGTGGTGCGGATTGAGGTCGACGACATCGATCGAGGCCGGGCTTCGCGACAGATAGGCGAGCATGTTGCAGCCGCCTGAACCAATCGTGACGACACGATGATCTGGTTGAAGTTCCATCGCCTCCATGTCGACATCCGGATCTTCCCAGATCTGCGGATAGACGAGGCCGGAAAAAAGCAGGCCGAAAAGGCGTTCGGAGAAGCCTTCCTTTGAGAGTGCCTTGTGCCGGAGGAGAGCGTCCTTGAGTTTCCGGTTCTTTCGGAAGCCGGCATCCGGTGCGAGGTCCGCCATGTGAGTCTGTTACCGATTTCTAACGTTCAGCGCGTGTAACCCGATACTGCTACAGTTTCATGACGCGACATGTTGTTAAAGACTGGCGATCCCTTCGCGCCTTCCAAATGCTACGACGTTCACGCGAAATTTGAATGCATAAATTGATCAATATTCGGCCACGCTCTTTTCGGCCGTCGCCTTTCCTGCTTCTGTCTCGCTGAAGTGGAGAAATATGCATGCGGTTGATTTCCCGGCTCGCGAAAAGACTATTTGGCGGTGTCGTCCTGATCGTGGCAGCTGGCGCAATCTGGCTCACCGTGGCGCCGCCGGAATTGTTGAGGGTCGGCGATGGCTACGCCGCCAAGATCATCTGCTCCAATGTATTTATTGCCGGACGTGATCCGGATGTCGTTCTAGCGCACGACGTCCAGGCGCCGGGCAATCCATTGCTCCGCCTCGTCCGGGCATCCGTCGACCGGGACGAGGGCGTTGTGTCGGCGCGCATTCTCGGCCTTTTCGCTCCGGGCTATGCTGTCTATCGCGGCGCTCTCGGCTGCGCCAGCGTTCCGGACGGCGACCTGAAGGCGGCAATGGACGCGACGCCGATGCTGGAGAACAACAGCCAGGTTGAGAAAAGCGGCGCGCTCTGGCCGCAAGGCGACCGAGTGGATATCGATCCGGCTAGCAAGATCGCGTCGCTTGTGGCCGATCAGGCGTTGGCCGGCCCTTCGATGCGCGCGATCGTCGTCGTGCATGGCGGCAGGATTGTTGCAGAGACCTATGGCGAGGGCTTCGGCCCCCGAACGCCGCTCATCGGCTGGTCTATGACCAAGACCGTCAATGCCACCATCATCGGCCGCCTGATGCTCGATGGGCGCATCTCCTTCGACGACGACGATTTGTTGCCGCAATGGCAAAAGGATGATCGGGCGCGTATTCGGCTGAGCGATCTGCTCGGCATGGAAAGCGGCCTGGCCTTCAACGAGAACTACGGCAATGTGAGTGATGTCACCCGCATGCTCTATCTCGATCCGGATATGACCGCACTGCCTGCGAATGCGTCTCTTGTAGCGCAACCCGGCGCGCGGTTCAGCTATTCCAGCGGCACGAGCGTGCTTCTTTCCAGGATCTGGATGAACCGGGTGGGCAATGAGAATGCCGCTTTGACTTATCCCCGGGACGCGCTTTTCAATCCGCTCGGCATGTCGAGCGCCATATTCGAAGCCGATGCCCGCGGCACGCTGGCCGGTAGTTCCTATATCTATGCGACAGCGCGCGACTGGGCGCGTTTCGGCCAATTCCTTCTGCAGGACGGCGTCTGGAATGGACAGAGGCTGCTTCCGGAGGGCTTTGTCGGCGCCATGCGCACGCCAACTGCCGCATCCAATGGAAGCTATACGCAGGTCCAGGCGTGGCTTGCCGGGCCGGGTGGCGGCACGAGCGCCGAGTTCGGACTGCCGGAGGATACGTTCTGGATGGAGGGGCATGACGGGCAGAGCGTGGCCATTGTGCCATCGGCCGATCTGGTCGTCGTTCGGCTCGGCCTGACCCCGATCTGGCTCGGCTATCATCCGCAAGAACTCGTGAAGGAAATCTTGAAGGTACTCTGAAGCGCGCCTAAAGCCTGTCGCAGGAAAGGAGATTCACGCGACAGCCTTTAGGCTATTGTTTTGATGCATGTCGTTGCTGCAAAACCGCTGCACATTTTTGCGCGGCATGCATTATAGCGCCGTCAGTAGTTGCCGTTGGCAATGTCGCTCATGCCCTTGCGCTTGGCATCATAGTAATAACCACGGGCATAGAGCCTGACGGCGTCATCTTCCTTGTTGTCGGCGACGACCCAGGCGCCGCGAAGATATTTCGCCGCATACTTGATATTGGTTTCCGCATCAAACAAGCCGTTTGCCGGCCCGTCATAGCCCATCGACTTGGCCGTATTGTACCTGATCTGCATCAGGCCGAAATAACCGCGCTTGTTGTAGGCGCCTGGATTGTAGCGGCTCTCCCGATGGACGACCCTGTGAAGCAGGGATTCCGGAACCTCGTAGAGCTTCGCATACTTGGAGATCAGCTTGCTGATATAGCTCTTTTCGACAGTCGGTCCCGACGTGTCATCGTCGGCATCATCAAGGGCGGCAGGAACTTCCGTCGGTCCGGATTCGTCGAAGCGGAAGTCCATCATGGCCGGCGCGGCGTCCATTGCGGAAAGCGCCGCCGTGCTCAGCTGGGGTGTCCCGGCATAGGCAAGTTGAATTGTCGGCTGCGCCGGCGTGCCAGGACGCGGTGTCGGAACAACGGCCTGTATCGCGGTCATTTCTGGCGTCAGCGGAATGGGCGCATAAGCAGTTGTGGCCACCGTAGCCGGAGCGCCGGCGGCAAGCTGCGCCGGGGAGGCCACGGCCGGCATCATGGGAGCAGCAACAGCATTCACGGCTGGAGCAGCGGCGGCGACTAGCTCCTGCCGGCTGGGATTGGGCATCGGAACGGCGACCGCAGCAAGCGTTTCTCCCGTCTGCTGATCGATTGCCGGAAGCGGACTTGTCGGAGGCGCCACCGTGGCAACTGCCATGGCGGGCGCGCCGGCGACCGTTTGCGTTCCGGGTGCGACCATGCCGGGTTGAAGTGAGGCGGCTGCGCCGACCGCGGTTGTTGCAGATCCTGTTGTCGCTGAAGGTTGCGTGGCTGCGGCAATATTTGCTGTCGCGCCGGTTGCAGGTTTTGGTAGCGAAGCGACCGCCGGAGCAGCCTTTAGATCAGCCTTTGATGTTTGTTCGACGCTTGTGCATCCCGACAAGGCGCCGCAAACAATTGCGGCCAAGGCAACACTCTGTCTGAGGCCGGAAGATCCGATCGCTACCATTATGTCACTTTCGAAAATCGCGCCGCCCAGTTGGGCAAATCAACTAGGAAATCCTTAAACCCTAAAATCACCCATTAACCTATTCGCGATTACGCCGCAAGCTGCGGCGATCAGGCGGTGATCAGCCGGCAATTCAGGCGGCGATGCGGCGATATCCGGCGGTGACGGCGCCGGCCGCAATCAGCAATGTCCCGCCGGTCCGATTGACGGCGCGCTGCACGCTCGCCTTGCGAATCATGCCGCGAGCGGCATTGGCGAGAAGGGCGTAGGTCGAGGCGTTCAGAGTGGCGAGCACGAGGAACGTTGCCTCCATGATGACCATCTGACCAAAGAAGGGCAGGGCCGGATTGAGGAATTGCGGGACGAAGGCAACAAAGAAGACAATACTCTTTGGATTGAGCGCCGTAACGATGTAGGCATGTAGGAAAATCTTGAGCGATTTTTCCTCGCGAAGGTTGTCATTATCTGCCATCGGCTCGGTTACGATCGGCGCCCGCCAGAGCTTGATCCCGAGCCAGATAAGATAGGCTCCGCCGATCCACTTCAGCACCGTGAAGAGCGTCGCCGATGCCGCAAGTAGGGCGCCCAGGCCGAACAGCGACGCCGTCATGGCGGTAAAATCGCCCAGCGCGACGCCGCTGACCGTTGCAAACGCCGTCTTGCGCCCGTGACCGAGTGCATAGGAGACGACGAGGAGGATCGTCGGCCCCGGGATCGCCAGCATGATCGCGGAGGCGGCGGCGAAAGCGAGCCAGGCTTCGATGGACATGGAATTGCTCCTATTCGGTTCGCCGGCTGGGCGCACGCAAACTGAATCGCCCTAGTGTCAAACTCTTCCTATTCCAGTCCAGCAAAGACACCGTCTTCACCATCCGTCAATCATACGGAGGTGTATTTTTGGCCGATTTCCTCCATAACCTCGACGAACCATTTCGTGGAAAGGTCAAACGGCTTGCCGCCCTTGATGCGGGGGAATTCGATCGTACGCAGTTTGCCGTTCTGCGCCTCGTCATGGCCGGTGACGCCCGAGATCTTGTTGAGCGCGCTTTCGACGGCGAGATCGACCATGCCCTGGATGAGACGCAGGTCTTCGCTGTTGGCGGGAGCGGAACGGGCGAAATAGCCGGACTTCTGAACCATCGAGCGCTCGGCGCCGAGCAGGGCTGCGAACTGCTTCTGGAACCAGTTGCCGACATTGATCGTGTCAATCTTCACATGGCCGAAGGCATCACGCTTGATTGTCTCGCCGGCCGCTTCCCGTTCAGCGACGATGGCGTCGAGGCAGGCGCCTTCCGAAACGAAGAGCGCGACAGTGCCTTCCTTGTCCATGACCGCCTTTAACCGCTCGGCTTCGGCTTCAAGATCGAAGGCCATTTCAGGCAGATAGAGACCGTCGATGCGCTTCATCTCTTCGTTCATCATGAAACCGTCGACATAATGATTGCCTCGGGTCTTCTGGAGGTACGCCCGTGCAGTCGCAGCGGTCAGCCAGCCGCAATGCCGTCCCATGACCTCGTGAACGACCAGCGTCCGCGGTGCGGCACTCTGTTCGTTGCTGACGTTATCGAAGAAATTTGCTCCGACTTCCGCGGCCGTCCAGGCGCCGAGCGATTGGCGGATCGGCACGACATCGTTGTCAACGGTCTTCGGCAGCCCGACGACCGTCAGATCGTAGCCGTTGGCGCCGAGATAGGCGGCAAGATCGGCGGCAGTCGTATTGGTGTCGTCTCCGCCGATGGTGTGAAGAATGGTGACGCCGTCTGCGGCGAGCTTTTCAGCTGCGACACGCAGCGGATTTTCGCCGTCCTTGCAAAGGCCGCGTTTCACGCAGTCCGCGGCATTGGTCAGCTTGACGCGGCTGTTGCCGATCGGCGAGCCGCCATAGCGGTGCAGCAGATGGGCCTGCTCACGCATGCCGGCGGTGATTTTGACGTGATCGCCGAGGAGCACCCCCTGATAGCCGGAGCGATAGGCGATGAGATCGATCTCGGGAGCGACGTCGCTGTAGCGTTCGATCAGGCCGCCGACGGCTGATGACAAACAGGGGGCGAGGCCTCCTGCGGTCAACATTGCGACTTTCTGTTTGGCCATAGTTCCCTCCTTGCACGCGTTATGCGCCGCTACGATCAACTTGCATAAATGCATGGATGCGACAGGGAAACGAAGCTGTAAAGTAAAGAATTTACGAAATCCGTTCCTCGTGCCAGAGCCGGACAGCGAAAGCGACCAGGACCACAAATATAATCGCAGGGGCGATCCGCGCGCCGAGCATGGCTGTGGAAAAGGCGAGCGTGATGAAAATCTGCAGGAACTTCGCCCGGGCCACCCCGACTAAGGAGGAGGGCAGTGCGCGATGGATCGTTTCGAATTTCGAACAGTTACAGATTTGTGAAAAGTGTTTTCCAAAACACGACCAATCGCCAGCTTGCAATCGCAACAATTATTTGTTCAACGTGTACCTACTATTGAAAAGAGGCTCTTGAGCGCGCCATGTCCTTTTGGGAGAAATTGCTGAATGCCATAGGAAACACCGCAGGCAACGCCCTGTCGGCGGTGGTCGAGGCTATTCGCACCGTTTTCGAAGGTGACCCGGAGACCCGCCGCAAGGTTGCTGTCTCCGTAGCCATCATCGCGCTTTCGGCGAAGATGGCGAAGGCCGACGGCATTGTGTCCGAAAAGGAAGTTGCGGCATTCCGCGAGATATTCGAGTTTCCGCAGGATCAGGCAAAGAATGTCGCCCGCCTTTACAATCTCGCCCGTCAGGACGTTGCCGGCTTCGAGGCCTATGCCGAAAAGCTTGCGGGGCTCTGCAGCACATGCCCCACCAATTGCCCGGTGCTCGAGGACGTGCTGGACGGCCTGTTCCATATCGCCAAGGCCGATGGTCTTGTCCACGAGAAGGAAATGGCGTTCCTCGCCCGCATCGCCGAGATCTTTAAGATGAGCGAGCAGCGCTTCGAGCAAATATCAGCGCGCCACGTTTCAATCGGTCGCGATCCCTACAAAGTGCTTGGCGTCTCGCGTTCCGACGATTTTCCGACGATCCGTCGCCGTTATCATGGTCTGGTCCATGAAAACCATCCAGACCGGTTGATCGCGCGCGGCGTGCCGGAAGAGTTTCAGGCAATTGCAAACGAACGAATGGCGGCTTTGAATGCTGCCTATGCGGCGATCGAAAAGGAACGCCGCGCCGCATGACTTCCTTCAAGGCGGATTATTCCGGAGCGACGGTGATGCCTTCGCCGAACCGTGGCGAACGCGCCGGTGGACGCAAACCGGATATGATTCTCCTCCATTACACGGGCATGCCGACTGCCGAAGGGGCGCTTTCCTGGCTCTGTCGCCCGGAGAGCCAGGTCTCCAGCCACTATTTCGTGCACGAGGATGGCACAATTCTGCAGCTGGTGCCGGAAGAGTATCGCGCATGGCATGCAGGCAAGAGTACCTGGCATGGCGAGACGGACATCAATTCGCTGTCGATCGGTGTCGAGATCGCCAATGCCGGCCATCCGGGAGGCCTGCCGGATTTTTCTAAAAAGCAGATTGAGGCGGTAATCGAATTGTGTCGCGATTGCGGCCAACGTTGGTCGATAGCGCCTGAAAGGGTGCTTGCGCACTCGGATGTGGCGCCTGGCCGCAAGGTCGATCCGGGTGAGAAATTTCCCTGGGATTTGCTCCATCGAGCAGGGGTTGGACACTGGGTGGAACCGACGTCGATCATCGGCGGGCGCTTCTTCCAGAGAGGCGACTGCGGGCAGACCATCGAGGCGTTGCAGTCGATGCTGTCGCTCTATGGCTATGGCACGGAAATCACAGGAGAATTTTCCGAAAAGACAGAAGGCGATGTCGCCGCCTTTCAGCGTCATTTCCGCCAGGCGAGAGTGGACGGTGTGGCCGATTTTTCCACGATCGATACGCTACATCGGCTTATTGCTGCGCTTCCACGCTATTCGTGAGTACGAAATACCAGCTTTTTCGCTGGCGCGGATGAATTTTCTAACGGCGCTGTTTCCTGCCACATCATCTCCCTATTATCTCCGCAATGCGATGGTCTAAACCCCTTCCGTCAACGGCGTTTGCCGCCCGGTTTGTTTGTCGGCGGCGGACGTGAAATGAAATGATAAGAGCAGCTGCGGCGCGGCACCGGTTCTCGGTTCGCGCCGGAACGACGCGGGCGCGCGGTTCAGCTGCTCTTGGGGTCGGAGTAAAAAGACTACATGAAAAATCTGATTGTTGTGGCTGCGGCATGCGCAAGCGTGCTGTTGACGGGGTACGATTGCGCAATTGCTGGCCCGAATGGTCCCCAGCCGGAAGCCATTTCACCGAATTCTGCTCCGGACGGCAGTAATGATGTCACACCAGACACCCCCGACAATCCTTATTCGCAATTGATAAATAAATACGCCGCGGCCTACGGCGTTCCGGTCGAGCTTGCCACAGCCGTCGTCAGCATCGAGAGCAATTTCAACCCGAATGCGCGCGGCAGCGCGGGCGAGATCGGCCTGATGCAGATCAAGCCGGCGACCGCCCGGATGATGGGCTATTCCGGATCCGCGAAAGGACTTTTCGATCCGGAAACGAACATCAAGTTCGGCATGAAATATCTTGCGGCTGCCCATCAGCTCGGCGGCGGCAATACCTGTGATACAATCCTCAAATACAATGCCGGCCACGCCGCCACGCGCATGAACCCGGTTTCCCAGACCTATTGCGGCAAGGTGCTCGCGCTTCTGGAATGAAGGCTGCGTGATTTGCCCGAGAAGCCTGCCTAGCCCGTCGCGGTTCTTGCAATAGCTGCGGGCTACGCTTCGGATTTCGCACCATATTTTCGCGAATCGGGCGCGCTGAGGTGGATATTTTGGTGGCAATTGCCGGCTGTCTCGGCTATTGAGCCACTGCCAGTTGGCCGGGCAGCCGCGCTCCACCAATGCCGAAAGGCGGTAGAGTGAGGAAAGTCCGGGCTCCACGGAAACACGGTGCCGGATAACGTCCGGCGAGGGTGACCTCAGGGAAAGTGCCACAGAAAGCAAACCGCTTGGCCTTTTGGCCGGGTAAGGGTGAAAGGGTGGGGTAAGAGCCCACCGCGCCTCTGGCAACAGTGGCGGCACGGTAAACCCCACCGGGAGCAAGACCGAATAGGGATGACGCGGGCGGCGAAAGCTGTCCGGCCTGTTTCCGGGCCAGTCATCCGGGTGGGTTGCGCGAGGCAGCGTGCGAACGCTGTCCCAGAGGAATGGCTGCCACGTTCCGGTACGCCGGAGCCATACAGAACCCGGCTTACAGGCCAACTGGTTTTTTATCCTGCCGCCTTCTTCGAAAGTCTTTCCTGTCGGTCGGGCAGCTTAATTCGCCGGCTTTTCCCGTCGGCGAGGGCGGCCCGTTGCGCGCCGAATATGGCCTGTCGGGGCCTGCTTCGATCGTCGGCTCTAACTCTTTGTTAAACTTAACAGCTTATAAATATTTGATGATGCGCCCGTATCAAAGCGGGCGTTTCCCATTGACGCCCATATGGTCCCATGTTATCCCAAAACTGCACTGCGCAAGGGCAATCAAGTGCCCATTCATCGCAAAGCTACGGCTACCTTCTGTTCGAGGGTGTCGGACGGGTTTCTTTTCGTCCGGCGTGCGAAGCTGTGTCTGATTTTGGGTGTCCTGGCGGGCGAGTGATTGTCCGGGCGCCCTTGGGGACGGATGTTTCGCGTGATGAGCCGCTTCCTGTCGAATGCGACCAACAGGATCGATGCCAAGGGGCGGGTTTCCGTGCCGGCGGTATTCCGTTCCGTGCTGGCCGAGCGCAATATTCAGGAGCTTTATTGCTTCCAGGATTTTGTGTTTCCGGCGATCAGCGCCGGCGGTCCGGATCTGCTCGACAGGTTCGAGCGGCAGATCGCTGCGGAGGATCCGTTTTCGCCGGATGCGAATGCGATGTCGCTCCTCATTCATGGGGGCGGCGTCTTTATGAAGCTCGATGCCGAAGGGCGGCTGATGATCACGGATTTCATCCGGGACTTCACCGGCATCACCAACGAGGTGACCTTCGTCGGTCGGGCGGACCATTTTCAGCTTTGGCAGCCGGACGCCTTTCGGGCGATGCAGGCGCAGGCAAGAGGGGAGCGCAGGCTGGCGGGCAGGCGTTCCGATTAGAACGAGGGTACGGAATGGCGGCGAATCCTGGCGGAGGTTCTTCTGATGCCGATGGCGGACCGGTTCGTCACATTCCGGTTCTTCTCAAGGAGGTTCTTGCTGCGCTGGAGCCTGCGCCGGGCAAGATCATTCTCGACGGCACCTTTGGTGCGGGAGGCTATAGTTCGGCCATTCTCGCTGCCGGCGCCGATGTGATTGCGCTCGATCGCGATCCGACGGCAATTTCCGCCGGCCAGGCGATGGTTGCCGCCCATGGCGACCATCTGAGGCTCATCCATTCGCAATTTTCCGAGCTTGCGGCCCATGCGCCGGAAGAAGGGCTTGACGGCGTCGTCCTCGACATCGGCGTTTCCTCCATGCAGCTCGATGAAGCCGAGCGCGGCTTCTCCTTCCAGAAAAGCGGCCCGCTCGATATGCGCATGTCGGCGGCGGGCGTTTCGGCGGCCGATGTCGTCAATCGCGCCAAGGTGGCGGACATGATCCGCATCTTTGCCTTCCTCGGGGAGGAGAAGCAGGCTTCCCGCATAGCCCATGCGATCGAGAAGCGACGCGCCGAAAAGCCGTTTGAAACCACCCGCGACCTCGCCGGCCTGATAGAGATCGTCACGCCACGCAAGGCCAAGGATAAGATTCATCCGGCGACGCGTGTCTTCCAGGCATTGCGCATTTTCGTCAATGACGAACTCGGCGAGTTGGCGCAGGCGCTCTTTGCGGCCGAGCGTGTATTGAAGCCGGGCGGCCGGCTGGTGATCGTCACCTTCCATTCGCTGGAGGATCGCATCGTCAAGAAATTCTTCTCCGACCGTTCCGGCAAAGCGGTCGGCTCTCGGCATATGCCGGCCATGCATGAGCGCACCGCGACGTTCGAGCCCGTCGGCAAGTCGATGATCGTTGCAAGCGAGGAGGAGGCGGAGGCCAACCCCCGTGCCCGCTCGGCGAAGCTTCGCGCCGGTGTGCGCACCGCCGCCGCTGCGGAGCCGGCGGACTTTTCCATTTTCGATCTGCCGAATCTCGCTGCTCTCGGAAAACTTGGAGGCTGATTTGCTGAGAACGTTCGATATCGTCCTCATCGGAGTCATGACCGCCGCGGCGGCGGTGACTTATACCATCAAGCACCGGGCCGAGCTGAAACTCGAGGAGGTTCATCGCCTCGAGACCGAGATCAAGCTTGAAAAGGATACAATCGATCTGTTGAAAGCCGATTGGGCATTGCTCACGCAGCCCAATCGCCTGCAGCGGCTGATCAACGTTTACGGCGAAGAGCTCAAGCTTCAGCCGACCCTCTCGACCTCTCTGGCGCAGCCGAAAGAGCTGCCGATGCTGAGATCTCAATTGCCGCCCACGGAAGACGGTGAGCCTAAGGGTGACGTCGCGCCGAGCGCGAAGAGCATTGGTACGATACCAATTCCCGTCGCGCGGGGTGTCGAGGAGACGGACAACATTTCAACGGGATCTGTGGAGGACTGATGTCTTTTCTTTCACGCATCATGGTGTTGAAAAGCCAGGCGCATTTTTCGGCGGGCGCTTACAACCGTGTGGGCGAGCCTTCCTCTTCAACGGTGTTCGAGGGATCTCGAAAAAGAAAGTCGAACCAGGCAAAGAATCGTGTCGGGCTGATCATCGCCGGTTTCGTGGCTTTCTATGGCGTGATCGGCGCCCGGCTTGTCGAGTATGGAGTAGCAAAGCCGGAGACGGTATCGAGCATCATGCCGCCCGACCGGCTGATGGCTTCCCGTCCTGACATTGTCGACCGCAACGGCGAATTGCTTGCGACCGATATCAGGACCGTGTCGCTCTATGCCGAACCGAACAAGATCGTCGATGCCGACGAAGCGGTGGAAAAGCTGGCGACGGTACTCCCCGACCTTGATATCAAGGGTACCTATCACAAGCTCTCGGTAAAAACCTCGCATTTCGCCTGGCTGCGGCGGCAGCTGACGCCGAAGCAGCAGAGTCAGATTCTAGCGCTCGGCATCCCCGGGATCGGCTTCCGTCCGGAAAAGCGCCGCTTCTATCCGGGCGGCCCGACGGCGGCACACATCCTTGGCTACGTTAATATCGACAACCGCGGCGTCACAGGCATGGAGAAATACATCGACAGCCAGGGGCTTGCGGATCTGGCCGCGGCCGGCATGACGAGCGATCAGCCGCTGGAGCCGGTCAGGCTTTCCATCGACCTGCGCGTTCAGAGTATCGTGCGTGAGGTCGTCAACGACGCGGTGCAGAACTATCAGGCCAAGGGTGGCGGCGCTGTCGTGCTGGATGTCTATACCGGCGAAGTCATCGCAATGGCCTCAGCCCCGGATTTCGATCCGAACAATCCCGTCGAAGGCGCGAAGGAAGGCTGGCTCAACCGCATGTCGGACGGCACTTTCGAGATGGGTTCCACGTTCAAGACCTTTACCATGGCGATGGCGCTCGATGATGGCAAGATCACCCTGAACGACAGTTTCGACGCGAGTCGTCCGATCCGCATCGGCGGCTTCACCATTAACGATTTCCACGGACAGCATCGCGTGCTCACCGTACCGGAGATCTTTCAGTATTCATCCAACATCGGTACGGCCAAGATCGCTGACGTCGTCGGCATCGACGGACACAAGGAATTCCTGACGCGCCTCGGCCTTCTGACGAAGATGGAGACCGAGCTGCCTGAGGTAAAAATGCCGAGTCAGCCGCGGGTATGGAAGAAGATCAATTCGATCACCATTTCATTCGGCCACGGTGTCTCCACCACGCCGCTGCAGACGGCGGTGGCAGCCGCAGCTCTGGTCAACGGCGGCAAGCTGATCGAGCCTACGTTTCTGCCGCGTTCTCGCGAACAGGCGGATGAGATAGCAAAGGCCGTCATCAAGAAGAGTACAAGCGACGACGTACGCTTCCTTCTGAATTTCAACGGTTCGAAGGGATCCGGCCGTGTTGCTCGCGTTCCCGGCTTCGATGTCGGCAGCAAGACCGGTACAGCCGACAAGGTGGTCAACGGCCGCTATTCGAACAGCTTGAACTTCAACTCATTCATTGCGGCTTTCCCGATTCGCGACCCGCGATACGTGGTCATGACCTTCTGCGATGAGCCGAAGTCCGGTGAGCGCGCTTATGGCGGTACGATTTCGGCCGGTACGGCGGGGCCGATTGCCCGCAACATCATTGCTCGCGCCGCGCCGTTGCTGGGGGTGAAGACAAAATTTGGGGAAGATGGTTCGGCCTTGCTGGTGTCTTATTGAGCGTGAATGAATATGTCAGGCGATTCGCGAGGGGCGGTCGCCTCGAAACGGAAGTGCATCTATGAAATTGAGGGATCTTGCCGGAAACGCGTTTCCGGAGCTTAACGAACAGATTGCCGGGGGACTTGGGGATCTCGACATTTCCGGCCTATCTTCCGACAGTCGGAAGATTGCACCTGGTATGGCATTCGTCGCCGTTGCCGGAGTAAAGGCAGATGGCGCGAGTTTCATCGCCGATGCGGCATCTCGCAATGCTTCCCTGATCGTTTCAGCCCGACCTTCCCATATAGCTTCCATCCCAACCGTTACACTCAGTGAACCGCGCCGCTTCCTGGCAATCGCCGCCTCGCATCTCTATGGTCGGCAGCCGGAAACCATGGTTGCCGTCACGGGTACGGCGGGCAAGACATCGGTCGCCTCCTTCACCCGTCAAATATGGGCCCACGCTGGCCATGCGGCCGCGATGATCGGCACGACCGGCGTCGTCTCCCCGACGCGCAACGAATATGGTTCGCTGACGACGCCGGATCCGGTCTCTCTGCACAAGCTTCTGGCCGAACTCGCCGACGAAGGCGTAACGCATGCATCGATGGAGGCCTCCAGTCACGGCCTCGACCAGTACCGCCTCGACGGTGTCAGGCTTGCCGCGGCCGCTTTCACCAATCTCGGCCGCGATCATATGGACTACCACCCGACGGTGGAGGCCTATATGGCGGCGAAGATGCGGCTCTTCGAAGGGCTCCTTCCGAAAGGCTCTCCCGCCGTCATCTTTGCCGACGACGTCTGGTCTGAAAAGGCGGTTGCAGTCGCACGGGCGGCGGGCCATGATGTGCGCACCGTCGGTCGCAAGGGCGATTTCCTGTCGCTGAAGCGCGTCGAGCATTTCCGTCACAAGCAAGTCGCGGAAGTTCACGTCGGCGATGATATTTTCGAAGTCGACATTCCCCTGGCTGGCGATTTCCAGATCGCCAATGCGCTGGTTGCAGCAGGCCTTGCAATGTCGACGGGTGTTGCGACTCGGCAGGCGATGGCGGCTCTCGGAAAGCTGCAGGGTGCCTCCGGCCGGCTTGAACTTGTCGGTCACGCCAAGAACGGCGCACTCGCCTATGTCGATTATGCCCATAAGCCGGATGCATTGGAAAATGTGCTTGCATCCGTCCGGCCGTTTACGACCGGACGCGTCATCGTTGTCTTCGGTTGTGGTGGTGACCGTGATCGTGGCAAGCGGCCGATCATGGGCGAGATCGCCTGCCGTCTCGCCGACATCGTGATCATCACCGACGACAATCCGCGTTCAGAGGAGCCTGCGGCAATCCGCGCCGAGATCATGGCTGCAGCAAGCTGCTCCACCGAGATCGGCGATCGTGCGACAGCGATCCGCGAGGCAGTTGGGATGCTTGCCTCCGGCGACACGCTGATCGTTGCGGGCAAGGGGCATGAGGAGGGGCAGACGATCGGGAGCGTTACTCTGCCGTTCTCCGATCATGCGGAGGTACGCAAAGCGTTGGAGGAGCTGAAGTCATGACGTGGCTATGGACATCCGAAGACATGATCACCGCAATGGCCGGCCGGCCATTCGGTTCGTTGCCGGAAGGCATCACCGGCATTTCCATTGACAGTCGTTCTATTACGCCCGGCGAAGCCTTCTTCGCCATCAAGGGCGATCGCGTCGACGGCCATGACTACGCCAGCATGGCAATGGCGAATGGTGCATCCTTGCTCGTCGTCAGCGAGGCACGTCTGCCGGCGATGGGCCGGCTCACCGTCCCGATGATCGTTGTCGACGATGTTCTCGCCGCACTTGGCCGTCTTGGCGTGGCGGCACGCGATCGGTCCAGCGCGAAGATCATCGCGGTAACTGGGTCCGTCGGCAAGACGACGACCAAGGAAATGCTGCGCCACATGCTTGCGCCCTCCGGCAAAGTCCATGCCTCCGTCGCTTCCTTCAACAATCACTGGGGGGTGCCGCTGACGCTGGCTCGCATGCCGGAAGACACCGATTTCGGCATATTCGAGGTCGGCATGAATCACCCAGGTGAGATCATCCCGCTGGTCCAGATGATCAGACCGCATATCGGCATCATTACCACGATCGCGCCGGCTCATCTTGGCAATTTCAGCAGCATCAAGGAGATAGCAGCCGCGAAGGCCGAGATTTTCGAGGGACTGGTCGCGGGTGGCCACGTCATTCTCAATCGCGACAACGACCAGTTCAATTTTCTCGAACGGGCCGCGCAGGCGGTCGGCGTCGAGCATGTCCATTCCTTTGGCCAGCATGCCAAGGCCGATTTCCGTCTGGCGGAATTCAACGGTGCTGATGAGAGCTCGACCTTGTGGCTGACGATCGGCGGCGACACGATGGAAGTTGCCATCGGCGCGCCCGGTCGTCATATCGCGGAAAACGCTCTGGCCGCTTTGGGTGCTGTCAAGCTTGTTGGAGCCGATCTTGGCAAGGCGATTGATACTCTCGCTACGCTGAAGCCGGAAAAGGGTCGCGGACGGCGCCACAAGCTTGCGATCGGCAATGGCAGCTTTACGCTGATCGATGAAAGCTACAACGCCAATCCTGCTTCCATGCGTGCAGCGATCGCGCTTCTTGCCGCCTCGGAACCCTCCAGGGGCCGGCGGATCGCGGTTCTCGGCGATATGCTGGAAATGGGCGACTATGCGCAGAAGCTTCATGCGGATCTCGCGGGACCCTTGCTGGCGGCTGGCATCGAATATGCCTGGCTAGCAGGCCCCGAGATGGCGTCGCTCCGGGAATCGCTTCCCGACAGCGTTCATGTCGAATATCGCGAAAAGACCGATGAACTTGTACCGTTCGTGTTGGATTCGGTCGCTCCCGGTGACGTGTTGATGGTCAAATCCTCTTTGGGAACCGGATTCGGCAAGATCGTCGCCGCGCTGCTTGACAAGTTTCCCGCGTTTTCCGACACGGAGCGCCAACCGTGACCGGAACTGAGAAAGGGCCCGTATGCTGATCTGGCTTGTGGAACTGTCGGAATATTTTAAATTTCTAAATCTTTTCAGATATATCACGTTCCGTACCGGGGCTGCTGTTTTCACTTCTGCAATGATCGTCTTCCTGTTCGGGCCGACGATTATCTCCTCGCTCCGTGTCCGTCAGGGCAAGGGCCAGCCCATCCGTGCCGACGGACCGCAGACGCATTTCAAGAAGGCGGGCACGCCGACCATGGGCGGTCTGATGATCCTTGCTGGCATCGTCGGTTCGTCGCTTCTATGGGCGGATCTGTCGAATATCTATGTCGTGGCGACGCTGCTCGTGACCTTGGGCTTCGGCGCGATCGGCTTTTATGATGACTATCTCAAGGTTACAAAGCAGAGCGATAAGGGCTTTTCCGGCCGTGCTCGCCTTGGCATAGAATTCCTGATCGCCTGCATTGCCGTCTATTTTATGATGCGCTCGGCACTCGCGTCCGGCCCTGCAGGCTCGACATTTGGTTCCTCGATCGCTTTTCCGTTCTTCAAGGATTTCCTGATCAATCTCGGCATCTTCTTCGTGCTGTTCGGCGGTTTTGTCATCGTCGCAGCGGGCAATGCCGTCAATCTCACGGACGGGCTTGACGGGCTCGCCATCGTGCCGGTTATGATTGCCGCCGCCTCCTTTGGCATCATCGCCTACCTCGCCGGCAATGCGGTTTTTGCCAATTATCTGCAGATCAATTTCGTGCCGGGAACCGGCGAACTCGCCGTCGTTCTCGGCGCCGTTATCGGCGCCGGTCTCGGCTTTCTGTGGTTTAACGCACCGCCTGCCGCAATCTTCATGGGGGATACCGGTTCGCTTGCGCTCGGCGGCACGATTGGCACGGTCGCCGTCGCCACCAAGCACGAGATCGTCATGGCGATCGTCGGCGGCCTCTTCGTGATGGAGACGCTATCGGTTATCATTCAAGTGGGCTTTTTCAAGATGACCGGCCGCCGCGTGTTCCTTATGGCGCCGATCCATCACCATTTCGAGAAGCTGGGCTGGACGGAAAGCCAGGTCGTGATCCGCTTCTGGATCATCGCCGTCGTTCTGGCGATGATCGGCCTTTCCACGCTGAAAATCCGGTGAGGCCGCGATGATCCCAGTCACCACGCTCAAGGGAAAGAAGGTCGCTCTCTTCGGGCTCGGCGGATCAGGCTTTGCGACTGCCCAGGCGCTAATCGCCGGTGGCGCAGAAGTGATCGCCTGGGACGACAATCCCGACAGCGTGACCAAGGCGGGCGCCGAGGGGATTCCTGTCGCCGATCTGCGAGGCATCGACTGGAGCACTGTTGCGGCCCTCGTTCTCTCGCCGGGCGTACCGCTTACCCATCCGAGACCGCACTGGAGCGTCGATCTTGGTCGCGCAGCCGGCGTGGAGATCATCGGCGATGTCGAGCTTTTCGTCCGCGAACGCCGGGCGCATGCGCCGGATTGCCCCTTCATCGCCATCACAGGCACCAACGGCAAATCGACGACGACGGCGCTGATCGCACATATCCTCAAGTCGA
Source organism: Sinorhizobium sp. CB7 (assembly GCF_041357635.1). Lineage (NCBI taxonomy): Bacteria > Pseudomonadati > Pseudomonadota > Alphaproteobacteria > Hyphomicrobiales > Rhizobiaceae > Sinorhizobium > Sinorhizobium sp. CB7. The sequence goes on from NZ_JAULLL010000014.1 coordinate 50,489, forward strand.
GCGGGCGTGACACGCAACTCGGCGGCAATATCGGCACGGCGATCCTGACACTCGATCCGCCGAAGTCCGAGCGCTATTTCGTCGTTGAATGCTCCTCCTATCAGATTGATCTCGCGCCGACGCTCGACCCGTCTGCCGGCATCCTGCTCAACCTCACACCGGATCATCTCGACCGTCATGGCACGATGCAGCACTATGCCGATATCAAGGAGCGGCTGGTGGCGGGAAGCAGCACCGCCGTCGTCGGCGTCGATGACAGCTATTCCGCACTGATCGCCGACCGCGTCGAGCGGGCAGGGGTCAAAGTCATGCGCATTTCCCGTCGCACCGTGCTTGCCGATGGTCTCTATGCCGAAGGCAGCCATATTATTCGGGCGGCCGGTGGGGCGACTTCCGTTATCGCCGATCTCGATGGTGTCCAGACGCTGCGCGGCGGCCACAACGCCCAGAACGCGGCAGCCGCGATCGCCGCATGCCTTGCGGTTGGAGTTTCCGCCGAAGATGTTCGCTCTGGTCTGAAGTCCTTTCCGGGTCTCAAGCACCGCATGCAGCCGGTCGGCCGGCGGGGCAGGGTCGTTTTCGTCAATGACTCCAAGGCGACAAACGCCGATGCGGCAGCCCCCGCGCTTTCGAGTTATGATCGCATCTACTGGATCGCCGGCGGTCTGCCGAAAGAGGGTGGCATCACGTCGCTTGCTCCGCTTTTTTCGCGGATCGCCAAGGCGTACCTGATTGGCGAAGCAGCGCCTGCCTTTGCCGCAACGCTCGGCGATGCCGTCCCTTATGAGATTTCCGGCACGCTGGAGCGGGCGGTGGCCCATGCCGCAGCGGATGCCGAAAAGGATGAAAGTGCGGCCTCTGCCGTGATGCTGTCCCCGGCTTGCGCAAGCTTCGACCAGTATAAGAACTTCGAAGTCAGAGGCGATGCATTTGTCAGCCATGTGGCAGCGCTCGATGGGATCACCATGCTGATAGGTTCGGCAACAGGAGACAAATGACATGGTAAGCCGCGCGGAACGGGGGCCTCTGGCCGATTGGTTCTGGACGATCGACCGGTTCTTCCTGGCGATGTTCATACTGCTGATGGGCATCGGCTTCATGTTGTCTTTTGCCGCCTCGCCCGCCGTTGCCCAGCGCATCGGGCTTGAGCCATTCCACTTCGTCAAGCGCCACGCCGCCTTCCTGTTGCCTGCCCTTGCCGTGATGATCGGCCTTTCCTTCCTGACGCCCCGCCAGGTTCGCCGAACGGCCATCGTGCTCCTGATCGTATCGCTGGCAATGATGCTTCTGGCTCTGTTCTTCGGCGTCGAGGTCAAGGGATCACGCCGCTGGATCACGCTGCTGGGGCTTTCGATCCAGCCCTCGGAATTCATGAAGCCTGCCTTTGTGGTGGTTTGTGCCTGGCTTTTCGCCGAGCATGCGCGCCAGCCGGAAATCCCCGGCAACCTCTTCTCGATTATTCTCTTTGGAATGGTCGCGGCCCTTCTCGTCGCGCAGCCGGACCTCGGTCAGACGATCCTGACCAGTGCGGTCTGGGGCGGCATGTTCTTCATGGCGGGCATGCCGTGGCTCTGGATCATCGTGCTTGGCGGCATCGGCGCAGGCGGTTTCATTAGCGCCTACTACATCTTTCCGCACGTGGCGGGACGAATAGACCGCTTCATGACCGGAGAGGGCGACACCTTCCAGGTCGACACCGCGCGCGAGGCGATCATTCGCGGCGACTGGTTCGGGCAGGGGCCTGGCGAAGGCATCGTCAAGCGCATCATTCCCGATGCCCATACCGACTTCATCTTTTCCGTTGCCGCCGAGGAATTCGGCATCGTCTTCTGCATCGTGCTCGTCGCGATCTTCTCGGCGCTTGTCATTCGCGGCCTGTCACACGCCTATAGGGAGCGTGACGACTTCAATCGTTTCGCCGTCGCCGGCCTCGTGCTGCAGATCGGCATGCAGTCGATCATCAATGTCGGCGTCAATCTGGAGCTTCTGCCGGCGAAGGGCATGACGCTGCCGCTGATCTCCTACGGTGGATCTTCCATGATCGCCATCTGCGTGACCGCCGGCTTCATCCTGGCGCTCACCCGCCACCGGCCTGAAAAGCGTGCGCAGGAGCGCAGCCTCTTCCGCGTCACGCATGGCATTCCGGCGGAGTGAGTGGGATGACGAAGGGCATCATTCTGCTTGCAGCCGGTGGTACCGGAGGTCACGTCTTTCCGGCGGAAGCGCTTGCCTATGAACTGAAGGCGCGTGACTATTCCGTGCATCTCGTCACGGACAGCCGGGCCGAACGTTATGCCGGCAAGTTTCCTGCGGATGAAATCCACGTGGTGCCGTCAGCGACCATCGGCTCGAAAAATCCGCTTGCAGTCGCCCGCTCGCTGTGGACGCTGTGGACTGGTACCCGGGCTGCTCGCCGCTTGATCACGCGTCTGAAGCCCGCCGTTGTCGTTGGTTTCGGCGGCTACCCGACGGTACCGCCGCTTCTGGCTGCCACACGCATGGGCGTGCCGTCGATGATCCATGAGCAGAATGCCGTGATGGGCCGCGCCAACAAAGCCCTGGCGTCACGGGTCCAGGCGATCGCCGGCGGCTTCCTGCCGCAGGGCGAGGGCGCCTTCGCCGAGAAGACGGTGACAACAGGCAATCCGGTGCGTCCCGCCGTGATCGAGGCCGCCAAGCGGCCTTATGTGCCTTCCGGGCCTAGCGAGCCGTTCAATCTCGTCGTCTTCGGCGGCAGCCAGGGTGCGCAGTATTTCTCCAAGGCCATACCGACGGCGATCAGCCTGCTTGAGGATTCCCTCAGAACTCGCCTGAAAATCACGCAACAGGTACGGCCCGAGGATATGGAGATGGTCGCCGGCTGCACGGCCCAGCTGCACATGGGCGCCGATATCGCGCCTTTCTTCTCCGACATGCCGGAACGGCTGGCGGCTGCTCATCTCGTCATCTGCCGTTCGGGGGCATCCACCGTGTCGGAAATTTCGGTGATCGGGCGTCCGGCCATCCTTGTGCCCTATCCCTATGCTCTGGATCATGACCAGGCGGCGAATGCCGCCGCGCTTGCGGCGACGGGCGGAGCGAAGGTAATAGCGCAATCCGAACTTTCGCCGGAAAGGCTCGCCGCTATCCTGACGGCGGTGATGAACGATCCAGAGAAGCTTTCCAAGATGGCCGCTGCCGCCAAACAGGCGGGCAAGCCGGATGCGACGAACTTGCTTGCCGACTTGGTAGAGGCTATTGGCGCGAAACGCAAAATTTCAGAGTTCAAGGGGGCACGCGTATGAAAATGCCGAAGGCGATCGGCCTTGTCCATTTCATCGGGATCGGCGGGATCGGCATGAGCGGGATTGCGGAAGTGCTCCACAATCTCGGTCATCGGGTACAGGGCTCCGATCAGTCAGACAGCGCCAATGTGCAGCGTCTGCGGGACAAGGGCATCAAGGTCTTCGTCGGGCATACCGCGGAGAACCTGGGCGACGCAGAGGTCGTCGTCGTGTCGACAGCGATCAAGAAGACGAATCCGGAACTGGTGGCCGCCCGTGAGAAGCTGCTACCTGTCGTGCGTCGAGCGGAAATGCTCGCGGAACTGATGCGCTTCCGCAATGCGATTGCCATCGGTGGGACTCATGGCAAAACGACGACGACGTCGCTTGTCGCCACGTTGCTTGAAGCAGGTGGCCTCGATCCGACCGTCATCAATGGCGGCATCATCAACGCCTACGGCACCAATGCGCGCATGGGCGAGGGCGAATGGATGGTGGTCGAGGCCGACGAATCCGACGGGACCTTCCTGAAGCTTCCCGCCGACGTTGCGGTCATCACCAATATCGATCCCGAGCATCTCGATCACTACGGCAATTTCGATGCGGTCCGGGCGGCCTTCCGCCAATTCGTCGAGAACGTGCCATTTTACGGTTTCGGTGTCCTATGTCTCGATCATCCTGAGGTACAGGCGCTCGTCAGCCGCATCGAGGATCGCAAGGTCATCACCTATGGCGAAAATCCGCAGGCCGATGTCCGTTTTGGAAACGTACGCATCGATGGCACGCGCTCGCTCTTCGACGTAGAGATCCGCAGACGCCGCACAGGCGAGGTGATCAATCTGAACGATCTGGTCATGCCGATGCCGGGTCGTCACAACATCTCCAACGCGACGGCTGCCATTGCCGTCGCTAACCGGCTCGGGATCTCCAAGGAGAACATCGCCAGGGGTCTTGCGTCGTTCGGCGGCGTCAAGCGGCGGTTCACGCTGACCGGCGAATGGAATGAGGTGAAGATCTTCGACGACTACGGCCATCATCCGGTCGAGATCAAGGCGGTGTTGAGGGCAGCGCGTGAGGCCTGCAAGGGCCGGATCATCGCCGTCCACCAGCCGCATCGCTATACACGCCTGTCGAGCCTCTTCGAGGAGTTCGCCGCCTGCTTCAACGATGCCGACAGCATTTTCCTGGCGCCTGTTTATGCGGCCGGCGAGGATCCAATCGAAGGTGTGGATTCAGAAACGCTGATATCCCGCATCAAATCCGGCGGGCATCGCGATGCGCGTTACTTCGCATCGCCCGAACTTCTGGCACCGATGGTTGCAGAGATTGCGCGACCGGGTGATTTTGTGGTTTTGTTGGGGGCTGGCAGCATCACCTACTGGGCGGCGGCGTTGCCTAAAGAATTGCAAGGCCTTTCGGGAAAAATTTGAATGAAACAGGTCAATGGGGAAAAGCTTCTCGCATCCCTTGGAGAAGGCGTAAAGGATATCCGTGGTCGTCTCACGCCGGATGCGCCCATGGACCGTGTCACCTGGTTCAGGGCGGGCGGGCTGGCGGAGCTGATGTTCCAGCCGCATGATATCGATGATCTGATCGCATTTCTGAATATCCTTCCGGCCGAGGTTCCGCTGACGGTCGTCGGTATGGGTTCGAATATTCTCGTGCGCGACGGCGGCATTCCGGGCATCGTTCTGCGCCTTTCCGCCAAAGGCTTCGGTTCGGTGGAGCTTGCCGGCGAAAACCGGATTCTGGCCGGCGCCATCTGCCCGGACAAGCACGTTGCCGCCATGGCCATGGACAATGGAATCGGTGGATTCCATTTCTATTACGGCATTCCCGGCGGTATCGGCGGTGCGGCGCGAATGAATGCCGGCGCGAACGGCTCCGAGACGCGCGACCGTGTTGTCGAGGTGCATGCGGTCGACCGCAAGGGCAAGATGCACGTGCTCTCCAATGCCAAGATGGGCTATACCTACCGTCATTCCACGGCACCGGACGATCTGATCTTCACGCATGTGCTCTTCGAGGGCTATCCGGAGGATCGCGCCAAGATCCGTGCCGAGATGGACGCGGTTCGCAATCACCGTGAAACCGTGCAGCCGATCCGCGAGAAGACCGGTGGATCGACCTTCAAGAATCCCGAAGGTCATTCCGCCTGGAAGCTGATCGACGAGGCCGGTTGCCGCGGGCTCGTCATTGGCGGTGCGCAGATGTCCTCGCTCCACTGCAACTTCATGATCAACATGGAGCAGGCGACCGGCTACGATCTTGAATATCTCGGCGAGACCGTGCGCCAGCGCGTGTACGAGAATGCCGGCATCAAGCTAGAATGGGAGATCAAGCGCCTCGGCGTCTTCATGCCGGGCCGCGAGGTTCGTCCATTTCAGGGCGTCACGACGGAATAGCCCAAACAGGTTCGATAAAAAAAGCCGCGGAGGAGTACCCACCGCGGCCTTTTCATTGCTTCCTCGCAGACGTTTCAGACTTCTTCGCGGCCCGACAACAGGATGCAGACCAGCGAGATTGCCGCCGCGGTCGCCAGGTAATAGCCGACAAAGGCGAGATCGTAGTTGGTCGCGAGCCAGGTGGCGATATAGGGGGCAAGTGACGCGCCAAAAATGCCGCCAAGGTTGAAGGTCATCGACGCGCCCGTGTAGCGAACTGCGGTCGGGAAGGGCGCCGCAAGCGCTGCACCGATCGGGCCATAGGTAAAGCCCATCAAACCGAGACCGATGATCGAGCAGGCAAAGGCGCCGCCGAGACCGCTCTGCAGGAGCGTCGAATAGAAGAAGCCGAAGATCGCAATTCCGATTGTGGTCAGGATGAGAATCGTCCGGCGCGAATAGCGGTCCGAGAGCAGGCCCGAAATCGGGATCGTCAGGCCGAAGAACACGACGCCGACGAGCTGCACGACCAGGAACTGCTCCCGCGAATAGCCGAGTTTCGTCGTGCCCCAGCTGAGTGTGAAGACGGTCATGAGATAGAACAGCACGAAGGTCGCCACGGCGATGAAGGTACCAAGGACAAGGCTGCGGAAATGTGAGCGGAAGATGACCGCGATCGGAACGGAGACGCGCTCGTGCTTTTCGATCGCCTTCTGGAATTCCGGCGTCTCGGTGATGCGCAGGCGGACGTAAAGGCCGATTGCGACGAGCGCCAGGCTGATGATGAAGGGAATGCGCCAGCCATAGGCCAGGAAGTCCTCGTTGCTCATCGTTTCCGCAAGGATCAGGAAGAAACCGGAGGACAGGATGAAGCCGATCGGAGCGCCGAGCTGCGGGAACATGGCATACCAGCTGCGCTTGCCTTCGGGAGCGTTTTCGGTGGCGAGCAGCACTGCTCCGCCCCATTCGCCGCCAAGTCCGAGACCCTGGCCGAGACGGCATAGCGCCAGCAGCAGCGGAGCGGCGACGCCGATCGACTCATAGCCGGGCAAGAGGCCGATCATTACCGTCGACAGACCCATCGTCATCAGGGCGGCGACGAGGGTCGCCTTGCGGCCGACCTTATCGCCGAAATGGCCGAAGATCATCGCGCCGAGGGGACGGGCGAAGAAGGCTATGGAAAATGTTGCGAAGGACTGCAACATTGCCGATGTCGGGTTGCTCGCCGGAAAGAAGAGATGCGGGAAGACGATGACGGCGGCGGTTGCGTAGACATAGAAATCGAAGAATTCGATCGTCGTGCCGACGAGGCTCGCGATCAGAACGCGCGCCGGCGAATTGACTTGCGCTGTGTTCGATGTCGCGGAGGTCGGCGATATGGGGGATATCGCGTCTGACATTTTCATTCCAATCAGGATTACATGAATAAGCCTTTCGATAAGGCCGCTGGGTCTTTAACGCAATTTTTGTTCGGCGCAAACGCAAATTGCGCAAGAATGCGACGACATCGGCGCCAGACAATATCGGAAAGCCTCTCGTCCTTTTCTTGGAAGGGCAACGATAACGCGAAAGGATGATGGTAGCGTTGCATCTATTTTCTATCTTAATTTGCAGATGTCGGATGGTCTTGGCCTTGACCGGAATCGCTTTGTGATGAACTTCTGAGCGATCATTTTGATCGCAGAGGGGCAAATACCATGCAAAAGAGTCTTGTTGCCGAATTTTTCGGAACGTTCTGGCTGGTCTTCGGCGGTTGCGGCAGCGCTGTTCTTGCAGCGGCTTTTCCGCAACTCGGGATTGGATTCGTTGGTGTTGCTCTGGCGTTCGGCCTGACCGTATTGACGATGGCCTATGCCGTGGGCGGCATTTCGGGCGGACATTTTAATCCCGCAGTGTCGGTCGGCCTCGCCGTGGCCGGCAAATTCCGCGCGTCACGGCTTATTCCTTACGTCGCGGTACAGGTGCTTGGCGCCATTGTCGCTGCGGCTCTGCTTTATCTCGTCGCAAGCGGCAAAGCCGGCTTCGAGCTCGGCGGGTTTGCCGCAAACGGTTATGGCGAGCATTCGCCGGGGGGCTATTCCCTGACTTCTGCCCTGGTGATCGAAATCGTGCTGACGATGTTTTTTCTCATCGTCATTCTCGGCTCTACGAGCAGCCGCGTACCTGCGGGATTTGCTCCGATTGCCATCGGCTTGGCTCTCACGCTTATCCATCTTATCTCGATCCCTGTGACGAATACCTCGGTCAATCCGGCGCGCTCGACCGGTCAGGCCCTCTTTGTCGGCGGCTGGGCCCTTCAGCAGCTTTGGCTGTTTTGGGCAGCACCCCTCGTTGGCGGTGCCCTCGGCGGCCTCATCGGGAAATTATTGGATAAGGAATCCTGAGCTCCGGATATTTCGGCTTTTGAGCCGAACCGCGCCGAGCTCTCGGCGCGGTTTTTTGATTCCTCAAGGTGCAAAAATTCTTGCGATCACCGCAACTCTCTGATTCCAAGGCGGAATCCGGCCGGTCATCTGATTCGATATGCGAAAAGTCCTGAACGGCTGCTGCGGTTAACCAAAGTAAACACTTCATTAACCATAATGTTGTTCTAATGCGCGTGACCTGTATTCGGCCGGAATCGTCGGTCGGGGATGGCAAAATCGAATGGCAGATCTCTGCGCGTTTGGGGGTATGAATGAGTGGCAAGCATGTAGCCGTCTTGATGGGCGGATTTTCCTCGGAGAGGCCGGTCAGCCTCTCGTCGGGAAAGGCTTGCGCGGATGCCCTCGAAGCGGAAGGTTTCAAGGTAACCCGTGTCGATGTGGGGCGTGATGTCTCGGCGCGTCTCGCGGAGTTGCGGCCGGATGTCGTCTTCAATGCATTGCACGGTCCTTACGGTGAAGACGGTACGATCCAGGGCATCCTCGAATATCTGCAGATCCCCTATACGCATTCCGGCGTGCTCGCCTCTGCGCTGGCAATGGACAAGTCGCGCGCCAAGCTGGTTGCCGAAAAGGTGGGTGTTCCGGTGGCTGAATCGCTGGTGATGAACCGCTTTGCTTTCACCAGCGAGCATCCGATAAGGCCGCCCTATGTGGTCAAGCCCGTCAAGGAAGGGTCGAGCTTCGGAGTTGTGATCGTACAGGAAGATCAGGCGCACCCGCCGCAGATCGTCACCTCTTCGGACTGGCGCTATGGGGATGAGGTCATTGTCGAGCGCTATGTCTATGGGCGCGAGCTGACCTGTGGGATCATGGGTGATGTCGCGCTCGGCGTTACGGAAGTCGTGCCGCAAGGACACAGTTTTTATGATTATGACTCCAAATATGCGGCAGGTGGCTCAAAACACGTCATTCCTGCGAAAATTTCACCGAATATTTACCAGAAAATACAAACATTGGCGTTAAGGGCGCATCAAGCAATTGGTTGCCGTGGTGTCAGTCGGTCTGACTTTCGCTACGATGATCGTTTCTCCGAAGATGGCGAAGTTATCTGGCTGGAGGTCAATACTCAGCCAGGCATGACCCCGACCTCCCTTGTGCCTGAAATGGCCGCGCATGCCGGCTATTCCTTTGGTGAGTTTCTCCGTTGGACGGTGGAGGACGCTTCGTGTTTGCGTTGATGGTCAAGAGGATGAGGCGGTCCCGCCATCGCGCGTCCATCGCCCTTGATGAGGTGGATAATCTATTCGTGTTGCCGCGCCCACTGCGTCGCGTCGTGCGTTTCCTTGTCAGTCTCGGGACGGGCCGCATCCAGATCCCTGCACACACCGGAACGCTTTCCGCGATCGGGTTCCTTGCTGCAACCGGCCTTTATGGCATGTCGCTCGGCGGTCATACCGATAGCGTCGCGCAGGCGACGACGACTGCTGCCGGTTTTGCCATCGAGGATGTGAAAGTCTCCGGCAACAACGAAACGTCCGAGATCGAGATCCTTCAACTGATCGGTCTCGATGGAACAACGTCGCTCGTGTCGCTCGATGTCGATGCCGCGCGTCAGAAAATCGCCAAGCTTCCCTGGGTCGAGAGCGTCGAAGTGCGGAAGGTCTATCCGAAGACGATCGAGGTCAATCTCAAGGAGCGCCAGGCATACGGCATCTGGCAGCATGGCTCTGAGCTCTCTCTGATCGAGAGGAACGGCAGCGTGATCGCGCCGCTGCGCGACAACAAGTTTGCTGCTCTGCCGCTGTTCGTCGGTCTCAATGCTGAGACCGCCGCTGCTTCCGTCGATGATGAGCTTGCCGCCTGGCCCGAGATCAAGAGCCACGTGAAGGCCTATGTCCGGATCGCCGGGCGCCGCTGGGATCTCTATCTCGACAACGGCATCGTCGTGAAGCTGCCGGAAGAGAACATCGACAAGGCTCTCGTCCGCCTGTCGGACTTCGACAAGAAGGAGCAGCTTCTCGAGCGTGATATCGCGGCCGTCGATCTTCGCCTGGATGACCGTACGGCGATCCAGTTGACGCCGGGAGCCGTGGTTCGCCGTCAGGCGATGCTGGATGCGAGAACGAAGGCCTTGAAGAAGGCGGGGCAGGATTCATGAATTTCTTTGGTTCTTCACATTTTGGATTGCCCCGTTTGAAACCGCTTTCGTCGAAGCGGTCGCACATCGTTTCGGTGCTCGATATCGGTTCGACCAAAGTCGTCTGCATGATCGGCCGGCTGACGCCCCGCGGCGAAAGCCAGGTTCTTCCGGGGCGCACGCACAATATCGAGATCATCGGCATCGGGCATCAGCGTTCCCGCGGCATCAAGACCGGCGTGATCGCAGATCTGGATGCCGTCGAAGGTGTCATCCGCCTGGCGGTTGATGCAGCCGAACGCATGGCGGGGCTGACGGTTGAAAGCCTGATCGTCAATGTTTCCGCCGGCCGCCTCGGCAGCGATGTCTATACCGCAACGATCGATCTCGGCGGTCAGGAAGTCGAGAGTAACGATTTGCGCAAGGTTCTGACGGCCGCCTGCCAGCAGTCGCTGCGTCAGGACCGTGCCGTCCTGCATTCGCTTGCGACCGGCTATTCGCTCGATGGTGAGCGCGGTATCCGCGATCCGCTTTCCATGTTCGGCGACGTGCTCGGTGTCGACATGCATGTGGTGACGGCCGAACGCGCGGCACTGCGAAACCTGGAGCTTAGCGTCAATCGCGCGCATCTGTCGGTCGAAGGCATGGTGGCGACGCCCTATGCCAGCGGACTTGCCGCCCTCGTCGACGACGAGGTCGAGCTCGGCTGTGCGGCCATCGACATGGGGGGCGGCACGACGACCATCTCCGTCTTTGCCGAGGGCAAGCTCGTGCACACCGATGCCGTCGGCCTCGGCGGCCATCACGTGACCACGGATCTGGCACGCGGTCTTTCGACGCGTATCGAGGATGCGGAACGCCTTAAGGTCGTTCATGCCACGGCGTTGCCGAATTCGTCCGACGAGCGCGAGCTGATTTCCATTCCGCCGATCGGCGAGGATGAGCGCGACCAGCCGACTCAGGTGCCGAAGGCGCTTGTTTCGCGCATCGTAAGAGCGCGCATCGAGGAAACCCTGGAGCTCATCCGTGACCGCATCCAGCGCTCGGGTTTCAGCCCGATTGTCGGCAAGCGTGTCGTGCTGACGGGGGGCGCCAGCCAGTTGACCGGTCTTTCGGAAATGGCGCGCCGCATTCTGGCGCGCAACGTGCGCGTCGGTCGTCCGATGGGCGTCTCCGGCTTGCCGACGGCGGCCAAGGGACCAGCTTTTTCGACCGCGGTCGGCCTGATGATTTATCCGCAGGTCGCGGACATGGAGACACATGCGGCGGGAAGCGGTCTGCTCTCGGCGCTTGGGGGCAATGACAGCCGCATCGCCCGGGTCGGGCAGTGGCTGAAGGAGAGTTTTTGATCGCATCGGCGTCGGAGCGCATGCCGCGCCCGAAACCAGGTGCAGGGAAATGAGTGAATTGGCCGGGCGTGGCGATGCGGCCATAAAGAGAAGGAACGAGTACCATGACTATCAAGCTGCAGAAGCCAGATATCACCGAGCTTAAGCCGCGGATCACCGTATTCGGTGTTGGCGGCGGCGGTGGCAACGCGGTCAACAACATGATCTCCGCGGGCCTCCAGGGCGTCGATTTCGTCGTCGCCAACACGGACGCCCAGGCGCTCACGATGACGAAGGCGGAGCGTATCATCCAGCTCGGTGTGAATGTGACCGAGGGACTCGGCGCGGGCTCGCAGCCGGAAGTCGGCCGGGCTGCGGCTGAGGAATGCATCGACGAGATCGTCGATCACCTGAGCGGCACGCATATGTGCTTCGTCACCGCCGGCATGGGCGGCGGCACAGGCACGGGTGCTGCTCCGGTCGTTGCTCAAGCTGCGCGCAACAAGGGCATCCTGACGGTCGGCGTCGTTACCAAGCCGTTCCATTTCGAAGGTGGCCGGCGCATGCGCCTTGCCGAATCCGGTATCGAGGAACTGCAGAAGTCCGTCGATACGCTGATCGTCATACCGAACCAGAACCTCTTCCGTATCGCCAATGACAAGACGACTTTCGCCGACGCCTTTGCCATGGCCGACCAGGTTCTGTATTCGGGTGTCGCCTGCATCACGGATCTGATGGTGAAGGAAGGTCTCATCAACCTCGACTTTGCCGACGTCCGCTCCGTCATGCGCGAAATGGGCCGCGCCATGATGGGAACCGGTGAAGCCTCGGGTCAGGGTCGCGCGATGCAGGCTGCAGAGGCTGCAATCGCCAATCCGCTGCTCGACGAGACCTCCATGAAGGGCGCACAGGGCCTGCTGATCTCCATTACCGGCGGTCGCGATCTGACGCTCTTCGAAGTGGATGAAGCTGCCACCCGCATCCGCGAGGAAGTCGATCCGGACGCCAATATCATCCTCGGCGCCACCTTCGACGAATCGCTGGAAGGCATCATCCGCGTGTCGGTCGTCGCGACCGGCATCGACCGTGGCGCAAGCACATCCGCAGACAGGACCATGGAATTCCGGCCTGCCGCAAAGCCGGTGGTCCGTCCCTCCGCGGCCGCTGCACCGTCGGCGGCCGCAGTTCATCCTGCTCCCATCGCGCAGGCGCCAAGGGCTGTGGATCCGATTGCCCAGACGATCCGCATGGCAGAAGCCGAGATGGAACGCGAGTTGGAAATCCCGCACGCGCGGCCTGCCGCTCCGGTTCAGCAGCAGCCGATGCGTGACGATGGGTTCCGTCCGCAGAGCCGGATTTTTGCAGGAGCTCCGGCCGAAGCTCCGGCTCCGCGTCCGGCGCCCGTCCATGCACCGGCTCCGGCCATGAGCCAGCCTGCGCAGCCGATGATAAGTCAGCCGATCGCTCCGGCGCCGCAGCCGATGATTCGTCAGTCGGTCGAACAGGTCCGCATGCCGAAGGTCGAGGATTTTCCGCCGGTGGTCCAGGCGGAGCTTGATCATCGCGCGCAGCCGGCTCCCCATGCCGAAGAGCGTGGTCCAATGGGCCTTCTCAAGCGAATCACCAATTCGCTCGGTCGCCGCGAGGAAGAGGGTGTTGCCGCAGACATGACTGCTGCGGCTCCGAATGCAGCTTCACAGCAGCGCCGTCCGCTTTCGCCCGAAGCAAGCCTCTATGCACCGCGGCGCGGCCAGCTCGACGATCACGGCCGCACGGTGCCTCAGGCCCGCATGACACAGGAAGACGACCAGCTCGAAATTCCTGCATTCCTGCGCCGCCAATCGAACTGAAAAAGCGAGTCGGATCAAAACTGTGGATGCCCGGGATGACAATCCCGGGCATTTTTGTTTCAGAACCCGTTTCTGATTGGAAAATCATAAGAAAATTCAATGGCATGGCTTCGTAACAATGCGAAAAAAACAGTGATTTGGAATGTGGCTGGAGCGCACGTATGAATGGAGCATGGTTACCGCCATAACGCTTGAAAAATTAAGTGCTTCCGGTGGTGAGGCAATGGCTGCAAACGGCATGCCGGCGAGATTGTTTTAATCGCTCGGCGCGAATGCAGCAGAAATATGAAGGCAGAATTTGAATGGCAATTGGATTGCTCAGTTTTCAGACCACGATCGCAAACCCTGTCACGCTTACAGGGATAGGAGTCCATTCGGGTGCGGATGTTTCAGTTACCTTTCATCCCGCGGAAACCGGAAGTGGCGTTATTTTTCAGCGCGTATTCGAAGATGGTGAAGTAGCGGAATTCAGAGCTGTTTCCTCGCAAGTCGGCAATACCGATCTTTGCACGGTGCTGGGTTTTTCGCCGGCGCGTTCCGTTGCGACCGTCGAGCATGTCATGGCTGCGATCTATGCCATGGGTCTCGACAACGTCCTCGTCGAAGTCAGCGGCGCGGAAATGCCGATCATGGATGGCAGCTCTCTGCCTTTCATTGAGGCGATTGAGCAGGCTGGTATCGTCTCGCTCGGGGTCAAGCGTCGCTATATCCGGGTCACCAAGCCGGTGCGCGTCGAAGCCGGCGGTTCCTGGAGCGAGTTCCGTCCCTATGATGGCACGCGCTTCGAGGTCGAGATCGATTTCGACTGCCCGCTCATCGGACGCCAGAAATGGGAAGGCGATCTGACGGCTGCGACCTTCAAGAAGGAACTGTCGCGTGCCCGTACCTTCGGCTTCATGCGCGATGTCGAGCGTCTCTGGGCATCCGGACACGCTCTCGGGTCCTCGCTGGAAAATTCGGTCGTCATCTCCGACGACAACACGGTCATCAACGTCGAAGGTCTGCGTTACGCTGGCGATGAATTCGTCCGCCACAAGGCGCTCGACGCCGTTGGTGACCTGGCGCTGGCCGGCGCGCAGTTCATCGGTTGCTACCGTTCCTATCGCGGTGGTCACCGGATGAATGCCACCGCCCTCAAAGCGCTCCTCGGCGATCCGACGGCCTATGAAGTTGTCGAAACCTCCACACCGCGCCAGCGTGTTGGAACTCGCGAGTTCATTGCTGTCGCGGCTTCGGAATTTGCCCCCTGGTCGGCATGACCTCCAGACTGAATTCAGGCCAGGACCGCCTCCTTCAGGAGGCGGTTTTTTTATGAGGCGGCGCGAACCGCGTCGCGGATGTCGGCAGCGTACTGATTGAAAAAACGGCAGAATCCCGTGGTGATATCTGTGAAAAGACCGTCTATCTGCTCCAGGCGCCACAAAAATGCGTTAATGCCTCATCATTGCGTTGCTCTGATGATGCATTTGTGGCTAGAAACGCCAGCGAGGGGTGCGGCCGATCAGTATATGGGGCGGCCGGAATCGGTTCCGATGAATATGCAAGGTCTGAAGGTATGATGAAAACAGCGCGGGCGCTGCTCGCATCGCTTATGTTGGTCAGCGTGGGCGCCTTGGTTTCCGCCTGCCAGTCGGATCCCGATATCGATATCAGCAAGCTTGGTCTGGAAACCGATCCGCCGGATGTGCTCTACACCCAGGGTCTGGCAAATATGAAGGCCGGCAATATGGCCGAAGCGGGCCGCAAGTTCGATGCCATCGACCGTGAGCACCCCTTTTCCGATTGGAGCCGCAAGGCGCTCGTCATGAGCACTTTCGTGAAGTACCGGCAGGGTCGCTACGACGATGCGCTTGCCGTCGGTAATCGCTTCATGAAGCAATATCCTCACTCAGAGGATTCCGACTACGTGCAGTATCTGATCGGTCTTTCCTATTCAAAGCAGATCACGGATGTGACGCAGGACCAGCGGGCGGCTTCGCGTACAGTCGAGGCCATGCAGAAGGTCGTCGATGAGTACCCCGATTCTGAATATGTCGATGATGCCCAGGCCCAGATGCGCTTTGCCCGTGACCAACTCGCCGGCAAGGAGATGCAGATCGGCCGCTACTATCTGGAGCGCAAGGAATATCTCGCCGCGATTTCCCGCTTCCGCGTCGTCGTGGAAAAATATCCGAACACGAATCAGATCGAAGAAGCTCTGGCGCGACTCGTCGAAGCCTATTATGCGATGGGCATTGTCGAGGAGGCTCAGACGGCAGCCGCCGTGCTGGGACACAATTACCCCGACAGCCAGTGGTATGCCGATTCCTATAAGCTGTTGCAGTCGGGCGGCACCGAACCGCGCGAAAACAAGGGCTCCTGGATTGCGCAGGCTGGCAGGAAACTTCTTCTTGGCTCGTGAGGCCTGAACGCCGATGCTGATCCAGCTTTCGATCCGCGATATCGTTCTGATCGAGCGGCTGGATCTTGCTTTTGAAGCCGGTCTTTCGGTCCTGACCGGAGAGACCGGTGCGGGCAAATCCATTCTGCTCGACAGCCTTTCGCTGGCGCTCGGGGGGCGCGGTGACGGCGGTCTTGTGCGTCACGGCGAGGAACGGGGACAGGTAACCGCGGTCTTCGATGTTGGCATGGATCATGCCGTCCGTAAGCTTCTGCGCGAGAACGGCATCGACGACGACGGTGATCTCATCTTCCGCCGCGTGCAGTCGGCTGACGGCCGCACCAAGGCCTATATCAACGATCAGCCTCTCAGCGTACAGCTCATGCGCCAGGCGGGCCAGTTGCTCGTGGAAATCCATGGCCAGCACGATGATCGCGCGCTCGTTGACACCAATGCCCACAGGACGCTGCTGGACGCCTTTGCCGGGCTTGGCCAGGAGGTGCAGGCGGTTTCTCATCTCTATCGCAGCTGGCGCGACAGCGAGCGTGCGTTGAAGAAGCATCGTGAGAAGGTGGAGAACGCCGCGCGTGAGGCAGACTATCTGCGCTCTTCCGTCGAGGAGCTGGAAAGGCTGTCGCCGCAGGATGGCGAGGAAGAGGATCTTGCCGAACGCCGCGCCAGGATGATGAAGGCCGAGCGCATCGCCGGCGACATTTCCGAGGCGGCCGAATTCCTGAACGGCAATGCATCGCCGGTGCCCCACATCGCCTCGCTGGTGCGCCGCCTCGAGCGCAAGAGCCACGAGGCACCGGGCTTGCTGGAAGATACCGTCGCATTGCTGGACGCGGCCCTGGATCATCTTTCAAATGCGCAGATGGAGGTCGAGGCCGCGCTGCGCAGGACGGAATACGACCCGAAGGAATTGGAGCGTGTCGAAGAGCGCCTGTTTGCCCTGCGCGCTGCCTCGCGCAAATATTCCGTTCCCGTCGCCGAACTTCCGGCACTTGCGGTGAGGATGATCGCCGATCTCGCCGACCTGGATGCCGGTGAGGAGAGGCTCGTCAGGCTGGATGCCGAGGTGGCGGCCGCCAAGGCGAGCTTTGATGCTGCCGCCCGTTCGCTTTCGGATAAGCGCCATCACGCCGGCGCAGCGCTCGCCGCGGCCGTCATGGCCGAACTGCCGGCGCTGAGATTGGAGCGCGCCCGCTTCATGGTGGAAATCACCAGCGACGCCGAGGAGGCGACGGCGGACGGCATAGACGTCGTCGAGTTCCATGTGCAGACCAATCCGGGCACACGTCCCGGACCGATCATGAAGGTGGCCTCCGGTGGTGAACTTTCTCGCTTTCTGCTGGCGCTGAAGGTTGCGCTTGCCGATCGCGGCTCGGCACCGACTCTCGTTTTCGACGAAATCGATACCGGCGTTGGCGGTGCGGTTGCCGATGCAATCGGCCAGCGGCTGAAGCGGCTTTCCGAACGCGTGCAGGTGCTCTCTGTCACGCATGCGCCGCAAGTGGCGGCGCGTGCTGAAACACATCTCCTGATTTCCAAAGGACCGCTGGCCGAAGGATCGGAAAAAATTGCGACCAGGGTTGCGACCATGGCGCCGAAGGACCGCACGGAAGAAATCGCCCGCATGCTCGCCGGAGCGTCTGTAACCGACGAGGCGAGGGCGGCCGCGGTCAGGTTGTTGGCAGGGGGCGGCTAGAAGCAATTCCAGGAAAAGTGCGAAGCGCTTTTCCCCTCGGCATTGCGTTAAGACAAAAGAGAAGAGGGATGCCGAAAGGTGTGCGCGGTTTTCGGACGACATCCCGCTCTAACCCCGCGGCCCCGTTTTCCATCACCGAAAATTGCTCTAAAACGACTCCGGAATCTGGAGAGTGAGCCCCTATGTCCGTTGAACCGATCACCATCGAGAACTTGACCATGGAAGAAGCCGCGGCCGAGCTGGAGCGGCTGGCAAAGGAGATTGCGTACCACGACGCGCTCTATCACGGTAAGGATCAGCCGGAGATCTCCGACGCGGAGTACGATGCGCTGAAGCGGCGCAACGACGCGCTCGAGGCACGCTTTCCGGAACTGATTCGCGAGGACAGTCCTTCGCGCAGGGTGGGAGCGGAGCCGTCCGTGACCTTCGCGCCGGTTGTTCATGCCCGGCCGATGCTCTCCCTCGACAATACGTTTTCGCAGGAAGACGTTCAGGACTTCGTTGCCGGCGTCTATCGGTTCCTCGGGCGTCTGCCGGATCAATCCATCGCTTTCACGGCTGAGCCGAAAATCGACGGGCTGTCGATGTCGATCCGCTACGAGAACCGCAGGCTGGTGACGGCTGCAACACGGGGTGACGGCACGACCGGCGAAAACGTCACCGCCAATATCCGCACCATCAAGGAAATCCCCAACCAGCTTCCCGCCGATGCGCCCTCCATCGTTGAAATACGCGGTGAGGTCTATATGGCGAAGAGCGATTTTCTGGCTCTGAATGCTCAGATGGAGGCGGAAGGCAAACAGACCTACGTCAACCCGCGCAACACGGCGGCCGGATCCCTGCGTCAGCTCGATGCGAAGGTGACGGCGAGCCGGAAGCTGAAATTCTACGCCTATGCCTGGGGCGAGATGTCGGACATGCCGGCCGATACGCAATTCGGCATGGTTCAGAAGTTCAAGGAGTGGGGGTTCCCGGTTAATCCGTTGATGAAGCGGTTGAATTCGGTGGCCGATATTCTTACGCATTACGATGACATAGGCCTCAAGCGCCCGGATCTCGACTACGATATCGACGGCGTCGTCTACAAGGTCGACAGCCTCGAACTGCAGGCTCGGTTAGGCTTCCGCTCACGCTCGCCGCGCTGGGCGACCGCGCACAAGTTTCCTGCCGAACAGGCCTTCACTGAAGTCGAGAAGATCGAGATCCAGGTCGGCCGCACCGGGGCGCTGACACCGGTTGCAAGGCTGAAGCCGATCACCGTCGGGGGTGTCGTCGTAACGAATGCTACGCTGCACAACGAGGACTACATCAAGGGTATCGGCAATAATGGCGAGCGAATCCGGCCGGAGGGGCATGACATCCGCGAGGGCGACACTGTCATCGTTCAAAGGGCAGGCGACGTCATTCCGCAGATCCTTGATGTCGTGATGGAAAAGCGGCCACAGGGCGAGGAGCGAGCTCCTTACAGGTTCCCGACGACATGCCCGGTCTGCGGTTCGCATGCGGTGCGGGAGGTCAATGAAAAGACAGGCAAGATGGACTCGGTCCGCCGCTGCACCGGCGGCTTCATCTGCCGGGCGCAGGCGACCGAGCACCTGAAGCATTTTGTGTCACGTTATGCGTTCGACATCGAGGGACTCGGGTCCAAGCAGGTCGATTTCTTCTTCGAGAACGAGGATCCGGCGCTGCAGATCCGTACGGCTCCCGATATCTTCACACTGGAGGAGCGGCAGAGAAACTCGCTGACGAAGCTGGAAAATATTGAAGGCTTCGGCAAGGTCAGCGTCTCGAAGCTCTATACCGCGATCAACGAGCGCCGCAATATCGCCCTTCACCGTTTCATCTATGCGCTCGGCATCCGCCATGTCGGTGAGACGACGGCGAAGCTGCTGGCGCGTTCCTATGGCACCTATGAGGCTTTCGCGACCGGGATGAAGAACGCGGCGTCGCTTGAAGGCGATGGCTGGAACGACCTCAACTCTATCGAAGGCATTGGCGAGGTCGTCGCCCGCGCCATCGTCGAGTTCTACAAGGAGCCGCGCAATGTCGAGGTAATCTCACGCCTGCTGAAGGAGGTGACACCGCAGGAGGCGGAGCAGTCCGTCTCGTCGGGCAGCCCCGTTGCCGGCAAGACCGTTGTCTTCACCGGTTCGCTGGAGAAGTTCACGCGTGACGAGGCCAAGGCGACCGCTGAAAGCCTAGGCGCCAAGGTCTCCGGTTCGGTTTCCAAAAAGACCGATATCGTCGTTGCCGGTCCGGGCGCGGGCTCCAAGCTCGACAAGGCAAGGGAGTTCAATGTCCAGGTGATGGACGAGGATGAATGGCTGGCGTTTATCGCCAGGTAGCGCCACTGGTGCCTGCGGCTTTGCCTGGCGGCTGATTAAATTCGGTCAGCCGCCACACTTGTTCACGGTCTCAAGCGCGCCATCGTATAAGCATCGACATAGCTGCCGGCACGGAAACCGAAGTTTCTGAGCAACCCCTCTTTCTCGAAACCGAATTTCTCGTAGAGGCGGAGGCCCGGTGTGTTGTCGATATACACCGTCAGTTCCAGCCGCTTGATGTCGAGCCAGTTGTCGGCCGAATCGATCAGTGCGCCGAGGAGTGCGGTGCCAATTCCTCTCCCGCAATAGTCGTCATGCACACCCATGCCAATGCCGGCGGCATGCAGCCTCCGTCCACTGTAGCGGGTCATGCTCGCATTACCCACGATCTCGCCGTCAAGAACGGCGACGAGATTGAGCGAATCTCCAGTGGGATTCTCAAGTTTGCGACGCACTTCCTCGATCCTCTGAAAAGGAGGACGCAATGTGCCGGCGCGGTAGCCTGGCAGGTTCATCAGCGCGGTAACGGCCTCAGTATCCGATGGCCGGACAGCTCGGATTTCCGCATTGGCGCGCCTTGGTTGCGGTTCGTCAGGATTTTCTGGTTCGGAAGTCAATTTGCTCTCCTTGATTTTCGAGGAGAGCCAGGTTTTCGAACCCTGCTCGCCTCGGCAGGGTTCGTCGGATGATCGCACTTAAATTAAAGCACCATCGATCCCACTCGCCCCGTAAGGGTGAGAGGTCACAATATGAAGCATCATGGTTGCGCTTGCTGCGATCATGGCGACAGCTTTCGATATCCCAATGAAAAAGTCAACCACGCGGCGAATTTGCCTCACCAGCGTGCGGCCAGTAATGCTTGTCGACGACAACACCGATTCGGGTTTGCGCCAGTGAAGACCATCGCGATTGATTTCGAGACCGCCAACGAACAGCGTGCCAGTGCCTGCTCGGTGGGGCTTGCCTGGATCGAAGACGGCAGGGTCACTCGGGTGGAAGAGCGGCTGATTCGGCCGAAGGACATGCGGTTTTCCAGCATGAACATCGCGATCCACGGTATCCGGCCTGAACATGTCGAGAATGCGCCTGAATTTCCCGAAGTCATGGACGAGTTCCACGACGACTTTCGCGGCGCCACCATGATTGCCCATAATGCGGCCTTCGATTTCAGCGTCTGGCGGGCAAGTCTTGATCTTTACCGGCAATCCTATCCCGAACTCACCTATGTCTGCAGCCTCAAGATGGCGCAGCGGATCTGGCCACATTTCCTGTCGCACCGGCTGAACCTGATTGCCGAGCATCTCGGCCTGCGCTTCATGCACCATAATGCTGCCGAGGACGCCGCGGTCTGCGCTGCTGCCGCGATAGAGATGGCAAAGGCGGTCAAGGCAGCGACCATCGATGCCATTCCGGCGCTGATCGGCATGAGACCCGGGCGGCTGACCGCCAGCGGCTACGAGCCCTGCACCTGCCGGAAAGTCTGAAGAGCTGATGCTTCCTCGAAGACCCCGTGTTTGCTTGTAAAGGCACGGCCCACGCTTATCTAAGCTGCGGATCATTCGAGGAGATGCCATGCTCAATCTGCGCAATTTTATGTTCGCCGCTTCATGCTTTATCGCGCTTTCGGCGGGCGCTGTTTCGGCTGCGGAAGTCGGACGAGTCGGCGTCGACTGGATCGGCAACGACATTATCGTAGATGCAGTAGCCGATCCGGAGGTGAAGGGGGTAACCTGCCATGTCACCTATTTCGATCGCAGCCTGATCGACAGGCTGAAGAATGGCAACTGGTTCGAGGATCCGTCGAACAATTCGATCGCTTGCCGTCAGACCGGTCCGATCGAGATCGGCAACATCGACCTCTCGAAGGACGGCCAGGAAGTCTTCAGTGCGGGACTGTCGTTGATTTGGAAAACGCTCGCCGTCAACCGCATCTACGACAAGAAGAATGACACATTGATTTATCTCGCGCATTCCCGCGAACTGACGGACGGTTCCGCCAAGATGTCGATCTCGACGATCCCGCTCTATGGACAAACCGTGACGTGGAAAAACGGCAGGCCGTGATGCTAATGCATGTCGCGCAAAAGTGTGCAGCGGTTTTGCGGCAACGACATGCATGAAAAACTATGAGCTAAAGCCTGTCGCGTGAATCTCTTTTCACGCGACAGGCTTTAGCCTCTTCCCCCCAAAATTGGTTGGTTTTGGGATGGGTGCCAAGGACTGTTTTGCCCTGAGGTGGTCTTTTGTCTTGACCCATTTTGGGGCAGTTTCACAGAGAACCGCGGGTTCGACTTGAACTTCGTCCTGCTGTTCATAGCTTGCCAAAAAGACGGCTCGCCGGGCACACCCCGCCTTGCAACGCCGATAAAAAATACCCCGGAGCCGCAAGGCTTCGGGGTCTTTATTGTATGTTCGTGATTGTATGTTCGTGCTGCTCCGGGCAGAAAGCGGACGTCAAGCCGCCTGCGCGAGCTCGTCGGCGATCACCGTGTCGAGGTTCAGGAAGCAGACCATTGTCTTTTCGAGCGCCACGATGCCGCGGCAGAAGGCGCGCTGCGCTTCCGGGATGATTTCCGGCGGCGGCTGCAGGTCTTCACCGCGGATCGTCATCATGTCGGAGACCTGTTCGACGAGCAGGCCGACGAGCTTGCCGGCGATATCGGTGACGATGATCGCCGAGCGCTCGGACGGTTCGGTCATTTTCATGCCGAGGCGGCAAGCCATGTCGATGACGGGGATCACAGCGCCGCGAAGGTTGATCAGGCCAAGGACGTAAGGCGGTGTGTGCGGCATCGGCGTCACCGGAGCCCAGCCGCGGATTTCGCGGATGGCCATGATGTCGATGCAGAACTCCTGATCGCCGAGATGGAAGGAGACGATTTCCAGATAGGCACCGGACTGTTTAATAATGTTCGTCATTGTCAAAATTCTTCCCAGTTGCCGCCCGCTGGAGAAGCACCTGCCGCGGCGGTCGCGTTGCCGTTGAATGCACCCGCAACTTTGCTGATGAGGCTCCGCGCGGGGGATGGTCTTGGATGCGGGACGGCGGTTGCCTCCTGCGGCGTTTTCCGGGCGATCATGCCCTCGCCAGTCCTGAACTGGCCTACCAGCTGAGTCAGTTTTTCCGCATCCATGGCAAGCGTGTGGCTGGCGGCGTTCGTCTCTTCCACCATGGCTGCGTTCTTCTGCGTGACTTGATCCATCTGGCTGATGGCCGAATTGATCTCACTCAGTCCTACGGATTGTTCGCGCGCAGAGGTTACGATTGATTTAACATGTTCATCGATGCGCAAAACATCTTCGCCGATCTGGCGGAGCGCTTCGCCGGCGGCCGTGACCAGTTCGCCGCCGTTGCGCACTTCCTGTCCCGATTTGCCGATCAGCGCCTTGATGTCCTTGGCAGCTCCCGCGGCGCGTCCGGCGAGTTCGCGAACTTCCTGCGCGACAACTGCGAAACCCTTGCCCGCTTCACCGGCCCGGGCTGCCTCGACACCGGCATTTAACGCCAGGAGATTGGTCTGGAACGCGATTTCGTCAATCACGTTGATGATCGTGCCGATCTCGCGTGAAGCAGTTTCGATCCGCTGCATGGCGGCCATCGCGTCATTGACGATGATGTCGGATTTCTCCGTGCTCTGCCGGGTATGGGCAACCATGTGACCGACCTCCTCGGCACGTGCCGTGGCGCTGCGGACGGTTGCCGTTATCTGGTCGAGCGCAGCCGACGTCTCTTCCAGCGAAGCGGCCTGCTGCTCGGTCCGTTTCGCAAGGTCATTGGCTGCTGCCTGCATCTGGTGGCTATTTGCCTGGATGGAGCGCGTATTACTCGCGATCGCGGTCATCGTCTGAAGCAGACGTGTTGAGGTTTGATTGAAGTCGGCCCTCAGCCTATCGATCTCTTGTCCAAAGGGCTCGTTTATCATCACGGTCAGGTCGCCGTCCGAAAGCCTGTTCAAACCTTGCGCCAGGGCGTCTACGGCGGAGTTGGTCGCCTCTGTCTCGGCAAGTTTCGTTGCCTCGCGTTCGCGCCGTTCCAGGTCGCTCTGACGGCGCTCGCTTTCGCTGCGTTGTTCGAGCGCCAGCTTTTCCATGGCTGCGATCCGGAACGTATCGGCCGCGCGCGCCATGTCGCCGATCTCGTCTCCACGCTCGACGCCTTCAATATTGCCGGCATAATCGCCGTCGACTATCCGCTGCATACTGAGACGGACCGCCGTGATGCCGCGGCGGATCGATCCGCCATGGATGAGTTGAAGGACAGCCACGAGAATTAGGGCGCCGATGCCAAGCGAAACCTGATAGTAGAGAGATCCTCTGGAAATGGCCGTAGCTTCGTTCACACGTTGCTCGGCCAGCGCGCTGCCGTCGGTCGCGAGTTTCTGCAGAGTGGCGCTCAGCTTTTCGCCGGCTCCGTCGATGGCGTCATCGATCTTGTCGAATGTGGCGTCATCGGCGCCTCCTTCGATCATCTTCTTCAGGTCGACCTGAATGGCCTGGCGCATGACGGCAACGTCGGAATCGTAGGATGCAAGGAAGTTCGGCATACCAAGTTCCGTCGCAATCAGGCCGAGTTCCTTCGATCCGGAGGAGAGGCTATCCAGCGACTTGCGGATCGTATCCAGGCGCTCAGGTTGAACGACACGCTCGTCTCGGTCGACGATCGTATCCATGGCCGCCAAAACAAGATCGAGATTGGCGAGGCGCATCTCGCTGATGTGGTCTACATTGTTCTGAATGTCGGTTGCCCGATGAAGCGCGGCATCGACCTGGACGCTTTCATACCAGCCGATCGCCAGCATTGATCCAATTCCCGCGAAGGCGGCAGCCGCCAATGTCCAGAGCCTTCGGCTAACCGAAAGGTTCCGACGCAACGTCGATTCCGACATGAAAATCTGTCCTCCCTGCCTCCGCGGCAGTCACCGTGTTTGCCGTTCATGCGGAAATCCGAGACGCAACACTTTCGGGCAGACGTCATGTCCTTGCGGCATCAAAGGCCGCTAACGCCCCCTAAAAATAGCTATCCGGCATTAAATTTTCGCTAACGCTGTTTGAGTCTTCGCCAGGTGGGTGGCGCGCGCGGACCATGCGTGTGAGAAAGGACGAAAGGTTGCAAAACCGAGACAAATGCGCGCGGCCTCGGCTAAAACGACTTGTTGAATTGCGCTTGCAAATCCGGGACGATATCACGCGGCATGAGGTGGACGGTGATCAAAGGGCTGTCGCCGAATAAGGACTGGGACGATGAAGATATTCCGTATTGTCATCTGGATTGCCGTGGTGATCCTGGCTGTCGCGTTGGGCGTGGCGACACTTGAGATCACAAAGACCAGGGACGTGGTAGCCGAAGGTCCGTTCGGCGTGCCTTTCACGCTGGTGGCCCAGAACGGTCAGCCGATCACCGAGAAAGCGTTTCGGGGAAAGCCGACGGCGCTTTTCTTCGGCTTCACCCATTGCCCGGAAGTCTGCCCCACCACACTCTTCGAACTGAGTGGCTGGATGGAGAAGGTCGATCCTGACGGTTCGAAGCTACAGGCTTACTTTGTCACCGTCGATCCGGAGCGTGACACGCCGGAGATCATGAACCAGTATGTCTCCAATGTTTCTAAGCGAATTGTCGGCATTTCCGGCCCGCCGGAGAAGATCGCCGATGTCATCAAGGGCTTTCGCGTATACGTAAAGAAAGTGCCTGTCGACGATAAGAATCCGAACGGCGATTACACTATGGACCACACCGCCTCGGTATTCCTGCTCGATTCCGGCGGTCGCTTTTCCGGCACGATCGCCTATGGTGAGAATCCCGATACTGCGGTGAAAAAGCTGGAGAACCTCATCACGAAGGGGTAGCGAAGCGATGGGGGTGGACGGACGAAATGTCCTGATTGCAGGTGCCGGCCCCGTCGGCCTGACCGCAGGCGTCGAATTGGCGCGGCGAGGATTTAAGCCGCGAATCGTGGACGATGCCGAAGGCCCGGTTCCTCTTGTGGAAAGCCGTGCTCTTGGGATCAACGCCCGAAGTCTGACATTGCTTTCGCCGTCTGGCGTCACTGATCTCATTCTCGAGAAAGCCCAGCCGATCAGGAATTTCCGCATAAAGGACGGCGGCAAGACATTGATATCGCTGGATACGGGGCAAATACCAGGCCGCTTCGGCGCGATCTGCGGTCTGCCTCAGGGAATGACGGAGCGGCTGCTGGTCAAAAGACTGGCCGAGTATGGCCTCTCGCCGGAATGGAATGTGAAGCTCGACACGGTTTCCGGTGACTTGCTTCGGCCGCAGGTCACGTTGCGTTATCCGGACAATGCCACCGAGGTCGTTGTCCCGGATATTCTCATAGCCGCGGATGGCGCCCATTCCGCCGCACGGCAGGCCGTGGGTCTTGGCTTTCCCGGCGAATCGCTGGAAAGCAATTTCTACCTCGCCGATTTCCGTTACGTGAGCCCAGTGGAGACGGATTTTGCCGAGATCTTACTCTTCAATCCAGGCATGGTGGGACGATTGCCGGTCGCGCCGGACACCTTGCGATTCATTTCGACGCTTTCCGATTTCGAAAGCCGGATTGTTCATCCGGTCGCCGTGGCCGATCGCGTCTGGTCTTCGCAATTTCGCATTCACTTCCGTCATGTCGAGCGCATGTCGAAGGGCAATGTCTTTCTTGCCGGCGATGCCGCGCATATTCATTCGCCTGCGGGCGCACGCGGCATGAACCTCGGTATCGAGGACGCCTGCTGGCTCGCCTATCTGATTGCGGAGGGCCGCGAACAGGAGTATTCGGATCGCCGGATGCCGGCCGTGAAGACGGTCTTGAAGCAGACCTATGGCCTGACGTCGCTCGTCACGATGAAGAATCCGATGGCAATCGGATTGCGCAATCTGGTCATCCCAATCCTGCTGCGCGTTCCACCCGTCACCCGCCGCTTGCTGCGTGCTGTCGCGGGCTATGATACCCCACCGCCGGTCTGGATCGACGGTGCCGAATGAACCATTGGAAAGACAGCCTGCCGTGAGTGAAATCCGCCTTTATGTGACGACGACCGAGAAGAAGGCCGAACAGATTCTTGATCTCATGACGCTTGCCTTCGAAGACGAGGACTATGCGATCGCCACCACCGAAGTAGACGAGAAGCGCGACGTCTGGGAGGCTTCGGTTTATCTCATGGCGAATGAGGAGAGCGCAATCCGCGGCCGCCTTAGAGACTTGCTGCAGCCTGCCTTTCCGGACGCGGTGATCGAGAAAGAAGTCATTCCCGATGTCGATTGGATCGCGAAGTCCCTCGAGGGGCTGAAGCCGGTCAGGGCAGGGCGCTTCCTGGTTCATGGCTCGCATGACCGGGACAAGGTGCAGCCGAACGACATTGCTATCGAGATCGATGCCGGCCAGGCCTTTGGTACCGGTCATCACGGCACGACTGCTGGCTGCCTTGAGATGATCGAAAAGGTCGTCAGGGCCCGGCCGGTGGCAAAGGCGCTTGACCTCGGCACGGGGAGCGGCGTTCTGGCGATCGCGGTCCGCAAGCTGAAGAACGTTCCGGTGCTTGCGACAGATATCGATCCGATTGCCGTCCGCGTGGCGCGGGAGAACGTTCGTCGCAATGGCATTGCCTCAGGCATTTTTATGGAAGTGGCGCCCGGCTTTCATTCGACGGCCTTTTCACGTCATGGCCCCTTCGATCTGATCATCGCCAATATTCTTGCCCGACCGCTGATGAAGATGGCTCCGCAACTCGTTGAAAACCTGAGCTCCGGCGGCTCGGTGATCCTTTCGGGAATTCTCGCCGAACAGCGCTGGAAAGTGCTCGCGGCCTATAATGGCATAAACCTTCGGCATGTACGCACGATCTGGCGCAATGGCTGGGTTACCATTCACCTCGATCGCCCCTAGAGCCGGATGATTTCAGGTCGAATCGACCTGAAATCTGAATCCGCTTCTAAATCAAAAGTTAGAGCGGGATGTCGCCCGAAAGCCGCACATACTTTTCGGCATCCCGCTCTAAACGCGCGGCTTATTCCGGAAAAGCAAAAGGCGGTGCCAAAGGCACCGCCTGCTGACCGGTTACCCGGTCTACCCGCGAGCTCGAGGAGGAGGAGGAGAATGCTCAAGCGGGTCCACCTGTTCTGCTCTTCTGTCCGGAGGAGGGAGGAGAGGAGTACCGGACAGACGATACTTCAGAACGGATAGCTCGTTGCGCCCTTGTGGCGAATATCCTTGCCGCCTGCACCGAGCATCTTGAGGCCGTCTTCCGCAAGAGGACGGCGCGAGCCGATGACATGGTGCACAGTCCGGCGTTCGCCAGCCAGTGCAGGGCTGCTGTAAGCGAAGCGGGAGAGTGAGGCGGTCATTTTCGTTTCCTTTTGAATTCAGGCTTGTTTTCAAACCCTTGCGATGCCGCCTATATAACGATTGCGAAACGCCGAGGCAGAGGGTTTCCTTCATGGGTGCCATGCGCCGGATGCATAAAGCATGCCAGATGACGAAATCTCGCCTTATTGCTGCCCGATTCCTGAACGGACCGCTGTTTGAAAAACATTCCTCTTTTGCTCCCATCGCCAGCAATTTGCGGATAACATGCCCTCCGGTTCTCGCGCGGATTCGCGCCAACTCATTCGGGTTTCAGCATGTTCCAGTCTTTTGAAGTGACGTCCACGCCACAATTCGGTCGCGACCGAGTTACGGCACTGCGGGCAAGTTTCTCCGATCTCGGCATCGATGCCTTTCTCGTTCCGCGCGCCGATGAGTATCAGGGCGAATATGTCCCGGCGGGCTCCGAGCGGCTCGCATGGTTGACTGGCTTCACCGGGTCGGCCGGCATCGCTCTGGTCACGCAGACTGAAGCCATTGTCTTCGTCGACGGACGTTATGTGACCCAACTCGCCGAACAGGTGGATCGCAATGTTTTCACCGGCGGTGATCTGGTGGGCGAGCCGCCGCATGTCTGGCTCGGCAAGCATGGAAAGAAAGGTCTTCGCCTCGGCATCGATCCCTGGCTGCACACGGGCGCAGAAGTGCGTCGGCTGGAGAAGGCGCTCGGCGAAATCGGCGGTGAGCTTGTTTTCCCGTCGCACAATCCGCTTGACCGGCTGTGGACGGATCGGCCGGCCGAACCGCTGGGCGCCGTGACCATCCAGAACATCGCCCAGGCGGGCCTGCTCGCCAGCGACAAGATCGCGGCAATCGCGACCGATCTCGGCAAGAAGAACGTCAATGCGGCGCTGATCACTGACCCGTCCTCGGTGGCGTGGATCTTCAACATTCGCGGCGCGGACGTGCCACATACGCCCCATCCGTTGGCCCGAGCGATCATCTATGCGGATGGTGAGGCCGATCTTTTTCTCGACAAGCGCAAGACCGGCATCGAGGCGGAAGCCTATCTGGCGCAGATTTGCGACCAGCGTGATCCGACCGAACTTTCCGAGAGGCTGGCGGCGGCTTCCAAGGACGGCGGACGCATTCTCGTTGATCCCGACCTCACGCCTTATGCGCTTACCGATCTCATTCGTCGCGAATGGGGTGAGGTGGTGGAAGGAACCGATCCGGCGAAGTTGCCGCGCGCCACCAAGAATTCGACCGAGATCAACGGTTCGGCCGCTGCCCATCTTCAGGACGGTGCGGCGATGGTCGATTTTCTCTACTGGCTTTCTGAGACCAAGCCGGGAACGATCACCGAAATCGCTGCGGCAGAGCGGCTGGAAGCCGCCCGCGCAAGCGTCGGCCAAAGCATGCAGAATCCGCTCAAAGACATTTCCTTCGACACGATCGCCGGCGCCGGCGAACACGCGGCGATCATGCATTACCGCGTCACGACCGCAACCGACCGGTTGATCCAGTCCGGAGAGCTTTTCCTGATCGATTCCGGCGGACAGTACATCAATGGCACGACGGATATCACCCGCACCGTCGGCATCGGAACGGTTTCCGAGGAACAAAGGCTGTTCTTCACGCTCGTCCTTAAAGGCATGATTGCTATCAGCATGGCGCGTTTCCCGAAGGGGACGCGCGGTTGCGATCTCGATCCGTTGGCGCGCATTGCGCTGTGGAAAGCCGGAGCAGATTTCGCCCATGGCACCGGCCATGGTGTCGGCTCCTACCTTTCCGTGCATGAGGGGCCGCAGCGCATTTCCCGCCTGTCGACGCAGGAACTGCTGCCCGGCATGATCCTTTCAAACGAGCCGGGTTACTATCGTCCCGGCAGCTTTGGCATCCGTATCGAGAACCTCGTCTACGTCCGCGGTGCGGAGGCGATCGACGGTGGCGATATGCCGATGCTTGGCTTCGAGACACTGACGTTCTGCCCGATCGATCGCAGCCTCGTCATCCCCGAGCTTTTGACGCGCGAGGAACTGCATTGGTTCAACGATTATCACCTGAGAACGCGCGAGGCGTTGATGCCGCTGATCCATGACCACGATGTCCGGGCGTGGCTGGAGAATGCGACCCTGCCGCTCGAATTTTGAGCGGCTCCGTCCCCCATTCCTTCTGCGTTCAAGCGGTTCTACTTGTGCCTAGAAGCCTTAGCCGCCAATGAAATGGCGCCAAGCCATGACGACCGCCCAGCCTGCGATGAGCATTTGGGTATGCGAGAAGCGCAGCCCTATGGCGAGTGCCACGAGCATGGAGATTTTTGTATCCCAGTTGCCGTCGAAGAAGTTCGGCGCGACGAGCGTCGTCAGCACGGCGGCGGGAACGGCGTTCAACGCCGCCTCCATCCGCGGCGGAATGCGGGTCATGCGCGTGATCAGTATGTAGCCGCCAATGCGCGTCATATAGGTAACCACGGCAGCGGCGAGGATGATGAGCACCATGTGAAGATCGAACTGTGCCATCATCAGACCTCGTGGCCTTCGGCGGCGATGTTCGGCTTGCGGTTCGACTTGGCCGGCGGAAGCAGGGCGGCCAAGACAATGCCGACAAGTGCCCCGAGGCTCACATGCCACGGCGAGCCGACATAGTGGTAGGCGACGGTGGAGCCGGCGGCGCTGGCGGCAACGACCGGCAGGAAATTGTCGCGCTTGCGGAAGTCGATGACGATGCCCATGAAATAGATCGGCAGCAGAATATCGAGGCCGATCGACTTCGGATCACCGATCAGGCTTCCGAGCAAGCCGCCGATGACGCTCATGATCACCCAGGGGAAATAGATGATCAGCGCGAAACCGAGATACCAGACAAAGGTAATCGGTTTTCTCGCTTCCGCGCGCTTGAGGGTCTCGGCAAATTGCGGGTCGACGAGCAGAAAGAAGGTAAAGAATTTCTGCAGCCCGGAGAAATGCCGGATATAGCGGGCAATTGCAGCGGAGTAGAGGACATGGCGGAAGTTGACGGCAAGGATCGACATCACAATCACCCAGGCCGGGACATTCTGGCCGAAGAGCTGCATGCCGACCATCTGGCTGGCGCCGGCATAGACGGTACCGCTCATGAGCGCCACTTCGCCAAGCGTCATGCCGTTGTCGACCGCAAGCGCCCCAAAAAGGGCACCGAACGGCGCTGAGGCGACGGCAACGGCAAAACCGCCCCGCAAGCCTTCCAAAAATTCTGTTCGACTCATATTCCGTACGCTCCGAGGATCGTCAGGAGCTCTACGGTCCATATGAGATGCCCGCAATTCAATTTACTTGATGAATCAATTGATTTGGCTGAACGATCCGCCAGAGAGCGACTTCGAAGATGAGGAGAAAAGAATGAAAAAGATCGTGTTTTCCAAGGAGGAAAAGGCGGCGATTGTCGCCCGCATTCGGCAATATTTTGAAAGCGAACTCGACCAGAGGATCGGCGACTTGCCGGCAGAATTCCTGTTGGATTTCTTTAGCGCCGAAATCGGAGTGCATTATTATAATCAGGGCCTGCGAGACGCCCATGCGGCTTTGGTCAGAAGGATGGAAGATGTTGCCGAAGATATTTATCTCCTCGAACGGCGGCCAGAGGACGAATAGGGCATCGGAACTTTATTCCTGCGCCTGCCGGGCGTTGGCACGTTCGCTGATTTTTTCTTTTGCCGGAGGAGATGAAGGAAGTACATTTTGACCAGACAGACAGAATACGGTCAGGACGACTTTCTTTGCGTTTTTGTCGAGACTGGATTCCTCTGCCGAATGCCGCACATTCGCGTTGCGAGGGGACGTCATGACGACTCTGAGGGAATACGCCAAGAATGCCACGGTCGCACTGCATCAAACCCTGCATCTCGATCCTGAAGCTTTCAACGATGACAATGCGGCTGCTGTCATCGAAGCGACCCTCAGGAAAGCCACACGCGATCACGAGAGCCGGGTGCACCGGCAACTCAAAGAGGTACAGGCTGAAGCCAATGAGCGCTTGGCACGCCTGCTCAGTTCGTCTCCGGCGGTGGTCTACAGCTTCAAGGCGGCGGGCGATTTTGCCCCGATTTTTGTCAGCGACAACATTCAGAATGTGTTCGGCTACCCGCCTGCCGACTATCTGAAAGATCCCTCCTTTTGGCGAGACCGCGTCCATCCTGACGACCTCGCTCGGGTCGAAGAAGCGATTTCAAAATTCTTCCAAAATGGCGTGCATGCAGTCGAGTATCGCTTCCGGCGGAAAGACGGCTCCTATTGCTGGGTCAATGACGAGCAGCGGCTGATCAGAAGTCCGAGCGGCATACCTCTGGAAATCGTCGGGTCCTGGAGCGATATCACCGCGCGAAGGGCCGCGGAGGCGGCGACAGCGGCAGCGCATGCGCGTCTGGCCCAGTTGCTCGCCAGCTCGCCGGCCGTGATCTACAGTTATAAGGCGACGGGCGATTTCGCACCGATCTTCATCAGCGAGAACATCCGGGATCTGCTCGGCTACGAACCGCAGGAATATCTCGAAAACCCCGATTTCTGGTGGCGCTGTGTCCACCCCGACGATGTCGCAGCGGTGGAGGCTCAGTCGGTTCAACTGTTCAAGAAGGGCCGCCACACGGTCGAGTATCGCTTTGCGAAGAAAGACGGCACCTATTGCTGGGTGGTGGACGAACAGCGCCTTATTCGGGACCCTGACGGCCAACCGGCGGAGGTCGTCGGCTCCTGGGGCGACATATCCGAGCGGAAGAAAGCAGAAGCAGCCGTAGCGGCCGCGCATGAGCGCGTCGAGCACCTGCTAACACGTTCTCCAGCTGTCATCTACAGCTTCAAGGCGACCGGTGACTATGCGCCGACGTTCATCAGCCGGAATGTGAAGGACCTCCTCGGATACGACCGGGAGGAATATCTCGATGGGCCGGATTTCTGGCGCAGCCGTGTTCATCCCGATGATTGCGAGCGGATCCTTGGTGAGTATTCGCGCCTGTTTGCCGACGGCCGGCTCAGCATTGAATACCGCTTCCGCAAGAAAGACGGCAGCTATTGCTGGATCAGTGATGAATTGCAGTTGATACGGGACGCGACGGGTGATCCGGCGGAAGTCGTGGGCTCGTGGAACGATATCACGGCGCGCAAGCAGATCGGCGAGGCGCTCGTCGCCGCCCAGGACCGTATTGTGCGCCTGTTGTCTTCTGCCCCTTCGGTGATTTACAGCTACCGGGCGACTGGGGATTTCGCGCCCACCTTTGTCAGCCAAAACATCCGCGACTGGCTCGGTTACGAGCCGCAGGAATACCTGGAAAGCGCCGACTTCTGGCGGCGCTGCGTCCACCCCGATGACCTTGCAGCGGTCGAGGCCGAATCCATACAGCTATATAAAAACGATCGCCACACGGCGGAATATAGGTTTCTCAAGAAAGCCGGCACTTACTGCTGGGTCAACGACGAACAACGCCTGATCCGGGACAAGAGCGGGCAACCCTTGGAAGTGGCTGGTTCGTGGAGTGACATCAGCGAGCGCAAGCGGGCGGAAGAAGCGGCCGCCGCCGCCCACCAGCGCATCGAGCATTTGCTCTCCAGCTCACCGGCGGTGACCTACAGTTTCCGGGCGACCGGTGACTACGGGCCGACTTTCATCAGCAAGAATGTGAAGGACTTGCTCGGGTATGAGCGTGAGGAATATCTCGATAGCCCGGACTTCTGGCAGAGCCGGATCCATCCGGAGGACGCGCCGCGTATTCTCAGCGCCTACGCGCGCCTCTTTGAGGAGGAGCGCCTCAGTAGCGAATATCGATTCCGAAAGAAGGACGGCTCCTTTTGCTGGGTGAGTGATGATCTGCAGGTGATCCGCACGGCAGCAGGCGATCCGATTGAAGTGGTCGGTTCCTGGAGCGACATCAGTCAGCGCAGACAGCTCAGTGAAGCTCTGGTCGCGGCACAACAGCGCCTGGTGCATCTCCTCTCCTGCGCGCCGGCGGTGATCTATAGCTACAAAGCGACGGGAGATTTTGCTCCTACATTCGTCAGTGAGAACGTTCGGGATTGGCTTGGTTACGAGCCGCAGGAGTATCTCGAAAATCCAGATTTCTGGTGGCGTTGCGTGCATCCCGACGACCGTGCTCGCATCGAGGCTAAGTCGGTCGAGCTCTACAAGAACGGGCGGCATACGATCGAATACCGATTCCTCAAAAAGGACGGCAGCTACTGCTGGGTGATCGATGAACAACATCTCATCCGGAACCGCGATGGCGAGCCGGTCGAGGTGGTGGGTTCCTGGAGCGACGTCACCGCACCGAAGGAGGCGGAGATCGCTTTCCGGCGCAGCGAGCAACGTCTGAGTGATGCCATTGAATCCATTCCGGAGGGCTTTTCCCTCTATGACGCGGAAGACCGTCTCGTTATCTGCAACAGCGTCTATGGCGACCTTCTCTATCCCGGCACGGGTACGCCCAAGCCCGGCACATCCTATGAGACATTGATTGGGAATGCAGTGAAGCAAGGCTTGGTGGAGGATGCCAAAGGATGCGAGGCCGAGTGGATCGCCGAGCGCCTGGCGAAGCATCGGAATCCCGGCGAGCCGCATCTTCAACGTCGTGCTGACGGCCGTTGGATCCAGGTGAGCGAGCGCAAGACGACGGAAGGCGGCACGGTGGCTGTCTACACCAACATCACCGATATCAAACGCGCTGAAGAGGAATTGCGCGAAGCCAACCGCAAGGCGGCGCTCGCCAATCAGCTCGTGAGCGAGCAGAAACGGGAACTTGAGGTACTCTCGACGAAACTGTCGAAGTATCTGTCGCCCCAGGTCTATTCGTCGATATTCCGCGGCGAGCGCAGCGTCGAGATTGCCTCAAGCCGCAAGAAGTTAACTGTTCTGTTTGCGGACATCGCAGATTTCACTGCGACGACCGATCGCCTTGAGTCCGAGGAGCTGACGGCGCTGCTCAACCACCATCTTACGGAGATGTCGAAGATCGCGCTCGAATATGGCGCGACCATCGATAAATATGTCGGCGACGCGATCATGGCTTTCTTCGGCGACCCTCAGACGAAGGGCATCAAGGAGGATGCTCTGGCCTGTGTGGAGATGGCAGTCGAGATGCAACGGCGGATGAGCGATCTCCAGTTCGAATGGCGCGATGCTGGTTTGGAAAAACCTTTTCAGCTGCGCATCGGGATCAGCACTGGCTTCTGCACCGTCGGCAACTTCGGAAGCGAGGACCGGATGGATTACACCATCATCGGCAGTCCCGTGAATCTGGCAGCCCGGCTCCAGTCCCATGGTCAGCCGGGCAGTATCCTGATGAGCCACGAAACATACTCGCTGGTTAAGGATGTGATCCTGGCCGAGGAGCAGCCCTCCGTTCAAGTCAAGGGATTCCCGGAGCCCGTTCGCAATTACAGGGCGATCGACCGGCTGGACAGGCAGAAGAGCCAGGCCAAGGTGCTTCGCGAGGAGCAAGCAGGGGTTCGCATCGTTCTTGATCTGAACAAGCTCGATAAGGCGAGCACCGTTCGGACCCTGCAGAGCATGATCTCTCTGCTTGGGGAAGACAGTGAGTAGCTAGCCCTGCCGCTTGATCTGGAACGTGTGCTCGGCGCCTGGGAAGGTCCGTGCCTTCACTTCGTTCGCATAGTCTTCCGCAGCCTTCGAGACGATAGGCGCAAGCTCGGCGAAATGTTTGACGAAGCGCGGCTTGAAATCATTGAAGAGACCGAGCATGTCGTCGGAAACCAGGATCTGGCCGTCGCAGGCAGGCGAGGCGCCGATACCGATGGTTGGGATCGACAGCGAGGCGGTGATCTCGCGGGCGAGCGGTTCGACGGTGCCCTCGATGACGATTGCGAAGGCGCCAGCTTCGCCGATCGCTGCGGCGTCACGGCGGATCGTCGCCACTTCCTTTTCCGTGCGCCCGAGCGAGCGAAAGCCGCCGGTGGTGTTGACCTGCTGCGGCATCAGGCCGACGTGGCCAAAGACGGGGATACCGCGGTTCGTCAGGAACGCGACCGTCTCGGCCATTTCTTCGCCGCCTTCAAGCTTGACGCCGTCACAGCCGGTTTCCTTCATGATGCTGGCTGCACTGCGGAAGGCCTGCTCCTTTGATTCCTGATAGAAGCCGAAAGGCAAATCGACGATGACGCAGGCATTTTTCACACCGCGCATGACACCCTGGCCATGGGCGATCATCATCTCCAGCGTGACGCCGACGGTCGTCTCCATGCCGTAAAGCACCATGCCGAGGGAATCTCCGACCAGCAGCAAATCGCAATGCGGATCGAGCAGACGGGCGATCGGCGTCGTATAGGCCGTGAGCGACACGATAGGCCGCGTGCCCTTCATGGCCTCGATTTCTGCGGGCGTAATGCGCTTCTTCCGGCTGGGCGTGCTCATCTCAGGCAGCCCTCACATTGTCGTTGGCCTTCCCGCCGATGACACGGTTGTCGAGAAGGCGTGTCGTTCCGATGCGCACGAAGAGTGCGACGAGAACCGGCCTGCCCTTGACCGATATCAGCGATTCCAGCGTCTCGGGATCGCGCACGGCGACGACCTCCGGCACAGTCAGCCGCTCCGTCTCGATGAAGGCGCGAATGGCGGCCTCGAGCACAGCGGGATCATCAGCACCCTCGAGGATAAGCCGTTCCGCCTCGGCAAGCGCCTTCGGCACGATGACGGCTGCGGCCCGCTCCTCTTTCGAGAGGTAGACATTGCGTGAGGAGCAGGCGAGACCGTCAGCCTCACGCACCGTCGGTACGGAAACGACGCGAACCGGCTGGGCGAGATCCTCCACCATTTGGCGAATGATGGCGACCTGCTGGTAGTCCTTCTCGCCGAAATAGGCGGCATCCGGCTGAACGATGTTGAAGAGCTTCGTAACCACAGTCGCAACGCCTGCGAAATGGCCTGGACGGACAGTTCCCTCCAACTCGCTTCCAAGCTTCGGCACGTCTACCACGGTCTGCATGGGGCGAGGATACATGTCCTCCACGCCGGGCGCGAAGATAATGTCGACATTGGCCGCCTCCAGCATGGCGCTGTCACGGGTAAGATCACGCGGATATTTCGCCAGATCCTCGTTGGCGCCGAATTGCAGTGGATTGACGAAGATCGACACAACCGTGACGTCGTTTTCGCCCCTGGCGCGGGAGACGAGTTCCATATGGCCGAAATGCAGATAGCCCATCGTCGGCACCAGACCGATACTCTTTCCGTCCCGGCGAGATTTCGAAAGGCGGGCGCGCAGCTCGGGGATGGTCTTGATGATCTCCATATCCGCTCCTCCAGTTTTCAGGGGAGCCTCTAGCCCGCGCGATGCAAAAATGCAAATCCGACTGCGGCGATCGGCCGGCTACGGCACGAGTTCCTGCCTGGTCGCGAGTATCTGCTCGCTGGTGACGATCTCAATGCCGTTTTGGCGCATTTCCTCCATCGCGGCCTGTACGCCTTCCGGCGTGATCCCGCGGCTCGCATCCTCGATGACACGGACTTTCACGCCAGGCAGCAGTTCAAGGGCGTCGAGCGCGGAAAACTTGACGCAATAATCGGTCGCCAGTCCGCAGAGATCGAGATGGGTGACGCCCTGTTGTTGCAGAAAATCGGCGAGGCCGGTCAGCGCTTCTTTGTCATTGTCTCGGAAGGCGGAATAACTATCGACCTCGGGACTCTCGCCCTTCTGCTGGATGAGATCGATCTCCTCTGCCTTCAGGTCGGGATGAAGCTCGGCGTCTGGGGTGTGCTGCACGCAGTGGTCCGGCCACAGCATCTGAGGCTTGCCTGAAAGCGTGCCCATTTCGAAGGGTTCCTTGCCCGGGTGAGAAGACGCGAAACTCCCATGGCCGGGCGGATGCCAGTCCTGGGAAGCGACGATGAGGTCATAGTAACCGCCCTCGATCAGCGCATTGGCGACAGGTACGACTTCGTGGCCTTCCGGAACCGGCAGATTGCCTCCGGGACAGAAGCCGATCTGGATATCGGTCAAGAGCAATGCCTTCATGCTAGATCCTTTTGCTTGCGCAACACGATGCCAAGCGACGGAAAAGGGATCAAGATAAAAGATTGCCATAAAGGCGGCGCTTTGCCGCAGTGCAGCGAACTCGAAAACCAAGACCCGGTCGAACTGCTCACTCACCACAATATATAGAAATGATCGGCGGCATCGACAAGGTTCGGAAGGTCCCGCTTGCTCCGTCGTGGAGATCGATCGCCGGCTTGTTCTACTCAGCCTTTCGGCCAGCAGATTTCCATCTTTTGGGCAGGGTGACTGCAACTTTCTACTCCGATTGGGCGTATTTTCTGAACAGTGCGTTTGCGGAACGGCCCTTTAAATGCCGGTGCTCGGATCTCACATGCGGTTGCACGCTGCGATACGGACCTGTCCCAACGGGCCGGGAGGGAATGTTATGGAAAATCGTGATTTCTACGGTTTGGACCAGGACCCCCGCGAATCCCATGCTGGGGAAGGCGGTGGCATTGGAGAGCGCGACTATTTCGATCACCTCCGTGCCCTGACGTTATCATTCGGCGAACGGATGATTGTAC
Source organism: Sinorhizobium sp. CB7 (assembly GCF_041357635.1). Lineage (NCBI taxonomy): Bacteria > Pseudomonadati > Pseudomonadota > Alphaproteobacteria > Hyphomicrobiales > Rhizobiaceae > Sinorhizobium > Sinorhizobium sp. CB7. The sequence continues at coordinate 89,065 of NZ_JAULLL010000014.1, forward strand.
TGGCAGTGGTGGCGTTCATTGCCGGCATGGGCTTTGCGGGATATTTGGCGGATGCCGGAACATCGCTTCCGGTGACCATGGCGCCTGCGGCCGTTACGGACACCCCTTCGCATGGCCAGGTCCATCTACCAACCCACATCGAGTGTGATGAGTTTTCGCCTTACGCGGAACGCTCTTGTTGACGGTGCCGCGCGCGATCTAACCGAGACAATTCCGTCGATATTTGCACTCCAGACATTTTCGCCACGGAGAAAAAAGCCTTTTCTTGGCGAGCCTCACGCCGTAGCGTATTTTGTTGGCTTGGTGGATCTAAATCGGGACGGAGAAAAATCGGTGGCCATCAGTGTTGTCCAACTCGGTTCCCCGCGTGCCGTCGACGAGGGTTTGCGCATCGGCACGGTCCGCCGCCCACCGCGCGGCGTGCCGAAGAGCGAGTTCGCCAGCCGCAACTATTTCGATGTCTGGCTGCCAATGCTGGCGCCGAGCCAGGAATTGATGTCGAAGGGCCGTGCGTCCGAGACGCAGGCGGAATGGGATAGTTTCTTACGCGGCTATCTTAAGGAAATGAGCGCGCCGGACACGAGCAGGTTGCTGGATGTTCTGGCGGCGCTTTCTCATACAACCAACTTCGCGGTCGGATGTTATTGCGAGGACGAAAGCCATTGTCATCGAAGCATGCTGCGACGATTGCTTTCGGAGCGAGGCGCGAAATTCAGGTGAGATTACGGTCGACGATGCCCCGGATTACGCTGCGGCCGGCTCCGATGAGATGGAGATGACGGTGATTGCTTCCGTAACGATAGGCAAGACGATGGAGAATTTCTGCCATCCCGGCCGCATGGCGTTGATTGTCTACGACATGCAGGTCGGAATTGTCCGGCAGCTGGATGACGGTGATCGCATCACGACAAATGTGCTGAAGGTTCTGGAAGCAGCAAGGGCCGGCGGATTTCCCGTGATTTTCCTGCGCCATATGTCGGTGCCACGCCGGCTGATGGGAGCATTCCAGCTGCGGCAGGCGATGGCCTGGCAGAAAACAGACGACCCGGAAGCCGTGCGCCCCTGGTTCCTCCGCGGAACGCCAGGATTCGATATCGTTCCCGAACTTCGGCCGCGGGACGACGAAATAATCCTAGACAAGATCACCTTTTCGGCTTTCGAGGGTACGCCGCTTTCAATCATCCTGCGCGATCTCGGTCTTACTGCCTTCGCGATATGCGGCATTGCTACCGAAATTGGCATCGACCCGACGGTGAGGCACGCGACCGATCTGGGGCTGGTGCCCATCGTCATCCGCGACGCCTGTGGCACCGGGCACCTAGAGGCGGCGGAGCGATCCTTTGCCAATATGGCGTTCATGGGAGATGCCATCCTCTGCAGGATGGATGACATAGTGAGCGCGATGGGCAGCGCCGAAGGCTAATAAGCATCATTTGGACTACGGGCTGATTAGGATCACACCCGCTCCACGAACCCGTCGAGCACCCGCTTCTGCCCCGCGCGATCGAAATCGATCGTCAGCTTGTTGCCCTCTATTGCCGAGACATTGCCGTTGCCGAATTTGAGGTGGAAGACCCGGTCGCCAACGGCAAAGCGAGACGGTTCGGTGGATGTGGATTTGGCGACGAGCTCGCCCTCGATCGTGCGGCCCTTGGGGCCGCTTTCGCCGTAGCCGATGCGTTCGACGGCATAGCCCGAGCGATTGCCCCAGTTGTCGCGGGTGGCGTCGGTTTTGTTGGCCTGGGCACGTTTCCAGCCGGGTGTCGAATAGGAATTGGCGAAGGGATCGGCCTTGTCGAAGCGCGATTGGCCGTAGCCGCCGCGACCGTAGCCACCGTATGACTGTTCCATCTCCGCAACCTCGACATGGCTTTCCGGCAGCTCATCGAGGAAGCGCGACGGGATCGTCGATTGCCAAAGACCGTGGATGCGGCGATTGGAGACGAACCAGATGTGACAGCGGTGCTTGGCGCGCGTCAGCCCGACATAGGCCAGGCGCCGTTCCTCTTCGAGACCGGCGCGACCGGATTCGTCAAGCGAGCGCTGGTGCGGGAAGAGGCCTTCCTCCCAGCCGGGCAGGAATACGGTGTCGAATTCCAGCCCCTTGGCCGAATGCAGCGTCATGATCGAAACGGCATCCATGCTCTCGTTCTGGTCGGCCTCCATGACGAGCGCAACATGCTCCAGGAAGCCGCGCATGCTCTCGAAAGCCTCCATCGATCGGACGAGCTCCTTAAGGTTCTCGAGCCGGCCCGGGGCTTCGGCCGTCTTGTCGTTCTTCCACATGTCCGTATATCCGGACTCTTCGAGGATCTGCTCGGCAAGCTCGGTATGCGGCGTGTTTTCGAGCAGGCTCTGCCAGCGGCGGAAGGACATGACGACATCGAAAAGCGCCTTGCGCGCCTTCGGCTTCAGCTCGTCGGTCTCGACCATGTCGCCGGCGGCGGCAAACATGGGAATATCGCGGGCGCGGGCATAGTCATGCAGCGCGCGCACCGCCGTGTCGCCCAATCCGCGCTTCGGCGTATTGATGATACGCTCGAAGGCGAGATCGTCCGCCGGCTGGCAGACGAGGCGGAAATAGGCCATCGCATCGCGGATTTCGAGGCGCTCATAGAAGCGAGGGCCGCCGATGACGCGGTAGTTGAGGCCAAGTGTTACAAAGCGATCTTCGAACTCGCGCATCTGGAAGGAAGCGCGCACCAGTATCGCCATGTCGTTCAGCTTGTGTTGCTGGCGCTGAAGCTGCTCGATCTCCTCGCCGATCGCCCTGGCTTCCTCTTCCGAGTCCCAGGCCGCGTGCACCTGGACCTTGACGTCCTCGGATTCGTGCCGGTCTGTGAACAGCGTCTTGCCGAGGCGGCCTTCATTGTGCGCGATCAGGTGTCCGGCAGCGCCGAGGATATGGGCGGTCGAGCGGTAGTTGCGCTCCAGCCGGATGACCTTGGCGCCGGGAAAGTCCTTCTCGAAGCGCAGGATATTGTCGACCTCCGCACCGCGCCAGCCGTAGATCGATTGGTCGTCGTCACCGACGCAGCAGACATTCTGCGGTTCGCCCTTCGGCCGCTGCGCAAGCAGGCGCAGCCACATATATTGAGCGGTGTTGGTGTCCTGATACTCGTCAACGAGAATATAGCGGAAGCGAGCGTGATAATCTTTGAGCACGTCCGGATTCCTGCGGAACATGGCGATCGGATGTAAGAGCAGATCGCCAAAATCGCAGGCGTTGAGCGTCGTCAGCCGTGCCTGATAGGCGGCGTAGAGCTCGCGACCGCGGCCGTTGGCAAAGGCGCGGGCATCGCCCTCCGGGATATCGGCGGGTCCGAGCCCCTTGTTCTTCCAGGTGTCGATCATGCCGGCGAACTGACGGGCCGGCCAACGCTTGTCGTCGAGGCCTTCCGCCTGGATCAATTGCTTGATGAGGCGAACGACGTCATCGGTGTCGAGGATGGTGAAATCCGATCTGAGGCCGACAAGCTCTGCGTGGCGCCGCAACAGCTTGACGCCGATCGAATGGAAGGTGCCGAGCCAGGGCATGCCTTCAACGGCGCCGCCGACGAGATGGGCAATCCGCTCCTTCATCTCGCGCGCAGCCTTGTTGGTAAAGGTGACGGCGAGGATCTGCGATGGAAAGGCGCGGCCCGTGTTGAGGATATGGGCAATGCGGGTCGTCAATACCCTTGTCTTGCCTGTACCGGCACCGGCAAGCACGAGAACAGGTCCCTCCAGCGTTTCGACCGCCTCCCGCTGTTCCGGGTTAAGGCCGTCGAGATAGGAAAAGGAGTGGCGGATACTGTCACGGGCAGCCATCGCGCGGGCGGCAATGCCGCCGCGCGGAGCCGCTGCCGGAGCGGCCGGCTTGCGCGGCGCATTCTCCGGCTCCTCGTCGAAGAAGGGAATATCGTCGAAACTATTGCTCATGCCGCGTAATGTAGTGATTCGGTAGGGAAAGACCAGAAAAGATGTTCTGCTTTCATTCCTACGCCTTGCGAGGCGGGCAGATGTCAACAGATGCGTGTGGCTCGCAGCCTTTTTTACCGGTTTCCGGCAAAGGATGAGCACAATCTCGTTACCAATACTTCAGATTACATTTCTGTAATAACAGGCACCTATGCTTGCCGAGGGGCTTCAAAAATATGATATTACGGTGCCCGGGCGGGAAATGTTTCCTTACGCCTCTATAGACCGACGCCTGAACGACGCCCTGAGTCCTTTCGGAGACGTGAATGCCATTTTGGAAGCAGCTTGCTCTTTCTCTCGTTATTATTGCCATCGGCTTTGCCGCAGGGGTCATGTTCGTCCCCGGTGCCGGCGCCATACTGGAAAAAGCAGGTGTTCCTTCCGAACTGGTGGCCGCAATCGCTCCTGCAACGACAGAGCATGAAACAAAGGGCGATTCGGGGCAGGGCCGCCGCGGCGGCGGACGCAATCAGGCGCCGCTTGTGGTGACGCGAGCTGTCGTACAGGGAGTCGTCAATGACCGGCTGAACGCGATCGGCACGGGTGATGCCATTCGCTCCGTCGTCGTGACGCCGCAGGCCTCCGGCACCATTCGCGAAATCCTGATCAAGTCGGGTGACACAGTAAAGCAGGGACAGGTACTTGCCACGCTCGACAGCGAGGAGCAGATCATCGCCCGCGGCCAGGCGGAGGTGGCGCTGAAGAGCGCGGTCGAGAAGTCGCAACTTTACCACACCATCAAGTCGAGCGTGTCTCGCATGGACGTCTTTGACGCCGAGATCGCCGAGCAGGGCGCACGGCTGCAGCTTCAGGCGGCCGAACTCAATCTGGCGCGCCGCAATATAACAGCGCCGATCGACGGCATCGTCGGCATCGTGCCAGTCAACATCGGTGACAACGTCACGACCACATCGAACATCGTAACACTCGACGACCGATCCGAAATCCTGGTGGACTATTGGGTGCCGGAACGCTTCGCCAATACCGTCAGCGTCGGCCAGCCGGTCGAGGCGACCTCGGTTGCGCGCCCGGGACAGGTATTCTCCGGCGAGGTCGAGGCGATCGATAACCGCATCGACGCCGCAAGCCGGACGCTCAGGTTAAGGGCGCGCATCGACAATGCTTCCGACGAGCTGCGCGCCGGCATGTCGTTCAGCGTCAGCATGCGCTTTCCGGGAGAGAAATATCCGGCCGTCGATCCCCTCTCGGTGCAATGGGATTCGCAAGGTTCCTTCGTCTGGCAGGTCAAGGACGGGAAGTCGCGGAAGGTGCGCGTCAGCATCGTTCAGCGGAATCCGGATTTCGTATTGATAAAAGCCGATCTCAGCGACGGCGACGCAATCGTGACCCAGGGGCTCCAGCGTGTCCGGGACGGCGGCAATGTGCGCCTTGCCAATGATGCCGCCGGCACCGAGGAGGTCGCGTCGCAATGAGCGTGACCGATGAGATCCACACCCATCCGGCCTCCGGCAAACAGACATTCACGGCGCTTTTCGTCCGACGGCCGATCCTGGCGCTGGTTTTCAACACACTCATGGTGGTTGCGGGACTTGCCGCCTATTTCGGCGTCGAGGTCCGCGAACTGCCCGATGTCGACCGGCCCGTGGTTACCGTGCGGACCCTCTTCGACGGGGCGTCACCGCAGACGATCGACCAGGAGCTGACGAAGGTCATCGAAGGCGCGGTTGCCCGCGTCAGCGGACTGAAGTCGATCTCGTCGCGTTCCTCCTTCGGCCAAAGCCGGGTCACTCTGGAATTTTCCGACGCCACCGATCTTGCCGTTGCCGCCAATGACGTGCGCGATGCGATCGGCCGCATCACCGATCGGTTGCCGGACGACGCCGATCCACCGCAGATCGTCAAGGCAGACTCCGATTCCCAGGCGATCATGCGTCTCGCGGTCACTTCGACCAATCTTGACATGGACGACCTGACGCAACTCGTCGAAAACGAAATCAGCGACAGGCTTGCCGCCGTCGACGGGGTGGCGGATGTCGAGACCTATGGCGACCAGGAAAAGATCTTCCGTGTCGACGTGGATCAGAGTGCGCTTGCAAGCCGCGGCCTGACGATCGGCGACCTGACGCAGGCACTCGAAAGCGCGGCGCTGGATGTGCCCGCCGGTTCTCTCAAGAGTACCACTCAGGATATCGTCGTTCGCGCGACGGCAAACCTGCAGAAGCCGGAAGATTTTCTCAATCTGATCATCCAGGACCGCGTGCGCCTTGGCGACGTGGCGACGGTCACCCTCGGTCCGCGCGATGGATCGACCGCGCTCCGCTCCAACGGCGTGCAGGGCGTCGGCCTCGGCATCATCCGGCAGGCGCAATCGAATACGCTCAACATCTCGAACGGCGTGAAGGCGGCGGTCGAGCAGCTTTCCAAGACCCTGCCGGAAGGCACGCGCATCGCAATCACCAGCGATGATGCCGTCTTCATCAAGGGCGCGATCCATGAAGTCGTGCTGGCACTGGTGCTGGCGGCGGTGATCGTGACCGTTGTGATCTATCTGTTCCTGCGCGACTGGCGGGCGACGCTCATTCCGGCGGTGACCATGCCGGTGGCGCTGACGGGAACGCTAGCTGCGCTCTACATGGTCGGCTTCTCGATCAACATCCTGACGCTGCTCGCGATCGTGCTGGCGACCGGTCTCGTCGTCGACGACGCCATCGTTGTTCTCGAAAATATCGTGCGTCGTCGCTCCGAGGGAATGGGTCCGCGCGCGGCGGCCGTCCTCGGCACCCGCGAGGTCTTTTTTGCCGTCATTGCGACCACCGCGACGCTCGCTGCCGTCTTCATACCGTTGTCTTTCCTGCCGGGCCAGGTCGGTGGACTTTTCCGTGAATTCGGTTTCGTGCTCGCCTTCTCCGTCGGCCTGTCCTCGATCGTAGCGTTGACGCTCTGCCCAATGCTCGCCTCACGCATGCTCACCAAGGAGATGCTGGAGGATCATGGATTATTGGGTCGGTTCGGCGAGGCTTTCGCCGCTATCTATCGCAAGACGCTTCATGCCTGTCTTAATGCTCCGCTGGTGGTCATCGTCTTTTCGACGCTATTTGCCGCTGCCGCTCTCCTGGCGTTCGCGAACGTCAAGAACGAGCTGACACCGAACGAAGACCGCGCCATGGTGATGATGCGGATGACGACGCCGCAGGGATCGAGTCTCGATTACACGCGCGACCAGCTTCAGCGCGTGGAAGAATACCTGCAGCCGCTCGTGGACAGCGGCGATATCCGAAATATTTTTTCGATTTCGGGGCAGGGCGGCTCATTGAACAGCGGCTTCATGGTCCTGACGCTGGCGCCCTGGGACGAGCGCGAGCGCAGCCAAAGCGAGATCGTCGCCGATATCAATGCGGCTGCGGCAAAAGTACCGGCGCTGCGCGGCAACGCGATCTCCTCCAACAGCCTGCGCATCCGCGGCGCCGGCAACGGCCTGCAGATGGCGCTCGTCGGTAATGACTACGAGGCGCTTTCGGCAGCCGCGAGCAAATTGGTTCAGACGCTCGATGCGACCGGGCAATATGATACGCCGCGGCTGACCGACGAGCCGACGCAGGCGCAGGTCTCCGTTGCAATCGACCGCGAACGCGCATCCGATCTCGGGATAGATATCACCGGCCTCTCGACAGCCATGCAGTCGCTCCTTGAAGGGCGATCCGTGGTGGATGTCTTCGTGGCGGGCGAGGCCTATCCGGTGTTGCTCACCTCGACGACGCGGCCGATCGATGATCCGACCGACCTCGAAAACGTCTTCCTGAAGACCGGGGACGGCAAGATCGTGCCGATGTCCGTGATCGCCTCCCTGAAGGAGGGATCGGTCGCGCCACAGCTCAATCGCGAACAACAGCTTGCCTCGGTCGCCATAACCGTCGGCTTGAAGGACGGCATGTCGCTCGGCGATGCCGTCAAGCAGGTGACCGCGATTGCCGAGCCGCTATTGCCGCCAGGCGCGCGTCTCGTTCCGCTCGCGGAAGCAGCAACACTGGAAGAGAATTCCAGCGGCATGGCTCTGACCTTCGGCTTTGCCATCGTCATCATCTTCCTAGTGCTTGCCGCCCAGTTCGAAAGCGTGCTGAGTTCGCTCATCATCATGTCGACCGTGCCGCTCGGCCTTGCCTGCGCCGTCTTCGCGCTGATCATTACCGGCTCGAGCCTCAACATTTACAGTCAGATCGGTCTGGTGCTGCTTGTCGGTGTGATGGCGAAGAACGGCATCCTGATCGTCGAGTTCGCCAACCAGCTGCGCGATCACGGTGTGAATGTGCGCGAAGCGATCGAGAAGGCCTGCGCGCTGCGGCTGCGGCCGGTCATGATGACGATGATTGCCACCATTCTCGGCGGCGTGCCGCTGGTCTTCGCCCATGGCGCAGGGGCGGAAGCGCGCATCGCGCTCGGTTGGGTGATTGTCGGCGGGCTCGGCTTTGCGACGCTCGTCACGCTCTATATCACCCCGGTCGCCTATCTTCTGATCGCCCGCTTCGCCAAACCGCAATCCCATGAAGAGGCGCGGCTGCATGAAGAAATGTCCAACGCGGCGAGGGGGCGGCCGACAGCACCGCCTGAACAGCTACAGGCGGCCGAATAGATATCTTTTCAAGCCGTTGACCGGTCCCGGGCACGTATGGGCGCCCGCGGTGGAGACGGATGATTTCAGGTCGAATCGACCTGAGAATCCGTCTCTACATCAAAAAGTTAGAGCGGGATGTCGCCCGCAAACCGCACCCTTTCGGTATCCCGCTCTGGTTGAGATTTTTTAAAAATCAAGATAAATCGCTTCCGAACATTAGGCATTTTTTAAGCATAAACGCTAATTAATGTAAGCAGCAGATAGTAGAGTTTGGTCCTGCTTGCGTGAACAAACTCCCAATTCGCTGACGTCCTAAATTGCAGGCTGTGCGGTCTGCGATAGGGATGTGCTGTTCTTAGTAATTGTACTTTGTAATGTTGGAGTTAGATCGTCGTGAGTATTTTCTTGCGGACTTCCGTGGATGCGGCCCTTTATACGTTGCAGGCAACGCAGAAGAGCCTGACGGAAACACAGGCGCGCGTGACGACCGGTTTGCGTGTCCAGAAAGCGAACGACAATGCATCCTATTGGTCGATTGCCACGACCACCCGTTCGGACGTCAAGTCGCTTTCAGCCATTCAGGATGCCCTGGGTCTTGCCGGCGCAACGATGGACGTCGCCTATACCAGCGTTTCGGCCTCCGTGGACATCGTGACGAAGATCAAAGCAAAGCTGGTGGCCGCGACCGAGGAAGGTGTGGACAAGACAAAGATCAATGACGAGCTCGAGCAGCTCAAGGGCGAGCTGCGTTCGACGGGCGAAGCGGCGAGCTTCAACGGTGAAAACTGGATCGTGCTCGACACCGGCGACAACCCACTGCAGCCGCAGAAGATTCCCTCCTCCGTCATCCGCGGCGAGGACGGTAGCCTCAAGATCGGCAAGATGACCTATAATATCGACGATCCGGCGAACGGGCCTCTTTCGAGCAAGGATGCCCGATATCTGATCGATGACAGGGCGGATGGGACCGGTGGCTATGGCGTGCTGACTTCAGACAAATTCGCGATCGAGGCAGGCGTCGGCCAGAACTACGTTCTGCTGAAGAGCAGGAACGGCGACACCACCGGCCAGGTTGAAATCAGCCTCAGCGCCTCGACGACGAAGGATGAGGTCACCGACATGATAACGGTCGTCGACAAGATGCTCGGTCAGATGACAGAAGTCGGCTCCGCTTTCGGCTCCCTGCAAAAGCGCATCCAGCTCCAGGATGAATTCGCCGCCAACCTCAGCGATTCGCTGACCCGCGGCGTTAGTCGCCTGGTGGACGCGGACATGGAAGAGGAGTCGACTAAATTGCAGGCCCTGCAGACGCAGGAGCAACTCGGCCTGCAGTCACTATCGATCGCCAATGCGAGCTACGACACTATCCGGCAGCTCTTCCAGAATTTTTGAGCGCTCTATCGCAGGCGCTTAGTCGCACATCAGCGCGTAAGCACCGGTCTCACTTCCTTATGGAAGAACCGGAAGTAGGACGCCACCTGCGCCGTGGCGTTCGATGTCGGGCTGAACTGGATACCCACGCGACCATTATGCGACCAGCGCACGGTTCCCTCGAGCGACCCGAGATCGTCGCATTCGATGCGGACCTTGCTGCCCGTTGCGGCATAGAGGGGCCCCTTGAGGTCGAGTGCAATACCGGTGGCCGAGAGATCGACGACACGGCCGTCCACCTGCTTGTTGAGATATTTGACCGTGCCAAAAATTCGGCAGCGGCTCCGGGCGGTGGCCCGGGTTTTCATTTGCAGATTGTTTTTCATGTCCTTGCCCGCATTGTGACCATGCGAAGGATAGCGCCAAGATATTGAAATGCTTTTAGGAGCTTCTCTAAAATTCGAGTAAGGCGGGTTACGAAGCCTTGGCCGCCTGCCGTCGCGCGACCGCATGCTCGCGCCAGACCGTGAAGATGCCGGCTCCGGCAACGATGACGGAACCGATGACGACATTCAGCTTCAGCGTCTCCCCGAAGATCATAACTCCGATGATCGCTGCATAGACAAGCTGGAGATAGGTAAGCGGCTGAACGACAACGGCGTCGAGATATTCATAGGCCCGGATCAGCAGATAATGGCTGGAGACACCGGTGATGCAGATAAGGATCATCCAGCCCCAGTCGCCTGCCGGCAGCGCGGTCCAGTAAAAAAGGCCGATAAGGCTGATCGCCGCGGCGCCAACGGCACCGGTGTAGAAGAAGCTGGTCACGGCCGCATCGTCACGACTGACGAGGCGCGTGGCGATGACATAGAGCGCAAACAGCACGGATGCTGACAGCGGCAGCGCCAGTTTGATGTCCATCATGCCGCTTTCGGGCTTCAGGATGAGGAGCACACCGAACAGGCCGATCGAGATCGCAGACCAACGGCGCCAGCCGACGCGCTCGCCAAGGATCGGCATCGAGAGCAGCGCCACGAGGAGAGGGGTTCCGGAAAAGATCGCCTGCGACTGGGCGAGCCCGACCACTGCAAAGCTGGTGATCGCGATGACGATCTGGCTGGCGAGCAGGATCCCGCGAGCGACCTGCAGCCACGGCCTGGCCGTTCGTACCGAGACCGCAAGGCCGCCGCTCATTCTTGCGGCGAACAAGGTGGCGAAGGCAGCGAACGCCCAGTAACGGATCATGGTGACGAATATCGGCGGGTAAAGACCGGCCAGATGCTTCGATATGCCGTCCTGGATGGAAAAGATGGTGATTGCCAGAAGGGCGAATATGTAGCCGTGTGTCTTTGACCTCATGACTTGGTGATATAACAGCGGCCGAGGCGAACGCTATGCAATCTTGGCACGGAGGTGGCGCGTCAAGAAGCATTTCTGAAAGCCGTGTTCAAAGCCCCACATTCGGCCGGTCGATGATCTCACGCAGCGCAAAACTCGAATTGATCTTGACGACATGCGGAAGCGCCGACAGCCAGTCGCGATGGATGCGCTCATAGTCTTCCAGATCACGCGCCGCGACGCGAAGAATATAGTCATATTCGCCCGACATCAGGTAGCAGACGAGCACGTTCGGGCAGCGCTTCACCGCTGCCTCGAACTCGGAGAGTGTCTTGGCAAACTGGCCGGAGAGCGAGATGTGCACGATGGCGATCATCTTATAGTCCAGCGCCTTGTGGGACAGCCGGGCATGGTAGCCCCCAATGACGCCGTTCTTTTCCAGGATGTCGAGGCGGCGGGAGCAGGCTGATGGCGACAGTCCGACCTTCTCTGCCAGCTCTGCATTGGTGATCCGCGCGTTCTGCTGCAACACTCCCAGAATCGAACGATCCATGGCGTCGAGGTTTGTCATTCGTCATTCCTTCGAATTATCTGGTTGCTGCGCAATTATCTTCGAAAAAACCTAGCGTCCCAAATCGTCTTTGCAAGGACATTTCGCCGCCTTGGTGATTGGATTCATCTGTCCACAACAGATTGCAAACGAATATAAGATGAGAGGAACGCGAATGCGTGTCGGTTGTCCGAAGGAAATCAAAAATCATGAATACCGCGTTGGCCTGACACCGGCCTCCGTTCGTGAATATGTGGCCCACGGACACGAGGTCTGGGTCGAGACCAAAGCCGGCGCCGGGATTGGCGCAGACGACCATGCTTATGCTGCCGCGGGCGCGAAGATCGCTGCTTCGGCCAAGGAAATTTTCGAAAAGTGCGACATGATCGTAAAGGTCAAGGAGCCGCAGCCGTCGGAATGGAGCCAACTCCATGAGGGCCAGATCCTCTATACCTATCTCCATCTTGCGCCGGATCCGGCACAGACCAAAGGCCTCTTGAACTCAGGCGCAACGGCCGTGGCCTATGAGACCGTCACCGACGAGCGCGGCGGCCTGCCGCTGCTGGCGCCAATGTCTGAAGTTGCCGGCCGCCTCTCGATCCAGGCTGGCGCCACGGCCCTGCAAAAGGCAACTGGTGGCCGCGGCATTCTGCTCGGCGGCGTGCCCGGCGTGCTGCCGGCCAAGGTCGCGATCATCGGCGGCGGCGTGGTCGGCCTGCATGCTGCAAAGATGGCCGCAGGCCTTGGCGCGGATGTCACCATTCTCGACAAGTCGCTGCCGCGCCTGCGCCAACTCGATGATATTTTCGGTGGACGCGTCCACACCCGCTATTCCAGCATTCAGGCACTGGAGGAGGAGGTATTCTCGGCGGATCTCGTCATCGGTGCCGTGCTCATCCCCGGTGCGGCTGCGCCGAAACTGGTAACCCGTGAAATGTTGACGGGGATGAAAAAGGGCGCAGTTATCGTCGACGTTGCCATCGATCAGGGAGGCTGCTTCGAGACCTCGCACGCCACCACCCATTCCGAGCCGACCTACGAGGTCGAGGGGATCGTGCATTATTGCGTCGCCAACATGCCGGGCGCTGTTCCCGTAACCTCGGCGCATGCCTTGAACAATGCGACCTTGCACTACGGTCTGGCGCTTGCCGATCGTGGGCTCCGGGCCATCGCCGAGGACAAGCACCTGCGCAACGGCCTCAACGTCCACAAGGGTCGGATCACCAATAAAGCCGTTGCCGAATCTCTCGGCTATGAAATGCATGCGCCGGAGAGCGTATTGAACGTAGCGTAAATGAGTTTGCGTAACGTCATTTGGGCCGGGTCGACTCAGTCGCCCGGCCTTTCTTCTTTGTCGATCCGGCACTGGTAGCAGTTATTCCGCGCCGAGCGCACATGGACATAGGCAATGTCGGGACGGTCGAGCAGGGCTGCGGCATAGGCGGGGATCTGCTCGGTGCTCGTCACCGCGCCGCTGCCATAGACGATGCGGTCGTCCTTGCTATAGCCGCGGACGATGAAATCAGGACTGGTTGCAAGCACCGGCGGCAGGGCCTCTTCGGCAAGATAGCGGCGGCAGGGTTCGGCATGCAGGAAGATCGGGCCGGTCTCGGCATAGGGCTGTAGCGAGGGAAAAGGGCGATAGGCAAAGACCAGCACCTGCTCGCCGGCATCGATATTTCTCAGGCAATGGCGGCACGGATGGCCGGGTCCATCCGAAACAAAGACCTCCGGCACAAGGCCATAGGCATCGCGCCCGCCGTCCCAGAGCGCTTCGGCATCGGCTGTCGGCATGGCGGAAAAGCGGATGGCTGACATGGCAAATCTCCTTTTTGCCATGTGATGCGCCTTCGAAGGGCTGCAGGCCACCCGATTCTTGCTTCGCGAAGGCTTCAGCGTGTCCGGCCAGTCAGCTCTTCTTCAAAAGTTCCAGCCATTCCTTGTCGCTCAGCGGACGCACGATGCCCTCACCCGTCGAGACAGGAGAGAAACCGAACATCTGATAGAGTTGAAGCGCGCGAGGATGGTCGAGGCTGTTCGTCGTCGTGACGATGCGCTGTGGCTCGAGCACCCACATGGCATAGAGCGCCTGCAGCAGGAACCATTTGCCGATCCCGAGCCCGAGCGCGTGCTCGATCAGCCCGAAATGGGTCAGCTCGATCGTCTCCTCGTCCTGCCGAAAATATTCGAAGAAACCGGCCGGTGCGCCGTTGACGTAGAGGACGCTGATGTCATTGCGTACGTCATGGAGGACAGCCGCCAATTTTTCGTCGCTCATCCTGAGCCGTTCGACCCAATGCCAGCGCGCACCGACCTGTCTATAGAGGTAGCGGTAGAAGGGAAGCGGTATGCCCGGCGCCCGCATGATCGCAGTCTGGATATTGACGGGCACAGGAAGGCTTGCCTTGGGTGGCGCCGTCATTTCCAATCGAGTGATCTGGACCTTTTGCGAGGCAAGCATTTTGGTGGCCATGGCATCAGTCTTTGCGCGCGACCGCAGAACCGGTGGCGACGGGTGTGTCCGGGCGGCTACCCCATTCAGACCAGGAACCATCATAAAGCTTGTTGTCGGTGTGCCCGAGGGATTCAAGCGCAAGGGTAATGATGGCTGCCGTGATGCCGGAGCCGCAACTTGTCACGACAGGCTTATCGAGATCGACACCGGCGCCTTCGATGGTCGCGCGGAGCTCGGGCAGGGACTTGAACTTGCCGCCGTTGGAAAAGACCCCGGAAGGCAGACTTCTGGCACCCGGCATGTGGCCGGAGCGCATGCCTTCGCGCGGTTCGGGTTCGGTGGCGGCAAAGCGCCCGGCGCTACGGGCATCGGCGATCTGCATGGCACCGCTCGAGACGATATCGCGCATCGTCTCGAAGGAGACGACGCGGCTGGCGTCGAATCGCGTGTTGAACGTCGCAGGCTCTGGTTTGGGCACATCCGTTTCGAGCGGGCGTCCGTCCGCTTTCCAGCCGTCCAGACCACCGTCGAGCACAAAGACCTTTTCTGCGCCCATGGTGCGGAACATCCACCAGACGCGGGGGGCGGTGAATATGCCGGGACCGTCATAGACGACAATGGTGTCCGTGTCGCTGATGCCGAGCTTGCCGACCTCCGCCGCAAAGAATTCGGGTGAGGGAAGCATGTGGGGCAGGTTGGTCGAATGATCGGCGATAGCGTCCTGGTCGAAGAAGACGGCGCCCGGGATGTGACCCGCCGCGTATTCCGCCTTGCCGTCGCGCTTCTGCGTCGGCAGATACCAGGCCGCGTCGACGATGCGGATGTCAGGTGCCCCAAGTCTCTCTTCCACCCAATCGGCGGAAACGACGAAACGGCTTTTCTGGTCGCTCACTGGACGCTCTCCTGTCGCTGTGCCTACGCTTCGGCACCGGGCGAGCCGAAGCGGATGCGGAAGCGCCGGTTCTCCTTGCCCTTCTTTTCGATCTTGGCAATGTGGATAGACCCGACCTCCTGCGTCTCGGAGACATGTGTGCCGCCGCAGGGCTGGCTGTCAACTGCGGAATCCTTGCCGATGCAGACGAGGCTGACACGTCCGAGGCCCATTGGTGGCCGTACATTCTTCGATTTGACGATGCCCGGATTTGCCGCCAACTCCTCGTCAGTGATCCACTGCACATAGACCGGGTGGTTTTGATTGACGAGTTCCATCAGCTTGGCCGTTACTTCGTCCTTGTCGGCCGGATCCATGACGTCGAAATCAATGCGGCTTTCCTCTTCGCCGACGGCAGCCCCGGTCACCGGGTAGGGACAAATGACCGACAGCAGATGGCAGGCGGTATGCATGCGCATCAGCTTGTAACGGCGTGGCCAATCGATATGCAGAACGAGCCTTTCGCCAATGATTGGTCGTTGCTCGCCTTCGAGCGGCACGTGGATGATGACGTCCTTAGCAGAGCCGTGCTTCGTCGGACCAAGGGCGATCTTCGATCCGTCCGCACGTTCGAAGAAGCCGGTGTCCCCAGGCTGACCGCCGGAGGCCGCATAGAAACAGGTCTGGTCCAGCTCGATGCCCCCGTCCTCATGAACGGCGGTGACGACCGCCTCGCATGTCGAGAGGTAGAAATCGTCTCGGTAGAGGGCATTCACTGGCATAACGGATCACGCTACGGTTTCGTATGGTACGGAGATGTCGGACGTTGTGGTGAGCCATGCCGGCACCGGCAGGCCCTTCGATTTCAGGAAGTCCGGGTTGAAAAGCTTTGACTGATAGCGATTGCCATAGTCGCAAAGGATGGTCACGATCGTATGGCCAGGTCCGAGATCCTTAGCGAGCCGCACTGCGCCGGCAATGTTTATACCCGTCGAGCCGCCGAGGCAAAGGCCCTCATGTTCAACGAGGTCGAAGACGAAAGGCAGGGCTTCTGCGTCGGGGATCTGATAGGAGAAATCCGGCGTGAAGCCTTCAAGGTTCGCCGTGATGCGCCCTTGACCTATACCTTCGGTGATCGAAGACCCGGAGGATTTCAGCTCACCGTTCTTGTAAAATTCATAGAGCGCGGCACCTTCCGGGTCGGCGATGCCGATCTTGATATTCTTGTTGAAATCCCTGAGGCCTGCCGCAACACCAGCGAGCGTGCCGCCCGAGCCGACGGCGCAGATGAAGCCGTCGACCTTGCCGTTGGTCTCGTCCCAGATCTCACGGGCCGTCGTTTCGATATGCGCCTGCCGGTTGGCGACATTGTCGAACTGGTTCGCCCAGATCGCGCCGTTGGGATCGGCCTTGGCAAGCTGTTCGGCAAGGCGACCGGAAATCTTTACGTAATTATTCGGGTTCCGGTAGGGAACGGCAGGGACTTCCACCAGCTCGGCCCCGAGAAGCTTCAAGGCATCCTTTTTTTCCTGGCTCTGGGTTTCCGGAATGACGATGACGGTGCGATATCCGAGCGCATTGGCGACAAGCGCCAGTCCGATGCCGGTGTTGCCGGCGGTTCCTTCGACGATGACGCCGCCCGGCCGGAGAAGTCCCTTTTTCTCCGCGTCGCGAATGATGTAGAGGGCGGCGCGATCCTTGACAGACTGGCCGGGATTGAGGAACTCGGCCTTGCCCAGAATCGTGCAGCCGGTGGCGTCGGAAGCACCCTTGAGCTTGATCAGGGGGGTATTGCCGATCGCATCCAGGACGGAGGGGTGGAAACTCATGGAATCTGCCTTCTGTTTAGACCCTAGTTTAAGAACGGTCTTTTCCCTTCACAAGGCAGCCTTGGCAAGAAATTCTGTTCCATGCTCTCCTTCCCGACCGCAAAATTCCACTTGGCAATCCAGATCCCGCAGGTTGTGGTCAGCTTGCGGCCATTTTAGCCCTCGCTCACGAAGTTTTGTTGCCTGTCATGATAGTTGATCGGCCGAAAGCAGCCACAATGATGAGCTATTTATGAAAGGCTGAGGATGGAAACATCCGAGCCCCGTACACGGGTTGAACCGGTAGTTTCAGAGGAGCGAGCGATGCGTCAGTTTACGGCCCATCCCGAACATGGAATAGCGTGGATTTCCGGCGCCAGCTCGGGGATCGGACGCGCTCTGGCTCTGAAGCTGGCGGCGGAGGGCTACAAGGTAGCCGTCACGGCGCGCGATCACGCGAAGCTGGTGGAACTTCAGGCGGAAGCAAGTGATCTGCCGGGCGCCGTCATCGTGCTCGACGGCGACGTTACGGATCCCGAAGACATGGAACATGTCGTTGCCTCGATCGAATATCAGCACGGCAATCTGGCGTTGGCCATTTTCAATGCCGGCATCTATGTGCCTGTTCGTGGTGATCGATTGCAGCGCGAGGATTTCGAGAGGACGATCGCCGTCAATCTCTCCGGTGTCGTCAACTGTCTCGTGCCCGCCATCCGCCACATGAAGGCAAGAGGGCAGGGGCAGATCGCGATCGTTTCTTCAGCGACCGGCTATGGCGGTTTGCCGGGCGCTGCCGCCTATGGCGCAACCAAGGCAGGCCTGATTACAATGGCGGAGAGCCTGAAGTTCGATCTGGACCGAATGGGCATTCATGTCCAGCTCGTCAACCCGAGTGTTGTCGACACTGCCGCTGCGGAGCGGGAGTTCCTTGCTGCGTCGCCGCCGATGACGGCCGAAGAGGCTGCCAACCACATTGCCGCCGGGCTCAAGTCGCAAAGCTTTGAAATCACATTTCCGACACGTGCCAACCACCTGTTGAAGTTGCTGCGCTTTCTGCCCTATGGCCTTTACTTTCGCGCGATCGAGCGCTTCATGCGCGGAGGCGCACGGCCGCACGCGAACCATGGTGCTTCGCCGCATCCCGCGGAATAGTTCAGTTCTCTTGTCTCCGCTCGTTTTCTTAACTGAATCCTACGCCTGAGGTGCACTCACGCGCCTCAGGAGGCAAGGCCGCGATGCTTGAGCCGCATCAGCTTGAATAAGCCGCCCGGAAAGATCGGCCGGACGTCAATCACGTCGAAGTCGCCGCGCCGCTCGGCCCATTCGCAGATCTGCCTGATGCGGAAGGAGGAACTCCAGCCGACGCGGTGGACAAGAGGAGCGATCGCCTCCTCGATCGCCGCCTGCACGCCGGTATCGTCGCTGAGCTTGCTGGTGAGAATGATCTCGCCGCCGGTTCTGAGGACACGCGCGCATTCGTCGAGCGCCCGTTCCGGCTCGGGTATCAGTGTAATGACGAAGGGTAGACAGATGGCATCGAAGGATTTGTCGGAAAATGTCATTTCGCGCGCATCCATCACACAAAGCATCTTCACATGATGGAGGTTGTCGCGCGCAACCTTTTCTCTAGCCTTCGCCAGCATGTGCTCGGAAACATCTATGCCGGTGATGCGGCAATGACGGGGATAGTGCCGCAAGACGAGACCCGTTCCGACACCGACCTCGAGGATATCGTGACCTGCGCGGCCGGCGAACTCTGCAATCTTGCGGTGACCGTCGCGAAGGATGCTCCTGTAGATACGGTCATAGATCGGCGCCCAGCGTTGATATACCTTCTGCTGGTGTTCGATCGTATGCAGATTTCCCAAAGATGCGCCCTCCATCCCTATGCCCGTATTCCGGGAAACTCCGAACTGCGCATCCGGTTCCGAATTGGCAATGATTTTTCATGGAAACGCGCCAAGGGATGAAAGTCGATCCAAATATCATGCCGTGCCTTTGCGGCTGTCACGGTTCTGTAATGGTAGTTGGGTAGCAGTCTCCCGGACTGGCAAATAGGGAAGCATACCATGGCAGAGATCCGGATCGAGAGCGTCCAAAAGACCTATGGGCGTAATCAGGTCGTTCACGGAGTCGATCTGAATTTCCGTTCGGGCGAGTTCGTCGTGATCCTCGGACCTTCCGGCTGTGGCAAGTCGACCCTATTGCGCATGATAGCCGGGCTCGAAGACATTTCGAGCGGTGAGATTGCCATCGACGGCAAAGTCGTCAATCAGCTCGAGCCGCGGGAGCGCGGTTGTGCGATGGTGTTTCAGAATTACGCGCTCTATCCGCACATGGATGTCGCCGCCAACATGGGATACGCGTTGAAGGTGGCGGGCGTCCCGCGTGCCGAGCGCGATCGCCGTATCAAGGAAACGGCGCGGATCGTCGGCCTCGAAGACTATCTCGACCGCAAGCCGGCCCAGTTGTCGGGCGGTCAGCGCCAGCGCGTTGCGATGGGCCGAGCCATCATTCGCGAGCCGAAGGTCTTTCTGTTCGATGAGCCCCTCTCCAATCTTGACGCCAAGCTCCGTGTGCAGATGCGTGTCGAAATTCGCCGCCTGCATAAGCGCCTGTCCGCAACCTCCGTCTTCGTGACCCACGACCAGGTCGAAGCCATGACACTCGCCGACAAGCTGGTTGTCATGAACAAGGGCAATGTCGAGCAGGTTGGCACGCCGCTGGAAATCTATAATCAGCCGCGCACCCGCTTCGTTGGTTCGTTCATCGGCTCGCCGGCGATGAATTTCCTCGAAGGTTCCTTCTCCAGCAATGGTGAAAACTTCCTCTTCGACGGCATTCCGCTTTCGATCGACCCTGCTCTTGGCAAGCGCCATGCGGGACAGCCAACCGCTCTCGGCATCCGTCCGGAACATGTCCGTATCGTCCCGCCCGGAACTTCGGACAGCATTCCCGCAACGGTCGATTTTGTCGAAGAACTGGGAGCAGGCCGGGTCATTCATTCCGACATTAACGGATCGAATTTCGCCATCAGTGTTTCCGATCACACCACGGGCACGACCGGTCAGCCGATTGCGCTACAACTGCCGCGGCAGCATGTTCACCTATTTTCGCATGATACCGGTCTTCGTCTCGATGCCACGACTTCGTCTGCACCTGTAAGGGATCTTGTGTCCTGAGCCTGCCAGTGCGGCAAGGTTCTATGATTTTTTCATAAAGAAAAGCGTTTCATCAAGAAAGAACCCGGAAATCGGTTGCGATTTCCGGGTTTGTTTTTGTCCGTTGTTCGGCCGTTGCTGGCATGCTTACAGAAGAAACTTCTCCTTTATGAGCACGGCACATTCATGGGGCGTGGCAAGGTCCGTTTCGATTTCAAGATCGTAGTTGATATCCCTGTGCACACGGTCGAATTGCCATCGTGCCAAGCCGGGCAGCCGGTCGCCGCGCCGGCGTTCACGCTCTTCGAGAACATCGAGCGAAGCAAAGACGCCGACGGCATGGAAATCGAAGTCGGAGAGGAGTGCACGATATTCGAGCATCTCTCCATCACATAGCACATCGTCCACGATGAGGTTGTTTCCCTGCCTTGCCATGGCGACAATTGCATGCCGCATCCCGCGCAAGACCTGCTCGCCGACTGGGCCGGTCTTGATGACGACGAGCGGTTTTCCGTCGTCAATGACCGTATCGTAGGAAAAGCCTGGCAAATGCTCCTGGTAGGTCTTGGGCAGCATTTCGATGAAGACGTCCATCGAAACATGCAGGAGAGGCTGCGAAGCGACCTCCTGCAGCGCCTTGGCTATCGAGCTTTTACCCGCGCTGCCGACACCATTCAGAAGCACGATTTTTGCGGTCCTGCTCAATATTCGCCTTCTCCGGGCCTGTATTGTTGCTGCCGTGCTTTCGTCGCCGGAAGCACGGCAGCGGTGCTCATTTCTCGGTAGCGATAAGACCGCGAACGAACCAGCGCTGCATCAGGACGACGATGGCGAGCGGCGGCACCATGACGATCAGCGTGCCGGCCATCGCGATGTGCCATTCTGGCAGGCCACCTATATTTGGGATGAGCTGCTTGAGTTCGGTCACGGCGGTTGCATGCGCCGGATCGGTGGTGACCAGCAGCGGCCACAGGTATTGGTTCCAGGCCCATAGGAACATGATGGTGCCGAGAGCGGCCATATTGGTGCGCGATAGCGGCAGGAGGATGTCGATGAAGAAGCGCAGCGATCCGGCGCCGTCCATGCGTGCGGCTTCGGTCAGCTCGTCCGGTATCGTCAGGAAGAATTGACGGTAGAGGAAAGTACCGGTCGCTGTGGCGACCAGCGGCAGAATTAAGCCTGGATAGGAATTGAGCAGCCCCAGGCTCAACGAGACCTGAACGCCTGAAACCTTTTCTATGAGCCAGGTAATGCCGGTAAGGTCGAGGATCGCCTGGTAGGGCGACAATACGTTGGCGGCGACGGCATAGGTCGGCACGATACGCACTTCGAGCGGCAACATCAGCGTGACGAAGATCAACCAGAAGATGAAGTGGCGGCCGGGGTACCGAAAATAGACAAGCGAGAAAGCGGTCAGCGCCGAAACGATCACTTTGCCTGCCGCAACGCCGCTAGCGAAAATAAGGCTGTTCAGCAGCTTGGGGCCGAGATCGGCCGTGGTCCACGCCGTCTTGATATTGACCCAGAAATCGGTGCCGGGGACCAAGGACATCGGCACGCGATTAACGTCGGCGAGATTGTGGGATGCGGCAATCGCTACGATAGCCAACGGTCCCACTGCCACTATGAAGCCGATGAACAGGATCAAATGGGTGAAGAAATTGAGAATTGGGGTGCGCTCGACCATGTCAGCCTCAACGGTAATGCACGCGACGCTCGATGAAGCGGAACTGGAAGATGGTGAGCACGATGATCAGCAGCATCAGAATGATGCTCTGCGCCGCCGCGCCGGAATAGTCTAGACCTTTGAAGCCGTCGAAGACGATCTTGTAGACCATGAGGTTCGTGGAATTGTGCGGGCCGCCGCTGGTCATGATGTCTACGATTCCGTAGGAATCCTGGAAACTCTCGGTGATGTTGATCACCAGCAGGAAGAAGATCGTCGGCGTGATCAGCGGGAACTGAATGTCCCAGAGGCGCCGAAGCACGCCGGAACCGTCCATCGCTGCTGCTTCGATCAATGAGCGCGGAATGGCCTGGAACGCAGCAAGGAAGAAGATGAAGCTGTAGCCGGTATATTTCCACGAGAAAGCAGCAATGATGCTGGCCATGGCGTCCGCGCCATTGAGGCCCGGGTCCCAGAGGCCCGGCCAATAATGGTTGACGACGGACATGAAACCGGCTTCCGGCGCCAGAATGAAACGGAAGGCCATTGCCGAAGCCGGGGCCGCGATGCCGTAAGGCCAGATGAGCACGACGCTGTAGAACTTCGAACCTCTGAGCTGCCGGTCTGTCAGTGCGGCCAGCATCAGCGCGACGCCCATGGAAAGGCTGGTGCTGATCGCCGCGAAGATGATGCTGATCGTCACCGAGTTCCAGTAATCGGCATTGGCGAGAATCGATTTGAAGTTGTCGAGCCCGACCCAGATATTACCGCCGCCCCAAGGTTGCTGTAGCGTCAGCGACCAGAAGATCGCCTGGCCAGCAGGCCAATAGAAGAAAGTGAAGATAAGGAGGAGCTGCGGCACCGCGAACAGGATGCCGATCCTCCATTTGCTGAAAGTTGTGCGCTTTTCCATCGATCCTTCCCGGCTTGGGCGTGTGAACCGGTGCTTCGTCCCGTGATAAAGAAAACCGCCCGCCGGAAATATCACGGCGGGCGGCGCATATTGCCATGACCGATTACGGGAGCTGCTTGCCCTTGTAGGTGGCTTCGAAGCGCTCCAGAACAGCGTTGCCGTTCTTGACCAGGTTGTCGATGCCTTCCTGAACGCCGACCTTGTTGGCGAAGATGGCCTGCATCTGGTTGCCGAACTCAGCGCGGATCTGGGTGAAGTTGCCGAGGCGGATACCGCGGGTGATCGCGGTCGGCTCGGAAGCCGTCAGGCTCGCGATGGCGACTTCGCGGCCCTTGAACGGAGCCTTGTCGTAGAAGCCACTGGACTTCATGAACTCGAAGCCCGACTTGGTAACCGGGATGTAGCCGGTGTTGGTCGACCAGAAGAGAGCGGTCTTCGGATCTGCGATAAAGTGCAGGAACGCGGCGGCGCCCTTGTATTCATCGGCCGACTTGCCGGAGAGAACCCAGAGCGATGCACCGCCGACGAGCGAGTTCTTGCGCTCGGTGCCGGCATAGACCGGAAGCTCGGCGACATCCCAGTTCAGGCCCTGCTTCTGCGTCTTGCCGACCGTGCCGTGGTCGCCGACCGAAGTCATGATCATCTGGCAGTCGCCGGCGGCGAAGGACTGGACCATATCCTGGCCGAGATCCTTGGACTTGATCTTGATGAGACCGTCGTCATACCACTTCTTGAGGTCAGTGACGAACTGGACGAACTTCGTCTTGTTGACCTCGAGACGGGCGTCGAGACCGTCATAGCCGTTGTTCTTGGTGGCGATCGGCTGATTGTGGATGGCAGAGAACTGCTCCATCAACTGCCAGCTTTCATTGCCGGAGATGTTGATGGCCATCGGGCATTCGTAGCCGGCAGCCTTCATCGCCTTCATGTTTTCGGCAGCTTCTTCCCAGGTCTTCGGAGCTTCGGTCTTGCCGATCTTGGCGTAGGCGTCCTTGTTCCAGTAGAGAAGGGCGGTGGAGGAGTTGAAGGGGAAGGAAAGAAGTTCGCCCTTGGAGGTGGCGTAGTAGCGAGCGATGCCCGGGAAGTAGTCGTCCCACTTCACCTGGTAGCCGTTTTCGCTCATCAGCTTGCTGACCGGATAGTAGGCGCCCGACAGCATCATGGTAGCCGTACCGACGTCATAGACCTGAACGATGGCGGGCTGCTTGCCGGCGCGGAAGGCGGCAATCGTGTTCTGGAGTGCTGCGTCGTAGTTGCCCTGGCTGGTGCAGACAACTTCGTAATCGCTCTGGGACTCGTTGAAGTTCTTGCACAGTGTCTGGACGACGCGCTCGAGATCGCCCGACAGGCCGAACCAGAAATCGAACTTGGCCGGTGCTGCGGCAGCCGGCATCGCCAGCGCAAGGCTCATGGCACCTGCAGCCACCGCCGAGAGGGCGTGCCGCAGATTAGGCATAATCTTCAAAGAAGGTTTGTTGCAATTGGGTTGAGACATAGTCTTAAATCCTTTTCGAGCGCGTATCCAATGGCCTTGGCTAGTCCACGGGTAGCGGCTTTATAGACAAGCTATATGACAGTTTATTGTGGGGGATTTCCGCCGCCTGGGAACGGCTGCGCCTTAGTCTGGAATGTAGAGGTAGGGAGCAAAAATGACAGGTTCTGCCGCTTTCGGATTGAAAGGCCGGGTTTCGTGAGAAGCGGCTTTTTGCAGTGGCACAGAGCCAGGTAAGATATCGAATGCGCAAATTCGATCCGTCGCTCGAAATCATTCTTCATGAACCGGAACATTCGTTCCGCTGGGCGAGGCATGATTATCCGAGCCACCTGGCAAAATGGCACTTTCATCCGGAATACGAACTTCACCTCATTGAAAGCTCAAGTGGAACGATGATGATCGGCGACTTCATCGGTTCATTTGCCCCGGGCTGCCTGGTTCTGACCGGGCCGCACCTGCCGCATAACTGGATCAGCGACACGGCGTATGAGGGAAAGATCGCCGGACGTGACGTGCTCATTCAGTTCACGCCTGAATTTGCCGATCGTCTTTGCGACGATTTCGCTGAGCTTTCGCAGTTGCGCGGAATCCTGACTGCGGCCGCCTACGGCGTGGTGTTTTACGGCGAAACCGCTCGCGAGGCAGGAGCACTTCTCAAGGCGGTTGGCGAGGCATCGGGCATAAGACGGCTCGTCCTTTTCCTGGAAATCATGAGGACGCTCACCGGAAACGAGAAGGAGCGATCCGTTCTGTCCCATGTGGCACCGGCCCTTGGTATTCACAGCGCGCAATCAAAGCGGCTGCAGGAAATCGTGACCTTTGTTCAGGAACATTTCCGCGAGAATTTGACGCTTGTCGCCACGGCACGTCTATTCAATATGGAGGAAAGCGCCTTCTCACGCTATTTCAGGAGAAGCACCGGGCATACCTTTGTCGATTTCGTCAATCACCAGCGCATCCATTTTTCCTGCGATCTCCTAAGCAGGACGAGTAAGGCTATCACCGATATCTGCTTCGAGGCGGGTTACAACAACACCGCCAACTTCAACAGGCAGTTCTATCGGATATGCCGGGAAACACCCTCGGAGTATCGCCGGCGCACCCAGCACTTTTCGCAGAAGGGACGGGATACTGTTGCGGCGGAGGAAAGTGCAGCTTGAGCAGCACTGATTTGCCTTCGCAAAGACATTGCGCTCGCAATTCAGCGGCGTCATATCTCTGGTTCCTCGATCCGATTACTGCAAAGATAGTTTGCAAACTTGCCAGATAAGGCGTGGCGGCCACACCTCAGCTGGCATTATTCATTGTCTCGCTACTGCATGTTTCCTTAAATCGGAACCGATTTAAGGATAAGAACGTGCAGCAATTCAAAGTGCTACAGCGTCCCTTGTGCGTCTGAAAAGACGCACGGCGCTGTCGTGGAACCGGAGGTGGGAGATGACGGCGACATTCAACGAAACGCATTTTATCGGCGCTGACAATGCGCTGGCACTCGTTCTGGAGGAGAAGGGGCGGCTTTCGCTCCGGGAATTCGCGCTCCACGAAGAACTCGGTCCCAAGGACGTGCGCATAGCCATCCATACGGTTGGGATTTGCGGCAGTGATGTTCACTATTATACGCATGGTGCGATCGGTTCCTTTGTGGTTCGCGAGCCGATGATCCTCGGACATGAGGCTTCGGGCGTCGTCATAGAGACGGGAAGCCAGGTAAGCAGCCTCAAAGTCGGCGACCGTGTCTGCATGGAGCCCGGTATTCCCGATCCCGACAGCCAGGCGAGCCGGAGAGGCTTCTACAATCTGGATCCCGCCGTTCGCTTCTGGGCAACTCCTCCGGTGCACGGGATACTGCGCTCGCGTGTCGTTCATCCCGCGGCCTACACCTACAAGCTGCCGGATAGCGTTTCCTTCGCCGCCGGCGCGATGGTGGAACCTCTGGCGGTCGGCGTGCAGGCGGCAAAACAGGCGCGCATCAAGCCGGGCGACGTCGCAGTTGTCACAGGCGCCGGTCCAATCGGCCTTGTCACGGTATTGGCGGCGCTTGCAGCTGGTTGCGCCCGAGTCATCGTCTCCGACGTCGATCCGACGAAACTGGAGAAGGCAAGACTTCTCGGACCGGTCACCACCGTCGACGTCCGCAGCGAGAACCTCGGTGAGCGCGTGAAGGCGGAGACCGGTGGATGGGGCGCCGACGTGATCTTCGAATGCTCCGGCAGCGAACAGGCCTGCCGCCACATCTTCGAGCTCCTTTGCCCGGCGGGCACTGTCGTCTTCGTCGGCATACCGCTCCATCCGATCGCCTACGACGTCGCCGCGGCACAGATCAGGGAGGCTCGCGTCGAGCATGTCTTCCGCTATGCGCATGTCTTCGACCGCTGCGTCGAGATGCTTGCGTCTGGGGCTATCGATGTGACGCCACTGATTACACGGACCTTCGATTTTGCCGATAGCGTCAAAGCTTTCGAAATCGCGGCCTCCGCGCCTGCCGGCGAAGTGAAGATGCAGATCAGAATGCCTGAGCGTTGATCGCACACGATCACGAATAGCCCGCGCTAAAAGCTCGGGCTTTTTATTGCGACGACGAGGCGGTGTTTGCCAACCATTCGGAAACCTTTGCTCCTCGATAATGAGGCGAAAGGAATCGGTCCGATGGCAAAAGCAGCAGGCGGCGCCGGCAGACGGCGCAAATCTTCTGGTAATCACAGAAGCCGAAAACAGGGCGCCAGCATCGTCCCGTGGACAATGGTCGCGCTCCTGGTGGTCGGTGGAATCGTGATCCATGACAATTGGAAACGAATCCGGACGGCGCTTCCGGAATTGACGCAAAAGGTCTCGTCGAAACCCTCGCCAGGTCAGGCGATCCAGCCTCAAACGGCTCGAGCCCAAACGAATGGGTCTCAGACGGGTGGCGGCCAGACGGTCGGGACCAAAGCTGGCGAAAGACCGGTCGCGCTTGCCCCGGCGACGCCTCCGATGCCGGTTCCCGCTGTAAAGACGGTTTCACTTTCGCAAACCACTTCCGCTGCTTTCGGCTTTTGTGGCGAAGGGCCGCACACCAATTGTGTTCTTGATGGCGATACTTTCTGGCTCAAGGGCGTGAAGATCAAAATTGCGGATATAGAGACGCCGGAGCTCAGCTCGCCGCGCTGCGAGGACGAGCGGAGATTGGGGACTGCGGCGAAGGTGCGGCTTTTGAACTTGCTGAATGCCGGGCCTTTCGTCTTGAGGCCGGCCGATCGCGACGACGACAAAGACGGCCCCAAGCTTCGCGTCGTCTCGCGCGAAGGGCGATCGATCGGACAGCAGCTTGTCGCTGACGGTTTGGCGAGACCGTGGAGCGGACCCCGCAAGCCCTGGTGCGCGTAATCTCCCGCATATCGTGAAACTGAAATGTCATTTCAGCGTTATCTCATTTAAATAAAATGGGAGGCTTGAATGATATTCCGGTTCCAATCATCGGAAGGACGAGAGGATTGTGGCCGTGGTCGCAATTCCCTGGCCGTCAAGGTATCCGTCGAAACCGCTCTGGCATCGGCTTACGACATCGACACATCGGAAATGCGCATTTCCACACTCGGACCTTACGTCATTCTAGAGGGTTTTGTCCGGCAGGAGGCCGATCTCTGTCGCGCCATCGAAATTGCCGAAGATGTCGTTGGCAAGGGGTATGTCCGCAGTCGGGTTCTAAGAAGATACTGACCGTCTCGCCCTAAGCCTTTCCCGCCACCCTCCCGTTTCGGCAAAAGTGTTTTTCGCCTGTGTCTGCGTTGCAGCGGAGTGCGGTGCTGCTAGGATCGCCCCGACAACTCCATGGGAGGATGCGCGGCGATGAAGATCCTCATTCAGAGCGATGTGAACGAAGCGAGATTGGAACGTCTTCGCCATAGGGCACCGGAAGCCATATTCGAATTTTGCTCGGGAGAGGATAAGATCGAGGCGGCGATTCCCGATGCCGATGTCGTTGCGGGCTTCGTCTCGCCGTCGGCTCTCCTGCGTGCATCCCGTCTCAAGTGGGTGCACAGCTGGATGGCTGGTCCTGACCTTCAACTCTATCCCGAATTTGTCAAAAGCGACGTGGTGCTGACTTGCAGCAAGGGAAATGGAGCCATTCCCCTTGCCGAGCACGCCATGATGCTCATGCTGATGCTGAACCGAAATGCGCTGCGATGGCTGAAGGCGCAAGAGGAGCGCCACTGGGACCGCTTCGTCCATGGCGAATTGAACGGTCTCACCTGCGGCATCATCGGTGCAGGTTATTCGGGGCAGGATCTCGCCTTGAAGGCAAAAGCGTTCCACATGCGCGTGATCGGTCTTCGCCGTCATGATCGGCCGGCCCCCAATTTCGACAGGTTCTACAGCATCGCCGAGATCGAAGAATTCATGGGGGAAAGCGACTTCGTCGTCGTCACTGCACCGAAGACCATGGAGACGACAGGGATGCTGGGTGAACGCGCGTTTCAGGCGATGAAGAAGACTGCTTTTTACATCTGCTTTTCGCGCGGCGGAATTGCCGATGATGCCGCACTCCTGCGGGCGCTGAGCGAAGGCTGGATTGCCGGGGCCGGGCTCGATGCGCACTCGATCGAGCCGCTGCCGGCCGATAGCCCGTTCTGGACGGCGCCGAATACGATTGTGACACCGCACAACGGCGCCACGAGCAAGGCGACGCCCGAACGCGGTTTCGACTACTTCCTCGACAATCTCAGACGTTATCGTGCCGGCGAAGACTTCATCAACGTCGTCGACAAGGAACTGGCCTACTGAGCGGTCGGGCGGCCGGTATCGGCAATGATCGGACCGGTGGTCCTTCGCAGGACGAGTTCTCCCGATAATCGCCGGACAGTAGCGATCTGGCCGGGTTGGCAGGAGCCGCTCTCGATCATCTTTGCCGTCACGCTGACCATCTCGTCCATGGGCTGGCGAAACGTCGTAAGGGAATAGTGGGGCCAACTCGCCATGGCGATATCGTCGAAGCCGGCAATGGAAACATCCTCCGGCACGCGCAGATGTGCTTCTTCGCGCAACGCATCGAGACCGCCGATCGCCAGGATGTCGTTGGCAAAGAATATCGCGTCGGCACTACCCTTTCCGGCGATCTCCAGCGCCGCGCGACGGCCGGCGTCATAGCTGTATTCGCCCCCGTCTATCTGGCCGCTGAGGATCATGCCAAGTTCCGCGACCCGCGTGATGAAGGCATCCCGCCGTTCCCTGTTGGTGCTGGTATGGCTTAGTCCGGCGACATAGGCCACCCTTCGCCGACCAAGCTCATAAAAATGGTCGGCGATCGCCCGGGCGCCCTCGGCATTGTCACAGGAGACACAGCTTAGATCGGCATCTTCCACCACGCGGTTGATCAGGACGGCGGCGCGGCCTTCAGTCGCCCAACGCAGCGTCGGCCCGGAAAGGATCGTGGCTGAAATGACAATGACTGCGTCGACATTGTATCGCCGCAAAGCCGAAAGCTGCTCTTCCAGGTTCGAACCTTTGGTGATGTTGAACAGCAGGCTCTGAAGACCGATGCGCTGCAATTCCTGGGAAAGCTTCTGGATGAGGGCCGGATAGAACGGGTTCTGCATATCCGACACGACGATGCCGACGATATTCGTCCGGCTTTTGGAAAGCATGCTGGCGATAGCATTGGGATGATAGTCCAGTTCCTGCGCATATCTCAGGATTTTTTCGCGCAGATCCGGAGCAATGCTGGCGCCCGGTGTGAAAGCGCGCGATACCGCCGATTGGCTGACGCCGATCATGCGCGCCAGTTCGCGCGCGGTAATAGGCTTCGGTTTGATCTTCATATCCGGCGAACCAACTTTTCGCACTCTTGATCTCTCCAATTCAGCAGTCAGCACCGTTTGCCGATCCGCTCATTATAATCCAAGTCGATCTCATGCAATTGCGGGATTTGAATTAAAGTGCATATTGCATCCGTATGCAACGGCGGCTAAGCTTCCGGTCGCGCCAGGGAGGAGACTGAGCGCCGGAGACTTGGTGACATGAAGTGGAGGGAGTTCGAATGCCGGCAGCATTGGATGACCTGCGGGTCGTTGATTTTTCCGACAGCATTGGCGGGCAGTATTGCGGACGCCTGTTTGCGGACTTCGGCGCCGAGGTAATTCTGGTCGAGCCGGAAGACGGCTCACCGATCCGGCAGGCCGCGCCGCTTTCAATCGACGGCGACCGAATTTCGCTGCGTTTCTGGCACCTCAATACTGGCAAACGATCAGTGAGCTTGGATAGGAGAATGCAAGAGGGCAGGGGCCGGCTCGAGGCCCTGCTGGCGACAGCCGACGTTGCCATCCTTCCTGAGGATTTCGATGCGCAGGAAGTCGAAAAGGTGAATTCGCGCTGCATTGCCGTATCCATCAGCGCCTTCGGCAAGGATGGTCCGCTTGCCCTATGGCGGGGGCCGGAAATCGTGCTGCAGGCCCTGTCCGGCATGATGAACAACAATGGAGAATTCGAGCGGGAGCCGCTCTATGGCGTGGGGGAACGCGCCTCTTTCGCCGCCGGGATCGGCGCCTATATCGGGGCTCTTGCGGCGCTTCATGCGCGCCATGTCACCAATCAGGGACAGATTGTGAGCGTGGATGCCGCCGAGACCGCCGCCGCCATGTGCTTTCCCTATGTGCTGCGGCACATCTATAATGGCTCTGTTCATAGCAGGCAGGACCAGACGATCCCGGCGGGGCAGGTCAAATGCCGCGATGGCTGGGTTTGTATCTGGGTCTATAACCACCGCTGGCAGGCCGTATGTGCGGCGCTGGATATGCCGGAAATCGAGGCCGATGTTCGCTTTGCAGATCCGGCGATCCGTAGGGTGAACTGGGATGCCCTGTTCGCTATCATCCAGGACAGGGTGGCGGATCTCGATGCAGAAGATCTGGTCGAGCGATTGCAGCAGGCGCAGGTGATTGCCGCCAAAGCCTATCGCCCCTCCGAGCTGTTCGGCAACGCTCATCTCAACCACCGTAATTACTGGCAGAAAGTCGACGGCCGTGTCATCCTCGGACCTCCGTTTCGCATGAGCGAGACACCGCGCAGGGTTCGCTCTGGAGCGCCCGCATTGGGCGAAGCGAACGACATGTCTGCTGCGTCTTTTGGCGAGCGGAAAGCCTTGTCGGCGACAGGAAGGCGGCCATCTTGCCGGCCGCTCGAAGGCATACGCGTGATCGAGGTCGCCACCGCCTGGGCGGGACCGATGGCGGGCCGGGTGCTTGGCTATTTCGGCGCGGAATCGATCCATGTGGAATCACCGAACCGCGTCAACTCCTGGCGCCTGAACAAGGAAAAGCCCAATCCGGTCAACTTTCCGGGCGGTGTGCCGGGCGACAGGCCCTTTGATCGATCCTTCCTATTCAATTCCCAGAACGTGAACAAACTCTCCTGCATCCTCAATCTCAAGACGGACGAGGGGCAGGAGACGCTGCGGCGTCTCGTGGCCGTGTCCGACGTGCTCATTTGCAATTTTCGACCCGGCACGCTTGCCAAGCTCGGGCTCGATTTCGATAGCCTCAGAAAGATCAAGCCGGACATCATCGTGGCGGAATTGCCGGCCTTCGGGCGGGAAGGGCCGATGTCAGGCTATGCCGCCTTGGGCCCGACGATGGAAATGGCAACCGGGATGTCGGCCATGATGGGTTATCGCGACGGTCAGCCGGAAAATACCGGACCCTCCTATCTCGATCCGATCGGCGGCTTCAATGCCGCGGCCGCAATTCTGACGGCCCTGCATTACCGGCAGCGCACGGGGCAGGGTCAGTATATCGAAGTACCGCAAGTGGAAGCCGCCATGCAGTTGATCGGTGCCGAACTGCTGCAGGCGACCGAGACCGGGATCGATCCGGTGCCTGACGGCAACTCTGTCGAGACCATGGTTCCACATGATGCTTTTCCGGCGCTCGGCGACGATCAGTGGGTGGTGGTCGCCGCCGAGAACGAGACGCAATGGCAGATCCTCTGTCGGCTGATCGGCAGGACGGAACTGGCTGAAGATCCGCGCTTTGCAACCCTTGCGGAGCGGTTGCGCAATCGCGATGCGCTGACCGCAATTCTCTCCGATTGGACGCGTCATCACGACAAGCACGAGCTTGCCGCTCTGCTGCAGAATGGCGGAGTTGCCGCCGCACCGGTCGCGACCGCCGCCGATGTCGCCAACAGCGACTATCTTGCCTATCGTGGCTTCTTTACCGAGCTCGAGCATCCCGATGCCGGCCGACACCGCCATCCAGGCCTGCCGATTCATCTGAGCGGTACGCCGGGCGGGCAGGTCCGCGCTGCGCCGCAGTTCGGCGGGCACAACATGCATGTGCTTCAGGAGATTTTGGCGCTATCGCCCGAGGAGATTGCACGGATTACCGCAAGCGCCATGACGACCGTGCCCTTGCCGAATGGTTGAGCCAATGGAACATCCCCAATTCTCCGATGCAGATATTTTCCCGCGCAGCCTGACCGTCCATGTCGTACTCGATCACGATCCTCGCTACAGGGGCTCGATTCACGATGATGCGGTAGCCCGTTCGCGGGGCTATAAAGCTGCCCTGGTCCCAGGCGCCTTCATCTACGGTCACATCAGTCGTGTCGCGATTGACGTCTGGGGCACGGCTTGGGCCGAGCGCGGGGCGATGGGCGCGCGTTTTCGCCGACCAGTTTATAACGGAGACACGCTGACGATCCGTGCTGCTGTTTTGAACGGCGGACCGGAGATGCGTCGTACGGACGTCAGCGCGGTCAACCAGGATGGCGAGGAGGTTGCGACCGGTTGGATCGGTTTGCCCGATGTGCCGCCGCAAGTGCCCGATTTGACCGGCTTTACGGTGCTGCCTCGCCCGGAGATGCCGCCAGTTGTTGGAGCCGGGGAACTTCGGGCCGGCATGCCTGTCACGACCGCTGCGAGGATATTGACGGAAGCGGATTTCCGCGCCTCGCTTTCTGCCTTTGGCGAGCGGCATCCGCTCTATACGGATCCCGGTTTCGTGCATTCCGGCTGTCTGATGCGTCTCGCCATGGGCGACACGAACAACAGCTTCAGGTTTCCGGCCGCGGTGGTGCTCACCGGAGCCGAGGCCCAGCATTTTGCGCCCGTCTATCCCGGGCAGCGTCTGGAGACGGCGGGGCGGATCAGCGACGCCTATCTTCGCAAGGGAAAATACTACTTTGAGAGCGAGGAGTTCTTGCGCGCGGACGGTGTGCCCGTCGCGCGATTTTTCAGAACCTCGATCTATGCCTATGAATGACTTTTCTCATGATTGCTTTTCATTCCGGTACGCGTTCCACGTGCTTGAATACGGATGCAAACTGCGCAATGCTGGTCCTGAGGAAGATGGGACGGCGGGTCTTCGGCGTCATCTGCGGAGGTTGCGCTGATACTGGGATTTAAACGGCTCTGCCGGGCGGCCATGCCTGATTCCGCCCGGATGCATATTCAACAATTCGTTCCGAAATAAAGGATTGTCATCGTGCCGAACCCCACGACCATCAAATCAGTCGAAGCCTTTCAGGTGAGCTGGGAGCCTAATGAACCGCCGGGCCGACGCACCGCTTTCATTCGCGTTACCACCGTCGACGGAATTGTCGGCCATGGCGAGGCATCGCCTATGATGGGCGGCGAACATTCCCTGGGCGTGATCCGCGACTTCGCGCCCTCGCTCGTCGGAGCCGATGCGCTGGATCACGCGGTCCTATACGACAAGCTCCTGCACAAATATGTCAAGCTCGGACCAGAAGGTGCGGTTACGGGAGCGCTGGCGGCGCTCGACATTGCGCTCTGGGACATCAGGGGCAAAAATTTCAACCAGCCGATCTATAAGCTCTTGGGCGGCGCCTGGCGCACCGAAGTTCCTTTCTACGCCTCGATCGGCGGCAATGCTGGGCGTACTGTCGAAGAGACCGTGCGCGTCGTCGAAGCCCGCTGGAAGTCGGAGAAGCCGACAGCAATCAAGATCCGCTGGGACGGCGACCGGACCCGGCAGGACTATGATATTCCCGGCGACATAGCCAAGGCCAGGGCGGTCCGCAAGCTGGTCGGCGACGACTTCCCGCTCGCCTTCGACGCGAACAATCAATATTCGGTCGGTGGCGCCATCCGCGTCGGCAGGGCGCTCGAGGAACTCGGCTACATCTGGTTCGAAGAGCCGGTGCAGCACTATAACGTTCGCGCGATGGGCGAGGTGGCGCAACGCCTCGACATCACTGTCTCTGCCGCCGAGCAGTCCTACACCACTCAGGCGGTGGTCGACATGATCAACGCCGGCGTACGCATGGTGCAGCCGGATATCGTCAAGATGGGCGGCATCACCGGGCTGATGCAGTGTGCAGCCATCTGCCACGCCCATGGAGTGGAGCTGGTGCCGCACCAGACACAGCCGACGATCGCGCATACGGCCAATCTGCATCTGCTCGCAACCATCATGCATCTGACAAAGCCGGCGGAATTCGCCGATCCGTCGACCCGCATGCATGTCGCCTTTGCCAATCCGCCGAAGCCCGTGGATGGCAAATTCGTGGTGCCGTCCGGTCCCGGTCTGGGCCTCACCGTCAATGACGCTGAATTGGACAAGCGGCGTACCTGAAAATTGTCCTTGGAGGAGGAACAGATCATGAGCTTTAAGAGACGCGAATTTCTGGAACTGGCGGCCGCTTCGGCGGCGCTCAGCATGATCGGGGTGGGAGCCGCTCGTGCTGGAAGCAATACGGACGTCATTCGCATCGGCATTGCCGCCGGCGGTCCGCGCACCAGCGACCCGAACCAGACCACGCAAGGATCCGATAACTGGGCGACTGAACAGATGTATGAGCAGCTCGTTCGTCCGGGGGACGGCGATTTCGCGACATCGCCGGATAAATACGTCCCGACCCTGGCAACGGAATGGACCAAGTCTTCCGATGCCAAGACCTGGACCTTCAAGCTGCGCCAGGGTGTGCAGTTCCACAAGGGCTATGGCGAAATGACCGCCGACGACGTGGTGTTCTCCTACAAGCGGGCGATCGCGGATGGCACCAACAAGACGATCATGGCCAATGTTGCCGATGTTGTGGCCAGGGGCCCCCATGAGGTCGACATTCTGCTGAAGACGCCGGACGTAAACCTGCTCGGCACGACGATCTTCTCGAACAATACCTCGATCGTCTCCAAGAAGGCCTATGATGAAATCGGCGCTGAGAAATTCGCGACCGACGCCGTCGGTACAGGGCCCTACGAGCTGACCCGTTTCGATAGCGAATGGGGCAGCGCGATGAAGCGCCATGAGGGCTATTGGGGGACGAAAGCCAAGATCGGCGCCGTTGAATGCGTTTATATCGCTGATACCACCGCCCGCACCCTGGCGCTGCTTTCCGGCGACGTCGACATGATCGAGGCGGTGCGCGCGCCGGGCTGGGTGGATTCGATGCTGCAGCGCGACTCGACCCTGCAGTTCGACATGACGGTGCCGGGTTCGTTCAACACGCTGCACATCAATCTCAACCGCAAGCCCTTCGATAATCTTAGGGTTCGCCAGGCGGTGATGTACGCCATCGACCGCCATGCCGTGGCGAATGCCCTGAAGCCGATGGGCGGCTTCATGGCTGGCCTGCAGCCGGATTTCTTCCCGGCCGGGTTCAAGACCGAGGACCTGCCTCCGGAGCTGCAGTACAACTACGATCCCGATAAGGCGAAAGCGCTGCTCGCCGAAGCTGGCTTCCCGGATGGATTCGACTTCGACAGCAATTGCAGCCAGCGCGAGGACTATTCCTCGACGATGCTGATCGTGCAGGAGCAGTTACGCGCGGTCGGTCTGCGCATGAACTTGAAGATCGGTGATCACACCGCCTATCACGCCGACAACCGCAGCGACAAGAACACGCTTGCCATGCATTCGTCGAGCTATCCGCCGATCCCGACGCAGCTCTACTTCCAGCAATTGTCAGCGAAGTCCGAAGTCAAAGGCGACGGTAAGGGCGGAGGCAACTACAGCCACTATGGCGTCGCGATGCCAGGCATCGACGCACTTCTCGACAAGGCCCTGCAGGCGACCGACTACAAGGACTATGTCGATATCTGCAAGCAGATCGAACTGCAGGTATTGCGCGACCTGCCGCTGATCGGCCTTTCGACGCTTTCCTTCACCGTGGCGCGCAATGCACGTGTCGATCTCGGCTACAAGGTCAAGAGCGGCTATGCCCGCTGGCGCTTCCATCGTGCAACCAAGACCGCGTGATTGCGGAGAGCTAACGTCAGCCGATCCTGTGAATCGGCTGACTTGCCGGTGCCGATCGCGAGCATATCTAATATCCGGATTTGCGGCGGCCGGATGTCGCACCGGTTGACGAAAGGCGTTGCCCGGTCTTTCTTCAATACAGAGGACAGGGAGTACCCGATGAGCTTCAAGGCCCTTCTGACCGAGCGCGATGCCGCGGGCGCCGTGACGTCGAATGTTCAAACACTGGAAGAGGATCGGCTGCCGGACGGCAACGTCACCGTTACCGTGGAGTGGTCCGACGTCAACTACAAGGATGGACTATGCCTCACCGGTGGTGGCGGGCTCGTGCGCAGCTATCCGCATGTGGCCGGCATTGATTTTGCCGGCACGGTGGCTCAAAGCGCGGATCCCCGCTTTGCCGCTGGGCAGAAGGTGGTGCTGACAGGCTGGCGCGTGGGCGAGACCCATTGGGGCGGCTTTGCCGAGAAGGCCCGCGTCAACGCCGACTGGCTGGTGCCACTGCCGAATGGCCTGTCCACACGCGAAGCGATGATCATTGGCACCGCGGGGCTCACCGCCATGCTGGCGATCAACAAGCTGGAGGCAAATGGTCTCAAGACCGGAGCGGGCGAAGTGCTGGTGACAGGTGCGGCCGGTGGCGTCGGCACGGTAGCAGTGATGCTCCTCGCGCGGCTCGGCTACGATGTCACGGCAATCTCCGGCCGGCCACAATTGGCCGAGGAACTGAAGGCACTCGGCGCGAAGACGATCATCACCCGCGAGGAATTCTTCGCGGCACCCGACAGGCCGCTGGAAAGCGCCCGCTGGGCGGCTGCGATCGACTCCGTCGGCGGCGCCACGCTTGGCAAGCTCTTGAAGCAGGTCAAGCAATGGGGCGCCGTTGCAGCGGTCGGCAATGCTGGCGGTGTAGCACTCGAAACCAACGTGCTGCCGTTCATCCTGCGCGGCGTCTCGCTCCTCGGCATCGACAGCTCCATGCAACCCTATGCTACCCGCATTGCAGCTTGGACACGTATCGCTGAGCTATTCGATTTCGAAGCCTATGGCGATTTTGTCCGGGAGATCGGTCTGAGCGATCTGCCTTCCGCCGCTCAGAACATTCTCGCCGGGCAGGTTCGTGGCCGGCTGATCGTGCGGCTTCGCGAGCAAGGATAGCAACTCGCATAGCCACTTCGTGGGCAGGCCGGCCTTCAAGCCGACCTTTGGGATAAACGACTTTTAGGATATGCCATCACCGATCAGTCGCAGCCGCGGCCCTGCGAGTCATGGGAACCGGCGCTCGATTCGGCATTGGAGGTCTTGCAGTCGATCCGCGGATCATTTGGATTGATGCCGGTTGTCGTGCTGTAGGTGAAGTTCGGATCCGTTCCTGGTGGCGGCGCATATCCGGGGCCATTGCCCATCGGTTCCTGGGTGCCGCTGGCATTGTTCATGCCGGGATCGTTGGGCTGCGTATTGGTGCCACTCGCATACTGAGCCATGGCGCTCGTGGCTAGGCCAAGGGTGAGAGCGGACGCGGCAAGAATTCGCAAAAGCATCTTGCTTCTCCTTCGAAATGTTTCCGTACAAGGAGGCTAATCCCTCTGCGTCCGGATTGTTCCGATATTTTGGCTTTCTCATTGGGCGCCTGACATCCAGCTGTCGCAGGTTTACTGACAGGCGTCAGCGACGCTTCGCGCATTGAGCGGGTGCTCGACTTGTCCCAAGCCGATAACGCCGAAATGAACCTTAATAGCCGCCGTTGCTATAATTGGGGCCTATCCCCGACGGCTGTGAGTAGGTTGTATTGCCTGAGCCAGTGCTCGCGCATCCTGAAAGCGTCAAAAGTGCGATTGCTGCGACAAAGAGATACTTCAATATCATTCTCCGGTAACAGAAGGGTGCCAAACCTCACGAAGGGTGCCCGCGGATATTCCATTGAATCATCGGCAATGGCAACGGATGCTTGCAAGCCGCCCGACGCAAATATGATTTCAGTTGTAATGAGGCGACACTGGTGAGACCTCAACAGCAAATCGCTGCCGTCAGAACTGTACAGGTGACATATGGCAAGGAACCAGGGTGCCGATAAACCAAGGATATCGCCACATGTTGGCTGAAGTCGCCGTCGTCGTCTCGAAGCCTGAAGGGGAAGCAGCTTCACGCAACGTGAAAAGGTGCTAATTCAATTCGCACCATTCTTAGGTATAAACTATTGAAATGGTTGTAGGAAATGTTGGAGGCCTCGCCCGGAATTGAACCGGGGTACAAGGATTTGCAGTCCTCTGCGTCACCACTCCGCCACGAGGCCATCCGTAACAGAATTTTGATGTGGTGGCGCGGATTTAGAATGATCCGAAGGAATGCGCAAGAGGCTATTTCTGAAAAACATCCTCGGCGATTTCTGAAATTCTGTTTCCGAGGTGTTCTCCACAGGGATTACTTGCCGGCCTTACCCATACGCTTTTTCGTAGCGTTTAAAACACGCTTTTCCGTTTCCTTCGCATAGCCTCGATAGGCCCGTGGTGTCAGGTGTTTGGAAAGAGCGCGTCCCTATCCTTCGGTCAGTTCCATCTCTTCGATACCGGGTCGAGTCGCCCAACCGGCTCGTTACCACCGTCGACATCGCTTGGTTTGAGCCTTGGGTCGGCAGCGAGCAGGTCAGATACTGCGACTTAGCTGGCGACAGTCTGACGCTCACAAGTGCACCTCTGAATATGCCTAAACAGAATGCGCCGACGTTCGCTGTAGTGACTTGGAGGCGAGAAGTGGCATCGCAAAAACAAACATTCTGCGGCACTTGAGCGCGAAGCATGCTTCACGAAGTTATTTGCGGCAAGTTAACCTGCCCAAAACATCCATGCCGCACTTGAACTTGGCATCAAAATCTTCTTAAATTCCCACATTCCAATTACGGGCTGGGCTCTCGGATTGCCTCACTCAGTTCGAGACGAACGCGGATCGGCCATAGATTTTCGGCTGAAGCGGTCGCTTCTGACCAACCAGAATGCCTTTGTTCCATGGATATCGGTTACGCAATACGGCGGTTTCCATGACGAAGTCTCCGCCGCTCCTCCCACGGCATCGCCGCTATCAGGCAGTGAGACGATATCACGGTTTGTCGCTACCTGGCCCATTGCGGCCATAGCGTCTCGCAAGTGCCAAGTATTATTGACGTGAGATGACGTTCCAGTCCTGCGGGTCTGCGTCCGCGGGGGGCAGCAGTGGCCCAATAAAGGGCGGGGAGACCGCGAACTCATGTTTGCGCTGGGTCTCCAAAGCCAAATTTGAGGTAGGAACTTGCCTGTGTTCAGGCAGGCTTTCGAAAGGACGAACAGGATGACTATCGAGATCCACGCACTGTCCGAGAAAGACGCGGCCGTCATCGCGCAGATACGAGAGGGGCTAAAGGGGGTCAAAGGAACGTTTACGGGTCCTGACAAAAGGCCGGTGTTCGACCAGATGATGAGCGGCTTCGCGCCGGCAGACGGTATAGAATACGAAGATGGCTTTGTGGGAGGGGTGGCCGGAATATGGGTCCGGCCGCAGTCCTGCCGCTCTATTGATCGCGCCATCCTCTACTTCCATGGCGGCGCGTATGTCATTGGCTCTCCCCAAGCTTATGTCAACTTCGTTGGCCAGATAGTGTCACGCAGCGGAATCCCAGCCTTTGCTGCCGACTATGCCTCGGCGCCGGAACACCCGTTTCCCGCCGCAATCGAAGACGCTGCTCGCGCTTACAATGGTTTGATAGAGCAAGGTGTGCGGCAGATCGCGCTGGCCGGTGACTCGGCTGGAGGCGGTTTGGCCTTGGCTCTGCTTTCCCAGGTCAAAGATTCCAACCCGGCGCCGCGCGCGGTGGTCGCTCTTTCGCCCTGGACCGATCTTGCGCTCACCAGCCCGTCCATGCTGACCCGCGACGCTGTGGACCCCATCTGGAGTGCCGCAGCGCTGGCCGAAATGGCGCGGCTCTATCTTGGCGATGTTGATCCCCGCAGTCCGCAGGCATCACCCGTCTACGCTGATCGGCGTGGCTTGTCGCCGCTGCTTGTCCATGTCGGAGATGCGGAAATATTACTCGACGACGCCCTTCGTTATTCAGAGGGTGTCGAAAACGCCGAAGTCCACGTCTGGGAAGGCATGCTGCACGTATTTCCCGCAAGTGCGGGCATTCTCGACGCCGCCGATGCGGCCCTCGAGAGCATAGGGCAGTTCATCGCGTCAAACATGCTTTTCAACCATGACTGAAAGAGGCTGATTGAACCCTTCGCTGACGTATGCCTGAACCGCGACTTGCGGGGCTGCCTAAGCTAACCGGCATGTCTCATCTGGGCGAGCAGTTTCTTGCGGAAAGACTTCGGCGGGCGACCTTCGAGGCGCATGATCTTTCCGGTGACGTCGCCTATAGCTGCGA
Organism: Sinorhizobium sp. CB7; assembly: GCF_041357635.1. Taxonomy (NCBI): domain Bacteria; kingdom Pseudomonadati; phylum Pseudomonadota; class Alphaproteobacteria; order Hyphomicrobiales; family Rhizobiaceae; genus Sinorhizobium; species Sinorhizobium sp. CB7. The sequence goes on from NZ_JAULLL010000014.1 coordinate 129,813, forward strand.
CCACACGCTGTCGCTCGTCTCGCTGGTTGCGGCCGACCTTGGCGCCGGCTTCGTGCCGGAATGGACGCGCGAGCTGCCGAACCGCGGCTTCGAGCTGAAGAAGGTGAGGGGCGTGCACTCCAAGATTGCGCTCGGTGTCGCCTGGAACAAAGAGGATCCGACGGCAACACGCGACGACATCATCGACATCGCACGGTCACTGGCACGGCGGGGAGGTAGGTCCAGATCCGCTGAAATCCTCCCGGACCCGCGTGACTTCCTTTGCGATCTTTGTGATGATCGAGCACCACGTTCCGAAAGCTAATGGCTAAGCGACTGGAGGAAGAGGATGATTTGGTTAACCATGCGATCATCCCACATATCGTTGTGGCCGGACCCGGCGTAGATTTGCATCTGCTTGGGCTCGGGTGCCGCGCGATATAACGCCTCCCCCGACGACAGCGGTATAATGGCGTCGCGCCTGCCGTGAATGAAAAGTTTGGGTTGCCTCACCTCTGTTATTTTTAGATCCGAGCGGAATGGATCCTTGATGAGAAGTGCAACCGGAAAAAATGGGTAATAAGGCCCGTCGTGCGGACGACGGGGCAATGCTGGGGACGCGTAAAGTGGACCGTCGCATGCCAGTGAGCGAACGCTGCACGGCGATCGCAAGGGGCGATGCCGTGTGGATGCGCCGGTCCGGCGTCATAACGTTCCGCACCAGTATTTGTTCCGGACTGCGGCACTCAATGGCGATGTTGAGCGACTAAAAGAAATAAGGGGAAGCTTAGTGGACCATGCCAGGACGCCGGGCGAAATGGGACGCGCGGGGCGGACCGCCGCCCTGTCACCATAGATCCTGTTGGGGCAGCTATCTCTCATGACAGTCGGCGGTCCGGCACCAAAACGCGAAAAAAGAGAATTCGTTCCAGAGGCAGAACACAGTTATAAAAAATGGTTTCAAAATTTAGCCCTGGATTCAGAGCTTCGCGCTCTCGCATTGAAGGCCATAACGAGGATTGACCGCTCCCACGATCTCTTAGCTGGAACTGCGGTATATCTCGGCATCAGTGGCGATCTCTGTTCGCAGACACGCTCAAGAGGAGCCGGGGGCGGTCTTACTTGTGCATAGTAGCAATATTCAAACCACACTATCTTCGTGCATACTCCTCTGGTCTCCCCAACCAATATCGGCACCATCCCTGACGGGCATATGGGAGGCAAGGAAGGGATGAGATGCTCCAGGCCGGGAGGAGCAGTCCTTGGCGCCGCGTCCAGGGCGCTGATAAAGAGGCGGTCTGGAATCGTGATTCCCTTGGCTCCCAAGAACTGATGGAGGTCGCCCCGCGCGCCAGCGCCCGCAACTCAGCACCGGGGAAGTCAGGACAGCCAGCAAAGCTTTCGCGTGCTTGCCGACTTCCTAACGGAAGATGTTGTGCTTGCTCTTCAAAGCGCTGCCGCGGACGACGATACCTGGCAGGACGGGTTCAACATCGCTCCGCTTGAACTGCAGGCGGGGTCTAGGAAATTTTTGGAGCGCCCTCTTGAAACGTAATTTTCCCGAGACCAAATCGATTTCGCCGGCAGCCCAGAAAGGGGGCCGGCAAGCCGGAGACGCAGGTTTCCGACGCGTCTCCATTTCCATGTTGCTTCACGGAGGATGTGGCTATGAGAAACGAATTCGATTTTGCTCCGCTGTACCGGTCCAGCATCGGCTTCGACCGCGTGTTCAATCAACTTAACAACGCCAACCGTCTGGCTATCGACAGCTGGCCGCACTACGACATCGTCAGGACCAGCGAGAACGACTACTGTATCACTTTAGCCGTTGCCGGCTTCGCCGAGGGCGACCTCGACGTTATGCAGGAACAGAACGTCCTTGTGGTGAAAGGCGGAAAGGCAGAGGACAATGCTGGCGAGTATCTTCATCGCGGCATTGCCAGCCGGAGCTTCGAACGACGGTTCGAACTCGCCGATCACGTCCGCGTCGAAAACGCCTCGTTGAAGAACGGCCTCCTTTCCATTGCGTTGAAGCGCGAGGTGCCGGAGGCGATGAGGCCACGCAAGATCGCCATTGGTGGCGACCACCAGTCGCAGGCGCCGCTTACGATCCAGGCCGAGAAGCAGGTCGCCTGAGTGCTTTCGGGTTCACGGTACCGAGCTGAGTTCGAGCTCGCGACGCCGCTTGCGTAGAGCGGCGTCCTGAATTTGGAGAGCTGCAATGGAAACGACGAGCCTGGAGAAGCAGACGGTCTTAGATTCCCGCGATCTCGACATCTGCCAAAAGGTGTTCGACAGCTTGCGCGACAAGGCGGGCGTGCCGAAGGATTCGGAGGAGGCCTCGCGGATAGCAGCGATTGTCGTGGAACTTTACAGAAATGGCGTCCGCAATCCGGACAGTTTGCTAGTCATGGTCGAGGCCGCCCGAGGTCTGTTCGAGAAGTAGCAAGGCGACCGACGATGAGAAGGGTGCGCGCCCATTCGCGCCCTTCTCGGGAAGTCTCGTGAGTGGCGGCGGCGTCAATAGGACAAAGGCACCTCGGACAGCTTCCAAAGGTTCCATGCTGCCGCAGCGAGTAGCGCTAAGATGAGGAAAAACAAGATGAGCTTCGCAGTGCGGCCTTTCATAGACCCGAATTAAGGCGCACACCGGCCCACGGCAATCGGACCAAAGTCCGAGACTTCACCACGTTCGAAGCGTCGCTCGCCGTAAACAACGAAGTTGCACCATAAAGCGTAGCCGAGCAGCCTTCGCCGTTGGCCGTTTCGAGCGGAGTGCCTTTGCGTTGATCGCGGGAGGCACTATCGCCATCTCGGCTTCCGCCTTGCATTATGCAAGAGTTCGCACGCTGTGGCGAATGGGCCAAATAGCTGAAGCAAACGAGCCTCTTCCGCTGAATCGATCTCACATCGTTTGCAGAATTCCGTGACAGACCACACCCTGGAGATCGCCCTGCTGGCATTCTTCGGCTCAACTCGCTCCATCTAACGCCTCCCACACTGTTGCTGGAGGCGGGACTACCAGAATATAATTTAGCAAAAAATAAAATAAGACAATCGGACGCCAACCGTACGCTGCCAGACGAAACCATCGAATGGCGTTGCAGCTACAGAAGGGGTTTTCAGGCAACCTGCGAGCATTTCAAGACCGACGGAGGCCAATCCTGAAGCCCCCAGAAGCATTCGCAAACTGCCCTTGACCGGGACGAAGGGCTAGGAAGGCACGCGCTGAAACGGCGGATAGGTCGTCAGCATCGTTTGAAGGAGCGGCGAGGCGGCTCATTCGGCATCGTCGATTGACGATCAGAACCTTTCGATATCGAACCATCGCAACCCTTCCAAATTGCGCGTAAGAGCGTGAAAAAGTAGCCGTGTCGAACTTTAATCTTCAACGAGAGCCAAGCTCTGTCAAAAGATCGCGCCGTGCTCGATTGACGCGACTTTTTACTGTCCCGATACGGCAACCACACAGTTGGGCTATCTCCTTGTAGCTCGTGCCGAGTGTCACCAGTACCAAAGCACGGCGCCGAGGTGCCGGCATTCGTCCTAACGCGCTGCGAAGTTCATTCTGCCGGATCGACCATTCCTGTGTAGGTGGAGTGGAGACATCTTGGAAGTCACGGTCTGGTCCGACTGGTTCGCGCAGCATCTTCCTATATTTTGTGCAAAACGAATTGCGCATAATGGTGAACAGCCACGACCTCAGGGCGGTGCCGGGCGCGTAAAGATGAATAGAGGCCAAGGCCTTCAGCAAGGTCTCCTGCACAAGATCATCCGCGTCGTCTTCCGATCTGTGGAACCTACGCGCGAAGCATTTCAGCGCGGGTGTCAATGCGACGATCTCTGTTTCGATCGCTTTTCTTTGGGCTTCGTTCATGCTTGATACTGCGGGTTGGGGCATGGCATCGTCCTCGTTCGATGTCAGGAGAACCCGCGGCAACATCAATGGTTGCTGTACGTCAGCGTACGGACGGAAGAATTGAGAAATCAGCTTTGAACGACGCCCTACGCGATTTGCCAAAACAATGTCAGGGTAAGACGTCAGCGGAGCGGTCCGATCAGCCGCCGATATTCTTCCTCCGGCTTTCCATAGGCGTCCGCGGCGAATTCTTCCAGCGCCTCTCTGTTGCGCACGATGATGTTGCCGCGTTCCGATCGGATGAAGCCGTTGCCCTCCAGGACGTGCAGGGCCGTTGTTACGCTGGGCCGCCTGACAGCGAGCATTATCGCGATGAACTCATGTGTGAGGGCTATCTGGTCGCCATCAACGCGGTCGTGGCACATCAGGATCCAACGTGCCAGCCGTTCGCTGATCTCATGGACTGCGTTTGAAAGAGCAGTAAAGGAAACCTGTGTCGCAAGCACCTGTGCTGCTCTGTGAAGCAATTTGGAAAATTCCGGATTATCGTCCATGAGTCGAAGAAAGCGAGAGCGGGTCAAGCGATAGGCCTGGCCGGGAACCTGGACAGAGACCTCTGGAAGAGAACGATCGGCGCCAACGGCAGCCGATGTCGGGGCAAACCCGTCGCGCCCGAACAATCCCCCTTCGGCTTGATTGCCTTCTGGCGAAACCGTGATGACGGAGCCAATCCCGGAACACGGAAAATAGACGTATTCAATTGGACTATTTGCGGCGACCATGAGGAATCCGCGCGGAATGTCGACCGCCAGGAGGTGCGCCGAGACTTCATCGAACTCCCGCTGGGGCAGCAACGATAGAATGCGGTTTCCAATTGAGGACTGCTGTGGTGAAGACATCGACCTTCCTCTATTAAACCTGCCCCACGTGGTGGTGTTTTAGCGTCGGACTTGGCCGCCAGGACAACCCGCCGGCGGCCCGAGAAGAAGGGCGTAACCAATCCCGGTCTTATAGAATAGACCCAATCCCTACACACCGCCACCGTCCGCTGTTCGCGCATTCTTTTCAACGAAGCGTGCGCTGCCGTGCGCCAAACGGAGGCAAGCCCGTTGGTCAGGCCAACTATACTCTTGCACTAAGACAGGACGAGAGGATGGCCGTCGTGGCGGCCGTCGATATCAATGTGACGATGAATACAGTCGGGATCCTCACGCTCCATCGGGACTGGCCACCTCAATTGTCCGACCTGTGATCGCGCGAGTGAGCAGGCCCAGCGGCGGCTTTGATCATCTTGAAGATCTTGACTTCAACGACTAATTTTTTGGTCAGCTTCAATCCCGATGAGCCAAGACAGGAGGTAAAAATGGCGCTCAATCTGTTTGAACGGCCGATCTACATCAAGCAGAAGAACTACATGCAAGAGATCGGATGTCTCGACGACGTCTTTGACCTTTTGGAGGAATGGCCGGAAGGGCGGAGGGATCTGTCCTATGAGACGCTCGTTACGAAGTGCCGCGAGGCTGCGTGCGGGAGGTTCCCGATAGCAGCTGTCCGCGAAAATTTCCGGCGCTTCGTAAAGAAGGCAGGCATGCTGGCTGAAATTGAAGATGTTCCCAATTTCGCTACCCTTCCGACCAACCGAAATGTCGGCAACTCTTAGCGTTTCCGCGGCCGGCGACCCGGCGGGCTGTGAGACCGACTAGGAGACGGCGCTTGTAACAAGTTCCTCGTCCATCGGGTCCTTGCTGATGATCGCATCATGGGTGGATTCCACGATCATGACGAGCTGGTTCGCGGCGCGCTCGGACGGTTGGCGCGTGGGTTTCGAAGGGCCGGGGAGCAACGACCCTTCGTCAACTTATGTTATGGCAGCGGTTGCCGCCAACGGTCACGCTCTCGATCGATGTCCGCAGAACTATAGGGATCCAGTGTAGGGTCGAAACGAGTCCAGCCTTCCTCGGTATAGGCGCGGCGTCTTTCATACGGGTCTACATAGTTCGACCGCTTCAAGATAGCGTCGGCCTCTAAGGCGAAATCGTCGCTCACTCTGGCGGTGACCAACGTCCCGCCGCGACGCACTCCCTCGGCATAGAGATTGGCGTCTTCTTCGGGCACTCCGGACGAAGTCAGAGCGCCAATGATGCCACCCGCCGCGCCACCCGCAACGGCGCCCGCCGCTGCACCAGCTGCGGTCGCAGCCAGCCAGCCGGCAGCAACCACAGGGCCGACGCCGGGAATGGCCATAAGACCGAGTCCGGTCAGCAATCCACCAGCGCCGCCAACGACTGCACCCACGCCGGCGCCAGTACCTGCGCCCTCGGCGGCATTGGAGCGGTCGCCGGAAACATTGTTAGACACGATGCTGATGTCGTTCGACGGAACACCGGCAGCCTCGAGCTCGTCGACCGCCAGTCGAGCGTCTTCGTAATCATCATAAAGTCCTGTTACAGTTCGCATGATACTGTTCTCCTATTTTGTCGATGCGCTACTGAGCGACAATATTGCCTTGGTAGTCCAAACCGACCGAGACGGATTTGCCGTCTTTCATCGCCGTTGCCTGCCAGATGCCCTGGTCAGTAAGTTTCAGGCCGGTGACATCCGAGTATCCCGCCTTTTCGATCCGCTCCTTGGCCTGGCTCTCGGTGAAGCTATTGGCGCCTTCTACTGGAGCGGTCGGATTTGTGCTGTCTGGCGTTGCGATTGCCGGCGTGTTGCCTTCCGACGTTGGTGGTTTCGCCGTTTGCGCATGGGTAGCCAACGCTGACGCGCCAAGTACGGCGGCAGCCAAGATTATTGTTTTCATGGGGTGATTTCCTCTTTTGGGGATCGCTTGACAATCCGTGAAATGAAAACCGTGCAGATCACTATTTGTTCCGGTGAGCGACGGCGCAGACTTACATTCTATGATCCAACTCGGTCTAAGCCTCTCCTAGAGCGGGATGCCGAAAAGTGTGCGCGGTTTTCGGGCGACATCCCGCTCTAACTTTTTGATGTAGAGACGGATTCAGATTTCAGGTCGATTCGACCTGAAATCATCCGGCTCTAGCGAAGACACAGTGCCGATCAGGACGCGGCCGCAAAGGCAACGCGATCCTGCAGAGCCGCAATTGCCGCGCGACGCAAGGCCGCCCAGGATTGAGCCCTGCCTGGCACTGCTGTGGCCGAAGGTGTCGACCGATTCCGATTGGATTACCAGCGCCTGTCGAAGGCCGCCAAAGACACTGCCTGAACGACCAAAAGTTGGCCCTTCAGGCATCACTCACGCGTCTGCACTTCGGCTATTTGGGGGCGGGACTCCCATCCGGAGCTACTTTGGATCGAGCCCTTGGCAATCTTGCTCATTTGTCGAGCTTGCAAAGCGCTCGGCGAGGCCAGGACCGCCTACCTCGTTCCAGATGCGCGTCCGCAATCGACTGGTACAATTCGAATAAGCGCACCTGCCCTTCAGACGCGAGGCGATACCAGTCTGGGTTCGCCAAGATAGCGGGGTGAGAGCGCAGATGCCGATAAACCGATTCCGTAAACACGGAGGCCATCTGCAGGGCTTCATGACACCCGAAGGATCCTGGCGCGTATCGGTCCCTCAACTCGTCTATCGTGACTTCGTGATTGTCAGCAGCGTCGGCGAGTTCGCGCAGGCGATGCTGTTCTAGTTCTTCTGGAGTGAAGGCTGCGGGCGGCTTGTTCATGGCGTTCTCCTTCTAGCCACCGCTGCCTGGACCCGCATTCTTCATTTCAGGATACTGAAGCGTCTGACTTTCGTCGACATCGATCGAGGTGCCAACAGGCGCGGTAAGACGTATTCCAGGTCCGCCGGCGCCAGAATAGCTGCCGTCGAGGAAGGTGATTCCAGCGCTTTCCAAAGCTCGCTGTAAGGCATCCATCGTCGACTGCTTTGCATCGGATCCGTTTTCTATCCGATTGACCGTATTGGCGGTCACGCCGGCTTTGGCAGCAAGGTCACGTACACCCCAGCCGAGCGCTGCCCGCGCCATTTTTACCTGCACCCCCTTCATTTGTGTATCCTGTACAAGTGCGTGTTGAAAAGAGGCAAATCGCTCCTTTGATGATCACACTGTACAAACACGGTTAGACAAAATCAAACGAGAGCGCACGCGGATCCCAACGTCATGCTGCGCGCCAAATCCTTATGAACTTAGGGGGCTTCCGCGCTTGAAGGATTAAGATGTCGACGAGATGCAATGGGGGCGCAGCAGACCGGAAGGTTTATAGGAGATCAGTCGCGGCGGACCGTCGCTCTCGAAAAATAAGTGCGCCCATTGGATGCGGCGACGAAGCCGGCGATCTCCACAACCGAGAAGCCGGAGAGACTATCGGCCGAATGCCTGAGAAAATGTCCCTCGGCGATTGAGAGCGGTTGCGTGTAAATCCATCGTGTTGAGCCTTTGCGTCGCGGCCCTAACGATAGAAGAGCGTCGAAGACCGCTCTCTTGTAGGTTGGCCGCTCGACTAAGGCGTCAGATTCTTTCTCGGATAACGCCGAGAAGGGAACCTTGTCGGGCGCCTGGGCCTGCTTCAGATGTGTGATATCGCCGAACGCTGGCGCAATCATTTCGATCGGTGCCAGGCCTCTTCATCATCCATGTCGACAGGTTCAGCAATGACTATGCCGCGAGCTTTCTGCGTCATCGCGCCGGCCCGCCATGTCGGTTGATTTGATATTAAGTCGCTTGACTTGATATTTGGTCGATCGACAGGTCAGGCTTCCGCAAACATGATCTCCGTCCGACTGTCGACGGGCTTTATAGCTCTCGGGAAGCAAACAGCGCGATAAGCGTCAGAATGGCCGCTGCGACCGATAGGGACCACAGGACTGCCTTCAGCCGGGGATTGCTCCGGATTCGTGTAACGACATCTGGTGCCGGTGGCACATCGCCGGGCTTCCGATCGAGATACTTTGGCATGATTGGCTCCTGGACGCAGGACAGAACGTTCTTTGGCGATTCCTGTTCCAGCAGAATATCGATGATCGATAGGATCATCGGATTGTTGATCAAAGTTCGTCATTGTCCAAATGAGCGGCGCCGCTCGCGCACGGCGTCCGGCATATGAAAGCAGTTTCGGGCTTTGGCGGCGGCGCGCGTCTTGCATATGCCCCCATCGGTTAGGAAGCCGGCGTTCCGATCTGAAGTCGGGCGGGCGCTCTTTAGCTGGGCTAGCCGGCTGCTGAATACGCCATCATCGCTTACGCATACTGGCTAGTGATGCACGCTGCCGCTCAAGGCGCATCAATGAATTTGGGCTAGTGGCGCTTGAAGTACTGCACCTCGCGCTCGTGCTTCTCGGCTTCCTCACGTGACTTGAACGTGCCGAGATTCCTACGCTTCTTGGTCTTTGGATCTACCTTTCGCGAGTAGAGACGATACTCGCCGGATTTCAACTGGCGGATCATGGTAACCCCCTATGTCGTCCATTGCAGAAATTCCTACCGATTGCGCGGGAAGCTCTGCTCCTGCCGCAATTCTTCCAGCTCCTGCGATTGTCCAAGATCGCGCTCAACGAGATTCTCGGATGCCTCATCCACTGTGCGCTGATGTTCCGTAGGAAGTATGTCGTCCCGCAAATCCTGATCGAGCGGCACATCTTCCTCAAGGTCGTAGGCGCGAACTCTGGGTGAACGTGCGCTGGCTCTCCGGGCATACCTGCCGATTGAGGTGGCCGATCCTGCGGCATCTGCGGCGAAAACGTCATCACTCGCGGCGCCGGCCTGCAGGGCGCGGTCAGCATCCCTTATCCCGCCGACCCGGCTGGTATCAGCATCGGGCTCGTTCGACTTTCGCGCGTTCCAGCCCTCCGTACGCCAGACGTCCGCACGTTCGTCCATGTCGATGGAGCCTTCGTCATCAAGGATGTCGTGGGCCGTGTCGTAGGTTGCGTCGTCCACGTCGGCAGATACCAGAAAGCCACCGCGGCGCAGGCCCTCAGCATATAGGGCCCGATCCTCCTCCGGAAGCAGCCAGTCTCCAAGCTTCGCCCAGAAGCCCCCTCGGTCGTGGCCGACGACTTCCGCCTTGTCGCTGTCAGCCTCATATCCGGGCATAAGTCGCACGTTCGTGACACCTGCATCCTTCAGCCGCTCAATAGCACTCTCGGCATCGCTTTGGCTGTCGAAGAAGGCCGTCAGCGTGCTCTGGCCGCGGCCGCCGGCGAAAGGCATCGAATTGTCGTTGTGCAGATCGCTCATTGGATTCCTCCTTACTCCTTCTGATCCGCAAACGACCGGAGGTGCTGGATGTTCCTGGCGGAACTATCGCGGCGACGGTTTCCGAACCTGCCGATGGGAACAAAGTCAGCAGCGACGCAATTGTCACTCGAAATATTCGGAGACCATCATGATCAATGACCTCTGGTACAAGAACGCCGTCGTGTACTGCCTGTCCGTGGAAACCTTCATGGACGCCAACGGCGACGGCGTCGGCGATTTTCAAGGCCTTATGCGGCGCTTGGATTATCTGTCTGGTCTCGGGATCACAGCCATCTGGCTGATGCCCTTCCAATCGTCACCCGGCAAAGACGACGGGTATGATGTGACGGACTACTATAACATCGATCCGCGCTACGGCACCCTCGGCGATTTCGTCGAATTCACGCACGGCGCCAAGCAACGCGGCATCCGCGTGCTGATCGACCTGGTCGTCAACCACACTTCGGACCAGCATCCTTGGTTTCAGGAGGCCCGCCGCGATCCAAAATCGCGCTATCGTGACTGGTATGTATGGTCAAAGAAGAAGCCGGATCACGCCGACCAGGGAATGGTCTTTCCCGGTGTGCAGAAAACTACCTGGACCTTTGATGAGAAGGCGAAGGAATACTACTTCCATCGGTTTTACGAATGTCAGCCTGACCTCAACACTGCCAATCCGCAGGTGCAAGCCGAGATCCTCAAGATCATGGGCTTCTGGATCCAACTTGGTGTTTCAGGGTTCCGTATGGACGCCGTGCCTTTCGTGATTGCCGAAAAGGGGGCGGAGGTAAGGAAGCCAATCGAACATTTTGCAATGTTGCGGACTTTCCGAGAGTTTCTGCAATGGCGTCAGGGCGATTCCATCATTCTTGCAGAAGCCAACGTTCTGCCCGAGACCGATCTCGACTATTTCGGCGACGACGGCGACCGAATGCATATGATGTTCAATTTCCAGGTCAATCAGACGCTTTTTTACGCGCTCGCCAGCGCAGATATTGGCCCTCTCGTCGAAGCGCTCAATGCCACCCGCACGCGACCCGAGACGGCGCAATGGGGACTGTTCTTGCGAAATCACGACGAGCTTGATCTCGGTCGACTTTCCCCCAAGCAGCGCAACGCCGTCTTCGCCGCTTTTGGCCCCGAGAAGAACATGCAGCTCTACGATCGTGGCATTCGGCGACGCCTGGCTCCAATGGTCGATGGAGACCCGGCAAGAATTCGCCTTGCGTACAGCTTGATGTTCTCGCTCCCAGGCACGCCGGTGCTGCGATACGGTGACGAGATTGGCATGGGGGACGATCTCGGCCTTCCAGAACGAAACTGCGCCCGCACGCCGATGCAATGGTCGACGGAACCGCAGGCGGGCTTTACGAAGAGCGATAAGCCTGTTGTCCCTGTGATCGCAGAGGGCCCCTATGGCTTCCAGCACATCAATGTTGCCGACCAGCGGCGCGACAATGACTCCATGCTGAATTGGACGGAGCGGCTGATCCGGATGCGAAAAGAAGCTCCCGAGATCGGTTGGGGAAGGTACGCCTGCCTTGAAACAGACAACGATGGTGTCCTGGTCATCCGCTACGACTGGTGAAACAACTCCGTTCTGATCGTTCACAACTTGAATTCACGGCCGGTAGAGGCAAGGATCAATCCCGAAATCGGTGATCTTGGCCGCATACTGATTGACATCGCAGATGGAACGAACAGCGAGGCCGACGATCACGGCGAGCACTGCCTTTTTCTGGAAGCCTATGCTTACAAATGGTTCCGGGTCGGAGGTCTTGATTATCTGCTTCGCAGAACCGAACTCTGAAATCAGTGTGAAAGGTCCAGGCCTCGCGTTTCAGCCATGCCGATGTGGAACAGTTTGTCGCTCGACACCGCATACAGATGGAACCCATGTCTTGCATGGTCCGGACTCCATAGCCATATCAGACGTGACCACTTCCACGACTTCCAACCAACGATGCGCCTGCGTTACTCGCCATGAGTTCCCGTGCGCAAAGGAGACGTTATGCATGTTTCGAAGAGTCTGAAGGAGATGAATGTGCGGGAGCGGGCGGACCTGATGTCGGCCGTTGCCGACGCGCTGGAGGCCGCCGCAGACGAGGCCGGGGAGGAAGGCGACGCGCGTGCAGTTGCGAATTCGCTGTCGCTTGCATGCAGCCTTCGCGGCAGTACCGATCTCGCCGTGCGTGACCTTAAGGTGGCCGAGCTGTTGCTCGAGCAGGGGATCATGTTCATGCACCTCCTGAACATCCGAAAGAACGAGGGCCTGCTCCACTAAGACGGCAGATTTTTTCTGTCGTCACGCCGAGAAGGGAACCTTGTCGGGCGCCTTGACTTAGGAGAGGCGGACCGGCTCCGAGGTTAGTGCCGGTAATGGAGGACGCAATGAGCGAAGAAGAAATCAGAAAGGCGGCGCACGCCAAGTGGGAGGCCGAAGGCCGCCCGGAAGGCCAGCACGAACGCCACTGGCGCGAGGCTGAGAACGAGGCGCGGGCGAAAGCCGGCGAGCTTCCGCAGACGTGGTCGTCAGACCATGGCGGCGGCGTCACACCGCCCTCGGGCGAGGAAGGGCAAGGCGGAAGCACGTCCGACGTCATTCCCTCAGGAGGAAACGGGCCGGGCAGCTTCAAGCCCGGCGAGGTCGCGTCCGAGAACAAGTAGGCGAGGTGCGCCGCTCCAGTACAAGACGAGCGAGCGGCTCCTCGCGTGGATGGACGAGGGGAGATGCGGGCTTTCGATGGCTGAGGAAGCGAACGGGCGCAGCGCGCAGGGAACCAAGCTGTGTGGCTGGAGTTCAGACCGTCAGGCGAGGAGCCCAGCCATGCCAATGTCGTCTTCAGCTACTTCTTCGACCGTCTCCAGGCGCCTCGACCGAAACATCGAGGCCTTGCTGGAACGACGGCAGGAGGAGGTGCGGCATGCTTCGCTGCAGGATCGTGTTGCAGGAGCCATCACCCGCTTCGCTGGATCCATGACCTTCGTCTACATCCATGCGATCGTCTTTGGCGCGTGGATCATCGCGAACATTGGTCTGCTGCCGGTCGTGCCGGCGTTCGACCCGTCGCTCGTGATCCTGGCGATGGTCGCATCGGTGGAGGCCATCTTCATCTCCACCTTCGTCATGATCAGCCAGAACAGGATGGCCGAAGCCGACGACAAGCGCGCTGACCTGAACCTGCAGATATCGCTGCTCGCAGAGCACGAGGCGACCCAGCTCCTGACGATCGCCTCCGCAATCGCCGAAAAGCTCGGTGTCGATCTGGACCAGAAGGAGGAGATCGAGGAGCTGAAGGAGGATGTCACTCCGGAAGACGTTCTCGACACCATGGAAAGGAAGTTCCAGGACGGCGGCTGATCAGAGGCGCTCGACGGCAGTGGCATATCACGGATTTCCGTCACGCCAACCTTCCCACGCGTTCCTTGGCAAGCGGAGCGCAAGAGCGGCGGCAGTCGGTCCCGCCTCGGCCTTCGGCCCGCTCCGCTGAGGCTCCTGCGGCTGCCCTTCTTTCATAACCCGTATGAAGAGGCGCAATGCTTGGAATGGCTGAGCTGGTTATCCATTCAGGTCTCAGGGGCGGCGTTCGAGCAGGTGTGGCACCCAGATCGCTTTGCCCTCGATCCCAACACTTATCGCGAGGTGGTCACAAAAGGCTGGTGGACGACTGAAGATCATTTCGACCGGATCGAGGAACGCCTTTCAGATCAACGAGAGTGGACGGTTCGATCAGGATACAGCCTTGCTGACATCTATCTTCTCGTGTTCTGGCTTTGGGGAGAGCGCATCGGGTTTTCAATGGCTGGTCGTTGGCGCGCTTGGACACGCCTTATGGGCAAGATAATGTCTCGTCCCGCCGTACGTCGCGTCATGCTAATTGAAGGGTTGGATTGACCGACCGCTCCAACGCATGATGGTCATGCGTTAGCAATCGCCTTATCGGGTGGGCATCGCGCCCCGCTCAAGCGCCTGCCGGCTGAGCAGCCCGCGTCCTCCAACCGCTCAAAATCGGGCAATTCGCGCAACGTCTCAAGGCCGAACACCGACAAAAAATGCTTGGCGTCACATACGTGTAAGGCGCGCCAGGTGTGGGGCTACGTGACCTGGGTTTCTCAGCATCGTATCGGCTAATCTCGCCCGCGAACTGACGGCAATAGTGGACACATTGGCGACTACGTGCTGAGGACAGAGCGCGTGGTGGTGTAAGAAAAGATGTGGCTTCTATCGTGCGGTTTGACAGGCCTAGTTTGGCGGAAAGCTTGATCTGTGAAAACTGGCGCGTCAACAAACGCCTTTCTTACCTGAGGCCTTCCTGTTTCATCACTGTCCACCCAAATGGATCATCGGAAACGATCGCTCCTAAATAAAACCCAACAGACATTGGTCTCGCAACGGCTCAAGCCTTTGCGCCAGGGCGTTGTCGTTACTAGGCGGAATGAAGGACGGGCAAGAGAAGCACAGAAGAGCCTTCCAGAGGCAAGCTGCAGGAATTGGTTTCCATGCGATGTAACCGATAGAAAGGCGGTGGAGAGAGGGTCACTATCAATGTCTCACCGACCGGCCGGGGAAATCAGGGGAATATTGCGGTCTGCTATTCCACTTTTGAGATCGAGGACGAATTCGCATCCCACCTCGACCATTTTGGCGCTGATCTCCGGCACCGTCGCGACGCCACCGATCCGAAGACCGCGGTCCCGTGCCAATGCCAGCATGGCTATCTCGCGATTCATGCCGCTCCCGAGATCGTCAAGCGCGCGCGCCATCGACCCTCGAAAGGTACCGGTTGTCGGTAGGTTGACCATCCCCGAAATTCCGGCGGCCATGACATTGGAAAAGAGCTTGTCCAGTTGTCGGAACGGATCGACGAGACATGCACCGACAAAGTCGGGCTTCCGCGGTGCGCTGCGAAAGGGCTGGGATGCGATCGCGTCGAGCAGCACGGCATTCGCATCATGAATGGGAAGCGAGGCGATCCAAAGGCTCGACTTGTGCGGCAGGCCTTCGAGCCATGGGCAGAATATCCACTCAACCTCAGGCTCGCTGGGGCCGTTTGGCGGCCAGGTCGCTGTGATGGTGCGGGCGGAACGGGAGGGTTTCATCGGCGCGGATACCCAATTTTACACACAGGGGGGCAATGAATTGTCTTTTCCTATCATGCTTGCAGGGTAACAATTCTAAAAAATTGCTCAGGAGTCGAGTGAACCGGGAGGAAAATTGTGACTTTGTTCCGCAGCGGCGAGACGCCACCGCATTGGTGCGAGCTCAGGACCTTTTATATTTACAATCTGGCGATCGGCGAAACCGTCGCCTGCGCGCCAGAAGGCACCCGCGACCGTCTCCTGATCACCAATGGGACGTGTCAGATCCTGACCGACAGCAGCTCCCAAGTGCTTAAGGAAGCGCAGTTTACCGATCTTCCGGAGGGTAGGGCCTACAAGGTTGTCGGCAAATCGGAGGGCGCCCAGGCGGTCCGGCTGATTGGGCGGTGGGGGAGTGAGCTCGGGGGATGTGGGGTATTCCGTACCCAGAACATGCCCGACTGGGTGAACAAGGGCGACCCCGTTTCCTATCCGAAGCAGACCTCGGTCGATTCGCATTATCACGATTGCGACGAGTACTGGATCCTGCTGGAAGGGACAGGGGAAGCCGTCGTTGGCGGTACGCACTATTCGATGCGCCCCGGCGACTGCGTCCCTATCGGCATGGGACACCACCACGACTTTCCCAATGCTGCCGAGCCTATCAAGGCCGTATATTTCGAGACCACGCTCGAGGGAAAAAAACGCGTCGGACATCTATGGAACCACACCCATGGCCAAGCCGAACCGAAACGGGAGAGGGTATGATATGCCGAAGAGACTGATTCATGTCGGCGTGGGGACGTTTGGCCGACGCTGGTGTTCCGAATTTCTTGCCGCCAATATCGCCGATGGCACGGTCGAGGTCGTCGCGGTCGTGGATGTCGATGAAGCCGCTCTGGAACTTGGGCGCCGCACGCTCGGCCTGCCCGAGAACCGTTGCTACACCGATCCGGAAAAAGCCTTCGCCGAGAACGACGCCGATTTCTGCACCATCGTCGTGCCGCCGAACTATCATGAGCGTATCGTCGATATCGCCATTGCGCATGGGGTGGACATTCTCTGCGAAAAGCCGATCGCCGACACGATGGCCGCATCGCTTCGCGTCGCCCGCAAAGTCAAGGCCGCGGGCCGCAAGATGGCCGTGACAATGAGCCATCGCTTCGACCAGGACAAGACGACCCTCCGATCGATTATCCGATCCGGAGGGCTCGGCAAGGTCAACACGGTCAGCTGCCGCTATATGGCGGACATGCGCTCCCACATGGGCTGGGGCGCCTTGTTCCGGCATACGATGCAGGATCCGCTGATGATCGAGGGGGCGGTTCACCATCTCGATATCGTCGCCGATTTCGCAGGTTCGCGCTGCCAGACCATGTACGCCTCGACCTGGAAGCCGAGCTGGGCAGAATATGCCGGTGATACCGACGGTATCGTGGTGATGACGTTCGAGAACGGCGTACGCGGTATCTACGAAGGTTCTTCCAGCGCGGCCGTCGGCATGAACGACTGGTATTTCGAATATGTGCGGGTCGAATGCGAAGAAGGAACCGCGATCCTCAACAATCGCGAGATCGAGGTATTCCAGCGGCAGGCGCTGAAGCGCCAGCGCAGCCGGGAGGGCAAGGGGCAGAAGATCCAGCTGATCACTCAGCCGAAATGGCTGAATACCTGGCTGATCGAACGGTTCTGCCATTGGCTGGATGGCGGGCCGGAAATGGAAACGAACGTTGAGGCCAATGTGCAGGCCAGTGCGTTGATCTTTTCGGCAATCGAGAGCCAGAGGACCGGTAGCGTCATAAACGTGCCAGAATTTATCGATCGCCATTCCTAATGAACGAACCGAGGAACCGGGCTGACAAGAATGCCCTCCGGGCACGTATCCGCCCGGGCCATCGCAGCGGTTTTCTCGTCGGGGCCGCCATCGGAACCGGGATGGCGGCCAACTTTGCTGTTCGCGGCGGCGCGGACTTTCTGCTGGCGCTTAGCGCCGGGCGTATCCGCAGCATGGGTGAATCCTCACTCGTCGCCATGCTGCCGATCCACGAATGCAACGGCTTCGTCATGGATTTCGCCAATCGGGAAATCCTGCCGAGGGCGACGGTTCCCGTGTTCTTCGGCGCTTCCGCTTTCGATCCGAGAGGCAACCTTCAGGACATCGTCGACAAGGTCATCGAGCACGGCTTTTTCGGCATAGCCAATTTCCCGACCGCAATCCTTCTCGATCCCGAGTTCCGCGATCTGCTGGAAGATGCGGGGCTGGGTTTTTCGCGTGAGCTCGAAATGCTGTCGCTCGCCCATGCGGCGGGGCTCGCCACCATCGCCTATGTCCATACCGGGGCGGAAGCGGAGCGCGCTGCCGCCATTCCGGTGGATGTCGTCAACGTCGATCTCGGATGGAACAAGGGCGGCGTCGCCGGTGTATCGACGGAGGTTCGGATCGAGGAAGCTGCGCTTCACGTCGCTTCCGTGGTACGTCGCATCCGCGCTATTTCCCCCCACACCCTATGCATGGTGGAGGGCGGTCCAATCGTCAGCCCGCGCCACCTCGAAGAACTCTGCCGTGTCGCCAGGGTCGACGGCTATATCGGCGGCTCGACGATCGACCGCGTGCCTCTGGAGACTGCGATCGAGATCGTCACCGCAAGCTTCAAGACGATCGAGAGCCTGCGGGATCGCGTTGAACGGCTGGAACATAACGGGTTGGGCAACGCGTTGCCGTCACCTCTGCTTGGCCGATCCGACGCGGCCGCCGAGCTGCAGGCCATCTATCACCGCCTGCAGATGACGGACCTGCCTGTGCTGATCGTCGCCCAGCCGAGGAGCGGCGCACGTGAGGTCGCCGAGGCCTTGCATGCGGAAAGCGCCCGGCGTCATCGTGACCTCGTCCTGGTGAACCTCGGCGGCAAGACGGAAGCCACTCAAGCGCTGGAACTCTTCGGCGGCCTTCCGGGTGCCGTACCCAACCTCGTCAAGGCCCGGCTGGGATGGCTGGAGGTCGGCCACAAGGGCACTCTCCTTCTTCATGACGTGGAAATGCTCTCTCTCGATCTCCAGCACGCGCTTGCCGAAGTGGTGAGGACAGGCAGAATACGCCGGCTCGGGGAGGAAACGTCACGAGCAACCGACGTCCGGCTTATCGCCATCAT
The DNA here is from genome assembly GCF_041357635.1 of Sinorhizobium sp. CB7. Classification (NCBI taxonomy): domain Bacteria; kingdom Pseudomonadati; phylum Pseudomonadota; class Alphaproteobacteria; order Hyphomicrobiales; family Rhizobiaceae; genus Sinorhizobium; species Sinorhizobium sp. CB7. The sequence goes on from NZ_JAULLL010000014.1 coordinate 148,084, forward strand.
GAACCCTGCGCATGCGAATACGGCGGCGGCGCGCAGCTTTTTCGAGCAGTCGGGCTTCGCAACGATCGTTCTCGCACCGCTCAACGAGCGATTGGAGGATCTTCCGATCCTGATCGAGACTGCTCTTGCAAAGATCAGGCTGCGCACGCGAAGGCCCAACCTGACGCTTGAACCGAGTGCGTACCGGCTGTTGCTCGAATATAGTTGGCCGGGCGACATCGCCGAGCTGCAAACAGTGCTCGAGACGGCGGCGCTGAGTGCCGGCGGCGATGTCATCTCGCCTCTGCAGTTGGAAGCACTGGTGCCGGCGAGAAAAGCCCTTCCGGCGTCGGCCTTCGCCTCCGAGCGCGACTGGATCCTCGATGGTCTGCGACGTAACCGTTTTCGCCGCGGCGCAACGGCTCAGTTCCTCGGCGTTTCCCGCAAGACGCTGTACAATAAAATGTGCCAGTACAATCTGACGCGGCTCAAGGAAAGCGATTGACGGCAGCAGGTCAGCCTCGCGAGATGGGCGTTCTTGCGAGGCAACGCCGTTCGAATAATCGTCCTAGCGCGTCCCGATGGCCTCCTCGAGCGCCTTGATGCCGGCGGCGAATGTGTCGCGTCCCACCTGCTGACTGATACGGGCTTCATGCTCCTCCGACACATCGAAGGTCGCATGCCATTCCACGAATGTCCTGTTGCCCTCGGTGACCGGCATGCAGTGGAATGTCGCCACATAGTTCTGGATGGGCATAGGGGAGATGAGGATGTTGTAGGTGAAGGAACGATCGAGATCGCTGAACGACAGCAGCTGCTCCCGCAGATTACCCCCGTTAGTCAGATTGAAGTTGCGAATGCAGCCGACCTGATCGCTCGGACGACCCTCCTCGATGACGCTTTCGGCGATCAGCGGGTGCCATTCGCCATGGCCGTTGAAGTCACGCGCATAGGCCCAGACCTTGTCAACGGGCGCGTCGATGATGCCGCTTACGTAAACTCTTGCCATTCTATTCCTCCGTGCTTTTTCTATCGAATTTTGGCCGATCGCAGGACGGTTTCCTGGATTGTTCGGTCCTAAGCGTTTTTCTTGGTGGCGGATCGCTTGCCCGAGAAAACCTCCTCTGCCGAGCATGTGTCCGTCGTCGGATGCGCTAGAGCGGGATGCCGAAAAGTGCGAGCGGTTGGCTGAAATCCCGCTCTAACTCTCAGATTTCAGGCCGATTGGGCCTGAAATCATCCTGATCTAGCGCCTGATGTCCTTGAAGCGCCGCGTCTGCTCCACAAGGGCGATTTCTGTCGGCAAGCGTTCCATGCTGCTGGCGCCATAGAAGCCATGGCATTCCCGGCATCTCTCCAGGATGAACGCGGCATCTTCGGGCGCCGAAACCGGGCCGCCATGGCAGAGCACGATGACGTCGTCGCGAACGGCGAGGGCTGCCTTTGCGATGGCAGACACGCGCTCCGCCGCCTCGTCGAGCGTCATGGCAGTCTCGGCGCCGATCGAACCACCCGTCGTGAGGCCCATATGAGCCACGATGATGTCGGCGCCGGCATCGGCCATCATCCGGGCCTGGTCCGCGTCGAAGACATAGGGTGTCGTCAGAAGGTCCTTGCTCCTGGCCAAGCGAACCATATCCACTTCGAGCCCGTAGCTCATCCCCGTCTCCTCGAGATTGGCGCGGAACACGCCGTCAATCAGACCGACCGTCGGAAAATTCTGGATACCGGAGAACCCGACCGCCTTCACCTGATCGAGGAAATAATCGAAGTTGCAGAACGGATCGGTCCCGTTGACGCCGGCAAGGACCGGCGTGTGCGAGACCACGGGCAGAACTTCGCGCGCCATCTCCATGACGATTTCATTGGCGTTGCCATAGGCCAGCACTCCCGCAAGCGACCCTCGGCCGGCCATGCGATAGCGGCCCGAATTGTAGATGACGATGAGGTCGATCCCGCCGGTTTCTTCGCACTTGGCGGATAACCCGGTTCCGGCACCCCCTCCGATGATCGGGATACCGTCTGCAATCATCGAATGAAACCGCTTCAGCAACGTCGTCCGTTCGATACGCGCCATTTTAAGCCTCGGATGCAATATTCCGGAATGCTGCAACTGCTGTGTCTGCAAATTCCGGGCTGTTGATATGATGGGGAAGGCGGAGCAGAATCCGTTTGGGGGTCGCTCGAAGAGTGTTTTCGATCGCCGCGAATAAGGCCGCGTCGGCCTCCGGATCCCAAAACGGCTTGCCGGGCGCGTCGAGTGCCGACACGCCGCCCTCAGGGATCAGAAATCTCACCGGGCCTTCGCAGGCATTGAGCTTGTCGGCAATCCAGCGGCCCATGCGGGCGTTCTCATCGGGCGTCGTCCGCATCAGTGTAATCTGCGGATTGTGCTCATAGAGATTTCGGTCCTGATAAAGATCCGGAACGGTTTGCCTGTCGGCAAAATTCACCATGTCGAGCGCACCGCATGAGCCGACATAGGGGAGCCGAGTGCGGGCGATGGCGCCGAAACGATCCTCGGTGCAGGGGAAGATCCCACCCATCAGGAGGTCGCAAACCTCTGTCGTGGTAATATCCAGAATGCCGTTCACCAGATGGGAGTCGGCAAGTTTTTCCATGGATTGGCCGCCGGTTCCGGTCGCATGGAACACAAGGCAATCATAGGTTTGCTTGAGACGGTCGACGATTTGCGTGACGCATGGGGTCGTCACTCCGAACATCGAAAGTCCGATCGCCGGTTTGTCTTCCTTGACATCCACCGAGGCGCTCGCCATGCCGGCAATGGCATGTGCCGCATTGGCGAGAATTGCGCGCGAGATGCGGTTGAGGCCCGCAACGTCGGTGACGGAATACATCATGCAGATGTCGCTCGGCCCGACATAAGAGGCAACGTTGCCGGAGGCGACCGTGGAAAGCATCAGCTTCGGCAACCCGATGGGAAGGGCTCGCATGCCGCGTGTAATCAGGGCGGTGCCCGACGAGCCGCCAAGACCAATCACCCCGCCGATGTCGTCGCGCGAGAGAAGAAGGCGCTCGAACGCCTCCGCCATCGCACTCACCGAGCGCCCACGATCGCCCGTAAAGACAGCGGCTTCTCCTTGAGGATGGCAGGATGCCACCTCGGCGGCGCTGATGTCGGCAGAGCCCGTTCCCGGTTCGCCGGTCGATACGTCCACCAGGACGGGCGGAAGGGTATTGCCCCGCGCAAGCTGCCGCTTCACATAGGCAAGCTCGTCCCCCTTCGTGTCGCAGGTGCCTGCGATATAGATGCGTTTCAGGCTCATGCTGCCCCCTTTCTCCGGATGCTCACAAACGCTTGCCGCTCTTCTCGTCGAAGATGTGGACCAGGGCCGAATCGGGCATGATGCGGATCGTGTCGCCTGGACGGGCCTTGATCCTTTCCCGGAAGATGCAGATCACCTCCTGGTTTCCGAGTTTCCCGACGATTTGCATCTCCGATCCGGTTGGCTCGACAACCAGGACCGTGGCCGGCGTACCTTCCTCGCTCAGAACGAAATGTTCCGGTCGAACCCCGTACACGGCCGGTCGTCCCGCTGCCGCCGGCGGCGCAGATTTGAGGGGAAGGAGAATTCCATCGGTAGTCCGGAAGCCGTCGGGCTCGACGCTGCCCATCAGGAAGTTCATGGCGGGCGAGCCGATGAAGCCGGCAACGAACTGGTTCACCGGGCGATCGTAAAGTTCGAGAGGTGCACCGATCTGCTCCACGATACCGTCGTGCATGACGACGATCTTGTCGGCCATCGTCATGGCTTCGATCTGGTCGTGCGTGACGTAGACGGTGGTCGTTTTCAGCCTCTGGTGGAGGGCTTTTATTTCGCCGCGCATCGAAACGCGCAGCTTGGCGTCCAGATTGGACAGCGGCTCGTCGAAAAGGAAAACCTGGGGATCGCGGACGATCGCGCGGCCCATGGCGACGCGCTGGCGCTGCCCGCCCGAAAGTTCACGCGGGTATCGTTCGAGAAGTTTCGAAAGACCGAGAATGTCGGCCGCTCTGTTGACCTTCGCGTTGATTTCGCTCTTCGGCGCCTTCTTGAGCATCAGCGAGAAGGCCATGTTGTTTGCGACCGTCATATGCGGGTAAAGCGCGTAATTCTGGAACACCATGGCAATATCGCGTTCCTTGGGAGGCTGGTTGTTGACTACCCGCGAACCGATGCGGATCTCGCCGTCTGTGATGTTTTCCAGCCCCGCGATCATGCGCAGCAGCGTCGATTTTCCGCAGCCGGACGGACCGACCAAGACGACGAACTCGCCGTCATTGACCTGGATATCGACGCCATGGATCACCTTCAGCGCACCATAGGTCTTCTGTACATTGCGGATATCAACTTCAGCCATACTACCCCTCCCAAGGTCTCGATCGATTGTCATGCCGTTTTGCCGCGACGTGACGATTCCAAATGGCGGCCTGTCTCTTCATCATGAACCGCCTGTTATTTCAGAGCGCCGGCGGTCAGACCGGCAACGATCTGTCGCTGCAGAAGCAGGAAGACCGCCAGGATCGGAAGCACAAAGACCGAGGAAAAGGCCATTACCCGATGCCAATCCGCGTATTCCGCCCCGACAAAGCTGTAGATGCCGACGGTCGCGGGCTGGAGCTCCTGTTCGCTCAGCAAAGTCAGCGCGTAGACGAACTGGCCGTAGGCCTGCACGAAGGAGAGGGCGCCTACCACGATGAGCGGCACCTTCATGATCGGCAGGACGATGCGCCAGAACGTCTGGAACTGATTGCACCCGTCGACGCGCGAGGCCTCCTCGAGTTCGTAGGGAACCTGGCGAAACATCGGCCGCAGGATAACCAGGGCGAAAGCAAGTGTTTTTGATGTCGTCGCAAGCACGACCGCGACCTGTGTGTTCAGTATGTCGAGCGAGCGGAAAATGATGAACATCGGGGTTGCCAGCAGCGCTTCGGGGAAGACCTGAAGCATCAGCACCAGAACCAGAGCCAGATTGATGAGACGCGACTTCAGGCGGCTCATGGCATAACCGCCCATGGAGCCAAGAAGCAGTGTCAGCACCGTCACCGGAAGGGCGATCGCCACACTGTTGCGAAGGTATCGACCGATGTTCTCGCGTTGGAAGACGTAGTAGAAGGAATCCAGCGTCGGATTGCTCGGCACCAGCGTTGGCGGCTTGGCGAAGATCTCGGTTGAGGTCTTGAGGCCTGACGTGAACATCCAGTAAATCGGAAACAGGTAGAGCGCGACACCGATCAGGGCGATTGCCGTATGGCCCATGCCGCCGAACGGCAGATCACCGAGCCGCTTTGACTTTGCGATCATCCGATGGCCTCCTTCTTGAGCGTGCGCACGTAAATGAGTGCTACCGCAAATACGATGACGAAGGAGAAGCTGCCGATCGCCGATCCGATGCCGAACTGGAACTGCTGGAACGAGAACTGGTAGGAAAGGAGCGGCAGCACGTTGCTGGCGTCGAGCGGTCCGCCTTGGGTCATCGCAAAGATGAGGTCGAAAGCGCGCATCGTGTAGATCGTCACGAGACAGGCGACAGCCAAGAGAGCCGGCGTGATGGCTGGAAGGGTGATGTAGCGGAAACGCGCGAACGAGCCCGCCCCATCGAGGCTGGCGGCCTCGTAGTGCTCCTTCGGAACGGTGGTGAGCGCTGCCGCAATCAGGATCATGCTGAACGGCATGCCGAACCAGATATTCGCAATCGTGACGGAGGTCAGCGCCACCGACGGTTCCGAAAGCCAATGAATTGGCGAGCCGACGAGACCGAGTGCCGAGAGGACGTGGTTGACGACACCGTATTCGGTGGCGAACAGCCACTTCCAAAGAGCGCCCACGACGAGAGCCGGAAGCATCCACGAAGCAAGCAGCAGGCCGCGTAGCGTATGTGCTCCGGGGAACTGCTGCGAGAAGAATATCGCGACCGCTAGGCCGATCGAAACCTGCACGATGACATTGATGCAGACGAACAGCAGGGAATTGACGAAGACCTTCTGGAAGGACGGATCCGCGATGACCGTCCTGTAGTTCTCAAGCCCGACAAAGGGGCGCAGGAATTCGACGATGTTGCCGAGATTGACCTCCTGGAAGCTCATCATGACATTGTAGACGACCGGAAAGCCGACAAAGGCCAGGAGATAACAAACCGGCGCTGCCAGGAAAAAATACAGTAGCGGCGAGCGAGCATTATCCATGACGCAGCTCCGAAATCATGCGGGAGAACTCAGGCATCCGCACCGGATTGCGGGTACCCTCGATATGCGCGGTACCGTCGATCCATGCGGGCCTCAAAGAGGTGTCTTGGCCAGGATCGGCTGGATTTTCTGGGCAGCTTCCTTGAGCGCCTGATCGGCAGGCTTGGCGCCAGTTATCGCCTCCTGCATCGCCGTCTGGATCGCGCGGGAAATTTCCGGCCATTGCGGATGGGGACCACGCGGGAGGGCGAACTGCATCTGCTCCCGGTAGATCGAGTAAGCCTGTGGCCATTGCGGATCTTGAACGGTCACATCCGTGCGCGGCGCAAGGCGGCCGGTCTTCCAGCCTTCGTTCAGGAACTGCGGATTGGACATGAATTCGATGAAGCTGAAGGCGCCGTCGACCTGCTTGGCTCCCTTGGGGGACACAAATATGTAGCCCCCGAGAGCGGACGCATTGACGTTCTTGTCTTCCTTTACCGGCAGCAGCGTCAGGCGCCAATCGAACTTGGCTTCCTTCTGCATCCGCGGCAACTCCCATGGGCCGCCGAGCACCATGGCGGTGTTGCCTGCCATGAACGTATTGGCGACCTCGTATTGCCGTTGGTTGATCACGTCCTTGGAAGCGATGCCGTCTTTGACCATGTCGGCCCAGAACTGCAGGGCTTTTGCGGCTTCAGGCTGATCGAGCTTGTCGACCGATCCTCCGGCCTGTGTCAGGAACGGCAGCCATTGGAAGACGCCTTCTTCGGCCTGCAGGGCGCAGAAGCCGAAACCGTAGACGCCCTTGGCGGGATCCCGCAGCTTTTCGGCGGCGGCGCGAAGCTCGGACCAGGTCTTCGGTGGCTTGTCGGGGTCCAGGCCCTTGGCGCGGAACATGTCGGCATTGTAGTAGAGCGCCAGAGTATTGGCGTCGCGCGGAACGCCGTAGATCTTGCCCTTCCAAGACCCGGCAGCCCAGGGACCGGGGAAATAGATATCCGGCTTGATGACCTTGGATTTGGCAACCCTGTCGGTCAGGTCGGTCAGCGTTCCCTGCGCCGAGAAGCTCGCGACCACCGGATTGTCGAGCGTTACGAGATCCGGGACCGATCCCGTCGCGGTCGCCTTGATCAGTTCGGTCACGACCTGGGTGCCGGGCACGATGCGGGCTTCAATGCGGTATTCGTTCTGGGATTCGTTGAATGCCTTGATACCGCCGTGAATCATATCTGTTTCGAGATTGAAGACATGCCACAAGGTGACCGTCTTCGGCTCGGCATGGGCAACATTCATGGATAGGCATGTCATGAGAGCCGTGAGGCTCAGAAATGAACGTCTCTTCATTGAATTTCCTCCCGATTGGCGGCACCTTTTGATGCTCGCTCACTTTGAGTATCCGCGGACTGCAATTGACCTCCAATTCGAATTTCCCGCCGCGTGAGTAAAAACGGGTAATTCTGTGCGCCGATCCTCCAATCTTCGATGATCGCATCACGGTCCCCTGAATGGTTCCCCCGGACACACGTTGTCGCCCGGGTTAGGGGGCGGATCATGGTCCTTCGCGGCCGGACGCGTGGGTAAATTCTGGAGACCTGGACCTGCCATCAAGCGTGACGTAGGCCGGCGCCAGTCAGCCCGCCCGCAATGGCCTTCAATTGCCATTGCGAGCGGTCTACCGGCGTCGACGGCGCTTGGGAGGCGACTACTTGAGGTATCCGCGGCGCTTCATGAACTGCGTGGTTTTTGCCTGCAGGTCGGCGACGGCCTGTTCCGGCGTTTTCGTTTTGGCGCAGGCGGCGTTTGCCTCATCGGCCACCATCAGTAGAACCTGCTCGGCTTCCTTGACGGGAATATAGCCAAAAGTCTCGGCCGAGAAGGCTTTCGCGAGGGCAGGGTAGTGGGTGAATTTCGCCCCAAGCTCTGCATCCTGAAGGACAGACAGGCGCGCCGGCGAGGTGCCGACGGCAGCCGTGCGCTGAACGATCGCTTTCGACGTCAGCCAGGCTACGTAGAGCCTTGCGGCCTCCGGATTTTTCGCCTTGGCGTTGACGCCGATCGACGTTCCTCCGAGCAGCGCGCCGCCGGGAGGCATGACCGCGCCGAACTTGCCGGCCACCGTCGACTTGGCGGGATCCGACAGAGCGCCGAGACCGCCGGCCCACATCACCGCATGGGCGGCTTTTCCCTGCTGGAATGAATTCAGCACTTCGTTGTAGTCCCAGGTCAGGTTGCCGGGAGGGCTGATCGGCTGCAGCTGTTCCGCCATGAACTTGACCGCCTTGAGGCTCGCCTGGTTGGCAAGGTCGGGATTGCCGGCCTTGTCGAAGAATTCGCCGCCGAAAGCGTGTTGCAGCAGCGACCACATGACATAGCACTGCGGTGTCTTGCCGGCCGGCAATGCATAGCCATAGACGCCCTCGGACATGGTCTGCTTGCCGCGCGCGACGATGTCTTCCCAGGAGGTCGGACCTTCTTCCGGATCCAGTCCCTTGGCGGCATAGATCGCCTTGTTATACAGCATGAAGGCAACGTCGCCGAGGATCGGCAGACCGACGAGCTTGCCGTCGTGCTTGCCATAGACTTCCAGCACTTTGGGTGAATAGTCGGCAAGGTCCAGCGCCGGAGCGCCCTTCACGTCCTTCTCGAGATTGGTCAGGTCAGCCAGGAAAGGAGCCAGATCGGCTTTCCACTGATAGACGAACAGGCTGACATCGTAGGCATTCGTGCCGCTCGACCAGTCGAGCATCAGCTTGGCGTAGTGATCGCTCGGCGCGATGCGCGTGACGTTCAGCTTGATGCCGGTTGCGTTGGTGAATTCCTCCCCCAATTGCACCGTGGAATCGAATGGAGGACTTGTGCGCGACATGATGTTCAGCGTCGTGCCCGCATAGGTCTTCGGAAGGTCCTGGGCGCGTAGCGGCAGGGCTGCGCCTAGGAATCCGGCGGCTGTCGCCAATGTGAACTGGCGTCGGTTCAGGTTGGTCATGGTCGTGTTCTCCCTTCTATTATTGCTTGTTGATGTTGCTCACTATCCCTTCACCGCGCCCATGGTCAGGCCTCGTACCAGGTATTTCTGCATGACCACGGCGAAGACGACGACCGGTGTCGAAATCATGACGGCGGCGGCGCCGATCGCTCCCCACTGGATGCCGTACTCGTTACGGAAACCAATCACCGCAAGCGGTGCGGTGGCGGCATCGGACTGGGTCAGGGCGAGCGCGAACAGGAATTCGTTCCACGCTGCGATGAAGACAAAGACGCTCGTTGCCACGAGGCCACCCTTCACGAGCGGTAGGACGATGCGCATGAAGACCTGCAGTTCCGAGCAGCCGTCGACGATTGCGGCTTCCCGCAGCTCTGCCGGAATCTCCCGAAAGAAACCGCGCAACAGCCAGATCGCGAAAGGCAGGTTGAACGCGCAGTAGACGATCACCAGGGTCAGTTTTCGGTCCAGTATGCCCACCTTGGCGGCCGCGAGGTAGATCGGGATCAGGATCGCGATCCCCGGCACCATGCGGGCGAGGAGGACAGCGGCGAGAAAAACACCGCTTCGCCTGTTGAGATGCGCCAGGGAATAGGCTGCGGGTGCCGCCAGGCAGACCACGGCGATCGTGGCGGGGATCGAAGTCAGCAGGCTGTTCAGCAGATATTTTTGGAAATTGCTTTCCAGGAAGATCGTGCGGAAGCCATCGAGCGTCGGCGTGAAGACAAACCGCATCGCCAAAGTGTCGATCGGGTTGCGGAAGGCCGTCAGGACCATCCACGTGTAGGGAAACAGATAGACCACGGCGATGACGACCCAAAGGATCGTCATTGCCAGGCGTCGGATTGAGTTGTTGGACTGTCCGGCCACCATCACCGGTCCCTCATCGCTGTCTTGAACAGACGCCAGAGCAAGGGGGAGCTCGCGACGATGACGATGACGACGAAGATCCAGGCGATCGCCGTCGTCCGGCCGATGTCGAAGGCCGAGAAGCCGACTTTGTAGGCGAAGATGGTGATGGTCGTCGTGCGGTCGCCGGGCCCTCCGCCGGTGAGCAGCCAGATCTTGTCGAAGTCGCCCATCGCCGCGATCGCACGAAACGAGGTTGCGATCAGCATGTAAGGAACGAGATGCGGCAGCGTGATGTATCGAAAGAGCTGAATATTGGTCGCGCCGTCGACCTTCGCGGCCTCGACGGCGTTCCGATCCATGGCCTGGAGACCCGCCAGAATAACGAGCATAAAGAACGGCGTCGTCTGCCAGACATCCATGATGATTATGGACGGCAGCGCCATGTCGAGGTTGAGCCAGGATACTTTCGGCAGATGAAGCGCGGTCAGGAAGGTATTGAAGACGCCGCTATCCTCTTCGTAGAGAAGCTTCCAGAAGATGCCGATCACGGAGGGCGTGATGACCATCGGGATAATCATGATGGAGCGGAAGAACGACTGGGCATAGAAGTCGGCATCCAGCAGCAGGGCAAAGATCGTGCCGAGCGTCAGGCCGCAGCAGATCGACACGAGGGCGTAGATGACCGTGACGCGAACCGCCGACCAGAATTCCGGGCTGGACATCACGTCGGTATAATTTTCGAGGTCGATGAAGATGTTCTCACTACCCGGGCTGGTCAGCACCCAGGCGGTGAAACTGGCCCTCAGCGCGAAGAGCATAGGGCCGAAATAGATCAACGTCAGAACGATGGCGGCGGGTAGTAGGAATAGAACCGCAACGCCCCGACCTCTCATGGCAGCCTGGAACGAACTGATATTCATGCGGGGACCGCTCCGGTTCGACCGGTGACCGGGTAGAGCGGGTCTGTATAGCCCGGCGTGGAGCTGTGGCCGGGCGGCACGAGCGCATCGATCAGCGCATCATCTCCATCACCAGGGCCTTCGGCCACTGCGTCGAGGTAGGTCGTCCATTGCTCGAGGGTCCGCGGACCAGCGATGACGGCGGTGATGGTCGGATTTGCAAGTGCCCAGTTCAACGCAAAACCGATGGCGGTGCGCCCTTGCGACAGCGCATGGGTCCGGACCTTCTCGGCGATGGCCAGCGATTCCGGCCGGAACTCGGTCTGCATCATGCGGGTATCGTTGCGGCCAGCCCGCGACGACGGATCGGGCGCCTGCTCGGCGCAGTACTTGCCGGTGAGCACGCCGCGAGCCAGCGGGCTGTAGGATACCACGCCGATGCCGAAATTGGCGCAGGCCGGGAGATATTCGACCTCGGCGACCCGCGTCATGGCATTATAAAGCGGTTGCGCCGCGACTGGGTAGGGGACGCCAAGCGCGTCGCAGGTGCGGATCATTTCGACGATCCGCCATGCGCTGTAGTTGCTGAAACCCCAGTAGCGGATCTTTCCCTGCGTGATGAGGTCGCCGATGGTTCGGATCGTCTCTTGCAGCGGCACGCGCTGGTCGTCCCGATGCAGATAGTACAGATCGATCCAGTCGGTGCTCAACCGCTTCAGGCTTGCATCGGCAGCCTGGATCATCCAGCGGCGGCCGAGGCCGTCGCCATTGGCGATGCCGGGACTGCGCGCGCCACCGACCTTAGTCGCCAGCACCCAATGCGATCGATCCTTGGCGATGGCCTTTCCGAGGATTTCCTCGGAGCGGCCATCTGCATAGCTGTCGGCGGTATCAATAAAATTGACGCCGTGCTCCCGGGAGTATTGAACAATGCGATCCGCTTCGGAATCATCGGTCTGATCGCCGAACATCATCGCGCCGAGACATACCGGGGATACGGTCAGGCCGCTGCGGCCCAGTCGTTTCTGGATCACGAAGTTTCTCCAGAATAGGATGTCGCGCAGCAACAGGCTCCCCTGAACGAGGGCATCATCTGGCTCATAGTCTCTCCTCCCGCAAAGTCCATCGAACTGGCTTCGGGAAGCTAGGGCACTGCCCGAGACCTCACAATCCACATGACCGCCACGGCTGGGTAATATTGAGTAAGGCCGGCGACCGGACCGGAGGGTGGGACGCTGCGGCAACGGGCCAGCCTTCGCTCGTCCGTTCTGCGCAGCAACAAAATGATGCGCTGCGGAATCTTGCGGCGTCGGAATAGAATCCCAAGGGCGCGGCGGCCCGGAAGCAGACAGCCCAGCTACGTCGTTCGGGCCGATGTCTTTACCCAACTTTACTCAAGGCCGCGATCATTGCGCGTTGCGCTCCGTGCGGCATCTATCGCTATCTTCTCGGGAGCCGGGCGAAGAGGACGCCAGGCCTTGGGAGGAGAACATGGAACAGATAACTCGGCGTGGTTTTATCGGCGCGGCCGCTGTCACCGTCGCAAGTCCTTACATACTGCGTTATGCGCATGCACAGGGAACCGCTGCTGAGGAGGTCACGCGGGGGCTGCCGCGGACCTATGCGGGCCGGTCGCTCAGCATTACCTGGGGCTCGACGCCAGCCTATGCGCAGATCAGCGCCTATTGCAGCCGTTTCAGCGAGGCCACCGGGATCGAGCTGAAGTTCGTACCGCTGCAGCAGGCCGACCGCTATCAGAAGATGGTGCTCGACGCGACGAGCAACACCAATAGCTTCGACGTTTCGATCACCGCTTATCAGTGGAAGGACGAGATCGCTCCCTATTTTGTCGATCTCTCCAAGATCGACCAGGAGATCAAGGGCATTCCTCCTCTCGATTTGGCGGATTACCCGCAACGGGCGCTTGATGCTTATTCGCGCGTCGGCGACAGGCTGGTCACGCTGCCGCTGCTTGGCGATGCGTCGCTGCTCGTATGGAACAAAAAGGCGTTTCAGGAAGCGGGATTGCCCGATACGCCGCCAGCGACCTGGGATGCCATCTATAATGGCGGCGCCAAGCTGGTGGGCGGATCGCGCTACGGTTTCAACATGCCGGCCGGCAAGAGCATCCAAACGGCTTGCGTCTGGATTACCCTGTTCCATGCCTATGGCGGCAGCTATTTCGATCAGAAGGGTGCTCCGACCTTCGACAGCGAGGCGGGCGTGAGGGCGACCCGTTTCATGGCGACGCAGCTCGGCAAAGTCAGCCCTCCGGGAAATCTCACCTGGGATTTTCCCGAGATGATCAACAGTGTGGCCAGCGGCCAGTCCGCCCAGGGCTTCATGTGGGGCGGGGGGCTGAGCACTCTGTTCGATCCCGCCAAGTCGTCGGTCGCCATGACGCTCGGTTATTCGCCGACGCCCGAGGCGGTGCTTCTGGGTGGTTGGGGGCTAGGCATCAATGCCAAAGGCCGCAATGTCGATCCCGCAAAGCTCTTTCTCGGCTGGCTGACCAGTGCCGCCGTCTCGCGGCAGATCGCTCTCGTGAGCGGTTCGCCCTGCCGCACATCGACCTTCACCGATCCCGATGTCGTCGCCAAATATCCGGGCGTTCCGGCGATCCTGCAGGGCATGCAGGGAAAGGTGGCGACCTATCCGCCCATCAAGGAAGCGGAACAGCTCAACATCATCATCTATGATCAGGTGAATGCAGCCTGCGCCGGTACCAAGACGCCGGAACAGGCGACCGCCGACATTCAATCCGGCGTTAGCACCTTCATGCGGCGGCGCGGATATCTGAAGGGCTGAGACAGAACGCTCGCGACCAAGACGAAGCGCCGACCCGATACCGGCGGCGCCCGTCAGGCAAGCGCAGCGATTGATTACCGGCGGAGCGACATATGGCAAACGAGACAATTCGACTTTGGACTGGCGTGACGGTTCCCCGGCTCGGCATGGGATGCTGGGCGATCGGCGGCCCATATCATTCGGGCGAAACCGCCTTGAGTTGGGGTAGGGTGGACGACCGGGAGTCGCACGCGGCGATCGAACGCGCGCTGGATCTGGGCATCCGCTTCTTCGATACCGCATCGAGTTACGGCGCCGGGCATTCCGAACAAATCCTGGGAGCGGCCCTGAAGAACCGTTCGGACGTCGTGATCGCCACGAAGTTCGGCAACGTGTTTGATCCGTCTACAAAGCAGGCGCTTGGTGTGAATGCCACGCCAGCCTTCATTCGCGAATCCACCGAGCAATCACTGCGGCGGTTGCAGCGTGATCGTCTTGATCTTCTCCAGTTCCATCTGAACCGCTACTCGGTGGAGGAGTCCTTGGCCGTGTTCGACACGCTCGACGAGCTCGGTCACGAAGGCAAGATTACCGCCTATGGCTGGAGCACCGACGATCCGAAAGGGGCGGAGGTATTTGCCAACCGGCGAGGTTTCGTCGCCGTTCAGCATAATCTCAATGTTCTCGATCCGGCGCCTGAGATGATCGCCCTGGTGGACCGCCTCGGCCTGATATCGATCAATCGTGGACCATTGGCGATGGGGCTGCTGTCCGGCAAGTTCGATCACACCAAGCTACCGGATAACGACGTCCGCAGTTCGGACGCCGTCTGGTTGCGATACTTCAAGGATGGATCGGTTCGCCCCGAATTCCGCCGCAAGCTCGATTCGGTGCGCGAACTCCTACGCTCCGACGGACGAACCCTGGTCCAGGGAGCTCTCGGCTGGATATGGGCGACGTCATCACGCACGCTTCCGATTCCCGGCTTCCGAAACGTTGCCCAGGTGGAAGAAAATGTGGGGGCGCTTGCGAAGGGACCGCTTTCGGCAGCTGTGATGGCGGAGATCAGGACATTGATTGAACCGGACTGAACCGACGTTTGGTGCAGCACTTCGTATGGATCAAAGTGCAAGATTTCGGCAAGCTCCAGAAGCGCGATGGAATGGACGCGCGAGCTGTCGAACCGCGGCTTCGAGCTCAAGAAGGTGAGGGGCGAGGATTTCAAGATTGCGCTCGGGGTTGCCTGAACAAACAAGATTCTACCCCCAACGCGCGACGACATCATCGACATCGCAGGATCGCTGGCATGGCCCGGGAGGGCCACCACGATCGGCTGAGATCGGGAAAGTCCACGCTGCTCGTGGGCAGTGGGCAGTCGGCAATCCCGCTTTCGGCATAAAACGCTCAGGCTTCGAGTCCGACTTCGACATCGACCACGACCCCGAAGTGATCGCTGGCCCAGACGCCGTCAACCGGCGTGTTGAATGCGAGCGTTGCCGATTGAACGAACGCATGCGCCTCGGGATGGGCGTCCCACGAGCCGACGAATACGTAGTCGAAGCGCTTCCGCTGGCAGGGCTGCTTGATGATCTGATTAGCGCCGACAAGCGCATTGGGGTTGTCGATGGCCCAGGTGTAGCCCGGACCATCGCCGGCCACCGCCCAGGCATCATGATAACGGACGCTGCGGCCATCTAGCGATTGCAGACCTGACAAGTAGCGTATGCTCGCGGCATCCGGGGTAGCGTTGAAGTCGCCGGCAATGATGGTTGGCAGGTCGCGGCGATGGCGCGCATCGAGATCGGTGATCGCTATAGCCTGCCGTTCGCGCGCTACCTCAGCGTCGAGCCGCCACGCGGCGGTCGCTCCAATGAAAAGCAGTTCTCCCAATTGGGGCAAGTCGACGACAACAGCCAGCGTCGCCCAGGGAACGTCGCCAGTACCTGCCATGCGCAAGTCGAGCGCCTCAACTGCCCGATGTGGCCATCGGGTCGCGATCGCGCTGCCGCCATAGCGGTCGGAAAACGGGGGACTGAACGTCTGGACATCCGCTTGATGCGTGCAGTGAAGACTCAGACCTTCGAGCATGCGATCGAGCATTCTGACATCCCGCGTCTGGACCACTTCCTGGAATGCAATCAGGTCGGGGTCGATTCGACGCAGTTCGCGGTTGATGATTTCGAGCCGCCGAGCGGCACCTTCAGTATTCCAAACGTTGAGTGTCACAACCCTTATACGCATCGCAAGCTTCCTCCTTCACTGCGCGGAGCAGCATTGGAAAATGGGCTCCTTGATAAGCGCTGATCTGTTTCTCTAACGCATCTTGACACAATCGGCTCCGCACCGGGGCCCTTCGTCTCGTGATCCGCCAGGTCCTGGGTGATGCCACACGACCCTGCCCACAGGGTACCCTGCCCCGGCCTGCAAACTGAGACAGGGTTCGTCACAATGATGAGGTCAGAAATCCTACTTTGTGTTCAGTTTGTCGACAATTCTATTGACACCTGAGGCTGTATCGGCAAAATTCTGCTCAATCGTGTCGCCACCTCATCGAGAGCGCCGATCAATTCCAATAATTAGGGAACAGATTCATGGCCTACCGTCGGAAGACAACAGCATTGCCTTTTGCTCTCATCTTGTTGGCGACCTCATCGACACTGTCTCTGGCGGCCGAGCCGCAGACCGGCGGAGTTCTGAGGATCGTCGGCACGGCCGATCTCGATCACTTCGACCCCACGTCGGCAGCGTTGGTCACGACCAACAACTTTCTGCGTGCCGTGAGCCGTCAGCTCGTAAGCTATGAAGCGTCCACCGACGAGAATGTCCGCATCGAGCCCAAGGGCGATCTTGCGACCGAAGTGGCCCAACCGACCGATGGTGGCCTGACCTACACCTTCACGCTGCGCGACGGGGTGACCTGGAATACGCCGTCCGGTGCCCGGGCGGTCGTCGCCCAGGATTTCGAGCGCGGTGTGAAGCGCATGTGCAATCCTGCTCTCGGCTCCGCCGCGCTGACCTACTATGTCGACCTGATCAAGGGCATGCGCGCATTCTGCGACGGTTTTGCGAAGGTCGCCCCCACCGTCGAGGCGATGAAGGCCTATATCGAAGGCAATGACATTGCTGGCATAGAGACCCCCGACGACAAGACGATCGTCATCCGCCTGACCGAAAGCGCTGGCGACTTCGTCTACATGCTGTCGCTGCCGACGGCGGCGCCGGCGCCGGTGGAAGTGCTGGACTACATGCCCGACGGCCCGGAATACCGTTCGAACTTCATCTCCAGCGGTCCCTACACCGTTGCCGAATACGTGCCGGACAGCCGCTTGCAGCTCGTGCGCAACCCGGCCTGGAAGGCGGAGTCTGATCCGTTGCGCAAGGCCTATGTCGATGAAATCGAGATCACATTCGGCATTCAGCCGGACGCCGCAATCCAGCAGTTGCAGGCCGGCGACGGCGACATGACCTACGACATCATCATCCCCCCGGCGACGCTGCACATGCTGAGTACCGGCGGCGACGAGAAGCTGATGACGATGTCGGTCGGCCGTACGTCGTTCATCTTCATCAATACGGTTTCCGACAACAATAAGGGGGCACTGAAGGACCTGCGCGTGCGCCAGGCGCTCCAGTATGCGATCGACAAGGCCGCCATCGTCCAGCAGTGGGGTGGCGCCGCCGCCGCGCAGCCGCAAAACGGCATCTTCGGCCCCGGCGTGCTCGGCTATCACGAATTCGATCTCTACCCGTCCGAAGGCGCCAAGGGCGATCCGGCAAAAGCCAAGGCGCTTCTTGCAGAGGCCGGTTTCCCGAACGGCATCAAGCTCAAGATGCCCTTCCGCAACCAGAACGCCGAGCCCGCCATCGCCCAGACGATCCAGGCCAGCCTGAAGAAGGCCGGCATCGACATCGAGCTCATTCCGGTCGCGCCGTCCGATTACTATTCGAAGTTCATGACCAATCCCCGCAATACGAAGGAAGGAAACTGGGACATCGCTCCGGTCGGCTGGTCGCCGGACTGGGTCGGCGGTGCGGCACGCTCGGTCTTCCAGCCGCAGTTCACCTTCAACGGCACGCACCAGACCTATAATTACACCGACTACAATAACGCCGAGGCCAACAAGATCGCCCAGCAGGCGATCAATGCCACCACCTCGGCCGATGCCGGCAAGCTCTGGGCTCAGGTCGACGAACTGGTGATGAAGGATGCTCCCGTCGTGCCCTACGTTTCCGAAAAGATCATTCTCTATCGCGGCGAAGCCGTCCAGAACTTCCAGCCATACGCGCTCGGCGCCCAGGGTGACTGGACCAACGTCTGGCTCGACCGCTGAACATCATCGTGCTGCCTCGCCGGCAGCGTTCGTCGAAACCGCAGATCAGACGCGAGCGATCGCGTCTGATCTGTCATATCGAACTTTCCTTTCCGCAAGACCGGCCGCCGACTGCAGGCCATGCCGGCTCCGAGGGAGTGGTCAATGCCAATACTTCAAGCGTGTAACCTTACCATTCGCATCCCGACGGAGGATGGTGTCGTACAGGCTGCCCGCAATGTGTCGTTTGCGGTGGGAGAAGGGGAGTTCTTCGGCATCGCCGGGGAGTCCGGCTCCGGCAAGAGCGTGCTGACGCAGGCGGTCATGGGCCTGCTGCCGAATGCCGAGATCACCGGCGAAGTGCTTTTTCAGGGCGCCAATCTGCTCGACCTCAGCCCGGGCGAGATGCGCAAGGTGCGCGGCGCCAGGATCGGCATGATCTTCCAGGACCCGCTTTCCAGCCTGCATCCCTATTATACGATCGGCGCCCAGATCACCGAGATGATCCATGCCCATGAGCGCGTGTCGCGCGACGAGGCGAAACGGCGGGCGATCGAACTTCTGGAACGGGTCGGCATTCCGAGTGCGGCGTCCCGTTTCGACAGCTATCCGCATCAGTTTTCCGGCGGCATGCGCCAGCGCGTGATGATCGCCATGGCGCTGGTGCTCAATCCGCCGCTCGTCATTGCTGATGAGCCGACGACGGCGCTCGACGTCACCGTGCAGCAGCAGATCATCGACCTGATCAACGAGATGCGCCGCGAACGCGGCACCACGGTCATCATGATCACCCATGACCTCGGGCTTTTGTCGAGCGTCGCGGACCATGTCATGGTCATGTACGCCGGCAACCGCATGGAGATCGGCAGGAGCGAAGCGCTGTTTACCGCGCCGGCTCATCCCTATACGGCGGGCCTGCTCAACTCGTCTCCGGCGAACTATACGCCCGGAGCCGAGCTTGTGCCGATCCCCGGACGCCCGCCGAGCCTCATCCATCTGCCGCGCGGCTGTGTTTTCCGCACCCGTTGCCAGCATGCGGCCGCCCAATGCGCCAATCCGCCGCCGCTGCGGATTTTCGAGGAGGGGACGCAGAGCCTCTGTTGGCTGGAAGCCGTTCCGGCGGCGAAGCCCGCGGCCAAGACCGCTCCGGTGTCCGCGGCGACCGGGGCGGCGAAGGGGCCGGCCCGTGTCGTGGAGGCGCGCGATGTGCGGCTCAGCTACAGTCTCGGAGGCATCTTCGGCGGCGCAAGAACGCTCGACGTGCTGAAGGGTATCGATCTCGATCTCTACAAGGGCGAGACGCTCGGTCTTGTCGGCGAATCCGGCTGCGGCAAGTCGACGTTCGCGCGTGTGCTGGCGGGGCTCATCTCGGCGACCGGCGGTTCGGTGCGTTTCGAAGGGAGGGCTCTCGAAAGCCTTTCCGGCCGCGAGTGGCGGGAGATGCGCAAGCGCGTCCAGCTCGTCTTCCAGGACCCGTTCGGTTCCCTCAATCCGCGAAGGCGGGTGAGTTCCATCATCGGCGAGCCGTTGCGCATCCACAATGTCTGTTCCGGCGAGGCGCGCAAGCGCGCCGTGCAGGGCCTCATGGAACGGGTCGGCCTCAACCCCGAACACTACAATCGTTTCCCGGCCGAGTTTTCCGGCGGCCAGCGCCAGCGCATCGGCATCGCCCGGGCTTTGGCGCTCAATCCGGAACTCATCATCTTCGATGAGCCGGTCTCGGCGCTCGACGTTTCCATCCAGGCGCAGGTCCTCAACCTGATGCGCGAGCTGCAGCGGGAGCTGAAGCTCACCTACCTTTTCATCTCCCACGACCTCGCCGTCGTGCGCCATGTCTGCGACCGCATCGCCGTGATGAACAAGGGCCGGATCGTCGAGCTGGCCGATGCGGAGACGATCTACACCAACGCCAGTGACCCCTATACGCGTGAACTGATCGCGGCCTCGTTCCATGAGCCGCGCAAGGGGGCGTCATCTGCCCGGCGCCTGGTGGACACCATTCCGGGAGAAGTTGTGTGACGGTAGAAATCCAGGAAGAAGAGGCGCGCGCCGTCGTGCAGCGCAGCCCGTGGGAACTGACCCTGCGGCGGTTCATTCGGGACAAGGCAAGCGTGGCGGCGTTCGTCTTCATCCTGCTGCTGGTGGTGTTTGCGGCATGCGCACCGCTGATCGAGGCCGCGATCGGGCATTCGCCCATCGAGCAGTATCGCGAAACCGGCCTGAGCGACATGGGCCTGCCGGTCGCGCCGGACGGCGAATTCCTGCTGGGGACTGATCATCTCGGGCGCGATGTTCTCGTCCGGCTCGCCTATGGCGCCCGCGTGTCGCTGCTTGTCGGCGTGCTCGCCTCGCTTGCCGCAGCCTTCGTCGGCCTGACGGTCGGCATGCTTGCCGGCTATGTCGGAGGTGCAACCGACATGGTGCTGAGCCGCATCATGGATCTGGTCATGAGCGTGCCCTTCCTGCTCTGCGCGCTGGCGCTGGTGTCGGTCTTCGGCCCGAGCCTGGGCTTGAGCGTCGGCGTCATCGTCTTCTTTAGCTGGACGACGATGGGGCGTGTCATCCGCGCCGAGGTGAATTCTTTGCGCCGGCGCGAGTTCGTTGCGGCAAGCCGGTCGCTGGGCGCCGGGCCGGTCTCCATCATGGTCCGTGACATTCTGCCCAATCTCAGCGTGCCGATCATCGTCTACACGACCATGATGATCCCGAGTTCCGTGGTGTTCGAAGCGACGCTTTCCTTCCTCGGGCTCGGCATCGTGCCGCCGACCCCGAGCTGGGGCGGCATGCTGGCGGATGCCGCCGCCAACTCCATCTACCTCGTCGCCTGGTGGCTGGTCATCTTTCCGGGCGCAGCACTCCTCCTGACGACGCTCGCCTTCAACATACTCGGCGACGGCCTGCGCGATGCGCTCGATCCCCGAGCGCGGCCGGTCCGGATGAGCCGGTTCCGCAAGGCGGGCAGAAAGGGGGGCCGCGCATGATCGGTTTCCTCGCAAAGCGGTTTCTCTTTTCGGCTTTCGTGCTTTTCGCCCTCAGCCTGTTCGTCTTCTTCCTGTTCTTCGTGGCGCCGGGCGATCCCGCCCGCGTGATTGCCGGCGAGAAGGCGACCGAGGCGCAACTGGTGCAGATCCGTATCAATCTCGGCCTCGACCGGCCCATGCACGAGCAGTACGTGAAGTTCGTCGGCAAGGCCCTGCAGGGCGATCTCGGCTTCTCCTACCGCAACCAGCAGCCGGTGACGAAGCTCATCGCCAACCGCATCCCGGCAACCGTTTCGCTTGTCATCGGCGGTGTCGTCTTCTGGCTGCTGATCGGCATCCCGATCGGCATCATGTCCGCCCGCCATCCGGGCGGGTTCAGGGACAGGCTGGGGCAGGGTTTCATCCTGATCGGGTTGAGTTTTCCGACCTTCGTGCTCGGCATGCTCTCGCTCTACGTCTTCTATTTCCTTCCCAAGCAGGCCGGTTTCACCCTGTTTCCGGCCGGCGGCTACAAGCCGTTCCTCAGGGATCCTCTCGTTTGGGCGTGGCATCTTTTCCTGCCCTGGATGACGCTCGCGCTGGTCACAGCGGCCGTCTATGCGCGGCTGACGCGTGGCAACCTGCTCGAGGTTATGGGTGAGGACTACATCCGGACGGCCCGTTCAAAGGGGCTGTCCGAGACCACGGTGGTCTTCCGGCATGGCCTGCGCAGCACGCTCACGCCGCTTGTCACGCAGCTCGGCGCCGATATCGCCATCCTGCTCGGGGGCGCTATCGTCATCGAGCAGATCTACGGCCTTCAGGGCGTCGGAGCGCTTGCCGTTCAGGCGGTGAAAAACCAGGACAGGCCGATCATCATCGGCGTGGTGCTGCTTGGCGGCCTGTTCATCGTTCTGATGAACATCGTCGTCGATCTTCTCTATGCGGTGCTCGACCCAAGGGTCAGACAGTAAGGGTCAGACAGTAAAGGATAAAAATCATGGTGGTTTCCGAATACATTATTCCGGGCATGTTCATTCGCGATCATCTGGTGCCGGTTCCGCTCGACTGGGCAAAACCGGACGGTGAGACGATCGAGGTCTTTGCGCGTGAAGTCTGCGATCCGGTTCGCAAGAATGAGAAACTGCAGCTGCTCGCCTTCCTTCAAGGCGGGCCGGGCGGCAAGTCGCCGCGTCCGGCGAATGGCGGGCCCCCCTGGCTGACGGAAGCGATCAAGACCCACCGCGTGGTGCTGCTCGATCAGCGCGGCACCGGGCGCAGTTCGCGGATCGAAAGCACCACCATGGAGCGTTTCGGCAGCGATGGACAGGCGGCGGCCGATTATCTCGCCTGCTTCCGCGCCGACAGCATCGTTGCTGACTTCGAACATATCCGGAAGACCGTTTTTGAGGGGCGGCGCTGGGAAACGCTCGGCCAGAGCTATGGCGGGTTCCTGACGCTCACCTATCTTTCCAAAGCGCCGGAAGGCCTGTCCGCCTGCTATGTCACCGGCGGGCTCGCCGGCCTCGATGCCACTGCGGAGGACATTTATCGCCGCACCTATCCGCGCGTGGCGGCAAAGACGAAGCGTTATTACGAACGCTATCCCGAGGACCGTCAGCGCGTCGGCCGCATCGCGGACTTCCTTGCCGCCAACGATGTCCGTCTGCCCGATGGCGACCGGCTTTCGGTTCGCCGCTTCCAGACCCTCGGCATCGATTTCGGCATGGCGCCGGGCTTTGAAAATATCCACTGGATGGTCGACGAAGCCTTCTCCTCCGCCGGTGAGCACAGGCTTTCCGATCTCTTCCTCGCGTCGGTCATGAATGCCACGTCCTATGACGGCAATCCGCTTTTCGTGGTGCTGCAGGAGAGCATTTATGGGCAGGGGCGCGGTACGACCAATTGGGCGGCGGAGCGCGTCCGGGCCGAATTCCCGCAATTTGCCGAAACACAGCGGCCGCTGACCTTCAGCGGCGAGATGATGTTTTCCTGGATGTTCGACGAGATCCGGTCGCTGCGGCCCTTCCGCGCCGGCGCCCTGGCGCTCGCCGCGCGGGAGGAATACAGCCACCTGTACGATCCGGCGCGTCTCACGTCGAACGAGGTTCCGGTGGCCGCGGCAGTCTATTTCGACGACATGTATGTGGATGCGGGGCTCTCGCTCGATACCGCTTCGCGGGTCGGCAATCTCGAAAGCTGGGTCACCAACGAGTTCGAGCATGACGGCGTGCGTCAGTCGCCGCGCGTCTTCCGCCGGCTGGTGGACATGGTGAAGGAGCGGGGCGGCCCGCGCTCCTGATGTATTCAACGGAGGCTTCCATGAGCCAATCCCTGTCCATCCAGGCCCTGTCCGTCCGGGCCCTGTCCATCCAGGAGCGTCTGGCCGCGCTGCGCGGAGAGCTTGCAGGCCGCGGCTACGACGGTTTTGTCGTGCCCCGCGCCGACGCCCACCAGAGCGAGGTCGCGGCACCGCGTGACAATTGCCTCGCCTTCATTACCGGCTTCACGGGTTCTGCCGGCCTCGCGCTCGTCCTTGCCGACAAGGCGCTGATCTTCGTCGACGGCCGTTATGAGATCCAGGTGCGGCGAGAGGTCGATGAGGCGCTTTTCGAAATCCGGCATCTGCACAATCAGCCGATCGACCGCTGGATGCGGGAGAATGGCTTTGCCGGCATGCGTATCGCCTTCGATCCGATGCTGATCAACAGCGAGCTCTACGACCGGATGGCCCAGGCGATGGCATCGGTCGGCGGCGCTCTCGTGCCTGATGATGCCGATCTCTTCGACCGGGTCTGGAAAGACAGGCCGCAAGGGCCGCTCGGACCGGTGCGCGCCATGCCCGTTTCCGTTGCCGGCGAAAGCTCCGACGACAAGAGGAAGCGCGCCGGAGAGGCCGTGCGGCAGGCCGGCGCTGTGGCGCTTGCGGAAAATCTGCCTGATAACATCGCCTGGCTGCTCAACGTGCGCGGTTCCGACGTTCCGATGAACCCAGTGCCACATTCCTATCTGCTCTTGGAAGCGGATGGCCGCGCCGAGTGGTTTGTCGATCGCCGCAAGCTCGGCAACGACCTCGGGCATTTCGAACTGGATGGCGTGCAGCTCAGCCCGCCCTCGTCTTTCCTTGCCCGGGTGACGGAGATTGCAGGCAAGGGACCAGTCATGGCCGATCCGCAGTTCGCGCCGGTCTCCGTCCGGCTTGCGGTCGATGCCGGCGACGGCAGTCTGGTATCCAAGCCGAGCCCATTGACCCTGCTTAAGGCGAAGAAGAACGCCGCGGAGCTGGAAGGCTACAGGCGCTGCCACGTCGAGGATGGCGCCGCGCTGACGGATTTCCTGGCCTGGGTGCTCCGGGAAGGCAGGCGGCGGGAGGCAACGGCGGCACCCCTGACCGAGGTGGAGGCGGAAGCGAGGCTTCTGGATTTCCGCAGCCGCCGCAAGGGCTTTCTCGAAGAGGGCTTCCGCTCGATTTCGGCTTCCGGTGTGAACGCGGCGCTCTGCCATTATAATGCCTCGGAGGCGACCAATGCCGTGATCGACAGCCGCCTGCCCTATCTCATCGATTCCGGCGGGCAATATGTCGACGGCACGACAGACGTTACCCGCACCCTGTTCCTCGGCCCGGTCACGCCCGATGTCCGCCGCACCTATACGGCAGTTCTGAAGGGCTTCCTGTCATTGATCATGGCGCAGATGCCGGTCGGCACCCAGGGCCACCAGCTCGACGCCTTCGCGCGCCGGCCGCTCTGGGACCTGGGGCTCGACTACGATCACGGCACCGGCCACGGCGTCGGCCACAATATGCTGGTACATGAATATCCGCACCGTTTCGCCAAGCTGGCCAATCCCTACGGCCTCGAGCCCGGCAATATCATGACGATCGAGCCGGGCTACTACGAAGCCGGCCAATATGGCCTCAGGATCGAGAACCAGGTCGAGGTGGTGGCCTCCGCTCCGGGGTTCTGCCGCTTTGCCTCGCTGACGCTCGCGCCGATCGATCTTTCGGCGGCGGACCTCTCGGAGCTCAGCCGGAGCGAAGTCGCTTTCCTCGACGCCTATCACCAGCGGGTGAGAGAGGTGCTCATGCCGCTCATTCTGGAGGAAACGCGTCCCTTCCTTATCGATCAGACTGAGAGCATTGCGGGGAGGGTCAGGAGCGCCGCGAAAGTGTAGCCGGGCGTTTCGTCCGGCGCCGCAGCGATCCTCCACGCGCCGCGCAACACAATTCAGAACGCAATTGCTCGGCCCCTGACTATAGGCCGCGAGCAGGGATTTTCGGTCTGCCAGTCAGGTTAAGACGGCTTGCAGCGGTTTCCGGTTTTCCGAGGACGGCCACGTAGGGATTGGCCGCCACTTGAAGAACCGTCACGCCACTAGCGAGCACGAACAGCGCTCCGAGGAAGATCGCGTAGACACGGTAGGTGGCCGCCGGAATGAAAAGCGCGCATCCGGCAGCCGCCGCGGCAAGCCCGGTTACAATTCCCCATTTGTATGAAATTGCGCTTAACCAGCGCGCCTGCGGGCAGCGAGATGATCGAGTATGCGCCGAAAAAGCAAAGCTGGATCAGCATCGACTCGGTGAAGTTGAGCTGGAACACGCTCTTCAAATGCGGGATCAGGATGTCGTTCAGGCATGGGCAGCCGATACGGCGATTCCGAGGAACGGCTGAGGCAGGTCTTCCAAGAAGCCTCGCAGAATGCTCCCTCCATCATCTTCATCGACGAGATCGCCTCCATCGCGCCGAAGCGTGAACAGGTCACCGGGGAGGTCGAGCGGCGTATAGTTGTGCACCTCTTGACCTTGTTGGACGGGCTGGAGTCCCGGCAGAATATTGTCGTCATCGGTGCGACCAACAGGCGCGATGCGATCGACGAAGCGCTCCGGCGTCCCGGACGTGCGCCCCCGCAACCAATCTTCCCGCTCTCAATGTAGCCCGGTAGCTCGGCATGATCAGAACCTGAAAGGTGCTCGCGCAGCGATAAACACGCCGGTGGACTTTTTAAACCCTGAACAGGGCGAAAACGCATTTCTGAAAAGTCCAGATTTCCCTGGAAAATCAATGCCGCAAAAAACGGGGAAAGTAGCCTGTTTCTGACGAGTTTTTCAGGAACACCTTAAAATAATTGGATTTACTGTGGATTTGCAGTCCTCTGTGTCACCACTCGGCCACGAGGCCTCACGCGCTGATAATCAAGCGATGGCGGGCATTTAGAATCAATATTGAATCGGTGCAGGCCTTTTCATTCCGAACCTGATCCTTTTTCACGCCTGCACATTTGATTTCGCTTCCGCAAAATCCCATAAACAGCGTACCCCGCCCTGACACGACGACGGAGATGGCTGCTGATGAAGGATTCTTTCGAATTTCGTGATACTTCGACAAGCATGAGCGACACGCTTCGTGCCTCGATTGCGGCAATCGGCGGAAATTCGATTACGCTCAGGCAGTTGATGACAATTATCGGAGAGCAGGGATTGTTACTGCTCTGTGCTTTGCTCAGCCTGCCTTTCCTGGTGCCCGTCTCCATTCCCGGAGTGAGCACGGTATTCGGCGCGGCGATCATTCTCATAAGCCTGGCGATCACGCTCAATCGGCTGCCCTGGTTTCCGGGGCGCATCCTCGACCGGGAACTCGAGACCGGGCGGCTGTTGCCGGTGCTAGAGAAGGGGGTTTCGATCATTTCGCGGATTGATCGCTATGTGCGGCCAAGATTGTTGGTTTTCACGTCTGGCCTGCTCGTCAACCGCTTCAACGGTGCTGCCTTGATGATTGGCGGGATATTGCTGATGTTCCCTCTAAGCTTCATCCCACTTTCCAACACCTTTCCCGCGGTCGCCATTCTATCTCTGGCGATCGGCTGCATTCAACGCGATGGATTGCTGGTGATCGGCGGCTATGTCTTCCTGATCGTCACGACGGCTTATTTTGGAGCGCTCCTCTATGCCGCGGTCAGTGCCGGCCAGAGCCTTTCCACGCTGGTAAGCTGACGCCGTTCATTCCGAGGGGCGGCGTCGCTTCGTCCACCAGACAGCCGTACGCCGACGCAGGCGTCGGGCTATGTGCATGTCGTGGGAGAGAACCAGCACGCCGAGGGGCAGCATCCAGAAGCCCAGAATCGGCAGGAAACCCAGCACGCCGCCGAAGATGAGCCCGGTTCCGATCCCCATGCGGGCGATGCGTGATCGAGGCATGCGGACCCGCGCCGTACCGAGCACGAGATGGCCGGTGCCGTGGTCGATACCGAATTTCGTAGCCTTGGCGGAATCGCGCTCTTTGGCGCCATTTGCGCCTGCTTCGGTCTGATCTGTCATGTCAAGGAGATGGGGGCGACTGTAATTATTGCAAGAACAATGTTATTTTTTCAAAAAAATCGCTTGGCAAATCGGGCAAGCATTTGTATTAGCCCACTCACGCCGCGCCAAGCGGTGATCCCTGGTAGCTCAGCGGTAGAGCATTCGACTGTTAATCGACAGGTCGCCGGTTCGAATCCGGCCCGGGGAGCCAATTTTTTTTTCAGCTAAGTTGCTGATTTTATTAAAGGAGTCGGTTCTTAAATGAACCGGCTCCTAATTTTATTCCTAATCCTGTTTCCCGTTAAATTATTGAATTCGTTAGTTGGCTCTGCGTGGGAGCCAACAACCGCGAGACCCAGCACTGGACTTTAGCCACTCCTAAAACCCAATTTTGTTGCGTTGCCAACAGTCCCTCGTCCATGGATCGAAGAAATTTTCGCATCTATGCACCTACACTTGCGGAGGCTGCTGCTGCGGCTGGCGAAGCCGCAAAGAATGCGGCCGAGATTGCGGCTGGATCGCTACTGTTCCGCTTATACCCGCCAGTTGAGGATGCCGAGGGCGCTACCATTGACGCCTCGGCATCATATCTCGCTATCGCAGAGTTCTCGCCGCAGCCACGGTTCTACGAACGGTTTGCGTCAGATCCAGGCAGCGGCGATCGTTTCCAGTCTGCCGACGGTGGCTGGTGGCAGGGCTTGCCGCTTCCACCGACTGCATTGGACTTCGCAAATGCCGTGGCGAGGTCGGCGAATGCGACGCTCGGCGCGGGCGACATGGATCAGGTCCATATCTGGGCGAATATAACCATTACGGGTTCTTCTACGGCGTTCTCCTTGGTCATACCTCGCAAAGGCTTTTATACCCTGAATTTCACAGCGGGATTGTCGTGAACAACGACTCCGACGTCCAATCGCATCACATGCAATACTGCGAGCGGGATCGAGAACTCTTGGGGAGGGACGCAGCAGGGCTCTGGCTCTAATGCCATCTTGCACGACGAAGAGACACGGAACTTCTCAAAGGGCCACCTGTTGTCCCCTCTGGCTGCGTCTGTAGGTGGAACGTCTGTCATCGTGGATCGAGTAACCCTCGGCGCTCCAAGATTTACGATGGTGGAGTCTCCGCAATGGTAGCGGTCCTTGTCAGGCCACTGCCGTTTGCCGGCTTTTATGCTCCTTCTGATGGCTTTCCGACTCCGGCTTCACCAACTTGATTTTGCCGAATGATCCCCGCGGACAAGTGAGCGATTATGCTTCAATCTCAGAGCAATCTGAGAGAAGATTGCGCTTTCTGCGGCCAATAGTGGACGCGAATGGTTATCAGCACTGCTCCCCAGGGTCGCGCTATCGTCTGCAAACTGATGCGACCCAGATCACCTTCAATGTCGCATATAACAGTCTTGTTAGCCGATATGACTCCGCCCGCAGTTATACGGCCACCATCCTTGTTAATGGTGCTGTTCACGCATCATTCGATACCCGTGACGGATCATATGTGCTCAATCTTGCCGGTGCCACCAGCCGCTTGATCGAGCTGGTTTGGCCTGATGGCGACGGCATGGAACTGCTTAGTGTGACCGTAAATGCCGGAGCGACATTCGGTTCGCCGGCCGCGCGTCCGTCTGGAATACTGGCGACATGCGAGACAGTATCACTCACGGCTTCAGCACGACGAAGACCACCGACAGTTGGTCCTATAAGCTCAGCGTGCTCAAGGGCAGGAGAGTCCTGAACCTCGCGAACGAAGGCGCCCAGGCGATTGCAGCAGACGGAAATGCGCTGGCTGGAACCGGCGCCGATCGCGTCACCTATCTGATAGGATACAACAACTTCGTTGCGCAGACCGCACTCGCAACGTCCAAGCTGCGGTAGAGGGCTGGATCAACAATGCGGAGGCTGCGCTACCCTCCGCGAAGATCAGCCCTGTTTATAGCCCAAACACAAATACCATCACGCTGGCGCAGTATCGAACTGCGGTCGCCGCCGCAGTGACAGCGGCTGGCGGAGCGAATGTCACTTACGTGAATGGCTTGTCGCTCATGACCAACAGCAATGACCGACTAAATGCCGATCTCATCCATCCGAACGATCTCGGAGCTGACGAGATCGCGACCAATCTTGCGGCAATAGTTGCGGCCTGATAGTCGCAGGGAATGTGGATCTTTCGCACGCTCCTGATCGCCTGCTGCCTGATTGGATCGGCCGCATTTGCGGGCCAATACAATCAGTCATTCAAAAACAGGGCATTGGCAATCTCCATTCAGGCGTGGGGATTGCCGCCTGGCGGGGTTGTGCTTTTTGGAGATAGCAATACCGAGATTTTCCGGTCCAGCGAAGTTGGTGGATGCCAAATACTAAATGCTGGGTTCGCCGGAGCAAGGATCTCTGATTTAGCAGAGAGGGCCTCGTGGTTGGCTAATCTTGCTAAGCCTTCTATCGTACATGTGATGGTGGGAACCAATAATATGAGAACGCCTGCGGGTTCAGACGAGTCTGACCTGCGGCGGATTGCCAAGTCGTTCCCAAATGCGAGGGTGGTGCTGTGGGCGGTGCCTCCGATCGGCCCACAGTTCTCGACCACTTTCGAGCGAGATCGCATCAATAGCCTCATCAGCCACGTTGCAGCAGAATGCGGAGCGCTTTTCGTTGGCGATTGGGCTGCCGGAATGATCGGAGACGATGGATACGCAAAGGCAGGATGGCTTGTCGGGGATGATGTGCACCTCACAATGAATGGTCAGAGCGCGCGCGCCGAACGAATTGGAAAGTTGGATCGAGAACAAGGCGCTGCTTGCGCCACATGACCGAGCAGATAGTGTCAACCAGGCGCCGTGATTACTCCTTTGGTAGCCAGCTACGCGCATCTGCAATCCGTGACAAGGTTGTCCTCGCGACGTTTTCCAACGACGGTTTCAGATGCGCTGCAGTTACGCCCTCGCGATGCAGGAGGCGTCGAAGTTGACCGCACTCCTCAGATGGTAGCCTGATTTGCTGCAATATCGTGCGTTCGACTGAGGCATGATAGTCCTGCAGACTGTAAATTGTGCCATTATGCGGGTGGTCGAAGCCCCAGCTCGAGTGCAGCGCGAACATGCCCTTCTGAGCTTGCATGAACGGATTAACGTTTATCGACGGAGTCAGTAGGTACAAGAGGCCACGACTCCAGGAGTCGAGTCCATGGCCTGAAGTTCGAAGAGCCCAAACGCATATATCCTTGCCGGGGTTTCGTCGTCAGCCGCAAAGAATGCCGCGATGAGAGGGCTGGTCGTCCGATCTAGCAAATTGGTGGGAACACCGTGATGCTGAGCCAGGGCGCGCATCTCGACTTCATCCTGCGGCACGGGTAGTCCAACGTCACGAGCAATCTCTTTGAACCACGAGCATGCTTGCAACACAGCCCGCTCATTGCTTTTCCGTAGCCACTGATCAATCTGCTCTTCTGTTCTATAGGGAGGTGTTTGATACGCTCTCTCGCGGATTCCCTCAATTAGCGACGTCAGTCTGTTCGCTGGCCCTAAGGGCTTAAATGCGCTTGGTAATAAATCCCAGTCGCTATCTGCATGGCCTCGAAAGACAAATGAAGGCCTCTCGTCCCCGGTCTCCCACCAGTGGTCATTGGAGAGATGCAGGTACCCCAGAAACTCCCGAGCTGTACGTGTTTTGATCATCTCGATCTCCGCCATGTCTTGCCATCTTTTACGTTTGGAATCGCAGCTAACTAGATCGCGGATTTCAATCTCCGGCAATTAGGTTTTCAACACGCGGAATTTGTATTAGCGTCGACGCATTTACATGCGGGGCGCTCGATGGATTACAACTATTACCATGCTCACAGGGCGAACAGGTACAAGCGTGTGAAGGGCCGTATCGTTCTTGTCATCGGTTGCAATACAGGCGGTGATTGCCGCTACTTCGTTGATCTTGGCGCAAAGGAAGTGCATGGCGTCGACGTGGTCGATGAGATCGGCAGGGACTTTCAGCATCCTGCCGCGAGATACCATCAGGAAAGTGCCGAGGCGATGAGCTTGCCGTCGGGATCCTTCGATCTCGTCTATAGCGTTGCGACCATGGAGCATGTGCCGGACATATTCAGTGCGTTTCAGGAGATGGCGCGGGTCCTCAAGCCAGGTGGCGTGATCTACAGCCTTGCTGCTCCGCTTTGGAACTCGCGCCACGGCCATCATTTTCCGCAGTATTTCGGAAACTATCCATGGGCGCATTTGCGTTTGAGCCGAGACGAAGCAATCAGGTATCTAGCCGAAAACAAAGTTGCGATTGCCGAGGCCAATGGCACGATTCATGACGTCGTCGACTATATGCGTGATGCAAGAAACTTCAACATGCGTCCGTCCACAGACTACATTGCCGCCACCCGGAGACTGACGGGCTTAAAGGTGAAAGCAAACATCCTTGATAGAGAGCCAAATGGCGCAGTGCCACCAGGAATTCTGGCGGAGCTCGCGGCCAAGGGTTACGAGGACTCCGACCTGCGAGCTGTGACGCACTGCTTTATAGCCAAGAAGCGAAGGCCATGGTGGAACTGGTAGACTAGGAAATACAGGGCGCCCGCGGAACGCCTTTTTGCCCATGTAGGCATTTCACGAGAACGAGCTTCGAGATCTTGAAGCAACCCAGCAAAAATCCCGCCTTTAGATAGTCAGCCGCCTCAGGGCGGCTTCTTCATTTCAAGGACACCCCCGAATGAAACTTCTCCCCGACTGGCGGCTCGCCTGGTCGCAAGTGCGCGCGCGTCTGCTGTCTGACGTCGAAGACATCCTGAAGCGCGCTTGGTCGCTGCGGCTGCTCGAGCTCGCAGCGCTTGCCGACATTGTTTTGAACATGGTCCCCGTCGTTTCCGCCTACCTGCCGTGAGTCGGCGCTTATGTGCGCGGCTTCTGGCTCGGCCTGCGGCGGCCGAAACGGCGGACAACGCCGAAAGGCAGACGACCGAAACCAAGGAACCGACCAATGCCAATCAATAAGATTGTTGCGACAAAGCGCGGCAAAGCTCTCATAGGGACCATTGTTGCCGCTGC
Organism: Sinorhizobium sp. CB7; assembly: GCF_041357635.1. Lineage (NCBI taxonomy): Bacteria > Pseudomonadati > Pseudomonadota > Alphaproteobacteria > Hyphomicrobiales > Rhizobiaceae > Sinorhizobium > Sinorhizobium sp. CB7. The sequence goes on from NZ_JAULLL010000014.1 coordinate 180,356, forward strand.
TGTTAGCGGCATGGTCGCCATTTTTCCTGGCCAGCCTGCCGTCCATGACGACACTGCACTGGCAATCAAGATCTTGCAATCGTAGGAAGGACGATCGCTTGTCGCGTATCTTGATAGGCTAGGAAACCGCCCGTGGTGACGATTTGTGACGTCGACACGACCGACGTCAAAATGGGCATGGTCGAAACCAACGCCGGCTGTGACAAGCGCACCGCCGTGAAGCTTGAGCGCGACTATCGGCCTTACCTCGTCAAGTGTATCGCCGCATGGGATAAGAAACCACTCAGTTGGCGCGGCTCGATGCTGACGCTGCCATGGAATGTTGGCGTGAGCGCGACCTGTAACTCTACGGCCGCTAGGCTCGCCAGAGAAGGCAGGTATCGGGAAAGCTGTGAAGCCGCTACAGCATTCAACAAGTCGGGCGGCGTGCGCCTCAAGGGCTTAGTGAATCGCCGCGAGATGGGCGACGCCAATCGCGTCGGCGAAGCTGAAGTCTGTGTACCGGGGCTGCCGGCATGATTGCTTTCCTATTCAGCAAAACCGGCCACAAGATTGTCGCGGTCGTGGCTGTCTCCTCGCGCATTTCCTTTTCCAACTGGGCCACTACCGAGATCAGTAGGTCTATGGCGTATCGCACCTCAGCGATCTCAAAGCCCTACCAGTCGGGGCCAAGGCGCGGCGTATCGAGCTGCGCCCACTGCCCGGCATTCGAGGACTCGCCGCAACGTCGTCGGCGTCTTCAATTACAAGTTTGGGTTCTACCCAATCGAGACACGTTTGCGCGGTGGCCGATTCGGATGACTTCGCCATACGGACGCGAATGACCAGATCTGCCTTGAAGTCCACCTTCTTGCGTCACCGTCACCATTCGAGCCTCCCCGATCCTCCCGCCAGTATGGACTTGTCTCAGGTGCCACCAATTCGCCAAATGGGAGTCGCCGCGACAAGTTTCGTGGTGCGGGAAGATCCGGCAGTACATCAAGGAACCAGTGTGGAAACGGCGGGAATACCGTTCTTTGCCGCCTTCAAAGATTGTGAAAACCCGCTCGTCTTGTTGTGTGAACCGTTTTATGGCTTCGATCTCGCCAAAGCGCCTCCGCGATTGCATTGTCGATACCGAGAATGAGCAAAACGTCGACAGGCACGAGGTCGGCATCGCCATCTTACGCGCCGACTTAAGCTGCCTGGATTCGCGCCTTTCGTGACGTCGCGACAGCGAGAAGGGCCGCAATTACGAGAAGGAGTGCGCTTACCCCGAAGGTAGCCTGGTAGCCCGTGGCATCGAACAGCAGCCCGCCGACCGTCGCCCCCAAGGTGATGGCAAGCTGCACGGCAGCCACCATAAGGCCACCACCGGCCTCGGCATCGTCGGGCAAGGTCCTCGCCACCCATGTCCACCAGCCAACGGGTGCTGAGGTTGCGAAAAGTCCCCAGATGCCAAGCAGCAGCGCCGCCACGGCTACCCAAGCTCCGAACACAATGAGGGCCACTGCGATCAATGCCATCAGCACGGGGATCACAATCAGGGTCGCGTAAACACCGTTCTTCAGAAATGCGCCGATGACACTGGTGCCGATGAAGCCTGTTACTCCCATCATCAGCAGCACCAACGACAGGGTGGAAACATCGACGTGGGCTTCCAACTCCAAGAATGGCCGCAGATAGGTGAACAGCGCGAACTGTCCCATGAAGAAGAGGCTGACGGCTGCCATGCCGAAAGCGACGACCGGGCGATTCAGCAGCCCGAGCGCATTTGCTGATCCTGACCGAGGCTCAGCCTTCATGGAAGGAAGGCTGAAGAGTTGCCACGCGAAAACGACCGCCGCGACCGGAACGACGCAGAAGAAGGCACCTCGCCATCCGATGATCGTGCCGAGGAAGCTTCCAAGCGGTGCCGCAACGACCGTTGCAAGGGCGTTCCCGCCATTCACGATCGCCAGCGCCCGCGGTACCAGGTCGTCGGGTACAAGCCTCATCGCCGTCGCCGCCGACATCGACCAGAAGCCGCCGATCACAACCCCAATGAACGCTCGGCCAAGCATGAAGATCTCATAGTTCGGCGCGATCGCCACGACGGTCCCTGACACCATCATGAGTGCAGTCAGGACAAGCAGCAGGTGTTTGCGGTCGAAGCGCCCCGCCACCGATGCAATGCAAAGGCTCGTCAGGACGGCGAGTGCGCCCGATACGGAGATTGCCTGTCCAGCTTGGCCTTCGGTAATCTGCAAATCGGAGGCGATCGGGGTCAGCAAACTAACGGGCATGAACTCGGACGCGACCAACGCGAACGCACCCAAAGACAGTGCGAGGACGGCGCCCCACGCCGCAGGACGAGTATCGGTTTGGCGGTCCTCGGATGAGACTGATGTAAGCATTATTGGGTCTACCTCGACGCCACGAGAACCGCCGGCCCCTCGAGAGGGGCTGCATGTCTGCCGTCCTCAGGCTTTGTTTGATCTTGTGTGGGATGGCCTTGGGCCAAATGGATTCAGTCTCAAGGGTGCAGCCGGCGAGAGCCGATGAATCTCCTGTCGGTCGCTCAGACCATCCATCGTCAAAGAGGTAGTTGAGGCGTCCATCAGAAACTAGTCGTCTGAAAGTGCATGCGATTATGATCTGTGCTCATCAATCCGATGACGCGCGCTCGCCGTGGCCGCCGCCGCTAGAGCCGGATGATTTCAGGTTGGATCGACCTGAAGTCTGAATCCGTCTCTAAATCAAAAAGTGAGAGCGGGAGTCGCCCGAAAACCGCGCATGCTTTTCTGCGTCCCGCTCTAGAAGCGTGTTATTTATGAGCAGAACTCATCACTACAAGCGAAACCAAGGGTCTAATTCATACGGCGAGCTGCAGCTACATCTTCGACCGTCAAGGAGATTCGAAGATGACCAAGCTGATTGAAGCAGACGACCCAAATGCACGTGACATCGAATTAGACGTCGCGCGACGCAACCTCCTCAAATTGACGGGCGCGGGTGCTGCGGTGCTCGGCCTGATGCCAATTATCGGCATCTCAGCAGCAAAGGCCCAAGACATGTCGAATGGCGCGAACAACTTCTATACGAGCGACAAGGTGAACCTGCAGAAGGTGGCCTTCAAGACCCAGTACCAGATGAACGTCGCTGGGAACCTCTATATTCCCAAGGATCTTAGGCCAGGAACGTCGATCCCTGCAATCATCGTCGGCCATCCAATGGGCGCCGTGAAGGAGCAGAGCGCCAACCTGTATGCAACCAAGATGGCTGAAATGGGCTTCGCCGCGATGTCCATAGACCTGCCTTTCTGGGGCGAAAGCGACGGCCAGGCGCGCAACCTCGTTTCGCCGGACGTCTACGCGGAAGGCTTCAGCGCAGGTGTCGATTTCCTCGGTACTCAGCCTTTTGTCGACCGAGAGCGGATCGGCGCGATCGGCATTTGCGGCAGCGGCAGCTTTGTCATCAGCGCGGCGAAGATCGATCCGCGCATGAAGGCCGTCGCCACGGTCAGCATGTACGACATGGGCGCCGCCAACCGCAACGCGCTGAACCACTCATTGAGCGTCGAACAGCGAAAACAGATCATCGCGGCGGCGGCCGAGCAACGCTACGTCGAGTTCGCAGGCGGCGAGACGAAGTACACGAGTGGCACGGTCCACGAGCTGCCCCCCGAATCCGACCCGATCCAGCGTGAATTCTATGACTTCTACCGCACTCCACGGGGAGAGTTCACACCCAAAGGCGGCTCGCCACTGACGACGACGCACCCGACGTTGACGAGCAACGTCAAGTTCATGAACTTCTACCCGTTCAATGACATCGAGACGATTTCTCCCCGGCCGATGCTGTTCATCACGGGCGACCAGGCTCACTCCCGGGAGTTCAGCGAGGATGCGTACAAGCGTGCGGCCGAGCCAAAGGAGCTTGTTTGGGTCCCGGGTGCCGGTCACGTCGACCTCTACGACCGTGTGGATCTCATCCCGTTCGATAAGCTGCAGTCCTTCTTCGACCGCCACCTTGCGGCCTGACAGGACTCGATCAGCCGACGGCCGCTTTAGTTGCGCGAAATACCTCCGAGTTTTTCTTCGCTCTGCAGCAACCAAGGCGGCCGTTAAAATAAATGCTTAAGAGGGCCGCTACGCTACGCACGCTTTTAGCTGCTGCCCCGCACTCATGCCGATGGAACACCCAATGGCACAAGACCGTATTCTGATCTCTTCTGAATGGGGAACAGTTTCGGCGGATCTCGCCGATAACGACGCGACGCAGGCGCTGAAGCAGATGTTGCCGATCACGATAGAAATGCGTGATCATCTACGTCAGGAAAAGACGGGCGATCTTCCTTCGACGCTTCCGGAAGTCTCACGGCAGCGCGATTTTACCATCGGAACACTTGGCCTCTGGGGACCTGATCACTTCGTCATCTATTACCGCAGCGGTCGTGTCCCGCAGCCAGGCATCGTGGTCCTGGGCAAGGTGACGGGCAATGTCTCGATTTTTGATCGCCCCGGTCCTGTCACTGTTCGCGTCCAGATCGGGAACTGAACCGGCGCTCGACCTCACGTCCAAGGGAGTATCGCCGCTTTACCTTCGCAGCCTTCGGGTTCGCTGTCATCAGCCGGGTTTCCCGATATAATGGATGTCTTTCCATGAAAGGGATTCATGAGTGGCGCGTGAGAGCATAAACGATCTAATGATCTTTCTGGCCGTCGCCAGGGAGCAAAGTTTCACGCGGGCTGCGGCCAAGATGGGGGTCTCGCAGTCCGCGCTGAGCCACACTATCCGCCAACTCGAAGCACGGTTGGGCGTCCGGTTGCTGACGCGCACGACCCGGGCCGTATCGCTGACAGAGGCCGGCGAGCGTCTGCTCAACGGGATCGGTCCTCATTTCGATGAGATCGAAACACAGGTCGACGCGCTCAGCGAGTTGCGGGACAAACCGGCGGGTACGATCCGCATTACGGCTGCTGACTATGCAATCAAGTATGTCCTCTGGCCGAAACTCCGAAAATTCCTGCCAAAATACCCTGACATCAAGGTCGAGCTCGTGCTCGACAACGGGCTGACCGACATCGTCACCGAGCGCTACGACGCTGGAGTTCGCATGGGCGAGCACCTTGCAAAGGACATGATCTCGGCTCGAATTGGCCCGGACTTCTGCCTCGCGGTCGTTGGCGCGCCATCTTACTTCGCCAATCATTCCGAACCCGTCCACCCGAAAGACCTCGTTTCGCACACCTGCATCAATTTCCGGCTTCCAAGCTCTGGCGGGCTATACGCCTGGGAGTTCGAAGAGGATGGCCGAGAGATTAGAATCCGCGTCGATGGCCAGCTTGCCTTCAGCAATATCTTCAACTCTCTCGATGCGGCCGTCGACGGTTTCGGCCTCGCCTACATCCCGGAAGAGATCATCCTGCCCTACGTCGAGGACGGCCGGCTGGTCCGCGTGCTCCAGAAGTGGTCGCCCTATTGGGACGGTTATCACCTCTACTATCCCAGCCGGCGTCAGTCCTCTCCGGCGTTCGTTGCGCTGGTCGAAGCGCTGAGACATCGTGACTGATACGACCCGCCACAGCCCGCTATAGCTCAGCGCGCGCTATCGATGATTGAGCCGCCATCAGGGGTGAGGCTGTAGCCCGTGAGGAACTGCGCATCCTTGCTCGCGAGGAAAACGACGACAGGCGCAATGTCCTCTTCCGGCGAACCATGGCGCGCGAGCGGGTTCGTTGCTGGGGGAGTATCTCCGCCCCAAGTGTTCGCGATCGGCAGGACGTTGTTAACGGTGATTTTGTCCACGCCCCACTCGCGGGCGGCCACGCGCGTGAGGGCGCGGATCGCTTCCTTTGCCATGTTATACGGACCATAGGGCGGCATACCGAGCACACCAGCCAACGAGGCAAAGTTGATAACGCGCCCGTTTCCGCTCGCCTTGAGATGAGGATAGCAAGCCTGCATCGTCCGCAGGTAAGCGATCGGCCCTACATCCAAGTTGCGCTGCAGTTGCTCGACCGAGAGGTCGATAATCGACGACTGGACCACAGAGGGATCGAAGGCGTTGTTCACCAGGATGTCGATTCCGCCATAGGCCGCGGCGACCTTGTCCACTGCAGCTTTGATTTGATCGGCGTCGCCGATGTCGCAAGGCACGCCGAGCGCGGTACCGCCAGCGGCCTCGATGTCCGCGACAACCGCGCCCACGTTCGCGGGCGTGAGCGAAAGGACGGCAACCTTTGCACCTTCCGTGGCAAACAGCTTGGCGGTGGCGCGTCCGATGCCGCGACCGGCGCCTGTCACGATGGCAACTTTCCCGTTGAGTCGACCCATGTTCATCTCCATTCGATAAGGGTGGTGGTTTCGGACGCGTCAGAGCATCGCCGTTTGCACGTAGGGTGACGAAATTTCGCGAGCGGCGTTCTGCGTGATGAAAGAGGCTGCAAGAAGCGCGAGGCCGACCGCTGCCGGCACTGCGCCGCCGGGCTTCCGGACACCGAGATGTGCTAACCCGGACAGCAGCAGATGATAGAAGATGCCGGCGTAGGCGAGATCGCTGAGCGCAACACTGAAGCGCGACAGGATGGCGGCCACGCCCAGGACCTTCACGGCGATCATGACCGGCACGAGATAGGCAGGGTAGCCAAGATTGGCGAGAGCCTGTCGGACCCAGTTCCCTTTGGTCAAGTAGATATGGGCGGAAGTTAGATAGAGCAGCGACAGAAGTGCCGTGCTGATCCAATAGATGTAAATTGCGGACATGACGTCTTCCTCGTCGCTGTAGCAGCAGCAGCAACGCCTCTTTCATCGACTTTGTTAGTTGGTCTCCAGGACCATCTTTACTTCGGTGCCTGCAGCGCACATTGAAAATGTCGACTAAGATCGATATTCGCAAGTAGGATGAATAACTTGCGCTTAGTATGGAAAACCAGACTATGGCCGAAGAAGAGATCAATATGCACGAGGAGATGCGCCGAGCATTCGCGCTGCTCTCGGGCAAGTGGAAGCTGGAGATCATGTGGCTGCTTAACCAGCGGATCTACCGCTTCGGGGAGCTGCGAAAGGCAATCCCTGGAATCACTCAGCACATGCTGACGGCACAACTGCGCGAACTCGAAGCCGATGGTCTTGTGTCGCGCACCGTGTTCGCGGAAGTGCCGCCTCGGGTCGAATATGAGATTACGCCAAAGGCGCGCGGGCTCGGACCGACGATGGAGGCACTGACGGCCTGGTGGAACCAGTATGGAAAGAGCGTGCCGGTAAAGCCAAGCGCACGCGGTCGCAAACCAAAAGGCGGGTAGATTTCGCGGCAGGCGATAGCCATGGCGTGTCAGGCTGCCTTGGATACTGCCGCTCGGTTGCGCCCGTAGCCTACCTTTACGACCCTCGTCGCACGTACGGGCCAAGTAGCAGCAATGAACGCCAATGTCGGGCAGGTCTATTGTTCGGTGCAGGGCTGCCGCGTCACACAATCACGGTTAAGGTCACGGTCGGAAGTCGCGTCCACCTGACATCAGGAAACCGAGCCATTGACGGCCGCAATGTCGCGCGGCGACCTCCGACGCCGGAGAGGCGAGGGAACGCAGCCGTCACCGGACCAACTGCCGCGCTCGCGTTCTTCTACAGCGCCGCAACAGGATGCGGCGAGCCGTCATAAGCGCCCCAGATCGACTGGTCGAAGCAGATAACGGAGCCGGTCATCAAGCCGGATTCCGGCGAGGATAGATAGGCGCAGGCCCGCGCCACTTCTTCCGGATCGACAAGCCGCCCGAAGGGCTGACCGGCGGCCGCCTTCTCGAGCCAGTCGGCCGGCGCATCATGATACTCTCTCTGGATTCGGTCCTCTCCTTCGGAGGCCATCCAGCCGATATTCAGTCCATTGACGCGGATGCGGTTGCGCAGAAGCGCGTAGGCGGTGTTCTTCGTCAACGTTTCCAGCGCGCCCTTGGAGGCGCAATAGGCGGCAATGAAGGGTTGGCCGGCCTTCGCCGACATGGAGCCGATATTGACGATCGTTCCTTCGATCTTCTCGCGGCGCATGATCTTCACCGTCTCCTGCATCAGGAAAAACGGTGCGCGAACATTAACGGCGAACATCGCGTCGAAAAGTTCGGGGCTGGTGTCGAGAATCGTCCCTCGGTCGGTGATGGCTGCGGCATTGACCAGTGCGTCGACGCGTCCGAAGGCCTCGTCGCACGCATCGACGACGTTGCGTGCATCCTCCACCTTGGCAAGGTCTGCCTTGACGTAGACGATCCGTGCCCCAGTCGCCGCCTCGATCTCTTCCGCTTTGGCCTTACCCTTAGCCTCATTGCGGCCGCAGATAACGATGCCTTGGGCGCCGCGTTCGGCAAAGAGCCGGGCGATGGTAGCGCCGAGCCCTTGAGTGCCGCCGGTGACGATTGCAATTTTGCCGTCGAGACGGCTGTGATCGGTACCCATAAATTCCCTCCCTGATGATCTGCCCGAACAATACCGGCGTTGCCTCTTGGCCGGAATACGTTCCTTCGCATACAAACTTATCCCGCGTGATCGGCGAGCTGCACACTGCGCTCAGCTTAGCTTCTTGTCCGCTTGCTCCGCCAAGGCTTTTGCAAATACCTCATCGCTCCATCCCTCCTTCAGAGCCTCGTGCATAAGCTGCGCCTGTGTCTTGGGCGCTAGGCCGCCGAGCGGCGGATCGCGGTCAAGGTTGGTCGGAAACGAATAGCCTTCGGCACAGGACGCAATGGCGTTCGCAGTTTCATTGTCTGAAAGTTTGCCGGCTGCCTTCAGTGCCTTGAGAGCCGGAAAGAGCGCCGCGCTCATGCGGACGCGGTCTACGGTTTCCATCGCCCTCCCGAATGCCGACGAAACCTGCAGAAGGTTCGCCACACGCTTAATATCGGCAGAGCGGTTTGTTCCGGCTGCATGGAAAAGCGCCGGGTTGAAGAAGACGACATCGCCTTTTTCAAGCGAAAGCTGCACATGGTTCTTCTCGAAGTAATCCCGGAACTCCTGACGCTTCAGGGCGAGATAACCAGGCACATAGGTCTGGCTGTGCGGCAGGAAAAGCGTCGGGCCGCTTTCGAGCGGCATGTCGCAATGGGCGACGGCGCCCTGCAGCGTCAGAACAGGCGAGAGCTTGTGCACATGGACGGGAAACTGCTCGATCACGACAGAGGTTTGAAAGCCGAGATGATAGTCGCGATGGGCCGATTGCGCCGCTCCGCCCGGATTCACGCGATTGACCTGCGCCGTCATCTGATAGCTGGGGCCGAGCCAGGCTTCGCTCGCAAGCGCCACGATGGGGTTACCATAATATTCCGCGAAGTTCTGCGGATCAGCAAGGCAATGCTTTTCCAGCGAATTCCAGATCCGGTCGTTGGCGCCGGGCTTTGCGAAATGATCGCCGCCACCTGTCGAGCTGCGATGCTGTTCCTCGATGATATCGTCGAATATTCGGCTGGCGCGATCCATGACATGCGCATCTTCATAGGCATACTTGAAGACCGCGACACCCGGACCTTCGCCGAAAGCCTCGCAGATCTCGGCAAGGATGGCGCGCCGGCCTTCTTTCGCCGCCGCAGCTTCGATCACCTTGCGGCTGTCATAGATCAGCACATTTTTCTCGACAGCCATGGCATTCGGATAATCGGCAATTGCAGTGGTTTGCTCTGCCAATGCTCTGAAATCATTGAGATCGCAGGCGTCCTCCGTCAGCCAGACGCGATCGGCTCTCAGTTTCTGCAAATTGTCGGTCTTCATGACATGCCTCCCGTCACATGATTGCGATGGGGCTACTATACGCTGGCCGTCTGGATGATATAGATCAGGAATCCATCAAAAATCCATCAAGGCCGAGGCTTGCATGGCGCATCCATTTCTCGTCAAGGACATCGCTTTTCAGGCGGGCCTAAGCACCGCGACAGTCGACCGCGTGCTGAACGGGCGGCCGGGCGTGCGCCGGCAGACGGAGATGCGGGTGAGGGCGGCGCTTGCCGAGCTCCAAAAGCAGCAGACGGGCGCTGAGATCGGCGGACGTAAACTGACGATCGACATCGTCATGGAAGCCCCAGAGCGCTTCACCGATGCGGTGCGCGACGCTTTCGAAGCAGAGGTCGCAACCTTCCTGCCAACTGTCTTTCGCTGTCGCTTTCATTTCGCGGAGGTCATGCGGCCCGCAGATCTGGCACAGCTCATCGATCGCATCCGGCTGCGCGGCACGCATGGCCTCGTGCTCAAGGCGCCGGATGTGCCGGAGATTGTCGAGGCAGTGGGGCGCGTGGCTGAAGCAGGCATTCCGGTCGTGACCCTCGTCACCGATCTGCCGAATGCGGGTCGGGCAGCCTATGCAGGAGCCGACAATCGCGCAGCGGGCGAAACTGCGGCCTATCTGATCGGTGAATATGTGGCTGGGCAACCGGCAAAGGTGCTCGTGACGCTGTCGAGCAACCGATTTCGTGGCGAGGAGGAACGCGAAATCGGTTTTCGCCGCACAGTCCGTGATCGCTATCCGCAAATCGGCATCACCGAGATCAGTGAAGGATACGGCAGGGATGAGGCGACCGCCACGCTCGTGGCGGCGGCACTTGCGCAGGATCCGGCGATCAACGCCGTCTATTCGGTCGGCGGAGGCAATCGCGCGGTACTATCCGCTTTCGAAGCAGCGGGGCGATCATTGCGAATTTTCGTCGCCCATGATCTTGATGCCGACAATCGTGCCCTTCTTCGCGAAGGGCGGCTCACCTTCGTGCTGCATCATGATCTGCGGACCGATGCCCGCTCGGCCTTCCGGACCATCATGAATCGAGGGCTGACGCCCGGGCATATGGCGGTGAATACGGATCTCTCCGCGGTCGAGATCATCACCCCCTACAATGTTCCCGGATACCCCTTGGTCGGCAGATAGCCTGATTTAACTGCCCGGCGCCGGCACCGGAAAATTGAATTGCGGTGCCTGCAGGAGATGCAGATCGGTTGCTTCCGGACGGGCAATGCGCTGCAACAGGATCCGGGCCATCTGCTCGCCGGCTGCGGTGAGATCTTCGCTGATGGTGTCGACTTGCGGCTGAATCTGGCTGAGCAGTTTCGACGTTTGCTTGGCAACAATGTCGTAATCCAAGCCCATCGTTTTCCTGGCGTCCGCGAGGCCGCTGATGGCGGCAAGCGCCGAAACCTCCCCGGGACAGACGAAGCCATCGGGCGCGTCGGCTTCTGCCGCTCGGCGACGGATATTGTCGCGTACCAGACCGGCCGGCGAATCGAGATCGATGCCTTCGAGGATTTCATAGGCAACGCCCGCCTCGCGTACCGCCGTCATGAAGCCATGCAGCACGTGCTGGGAGAAAGTGAGCCGTTTCGGCGGCAAGATCACCGCCACCTTGTTGCGGCCCTTTGAGATCAGGCGCCGCGTCGCCTCGTAGGCAAAGGCGAAATTGTCGAAGTCGACATAGGGATGTTGTGTCGAAAACTCCGTACGGCCGTGAGAGACAAAGGGAAAGCCGGTTTCGAGCAGCAGGCGAACGCGACCGTCGAATGGCTCGGTGCGTGAAAAAATAAGCCCGTCGGCAAGATTGTTGCGGATGATATGGCCCACCGCCTCGACATTGCTGGTGGCAAGAAGATTCGGCGTAATGATAAGATGATAGGATGTGCTGCGCAGCGCCTCGGCAATGCCGTACATGATCGAGGTACCGAAGCCGACGACTTCCTCGTGTGGATCGAGTAGAATGCTGATGACATTGGTCCGGCCAGTCTTCAGACGCTGCGCCGCGCGGTCTGGCAGATAGCCGATCTCGCGGGCGACCTGATGAACCCGCTGTCGTGTCTCAAGCGATATTTGCGGCGCATCGCTGAGCGCGCGTGAGACTGTGGTGACGGCAAGGCCGGTGAGATCGGCAATGGTGCGGAGAGTGGGCTTGCCACGCCCTTGAAAAACGTCGGAACTTTCGGTGCGCGCGGATTTCGGCGTATCGTTCACTATCGTGTCCTGGAGACTGTGCGGCTAGAAAACATAGCGTCGCCAGGACCAGTAGGCAATCGGTTATGAAAACGTTTTAAATCCCGCAGCGCAGAAGAACGAAGGGTGGGCGCGAGGCATGAACTGGGCCGCAGCGCTTAATTTCAGGGCGGATATGGACCTCCATTTGCAGGACTTGACGCCGGCGGGCTTATAACGTTTTAAATGAGCCAGAGCAGCTGGGAGGCTGCGTTGATTTGTCTTCCGCGAAAGCGGGAGACCGAGGGCAGCGGGAAAAGGTCACGCTGCGGCAACTGGTGAAACGGGAGGATTACCATGCGTAAGTTGATGGCATCGACGGCAGTGGGAGCGCTGTTGC
>NZ_JAULLL010000015.1:0-162735 GCF_041357635.1 Sinorhizobium sp. CB7
GTGCCGGCCTGTCACGCCGGAGGTCGCGGGTTCGAGCCCCGTCACTCGCGCCATTCCCTAGTAAAAGCCATGCAATTTCCGATGGTCAGTCATGCGGCTTCAGAGCGCTTCTGCGGATTTGTCGCGACATCGTTGCATCTGCTTGATAATGTCGCGCCGGTACCTTCGAATTGGCTTTCTTAAAAGTCTTGCGCCGTGGCTCTGGCTGCGCTAACCACGGCATGTTGCAACGCACGATCGCTTGCTGGGCATTTGCCCATTTGCGCCGCCCGGCGCTTTGGCAAGCAAGGAAGAACATGATGACTGAACTGCTCAGTTCCTATATTCCGATAGCGATTTTCATTGGTATTGCGTTGGTGATCGGTCTGGCTCTGCTGATCGCACCGTTCGCAGTCGCCTTCAAGGCGCCCGATTCGGAAAAGCTGTCGGCCTATGAGTGCGGCTTCAACGCATTCGACGACGCCCGCATGAAGTTCGACGTCCGCTACTATCTCGTGTCGATTCTCTTTATCATCTTCGATCTCGAGGTCGCATTCCTCTTTCCCTGGGCCGTATCCTTCGGCGATCTGGGTTGGTTCGGCTTCTGGTCCATGATGGTCTTCCTCGGCGTGCTGACCGTCGGATTTATCTATGAATGGAAGAAGGGAGCCCTGGAATGGGAGTAGCTCCGAACGCGACACTCGTTGCGCCGCAGCCGAAGGGGATTATTGATCCCGCGACCGGCAAGCCGATCGGCAGCAATGACAGCTTTTTCGGCGAGATCAACAACGAGCTCGCCGACAAGGGTTTCCTCGTCACCTCGACCGATGAGCTGATCAACTGGGCCCGTACCGGCTCGCTGATGTGGATGACCTTCGGTCTCGCCTGTTGTGCCGTCGAGATGATGCAGGTTTCGATGCCGCGCTACGACGTCGAGCGCTTCGGCTTTGCGCCGCGCGCCTCACCTCGCCAGTCCGATGTCATGATCGTCGCCGGTACATTGACCAACAAGATGGCGCCGGCGCTTCGCAAGGTCTATGACCAGATGCCCGAGCCGCGCTACGTCATATCGATGGGCTCCTGCGCCAATGGCGGCGGCTATTATCACTATTCCTATTCGGTAGTGCGCGGTTGCGACCGCATCGTTCCGATCGACATCTATGTACCCGGCTGTCCCCCCACGGCGGAGGCGCTGCTTTACGGCGTGCTTCTGCTGCAGAAGAAGATCCGGCGCACCGGCACGATCGAACGTTAAGGGCAGAGGACAAGAGATATGAGTGAAGCCCTGAACGAGCTGGCGTCCTACCTTGCGGAAACGCGTGCTGGTCTGATTGCCTCCTCGGAATTGAAGTTTGGCGAGCTCACGCTGACGACGTCAGGCGAGAATCTGATCGCTCTCTTGACATTTCTGCGTGACGATGCGCGGTGTGGTTTCGTCAATTTGACCGATATTTGCGGTGTCGACTGGCCGCAGCGCCCGGAGCGCTTCGATGTAGTCTATCATCTGCTGTCGCCGCGCCAGAACCTCCGTGTCCGCGTGAAGGTTGCAACGGGAGAAGATCAGCCCGTGCCGTCAGCCTGTGGGGTTTATCCCGGAGCGGACTGGTTCGAGCGTGAGACATGGGACATGTATGGCGTATTGTTTACCGGACACCCGGACTTGCGCCGCATACTGACCGACTACGGCTTCGAAGGCCATCCGCTCCGTAAGGACTTCCCGACCACCGGCTTCGTGGAAGTGCGCTACGACGATGCGGCAAAGCGTGTGGTTTACGAACCCGTCGAATTGAAGCAGGAATTCCGCAACTTCGATTTCATGTCGCCCTGGGAAGGCACGGAATACGTGCTGCCGGGCGATGAGAAGGCGAAGCGGTAGGATTTAGGCAGTAGGCAGTAGCCAATAGGAAGGAAGCAGGCAGACGACGATTAATTCCTATCAGGATCTGAAGGTGTGGCAGCGTGCCATGGATCTAGCGGTCTAATGTTATGGTTTGACCAAAGATTTTCCCAGAGAAGAAGTTTACGGGCTTGTTTCTCAGATACGACGTTCCGCCGGGTCGGTGGCGGCGAATATCGCGGAAGGTCACGGTCGAAATGTAACAGGCTCATATGTTCAGCATCTGAAGATCGCCCAGGGATCACTGAAGGAATTGGAAACGCATCTCATTCTTTCGGCACGAGTTGAAATCCTCTCCGCTTCCAAATTGGAAGTCGTGATGAAGCTGAGTGACGAAATTGGAAGAATGCTAAGGTCGCTGATCCGCAGTTTGCAGGATGAACGAGATGATCGAACTTTTTAAACTAGGCCCTACTGCCTATTGCCTATTGGCTAATTCCTCGGATCGCGGAGCGCGCCATGACAGAACATAACGTCCGCAACTTCAATCTCAATTTCGGCCCGCAACACCCGGCCGCGCATGGCGTTCTGCGTCTTGTGCTGGAGCTTGATGGTGAAATTGTGGAGCGCGTCGATCCGCATATCGGCCTCCTGCATCGCGGCACGGAAAAGCTGATCGAGACCAAGACCTATCTGCAGGCTGTTCCCTATTTCGACCGGCTCGACTATGTCGCGCCGATGAACCAGGAGCATGCCTATGCCCTGGCCGTTGAAAAGCTGCTCGGTCTCGAAATCCCGATTCGCGGTCAGCTCATCCGCGTGCTCTATTCGGAAATCGGCCGCATCCTGTCGCATCTCCTGAACGTCACAACGCAGGCGATGGACGTCGGTGCATTGACGCCGCCGCTCTGGGGCTTTGAGGAGCGCGAGAAGCTGATGGTGTTCTATGAACGCGCCTCCGGCTCGCGCATGCATGCGGCCTATTTCCGTCCCGGCGGCGTGCATCAGGATCTGCCGGAAAAGCTCGTTCAGGATATCGGCGACTGGTGCGATCCTTTCCTGAAGGCGCTCGATGACATTGACGATCTCCTGACCGGCAACCGTATCTTCAAGCAGCGAAACGTCGACATCGGCGTCGTCTCGCTGGAGGATGCCTGGGCTTGGGGCTTCTCCGGCGTGATGGTCCGCGGCTCGGGTGCCGCCTGGGACCTGCGTCGCGCTCAACCCTATGAATGCTATTCGGATCTCGAATTCGACATCCCGATTGGCAAGAACGGCGACTGCTACGACCGTTACCTGATCCGCATGATCGAAATGCAGCAGTCGGTCCGCATCATGAAGCAGTGCGTCAACCGCCTTCTGGGTGACGCCAAGACCGGGCCGGTCTCCTCTCTTGACGGCAAGGTCGTTCCGCCGAAGCGCGGCGAGATGAAGCGGTCGATGGAAGCGCTGATCCATCACTTCAAGCTCTACACCGAAGGCTATCACGTTCCGGCAGGCGAAGTTTATGCTGCCGTCGAGGCTCCGAAGGGTGAATTCGGTGTCTTTCTCGTCTCCGACGGTACCAACAGGCCCTACCGCTGCAAGATCAGGGCGCCCGGCTATGCCCATCTGCAGGCAATGGATTTCATGTGCCGCGGCCATCAATTGGCTGACGTGGCTGCTGTGCTCGGTTCACTCGACATCGTTTTCGGTGAGGTCGATCGCTGATGCAGGTCGCGCTGGTCGCCCTCGCTGCTCTCCTGGCTGCCACATCCGGAGCTTTTGCTCAGGAAGCGGGCAAAGGACTGCCGTTGTCCGGTAGTTTCTCCCAAGGGGGAGGGGCGAAGTCCGGCGCCAACGCTTCTGCGCCCGCAGCGGAGGCAAGCATGGCCGACCTCGTATCGAGGGGCTACGAAATCAAGACCGCTGTTCCCAATGGCGGCAAGTTCATTGTGTTTATGCAGAAAGACCAGTCGGCCTATGCCTGCGAATTTTCGTCGCTGACGAATACGCGGTGTGGCTCCATAAACTGAGATAAGGCGTGAAAGAATGTCCGTTCGTCGACTAGCCGAAGATCAATTCCAGCCTGGCGCTTTCGCCTTCAACGACGAAAATGCGATCTGGGCGGAAAAGACGATCAAGAAATATCCCGAGGGGCGCCAGCAATCCGCGGTCATTCCTTTGCTGATGCGCGCGCAGGAGCAGGATGGATGGGTCACGAAGGCCGCGATCGAAAAGGTCGCCGACATGCTCGACATGGCCTATATCCGGGTTCTCGAAGTCGCGACCTTCTACACGCAGTTCCAACTCCACCCCGTCGGCAGCCGCGCCCATGTCCAGGTGTGCGGGACGACACCCTGCATGCTGCGGGGCTCGGAAGGCCTGATGTCGGTCTGCAAGAGCAAGATTCATGCCCATCCTTTCGAGCGCAACGCCGAGGGCACGCTGTCCTGGGAAGAGGTCGAATGTCTTGGCGCCTGCGTCAATGCACCGATGGTCATGATCGGCAAGGATACCTATGAGGATCTCACGCCGGAACGTCTCGAGGCGATTATTGATGCGTTTGCCGCAGGCAAGGGGGCCAATATCGCGCCCGGTCCACAGATCGATCGCATCTATTCCGCTCCTGAAGGCGGCCCGACGACGCTGACCGCAGAGCAGCCGAAGAAGGCGAAGCCTGCAGCCAAGAAGGCCGAGGCCGATACGGCAACTGCTCCCGCGGAAGGGGCGCCGGTGCCGCCGTCGAATGCCGCAAGAGCAAAGACCGATGCTGAGGAAACCAATCCGGCGCTGAAGACCCCGGCAACGGAGCCGAAGGCTGCGGCGGAAAATGTGAAGGTCGCCGAAAAGCAGTCGGCTTCGGCGACGGCTGAGAGCAAGCCGGCCCTGGCATCCGATGCGAAGGTAACGGCTCCGGCTCTGCCAAAGCCGTCGCTCTCCGACAAGAATCGTCCTGCGGGTATCGAAAAGCCAGCAGCTCCCGATGACCTCAAGATGATTTCGGGTGTCGGCCCTAAGATAGAAGCGACGTTGAACGAACTCGGTATCTTCACGTTCGCACAGGTCGCTGGTTGGAAGAAAGCCGAGCGTGAATGGGTCGACGGCTATCTGAATTTCCGCGGACGCATCGAGCGTGACGACTGGGTCAAGCAGGCCAAGGCGCTCGCCAAGGGTGGCGAAGCGGAATATATCAAGGTCTTCGGCAAGAAGCCGCGGTAAGAGGTGAAGCATGTTACAGGATCAGGATCGCATCTTTACCAATATCTACGGCCTCAAGGACAAGTCCCTGAAGGGCGCGATGAGCCGTGGCCACTGGGACGGCACGAAGCAGATTCTTGAAAAGGGCCGCGACTGGATCATCAACGAGATGAAGCAATCCGGTTTGCGCGGCCGCGGTGGCGCAGGCTTCCCGACCGGCCTCAAATGGTCCTTCATGCCGAAGGAAAGCGATGGCCGACCGCACTACCTCGTCGTCAACGCCGACGAATCGGAGCCGGGCACCTGCAAGGACCGCGACATCATGCGTCACGATCCGCATACGCTGATCGAGGGATGCGTGATCGCAAGCTTTGCGATGGGCGCACATGCGGCCTACATCTATGTTCGTGGCGAATATATTCGCGAGCGTGAGGCCCTGCAGGCGGCAATCGACGAGTGCTACGATTACGGCCTGCTCGGCAAGAACAACAAGCTGGGCTGGGATATGGACATTTTCGTCCATCACGGCGCAGGCGCCTATATCTGCGGCGAGGAAACGGCTCTGTTGGAAAGCCTGGAAGGCAAGAAGGGCCAACCTCGCCTGAAGCCACCGTTCCCGGCCAATATGGGCCTTTACGGCTGCCCGACGACCGTCAACAACGTCGAGTCGATCGCGGTCGCTCCGACGATCCTGCGCCGCGGTGCTGCCTGGTTCTCTTCCTTCGGCCGCCCGAACAACGTCGGCACGAAGCTCTTCATGATCTCGGGTCACGTCAACCGTCCCTGCACGGTCGAGGAGACGATGGGCATCACCTTCCGCGAATTGGTGGATAAGCATGCCGGCGGCGTCCGCGGCGGCTGGGACAATCTGCTGGCCGTCATCCCGGGCGGAGCATCCTGCCCGGTCGTGCCCGCAAAGGACATCATCGACTGCCCGATGGATTTTGACGGTCTGCGCGAGGTGAAATCCTCCTTCGGCACCGCGGCTGCGATCGTGATGGACAAGTCGACGGACATCATCAAGGCGATCGCGCGCATTTCTGCCTTCTTCAAGCACGAGAGCTGCGGCCAGTGTACCCCATGTCGCGAAGGCACCGGCTGGATGTGGCGTGTCATGGAGCGCATGGCGAGGGGCAATGCCCAGAAGCGAGAGATCGACATGCTCTTCCAGGTGACGAAGCAGATCGAAGGTCATACGATCTGTGCGCTCGGCGATGCCGCCGCCTGGCCCGTTCAGGGTCTGATCCGGAATTTCCGCCCGGAAATTGAAGCACGTATTGACCAGTATACCGCCAACGCAATGGCCCATGGGGCTGTCCTGGAAGCTGCGGAGTAGGAACATGGCGACAAAGGCAGCAGATCGTGTACAGGAAGGAAGGATTGCCGACGCATCGGCCGATCTTGGCCGTCTTGCCGCGGATATGTTGCAGGCTGTGCCCGCCATGCCGCTTCATCCTCTGATGACGCATCCGGCCGCAGCTATCGCCGCTGCAACCGCGATCGGCCTGGGCCTCTCCTCGCAGATGGCTGGCGCCTTTCTGGGGGCCGTGCAGGGTGCAGTCGAGGCGGCGCAGAAGCTTGCGATCGCGTTGGAAAATCAGAACGCAAAGGCCGAAGCAGCCGTAATCTTGACTGAGGTGAATTCCAGGGATGTTGAGGCGAAGATGGAGAGGCTGAAGCCCGCTGTCTCGCAGAAGGTCAAGCCGGTACGCCGGACCGTATCGGCCAAGGCGAAGGCTGCCGAGATCTCCGTTCCTGCCTCGGCGGCGACCGCGCCCCGTGCCCGAAAGTCCGCCAAAGCGGATGATCTGAAGATGATTTCCGGCATCGGTCCGAAGCTGCAGCAGGTATTGAACGACAGGGGCATCCGCACCTTTCTCGATATCGCATCCTGGACGGACGCCGATGTTGCCCGGCTGGACGACGAGCTCGGGTTCAATGGTCGCATCTCACGGGATGACTGGATCGGACAGGCCAAGGCATTCGCGATAAAGGACAGGACAAAAAAATGAAGGCTCTTTCCGGCTGACCAGGATGCAGCCGGGGAGGGGATGCGACACGGTCGAGCAGCGGCGGGCGCCAACGATGCGATTGTGAGCAATGCCGGGATCCGGCGCGGCAGGAAATGCCGCTGTGGCGCGGGCGGTGTTGCGAGAATGAAATTGTTTGCTGCTACCTCAGGCGGCGGACGGTACATAGGATTGAGTGGACGATGGCAAAACTGAAGATTGACGGTAAAGAGATCGAAGTCCCGGATCACTACACGCTTATCCAGGCGTGTGAGGAAGCCGGTGCCGAAGTCCCGCGCTTTTGCTTCCATGAGCGTTTGTCGGTGGCCGGCAACTGCCGCATGTGCCTCGTTGAGGTGAAGGGTGGTCCACCGAAGCCGCAGGCTTCCTGCGCCATGGGTGTGCGCGATATCCGCGGTGGCCCGAATGGCGAACTGCCGGAAGTCTTTACCAACACGCCGATGGTCAAGAAGGCTCGCGAAGGGGTGATGGAGTTCCTGCTGATCAACCATCCGCTCGACTGCCCGATCTGCGATCAGGGCGGCGAATGCGACCTGCAGGACCAGGCCATGGCCTTCGGTATCGACACGTCTCGCTATCAGGAAGACAAACGCGCCGTCGAGGACAAATATATCGGTCCGCTCGTCAAGACCGTGATGAACCGCTGCATCCATTGCACGCGTTGCGTTCGCTTCACGACGGAAGTCGGTGGCATCTCCGAGCTCGGCCTGATCGGTCGCGGCGAGGATGCCGAGATCACCACCTATCTCGAGCAGGCGATGACCTCTGAGCTGCAGGGCAATGTCGTCGATCTCTGCCCGGTCGGCGCACTCACCTCGAAGCCCTTCGCCTTTACCGCCCGTCCGTGGGAACTGAACAAGACCGAGTCTATCGACGTAATGGACGCGCTCGGCTCCGCCATTCGCGTCGACACCCGGGGCCGCGAAGTCATGCGTATTCTGCCGCGCGTCAACGATGCGATCAACGAGGAATGGATTTCCGACAAGACCCGCTTCATCTGGGATGGTCTGAAGACCCAGCGCCTCGATCGTCCCTATGTCCGCCGTGACGGCCGTCTGCAGCCTGCAAGCTGGGCCGAGGCCTTCGGCGCGATCAAGGCGGCTGTTGCCGGGTCAACCGGTGACAAGATCGGCGCAATCGCAGGCGATCTCGCCTCCGTGGAAGAAATGTATGCTCTTTCCGAACTGGTGAAGTCACTGGGATCGACCAATCTCGACTGTCGCCAGGATGGGGCGGCACTTGATCCGTCACTGGGCCGTGCAAGCTACCTCTTCAATCCGGCCATCGCCGGCATCGAACAGGCCGACGCACTCCTGATCATTGGCGCCAACCCGCGCTTCGAGGCGGCCGTCTTGAATGCCCGTATCCGCAAGCGTTGGCGCCGGGGCAATTTCCCGATCGGTGTCATCGGCGAAGGCGGCGAACTGCGCTACGAATACAGCTATCTCGGCGCTGGTCCGGACACACTGCAGGATCTGGTCGACGGCGGCCATGCTTTTGCGGACGTTTTGAAGAAAGCCAAGAATCCTTTGATCATCATCGGCCAGGGCGCGCTTACCCGTGCCGATGGAGCTGGCGTACTGGCAAGCGCAGCAAAGCTGGCCGTCAGCGTCGGCGCAATCGTCGAGGACTGGAACGGCTTTGCTGTCCTTCATACCGCGGCGTCGCGCGTCGGCGGCCTCGATCTCGGCTTTGTCCCGGGTGCCAAGGGCGTCAACGCAGCGGAAATGCTGACGACGATGGACGTTTTGTTCCTGCTCGGCGCCGATGAGCTGGACTTCAGCCGCAAGGCGGCGAAATTCACGGTCTATATCGGTTCGCATGGTGATAATGGCGCGCACCATGCCGACGTTATCCTGCCGGCCGCCGCCTATACCGAAAAGTCGGGCACATGGGTCAATACCGAAGGTCGCGTCCAGATAGGCAACCGTGCCGGTTTTGCGCCGGGCGATGCCCGCGAGGACTGGGCGATCATTCGCGCTCTTTCGGACGTGCTTGGCAAGAAGCTTCCCTTTGATTCGCTGAGCGAATTGCGCGCCAAGCTCTATGCGGCGCATCCGCATTTCGCCGTGGTCGATGAAATCATGGAAAGCAACAGCGCTGAAATTGCCGCATTGGCGAAAAAAGCCGGCAAGATGAACAAATCCGGGTTTGCGTCGCCGGTCAAAGACTTCTATTTGACGAACCCGATAGCGCGTGCGTCGGCAGTCATGGCCGAGTGCTCCGCACTGGCCCGCAACAACTTCAAGGCTGCGGCAGAGTAAAGGCAGGGACCATGGATTCTTTCTTTTCGACCTATGTCTGGCCGGCGATCATCATGATCGGTCAGTCGCTTCTGCTTCTGGTCTGCCTGCTGATCTTCATCGCCTATATCCTTCTTGCGGACCGCAAGATCTGGGCTGCCGTGCAGCTTCGCCGCGGTCCGAACGTGGTCGGTCCTTTCGGCCTCTTTCAGTCCTTTGCGGATCTTCTGAAGTTCGTCTTCAAGGAGCCGATCATTCCGGCCGGCGCCAACAAGACGGTGTTCCTGCTTGCCCCGCTTGTCACCGTGCTTCTTGCGCTTGCGACCTGGGCCGTCGTACCGCTGGCCGACGGCTGGGTGATCGCCAACATCAATGTCGGCATCCTCTATATTTTCGCGATCTCATCGCTTGAAGTCTACGGCATCATCATGGGTGGCTGGGCATCGAACTCAAAGTATCCGTTCCTTGGAGCACTTCGGTCGGCTGCCCAGATGGTTTCCTACGAAGTTTCCATCGGCTTCGTGATCGTGACCGTGCTTCTTTGCGTCGGTTCCCTGAACCTGACCGATATCGTCAATGCGCAGCATAACGGCCTCGGCACCATGCTTGGCCTGCCTCCGTCCTTCCTCGACTGGCACTGGCTGGCGCTCTTCCCGATGTTCGTCGTGTTCTTCATTTCGGCGCTCGCAGAAACGAACCGTCCGCCCTTCGATCTTCCTGAAGCGGAATCGGAACTCGTCGCCGGCTTCATGGTCGAATATGGTTCCTCGCCGTACATGATGTTCATGCTCGGCGAATACGCGGCCGTCGTCCTCATGTGCTCGCTGACCACGATCCTGTTTTTGGGCGGCTGGCTGCCGCCGGTCGATATCTGGATCCTGAACTGGGTCCCGGGCATCATCTGGTTCATGCTGAAGGCATGCCTGGTGTTCTTCATGTTCGCCATGGTCAAAGCTTTCGTGCCGCGCTATCGCTACGACCAGCTCATGCGCCTCGGCTGGAAGGTCTTCCTTCCGCTGTCGCTCGCCATGGTCGTCATCGTTGCATTCGTGCTGAAACTGACGGGGGTATGATGATGCCGACCCTGGTTTCCAGCAGATTTGGAGGTTGAAGATGGCTGGTCTTTCCAACGCCGTCAGCTCGCTGTTCCTCAAGGAATTTGTCGGCGCGTTCTTCTTGTCGATGCGCTATTTCTTCAAGCAGAAGGCGACGATCAATTATCCCTTCGAAAAAGGGCCGGTCAGTCCGCGTTTCCGGGGCGAACATGCCCTTCGCCGCTATCCGAACGGTGAGGAGCGCTGCATTGCCTGCAAGCTTTGCGAGGCGATCTGTCCTGCACAGGCGATCACCATCGAAGCCGGTCCGCGGCGCAACGATGGCACACGCCGTACGGTGCGCTATGACATCGATATGGTAAAATGCATCTACTGCGGCTTCTGCCAGGAAGCTTGCCCGGTCGACGCCATCGTCGAGGGGCCGAATTTCGAATTTGCGACGGAAACGCGTGAAGAGCTCTACTTCGACAAGGCGCGTCTTCTGGAGAACGGCGACCGGTGGGAGCGTGAAATCGCTCGCAACATGGCGATGGATGCGCCGTATCGCTGATCTGATTGAAATGCCGTAGCAGAAGCGTTCGGCGCGTTGCTACGGTCAATATCCAACGGAGCTTTGTCAACGAAATCGGGCGAAGCTCCATCGGGCAGGGACACTCCCGGCTGCCCGGGGGAAGATGAAGAAGGCACCAACATGGGTCTGCAGGCTCTTTTTTTCTATCTCTTCGCCTTTGTCGCGGTGGCGTCGGCGTTCATGGTCATCTGGGCACGGAATCCGGTCCATTCGGTTCTGTTCCTGATCCTGACGTTCTTTAATGCTGCGGGCCTGTTCCTGCTGCTTGGCGCCGAGTTTCTCGCGATGATCCTGCTGGTCGTCTATGTCGGCGCTGTCGCAGTGCTCTTCCTCTTCGTGGTGATGATGCTCGATATCGACTTCACGGAGCTGCGCGCGGGCGTCCTCGAATATGCGCCGATCGGCGCCCTGATCGGTTTGATCCTTGCGGCCGAGCTCATCGTGGTTGTCGGCGGCAGCGTGATCTCGCCCGAGATCGCCAAGTCCGTCGCCATGCCGATTCCGGCACTGACGGAGCGGACGAACACTGCCGCACTCGGCGACGTCCTCTACACGAACTACGTCTACTTCTTCCAGATCGCCGGTTTGGTGCTGCTCGTCGCGATGATCGGCGCGATCGTGCTGACGCTGAGACACCGCACGCACATCAAACGGCAGAATATCCCACAACAGGTTGCCCGCACGCCCGCGACCGCCGTCGAGGTGGTCACAGTCAAGCCGGGACAAGGCATCTGAGACAGGCGCAAGGTCAAGGAACAGCAACATGGTCATCGGACTTTCCCACTACCTGACGGTCAGCGCCATTCTCTTCACGCTCGGCGTTTTCGGTATCTTCCTGAACCGCAAGAACGTCATCATCATCCTGATGTCGGTCGAGCTCATCCTTCTGGCGGTCAACATCAACATGGTCGCCTTCTCATCCTTCCTGAATGATATTGTCGGCCAGGTTTTTGCCCTCTTCATTCTCACGGTCGCCGCCGCTGAAGCGGCCATCGGTCTTGCAATTCTCGTTGTCTTCTACCGCAACCGCGGTTCGATCGCGGTTGAAGACGTCAATATGATGAAGGGCTGAGCAGCTCATGTTGATCTATAAGGCTATCGTCTTTCTTCCTCTGATCGGTGCGATCATCGCCGGTCTGTTCGGCCGCAGCATCGGCGCCAAGGCGTCTGAATATGTCACCTGCGGCCTAATGATCATTGCCGGCGTGCTCTCCTGGATCGTCTTCTTCAACGTCGCCATGGGGACCGAAAGTGAAGGACCGATCAAGGTCGAAGTTCTGCGCTGGATTCAGTCGGGTGGCATCGACGTCTCGTGGTCGCTGCGCATCGATACGCTGACCGCGGTCATGCTGATCGTCGTCAATACGGTCTCGACCTTGGTCCATATCTATTCAATCGGCTACATGCATCACGATCCGCATCGTCCGCGGTTCTTTGCCTATCTCTCGCTCTTCACCTTCGCGATGCTGATGCTGGTGACGGCGGACAACCTGGCTCAGATGTTCTTCGGTTGGGAAGGCGTCGGTCTTGCCTCCTACCTTCTGATCGGCTTCTGGTTCAAGAAACCGTCGGCGAATGCGGCGGCAATCAAGGCTTTCATCGTCAACCGTGTCGGCGACTTCGGTTTCATCCTTGGCATCTCAAGCCTCTTCGTCCTCTTCGGCGCGATCAATTTCGATACGATCTTCGCCAATGCCCAGAGCTTTGCTGCCCCTGAGGGCGGTCAGGCGGGCGAGGTCGTGCTCAATCTATTCGGCATGCAGCTCGACAAGGCGCATGCATTGACCGGCGCTTGCCTGCTGCTCTTCATGGGCGCGATGGGTAAGTCGGCGCAGTTCCTGCTGCACACTTGGCTGCCGGACGCCATGGAAGGTCCGACGCCGGTCTCCGCCCTGATCCATGCCGCGACCATGGTTACCGCGGGTGTCTTCCTCGTTGCGCGCATGTCGCCGCTCTTCGAGCTGGCACCGGATGCGCTGACCGTCGTGACCTTCATCGGTGCCGTCACCGCTTTCTTCGCGGCCACGGTGGGTCTCGTGCAGAACGATATCAAGCGCGTCATCGCCTATTCGACCTGCTCGCAGCTTGGCTATATGTTCGTCGCCCTTGGGGTAGGGGCCTATGGTGCCGCTATCTTCCACCTCTTCACCCACGCTTTCTTCAAGGCTTTGCTCTTCCTCGGGGCCGGCTCGGTGATCCACGCTGTGGATGGCGAGCAGGATATGCGCCACATGGGCGGCCTGCGTCCGCACATCCCGTGGACCTTCGGGATGATGGTCGTCGGTACGCTGGCGATTACCGGCGTCGGCATACCCTTCACGCCCTTTGGTTTCGCTGGCTTCTTCTCGAAGGATGTCATCATCGAGGCGACCTATGCGTCGCACTCGGCAATGGCCGGCTTCGCCTTTACGCTCCTGGTCGTTGCGGCTCTCTTCACCAGCTTCTATTCGTGGCGTTTGATCTTCATGACCTTCTACGGCGCGCCTCGTGCGTCGCATGAGGTCATGCATCATGTTCACGAATCGCCGAAGGTGATGCTGGTGCCGCTCGCCCTCCTGGCGCTGGGTGCCATCTTCGCCGGCTGGCTCTTCGAGGGCCGCTTCTACGGCGAGGAATATGCCGAGTTCTGGAAAGGCGCGCTCTTTACCGGCGCCGAGAACGAGCTGGTGGAAGAGTTCCATCACGTTCCGGCCTGGGTTGGACTGAGCCCCTTCATCGCCATGCTGCTTGGGTTCGTGATCGCCTGGTACATGTACATCAGGTCACCGTCGACGCCGCGCATCCTCGCGCAGCAGCATCGCGTGCTCTACCAGTTCCTGCTCAACAAGTGGTACTTCGACGAGCTCTACGATTTCCTCTTCGTCCGGACGGCCAAATCACTCGGCCGCTTCCTTTGGAAGAAGGGTGACATCGGCGTTATCGATGCCCTCGGTCCGAACGGTGTTGCCGCCCGTGTCGTCGACGTCACCAACCGCGTGGTCCGCCTGCAGACCGGCTACCTTTACCACTATGCGTTTGCGATGCTGCTCGGCATTGCCGCGCTCGTTACCTGGATGATGCTCGGGAGTTCCTTCTGATGACCGATTGGCCCATTCTTTCAACGGTCACCTTCCTGCCGCTCGTCGGCGTGGTGCTTCTGCTGCTGACAAACGGCGAGAGCGCAAACGGTCGCCGCAACGTCCTGAACATCTCGCTGCTGACGACGGTCTTCACCTTCGTCGTATCGCTCTTCATCTGGGTCGGCTTCGACAGCGCTAATCCGGGCTTCCAGATGATCGAGAAGCACGATTGGCTCGGTACCGGCATCGGCTATCACGTCGGCGTCGACGGCATCTCGTTCCTCTTCATCATTCTCACCACGTTCCTGATGCCCTTCTGTGTTCTCGCGAGCTGGCTGTCGGTGGAGAAGCGGCTCAAGGAATACATGATCGCCTTCCTGATCCTCGAGGTCATGATGGTCGGCGTCTTCGTGTCGCTCGATATCGTACTCTTCTACGTCTTCTTCGAGGCGGGCCTCATTCCGATGTTCCTCATCATCGGTGTCTGGGGTGGTAGGGATCGCGTCTACGCAAGCTATAAGTTCTTCCTCTACACGCTGCTCGGTTCGGTGCTGATGCTGCTCGCCATCATGGCGATGTACTGGCAGGCAGGCACGACCGACATTACCCAGCTTCTGGCCTATAAGTTCCCGCCGCAGCTCCAGATCTGGCTATGGCTGGCCTTCTTCGCCTCCTTTGCTGTGAAGATGCCGATGTGGCCGGTCCATACCTGGCTTCCGGATGCACACGTTCAGGCTCCGACCGCTGGCTCGGTCATCCTGGCAGGCGTGCTGTTGAAGCTCGGCGGGTATGGTCTTATCCGCTTCTCGCTGGCGATGTTCCCGAACGCGTCGGAATTCTTTGCGCCGCTGGTCTTCTCTCTGTCGGTGATTGCGATCATCTACACCTCGTTGGTTGCGATGATGCAGGACGACATCAAGAAGCTGATCGCCTATTCGTCGGTCGCGCATATGGGCTACGTGACGATGGGGATCTTCGCCGCCAACCAGCAAGGTGTGCAGGGAGCGATCTTCCAGATGCTCTCGCACGGTATCGTCTCCGGCGCGCTCTTCCTTTGCGTCGGCGTCGTCTATGACCGCACCCACACCCGCGAGATCACGGCCTATGGCGGCCTCGTCAACAATATGCCGAAATATGCCGTGGCGATGATGGTCTTCACCATGGCCAATGTCGGCCTTCCGGGCACCTCCGGCTTCATCGGCGAATTCCTGACCCTTATCGGCGTCTTCCGCGTCAATAGCTGGGTCGCGCTCTTTGCCGCGACGGGCGTGATCCTGTCGGCCGCCTATGCGCTCTGGCTCTATCGTCGCGTTATCTTCGGTGCGCTGGAAAAGGAAAAGCTCAAGGCGCTGCTTGATCTCTCGCCGCGCGAACAGCTGATCCTTTATCCGCTGATTGCGCTGACGATCCTCTTCGGCATCTATCCGGCGCCGATCTTCGACGCGACGGCCGCTTCGGTGGATCTGGTGGTCAATAATTACACGGCCGCCCTGCAGGCAGCGCATGATGTTGCGCTCTCGATGAAATGATGACAGGACCTTTTGGACATGACCGCTGAAACAATTCTCGCAAGCCTGCATCTTTCCGCGCCGGAACTGATCCTCGCGGTCGGAGCCCTTGTCCTGCTCATGATCGGCGTCTTCTCCGGCGAACGCACCGGCCCGACGGTGACCGGCCTTGCGATCGTCGTCCTGATCGCTGCCGGCCTGTGGCTGATCTTCGTGCCGGGCGAGGGGCTTGCCTATGGCGGTGCCTACCTGGCGGACGGTTTCTCCCGATTCATGAAGGTGGTGGCGCTGGTTGGCTCCATCGTCGCAATGATCATGACGATCGGTCGGGCCCGGGCGGATCAACTCGACCGTTTCGAGTTTCCCGTCCTGCTGGTTCTGGCGACCCTCGGCATCCTGCTGATGATCTCGGCAAACGATCTGATATCGCTCTACCTGTCGCTTGAGCTGCAATCGCTTGCGCTTTATGTCGTCGCTGCCATCAACCGTGACAGCGTGCGCTCGACGGAAGCCGGTTTGAAATATTTCGTCCTCGGTGCGCTTTCCTCCGGCATGCTGCTTTATGGAATGTCGCTCGTCTATGGATTCACCGGCCATACCGCCTTCCAGGCGATCGCCCAGGCGCTGTCCGTCGATGGCGTCCGTTCGCTCGGGGTGGTCTTTGGGCTCGTCTTCATCCTGGCCGGTATTGCATTCAAGATTTCCGCCGTTCCGTTTCACATGTGGACTCCGGACGTCTATGAAGGCGCGCCGACGCCGGTTACCGCATTCCTGGCTGCCGCACCCAAGGTCGCCGCCATGGCGATGCTGACCCGTATCGTGATCACAGCTTTCCAGCCGGTCCTCGCCGACTGGCAGCAGGTCATCACCTTCATCTCGATTGCCTCGATGGTTCTCGGCTCTTTTGCAGCGATCGGACAGCGCAACTTCAAGCGACTGATGGCCTATTCCTCCATCGGCCACATGGGCTATGCGCTCGTTGGCCTCGCCGCCGGCAACCAGACCGGCGTTACCGGTGTCATGCTTTACATGGTCATCTACATGGTCATGACGCTCGGCACCTTTGCGATCATCATGTCCATGCGCCGTAACGACGGGACCGTGGTGGAAGATGTCTATGACCTCGCCGGTCTTTCGACGACCAATCCCTTCATGGCGACCGTGCTGACGGCGCTGATGTTCTCGCTTGCTGGCATTCCGCCGCTTGCCGGCTTCTTCGCGAAGTATTTCGTGTTCGTCGCAGCGATCGAAGCAAAGCTCTATGCGCTGGCTATCATCGGTGTCCTCGCATCGGTCGTGGGCTGCTACTATTATCTGCGCGTCATCAAGCTTATGTGGTTCGATGAGGCCACTGGCGAATTCGGGCGGGTTTCCGGTGAACTGCGGCTGGTCTTCGGCCTTTCCGGTCTCTTCGTCGTTGCCTATGTGCTTATCGGCGGTCCGCTCGGTGGTGCGGCTGAACTCGCCGCAGCGACACTGTTTTGATGACGGTTGCGACGGGACGCGGGGCATCGCTCGGCAACTTCCGGCATGAGTCTCTTATCGAGACTGTCTCTACCAACAGCGAATGCCTGGCCCGTGCGCGGGCCGGGGATCCCGGCGGCCTCTGGATTACGGCCGGCAGACAGACCGGGGGCCGTGGCCGCAGGGGACGCCCCTGGGTTTCCGAGCCGGGAAATCTCTATTCCTCCCTTCTTTTGATCGATCCGGCTCCCGCCGAGCGTTTGGCCTCGCTGCCGCTTGCGGTTGCGGTTGCGGTTCATCGCGCTGTTCGTTCTGTCCTGCCTCCGGGCTCGGAGCCGGTCGAGGTCAAATGGCCCAACGACATCCTGATCGGCCGCAAGAAAACCTGCGGCATTCTTCTGGAAGGGGAGGCGCTGCCCGACGGTCGACAGGCGATCGTGATCGGCATCGGCATCAATGTCACGGTCATGCCGGAAAAACCGATCTATCCGGTCACCTGCCTCAGGGATCAGGGGAGCGCGGCATCGCCGGAGGAACTGTTCGCGCATCTTTTCGCCGCGATGGCGGATGTCCTGGATGCATGGGATCGCGGCAGGGGCATTCGTGAAATCACCGCGCGCTGGCGCGACGTCGCTTGCGGCATCGGCGAGAAGATTACGGTTAATTTGCCCGACCGATCCATTTCCGGGCTTTTTGTCGATATTGATGATAATGGTCTGTTGATGCTCGATACCGGTCAAGGCAGGATTATGCCGATTGCTGCGGGCGATGTTTTTTTGAAATAGTGGAAAATATAGACAAAATGGCGAAGCAAGAGGAACTGGTGTTTCTGCCGCTAGGCGGCGTTGGCGAGATCGGCATGAATCTCGCGCTCTACGGATACGGGACACCGGAGCATCGTCAGTGGATCATGGTCGACTGCGGTGTTACCTTTCCAGGCCCGGACCTGCCGGGTGTTGATCTTGTGCTGCCGGATATCCGCTTTCTTGCAAATGAGCGGAAGAATCTGAAGGCGATCTTCATCACCCATGCCCATGAGGATCATTACGGTGCGCTGAACGATCTCTGGCCGGGTCTGAATGTGCCGGTTTATGCCTCCCCCTTTACAGCAGGTCTGCTGGAGGCCAAGCGCGATTATGAAGGCATGACGGGCGAAATTCCGGTGACGCTCTTCAAGGCCGGTAATCGCGTCAACGCCGGGCCGTTCGCCGTCGAAGGCCTCGCTGTGAACCATTCGATTCCGGAGCCGATGTCGTTGATGATCCATACGCCGCTCGGCAATGTGATCCATACCGGCGACTGGAAGATTGATCACGAACCTTCGCTGGGGCCGTTGACGGACGAGAGCCGCTTTCGCCACTTCGGAGCGGACGGTGTTCTCGCCCTGATATGCGACTCGACCAATGCGATGCGCGATGGTGTTTCGCCCTCGGAAAAGGACGTCTCGGAAAGCCTGCAGAGGATCATAGAAAACGCGGAAGGCCGCGTGGCGATCACTACCTTCTCTTCGAATGTCGGACGCATACGCACCGTCGCCGAGGCAGCGGAAGCCGCTGGCCGTGAAGTGTTGTTGCTCGGCAGCTCTTTGAAGCGAGTTGTCGACGTGGCGCGCGATATCGGCATCATGGATGGCGTCAAGCCGTTTATCTCTGAAGATGAGTATGGCTATATCCCTCGCGACAAGATCGTCGTGATCCTCACCGGCAGCCAGGGCGAACCACGTGCGGCACTGGCCAAGCTTTCGCGTGACGAGATGCGCAACGTCGCCTTTTCCGCCGGCGATATCGTGGTCTTCTCGTCGCGACCCATCCCAGGCAATGAAAAGGCGATCCAGGATATCAAGAATGGCTTGATCGAGCAGGGCATCCACGTCATCACCGATGCCGAGGCGCTGGTCCATGTCTCCGGGCATCCCCGCCGCAATGAATTGCAGAAGATGTATGAATGGACTCGTCCGCAGATCGTCATACCTGTCCATGGCGAGGCAGCGCATCTGACTGCACACAAGGAACTGGCCGAGCAGTCGGGTATTGCGACCGTACCGCGCGTTCGCAACGGCGACGTGCTGCGGCTGGCGCCGGGACCGGTTGAAATCGTGGATGAGGCACCGCACGGGCGCATCTACAAGGACGGCTTGTTGATCGGCGATTTCGACGAGATGGGCATCGGCGAACGCAAGAAGCTTTCCTATGTCGGGCACGTCGCCGTCAATGTCCTGCTTGACAATCGTTATGACATCATCGGCGATCCTTCGGTTGTTCCAATCGGCCTGCCCATCTATGACGATGAAGGCGAAGACATGGAAGATACGCTCTTTGACGCCGTCGCCGGCGCGATCGAAAGCGTCCCGCGGGCCCGTCGCAAGGATCTCGACATGTTGCGTGAGGCTGTCAGGCGCGCCGTTCGTGCCGCCTCCAACCATGTCTGGGGTAAAAAGCCGGTTGTTACGGTGTTTATAACAAAAGTCTGACGACAGCGCCGCGTGTCCTTTCAGATGCATAAAGGTCGCTGTAGCGCTTTGAATCCTGCATGTTTTTATCTAAGTCGATCCCGACTTAAGGAAACATGCAGTAGTGACGGACTCGCGTTCGCCGGTGCCGCGATGATAAAAGCAGGGGAGGTTTTCATGATCGGACGCGTCAATCACGTGGCGATTGCGGTTCCCGATCTGGCGACTGCAACCGCTGCCTATCGCGACATGCTGGGGGCTGCCGTTTCCGAAGCTCAGGCCCTACCGGAACACGGTGTCACGGTCGTGTTCGTGGCGCTTCCCAATACGAAGATCGAATTGCTCGAGCCGCTTGGCGAATCCTCGCCCATTGCGACCTTCCTTGCCAAAAATCCCGATGGCGGCATGCACCATATCTGCTACGAGGTGGACGATATCATTGCGGCGCGCGACCGTCTGGTGACGAGCGGGGCGAGGGTGCTTGGCGGTGGCGAGCCGAAGATCGGTGCCCACGGAAAGCCTGTTCTTTTCCTTCATCCGAAGGATTTCGTCGGCACGCTGATAGAGCTGGAACAGGCGTAATCGGGGTCGGCTGCTGCGGCAGAGTGACACAAAGAAGGTCGTTCCACCGCGAAATCAATTCTCCACCTTTGAGTTGGCGTCTATTTGGCCGTATAAGCTGTACCACGGGTGTCATGAAGCGGCTTTTGCGTCGCTTTGGAGAAGCGAATGATCCAGCAGTTTCTGTCTGGCCTTGCGGTTTATTTCATTATCTGGTGGATCACGATCTTTGCGGTTCTGCCGATTGGACTTCGCACGCAGGCAGAAGACAATGACGTCGTGCTCGGTACTGTCGAAAGCGCGCCGAGCCGTTTTCGCGCTGGTCTGGTCTTCTCATTGACGACCGTGATATCGGGCGCAATTTACGGCGCTTGGTATATTTGCTCGACCTATCTCGAGCTCGGCTTTGACGCACTTCCCCAAATCGGCCCGGGTTTCTATTGATGCGACGTTTTCGCAGGCGAAGTGCCCTGGTCCATAGCAGCCTATTGATCGAAAGTTGATGAAAGGGCTATTGCTCAATATCTGAGCATATGCCACTTGCCACGAAATTGCCGTCGCTCTGTCATACGGCTGTCATGGCTATCGGGCAAAGAGCTTCCGTAACGGAAGGCGCCCTCACCTGACGAGAGCCGGCATTTCAACAGCCGCAGAATTTTGGGGAGTGCTTCAGGAAAAAACCAAAAAAAAACAAGGCTAAAAGCCTTGTTTAAGATATCGCGTGATCCTTAACCGTTGCCGGGGCTGCGAACGAGCGCGCCTAAGATCTGATCCTCCCAAGACTTGACCGCGAGAACGGCAAGAATTTAACCTTCTTGCCTCTTTTATGAGCTAAAGCTAGCTCAAAGAGTGGCCTTTGTCATCAGGTTTTTTTGCATTTTTGCTACACTCGGGTAAATTTTTTCTGTTGACAAGATTTTTTGGCAAGCCCTTATAAATGCGCAATTTTTTCGTCCTGGCTTGAGCTGGGTCTTTTGTTTGCTCCGCGAAATGGCAGCGCTTCGTTGATATGCCAATCCGGGTTTTCTTCCGGCGCTGAAGCGGCTATGAACCGTCAGCATCAATCTTTGCCTTCGATTCCGTTTGTGACGGAATCCCAACTTGGAATCCGCCAATGCGTCTGTCTCGTTATTTCATGCCTATCCTCAAGGAAAATCCCAAGGAGGCGGAGATCGTTTCGCACCGTCTGATGCTACGTGCCGGCATGATCCGACAGCAGTCGCAGGGCATCTATTCCTGGTTACCATTGGGCAAGCGTGTTCTGGACAAGGTCAACAACATCATCCGCGAGGAGCAGAACCGTTCTGGCGCCATCGAGCTTCTGATGCCGACGCTGCAGTCGGCCGAACTCTGGCAGGAAAGCGGTCGCTATGATGCCTATGGCAAGGAGATGCTGCGCATCAAGGATCGTCAGGACCGTCCGATGCTCTATGGCCCGACGAACGAGGAGATGGTGACGGACATTTTCCGGTCCTACATCAAGTCCTATAAGGATCTGCCGCTCAACCTCTATCACATCCAGCTGAAATTTCGCGACGAGATCCGCCCGCGCTTCGGCACGATGCGTTCGCGCGAATTCCTGATGAAGGATGCCTATTCCTTTGACCTCACACGCGAGGGGGCCGAGCATTCCTACAACAAGATGTTCACTGCCTATCTGCGCACGTTCACCCGACTTGGCCTGCGCGCCATTCCGATGCGGGCAGACACCGGCCCGATCGGCGGCAACCTCAGTCACGAATTCATCATTCTCGCCGACACGGGGGAATCCGAAGTCTTCTGCCACAAGGATTTCGTCAATTTCGACATTCCCGCGGCGGATACTGATTTCGATGATGTCGCCGGCTTGAAGGCGATCTTCGACAGATGGACCTCGCTTTATGCCGCGACCTCCGAAATGCATGACGAGGCTGCCTTCAATGCCATTCCCGAGAGCGATCGCCTTTCTGCGCGCGGTATCGAAGTGGGCCACATCTTCTATTTCGGCACCAAATATTCCGATCCCATGGGCGCGAGCGTCCAGGGACCGGACGGCAAGGAGCACGCCGTTCACATGGGTTCCTACGGTATCGGACCGACCCGCCTTGTTCCCGCCATCATCGAGGCTTCGCATGACGACAACGGAATCATCTGGCCGGCGTCCGTTGCGCCGTTCGATGGAGTGGTGATCAACATGAAGGCCGGCGACGAAGCCTGCGATGCAGCCTGCGAAACGCTCTATGCGTCGTTGACGAAGGCCGGCAGAGACATGCTCTACGACGACACCGACGATCGGGCGGGGACGAAATTCGCGACCGCCGATCTTATCGGTGTGCCGGTGCAGATCATCGTCGGTCCGCGTTCGGTCGCGAACGGCGAGGTCGAAGTCAAGGACCGCAAGACCGGCGCACGCGAAACGATGTCTGTCGAAGCGGCAATTAACAAGCTCTTGGGCTGAAATCATAACAGGAGGCGGCATGGCGAGTACGGCATTGGAGCAGCAGGAGACAAGGTCCGGCTCCTCCCCGGCTATTAGGCCGTTCTCTGCCTTTGAGCGCCTGGTAGCCTGGCGCTATCTGCGCGCCCGCCGCAAGGAAGCCTTTATTTCCGTTATCGCCGGATTTTCCTTTATCGGCATCATGCTCGGCGTTGCGACCCTCATCATCGTCATGGCGGTGATGAACGGCTTCCGCACCGAACTGATCACGCGCATCCTCGGTATCAACGGCCACATGATCGTCCAGCCGGTCGACGGCCCTTTCACCGATTATCCGGCTCTTACCGATAAGCTGGCAGCCGTCCCGGGGGTGACCCTCGCCTTGCCGCTGGTGGAAGGCCAGACGCTTGCTTCCGGCAAGGGCGGCGCTGGTACCGGTGCTCTGGTTCGCGGCATTCGTCCGGACGATCTCGCCAAGCTCAAAACGGTGTCGAGCAATATCAAGTCCGGTGATCTTGTGGGTTTTGCCGCCGGGCAGGGCGTACTGATCGGCTCGCGCATGGCCGACCAACTGGGCCTGGGAGTGGGCGATCAGATCACGCTGATTTCGCCGGAAGGCGACGTGACGCCCATGGGCATCAATCCGCGCGTCAAGTCTTATACCGTTTCCGGCATCTTCGAGATCGGCATGTCGGAATATGATGCGACGATCATCTATATGCCGCTCGAGGAAGCTCAGCTCTATTTCAACGCCGACGGTCTGGTGCAGTCTATCGAGCTCTTCGTCAGCAATCCGGACGATATCGACAATCTGCGAACCAAGGTCGAGGCCGCGGCCGGACGACAGATCTTTATCACCGACTGGCGGCAGCGCAATCAGACCTTCTTTTCCGCCCTGCAGGTCGAACGCAATGTCATGTTCATGATCCTGACGCTGATCGTGCTCGTGGCCGCGCTCAACATCATTTCCGGCCTTATCATGCTGGTGAAGGACAAGGGCAGCGATATCGCAATACTGCGCACCATGGGCGCAAGCTCCGGTTCGATCATGCGGATTTTCTTCATGACGGGTGCTGCGATCGGCATCGTCGGCACCCTGGCGGGCGTGATCCTAGGTGTCGTGGTCTGCATCAACATCGAATCGATCCGCGAATTCTTCTCCTGGATAACCGGAACCGTCCTCTTCGACCCCCAACTCTACTTCCTCAGCCAGTTGCCGGCCGAGATGAATATCGGCGAGACCCTCTCTGTCGTCATCATGGCCCTGACCCTGTCGTTCCTGGCGACGATCTTTCCGGCCTGGCGGGCCTCGCGTCTCGATCCGGTCCAGGCCCTGCGCTACGAATAAGGAATTGCAATTTCCATGAAAAGGAACGTCGTTCTTGAGCTCTCGGGCGTCGAGCGTCATTACGGGCAGGGGGAAACGCTCCTCTCCATCCTGAAGGGGGCGGATTTCTCGCTGCGCAGCGGCGAGATCGTGGCGCTCGTTGCCCCCTCCGGCACGGGCAAGTCGACGCTTTTGCATGTTGCCGGGTTGCTCGAACATCCCGATGGCGGCGAGG
The DNA here is from genome assembly GCF_041357635.1 of Sinorhizobium sp. CB7. Classification (NCBI taxonomy): domain Bacteria; kingdom Pseudomonadati; phylum Pseudomonadota; class Alphaproteobacteria; order Hyphomicrobiales; family Rhizobiaceae; genus Sinorhizobium; species Sinorhizobium sp. CB7. The sequence continues at coordinate 23,915 of NZ_JAULLL010000015.1, forward strand.
TCATCGTCAATGGCCATGCCTGCGGCGGCCTTTCGGATGAAAAGCGCACGGCCATTCGCCGCAACGAGATCGGCTTTGTCTATCAGTTTCACCATCTGTTGCCGGAGTTTTCCGCGCTCGAGAACATCATGATGCCGCAGCTCATCGCCGGCTTGTCATGGGGCGAGGCACGCGCTCGCGCCGGCCAGCTTCTCGACTATATGCGCATTGGTCACCGCGGCGACCATCGCCCGGCCGAACTCTCCGGCGGCGAGCAGCAGCGCGTCGCAATCGCCAGAGCCGTCGCCAATGCGCCAATGGTGCTGCTCGCCGACGAGCCGACCGGCAATCTCGATCCCGATACTGCCCATTATGTCTTCGATGCTCTCGAGGCTTTGGTCCGGCAATCGGGCCTCGCCGCACTGATCGCGACGCATAATCACGATCTGGCGCGGCGTATGGATCGACGCGTGACGATCAGCGACGGAAAGGTCGTAGAGGTCTGAGCCCTATTCTGCGGTCTTGAAGCCGCAGACGCCCTGGCCAATATCGTCGTTCCAGTCTTCGATCTTGACGGTCTTCACGTCGGCTTGCGACGTGCTGCCGTTTTTTGTCAGCCGGCCGGCGAGAAGGTTGTAGTCGCAGGACCCATTGCTGTTCTGATCGAGCGTGTCGTAGTAGCTGTAGCTGTAACCGGCCACGACGAAATGCCCATTGCGATAGGCCAATGTCAGCATCTGTTCCCATCGGTCACGTCCTACGCCGCTGTTTTCCGAATGGACCGCTATCGAACCATTCGCCAGTCCCTTGATCGAAGGATCCTGGCCGAACAGGCCGTCAAGGCTTGCATTGCCCCATACCTTCTTCGGCGCCTCCACGGTCAGCTTCAGAAGCGCATGGTCCTTGTCCCGCAAATAGATATAGACGCCGATATCCTCGCCATCCTCGGCGGGTGCGACCAGCAGAGCTAGATCCTGCTGCCCGTCCTTGTTCCAGTCGCCTGTCGCGCCATCGATGATGCGGTCTGCGGAAATCGGCTCGGCAACCGCCGCAACCGCGGAAAAAAGCAGGAAGAGGCCGGTCAAACCAAAGCGCATATTTTACTCCCGTTTCGATGGGGTTCCAGTCTGGGCACAAACCAATTCCTAAATCGTTAGCAGCTTTCCAAGCGGTGAGAAGGCGCTGGAGGCGCAGCGGGCAGGCGGAACCGGCATAAAAAGATTCCTGTTGACAATGGAACATAGATGGAACAAATTAGAAACATAACGAGTAAGGAGATGCCAAATGACTGATATTATTCGTGACATCGCAGCATTCGCCTCCATTGCCATGTTCGTCGCCAGTTTTTCGCTCATCATGATGGCGATGTAATTTCCTGTTCCGGCCTGTCATATTCCCTGCTTCGACTTCTGGACTCTGTCGCCCTCAATGCCGACAATGCACCGCTGATTCATTGAGAAGCGAGAAGGCGTGTCATGGCGGAACAGGCAGGTAGTAGCGTTGCGGATCGGATCGGCGAAACGCCGGAATTCGTCCATCTGCGCGTGCATTCCGCCTATTCGCTGCTTGAGGGAGCGTTGCCCCTCAAGAAGATCCTGGCGAAGGCGGCATCCGACAATCAGCCAGCGATCGCCATTACCGACACAAATAATCTCTTCGTTGCTCTGGAGTTTTCCCAGAAGGCGATGGATGAGGGCTTGCAGCCGATCATCGGCTGCCAGGTTGCGATCGATATGGAGGATGACCTCGACACCGAGAAGCGGGGAGGGCATCAGGCGTTTGCCAAGTTGCCGTCGATCGTGCTTCTCGCAGCGACCGAGCCGGGATATGAGAGGCTGGTCGATCTCGTCAGCCGCGCCTATCTCGGCGGCGAAGGCAACCAGGCGGTTCATATCCGCGCTTCGTGGCTGGATGACCTCGGAACAGATGGATTGATTGCGCTGACCGGTTCCCTGACGGGGCCGATCGATATGGCGTTAAGGGATGGGCACGGCGCCCAGGCCCAGGCCCGTCTTCTGAGGCTGAAGCAGCTTTTCGGCGACCGGCTTTATGTCGAGCTGCAGCGGCATGGCACCTATGACCGTCGTCATGAGCACCGGATGATCACGCTTGCCTATGAGCACGATCTGCCGCTGGTCGCCACGAACGAGGCCTTTTTCCCAACGCGTGACGATTACGACGCCCATGATGCGCTGATGGCCGTCGCCCACAATGCCATCGTTTCCGATGACAACCGTTTCCGCCTGACTCCGGACCATTATCTGCGGAGCAGGGCCGATATGGCCAAGCTCTTTGCCGATCTGCCGGAGGCGCTCGAGAGCACCGTGGAAATCGCAAGACGCTGCTCTTTCGTCCTGAAGACACGCAAGCCGATCCTGCCGCGTTTCACCGGTGCGACGGCGGACCCGGAAGAGGCCGAGCGTGCCGAGGCGGCGGAGTTGCGCCGCCAGGCGATCGAAGGCCTCGACAAGCGTCTTGCGACACTTGGCATGTCACCGGGTTATGAGGAAAAGGATTATCGCGAACGACTGGAATTCGAGCTGAGCGTCATCGAGCGCATGAAGTTTCCGGGTTACTTCCTGATCGTTTCGGATTTCATCAAATGGGCCAAGCAGCACGATATTCCTGTAGGGCCGGGCCGCGGTTCGGGCGCGGGCTCGCTCGTTGCCTATGCCTTGACCATCACCGACGTCGATCCGCTGCGCTTCTCCCTTCTCTTCGAGCGCTTCCTCAATCCGGAGCGCGTCTCGATGCCGGACTTCGATATCGACTTTTGCCAGGACCGGCGCGAAGAGGTGATCCGTTACGTCCAGGGCAAGTACGGCCGCGAGCAGGTGGCGCAGATCATTACCTTCGGTTCGCTGCAGGCTCGCGCGGCCTTGCGCGATGTCGGTCGCGTGCTGGAGATGCCCTATGGTCAGGTCGACAAGATCTGCAAGCTGGTCCCGAACAATCCTGCTAACCCGACGCCGCTTTCCAAGGCAATCGAGGAGGAGCCGCGCCTGCAGGAGGAGGCTGAAAAGGAGCCGGTCGTTGCGCGTCTGCTCGACATCGCCCAGAAGATCGAGGGTCTTTATCGCCACGCCTCGACCCATGCCGCTGGCATCGTGATTGGCGACAGACCGCTGTCGAAGCTGGTGCCGATGTACCGGGATCCACGCTCCGACATGCCGGTCACCCAGTTCAACATGAAATGGGTCGAGCAGGCCGGCCTGGTGAAGTTCGACTTCCTTGGTCTGAAGACGCTTACCGTGCTCAAGACGGCGGTCGATTTCGTCGCAAAGCGCGGGATCACGATCGATCTTGCCAGCATTCCGCTCGACGACAAGAAGACCTATGACATGCTCTCGCGCGGCGAGACCGTCGGCGTGTTCCAGGTTGAAAGCGCGGGCATGCGCAAGGCGCTGATCGGCATGCGACCCGACTGCATCGAGGATATCATTGCCCTGGTCGCACTCTACCGTCCGGGCCCGATGGAGAACATTCCGGTCTACAATGCCCGCAAGCATGGGGAAGAGGAAATTGATTCGATCCATCCGAAGATCGACTATCTGCTGAAGGAAACTCAGGGTGTCATCGTCTATCAGGAACAGGTGATGCAGATCGCCCAGGTGCTCTCCGGCTACTCGTTGGGTGAGGCCGACCTTCTGCGCCGCGCGATGGGCAAGAAGATCAAGGCGGAGATGGATCAGCAGCGCGAGCGGTTCGTCGACGGCGCCGTCAAGAACGGTGTGTCGAAGCCGCAGGCCGATGTCATCTTCGATCTGCTGGCGAAGTTCGCCAATTACGGATTCAACAAGTCGCATGCGGCGGCCTACGCCATCGTTTCCTACCAGACTGCCTACATGAAGGCGCATTACCCCGTGGAGTTCCTGGCCGCCTCAATGACGCTCGATATGTCGAACACCGAAAAGGTCAACGACTTCCGTCAGGATGCCAAGCGTCTCGGCATCGAGGTCATCGCTCCCTCCGTGCAGACATCTTTCCGCCATTTCGAGACGGGTGAGAACCGCATTTATTATGCGCTCGCCGCTCTCAAGGGCGTCGGCGAATCAGCCGTCGACCATATCGTCGAGGTTCGAGGGGATCGTCCTTTTGCAAGCATCGAAGATTTCTGTCTCCGGATCGATCCGAAGCAGATCAATCGCCGTGTACTCGAAAGCCTCATCTATGCCGGAGCGTTCGATTGCTTCGGTGTCGATCGCGCCCAGTTCGCCGCCGGTCTCGATCGCATAATGGGCTATGCCCAGCGCGCCCAGGAAAACCGGACAAGCGGCCAGTCCGACATGTTCGGCAGCGGCTCTTCCTCCGGCCCGGAACGGATTTCATTGCCGCCCTTCACCCCTTGGCTCGCATCGGAACGGCTGCTTCGGGAATTCCAGGTCCTCGGCTTCTATCTTACCGCCCATCCGCTCGATTCCTACAATGCCATCCTGCAGAAGATGCGGGTCCAGACATTTGCCGATTTCTCTGCAGCCGTAAAGCAGGGGGCGGCCAATGGCCGTCTGGCCGGCACGGTGATTTCAAAACAGGAGCGCAAGACGCGCACCGGCAACAAGATGGGCATCATCGTCTTCTCGGATTCATCGGGCCAATTCGAGGTCGTGCTCTTCTCGGAGATGCTCAACCAGTATCGCGATGTGCTGGAAGCGGGAAAATCCTTTGTCATCACAGCGCAGGCCGATGAGCGGCCCGAAGGTATCAGCCTCCGGCTCCAGACACTTCAGTCATTGGAGGAAAAATCGCTGCAAATGCAAAAGGCGCTGCGCGTCTATGTCCGCGATTCCGGACCGCTGAGAGCGGTTGCCGCTCATCTGAACGCCAAGGGGGATGGCCTCGTATCCTTTATCGTCATCAAGGAGGAAGGCAAGCGGGAAGTCGAGGTGGCCTTGCCGGAGAAATACCGTATCACTCCGGAAATCGCCGCCGCGCTGCGCTCTGCGCCGGGAGTCATCGACGTCGAATTGGTATAGGCCGGCAGCTCTGAGGAGGTGTCATCAGGTCCGAACCAGATCCGCGAGATAGGTGTTTTCAGCTCGCGAACGGGCAAAATCCTGCGGTTGAATGGTCGCGAAAAGCAGCCTTTCACCTTCGGCCGGCGCTTCCGCGAGGAGGGTGCCGTCAGGCGCGGCTATGCGAGATAACCCGGCATAGGCGAATGTGTCGTCGGCACCGCAATGATTGATATAGGCGACAAAAACCTGATTTTCGAAGGCGCGGACACGGATCATATGCTCGGCAATCATGCTGCCCGAGTGACCCCTTGGGAGGGCTGTGGGCACAACGATGAGATCGGCGCCGGCTTGTGCCAGTCGCCGTACGTTCTCGGGGAATTCCACGTCATAACAAATCAGCATTCCGAACTTGATGCCATTGACCGACATGAGCACTGACGAAGGGAGCTCTGGTTTAAACCAGGTCCGTTCATAATCGCCGTAGAGATAAGACTTGCGGTAAACAGCCTTCGCTGCCTTGCCATCGGTGAAAAGCGCGCTGTTGTAGATCGCGTCGGCAACCCGTTCGGCGAAGCCCGCAATAATGGCAATGCCGTTCTCACGGGCTATAGCGCCGAGCCTGTCAGGGATCTGGCCATTCGTTTCGCAAGCAAGATGACGAAAGGCTTCTCCCGCGCCATATCCGATAACTGCCAGTTCCGGCGCGACAAGCATGTCCGCACCGTTAGCGGCTGCTTTACGAGCCGCATCTTCAATGCGTGCGAGATTGGCTTCAGCATTGCCGCATACGGCTTGCATTTGCAGAGCGGCGAGTTTCATCGTCCCGGCTCCTATTTCTCGGTGGACGACATGGCGCCGAGCAATTTCGGCAGGTCGCCGAAGCGCGCGACGAGGCTGAACACCGTCGCTGCCACGACCACGAACAGGATGGTTACGGAGGCCATGGTCGGCGTGTAGCCATAGCGCAGCGCGTTGAAGATCTTGATCGGCAACGTCTCGAGTGTGAAGCCGACGGTCATGTAGGCGACGATATACTCGTTGAGCGACAGCACGAAAGCAAAGGCATAGCCGGAAACAAGGTAAGGCAGAATGAGCGGCATGACGACGGTGCGAAACACCGTGCTATCGTCGGCGCCCATGGTCGCGGCCGCCTCCACGAGCGCTCGATCAATCGCGGAAAACCCGAGCGAGATCGTCACAAGTGGCAGCGTCACGAAGAAGATCGCATGACTGATGACGGCGGTCCATGGCTGGCCGTAAGAACCGACGGTCGCCCAGAAGGTGAGCATCCCGAGCGCGGTGATGACCGGTGGAAGGGTAAAGGGCGCAATGCCGAGAAGCTGGAATATGTTCGCCCAGGGCGCAGTGCGGCGCCACAGGAACCAGGCAAGCGGCAGGGCGATCAGCACCGCAACGGCGGCGGAAAGAACGGCGAGGATTAGCGATGCGAAGAAGGCGCTCCGCCATTCCGGATTCAGGAAGATTTCACCGTACCAGCCAAGCGAGAAACCCTGCGGCGGGAAGGTCAGGCTTTGCTTCTCGTTGATCGAGACGCCGGCAACCACGATGATCGGCGCGGCAAGGAATAAGCCAATGAGAAAGAAGAAGAGACGATGCCAGAAGACGCTCATGCCGCCGCTCCCTTGCGTCCGATCAGGATCGTGAGGCCGACGAGAGCAAGCGTAACCAGCACGAGGAATACGGCCATGGCCGCTGCAAACGGCATGTTGGACTGGTAGATCGCCTGGTCCGTGATGAGAACCGACAGCGTCCAATGCTGCGGGCGGCCGAGAATTTGCGGCAGGAGGTAAGAGCCGAGTGCGAAGATGAAGACCATGATCAGCGTCGCGATGATCGTGTTACGCAGCGCCGGTACCACGACCGTGAAGAAGGACCTGACGGGCGAGGCACCGAGCGTGCGCGCCGCCTCGGTCAATGTCGGATCGAGGCGCACCAGGGCGGGGTAGAGCACGAGGATCGTATAGGGCAGTGCCTGATAAACCATGCCCGTCAACACGGCCGGGAAGCTCGGGGTCAGCGCCACGGCTTGCTTCATCACGCCGAGCATCACGAGCAGATTGGTAATGCCTGCCGTGCGCGAAAAGAGCGTTGACCAGGCGAAGCCTATGATCACCTCGGAAAGGGACAGGATGGAAAGCAGGGCGATCAGCCACAAGATCTGGGCTCTCCGGCCCATGCGGGTCAGCAGATAGGTAAACGGTATGCCGAGAACGATGCAGCAGACGGCAACCGAAACGGCAAGAAAGAGCGAGAAACCGAGCACCTTGCCGAAGAAGAGGCTGAAGAATCGTGCGTAGTTATCAAAAACGAAGGCAGGCGTGTAGAAGCCGCCCTGTTGTCGCTGAAAGAAACTGACCGCGATCATCGTCCCGAACGGAATGACGAAGAAGATTGTCAGCATCGCTGCCGGGAAAGCAAGTGGCCCGTAGTCCCCGAGCGTCTTAGGCGGTTCGCGTCTCATTGTTTCAGCACCACGCAGACGTCAGGCGAAAGCGTCACGCCGACGTCCTGACCAACATGGACGCTTGGCCGCTCGCGGGGAGTGGAGACGGCGATCACCTGTGTGCCGGAAATATCGACAAAAGTTTCGATCGTGCCGCCGAGGTCGCGAATGAAGGTGACCTTGCCGTTGATCGTCCCGGCTCCCGGCGCCGTCAGGTGCACGTCTTCCGGTCGTACGGAAAGCGTCGCCTTCGTCAGTCCGTCTGGAATGGTTACTCCCTGGACGGCGTGGCCGAGCACGATCGCGCGTCCGGCGCTGTCGGTCTCGACATTGAGGAGGTTGGTCGATCCGATGAAATCCGCAACGAAGCGGTCCGCCGGGCGCCTGTAGATTTCGACCGGGCTTGCCGCCTGGCGAATCTGACCGCCATTCATGACGACCACCGTATCGGCCATGGTCATGGCTTCTCGCTGATCATGTGTGACGACGATCGTGGTGATGCCGAGCTGCTGCTGCAGCTGGCGCAGCTCGACCTGCATCGCTTCGCGCAGTTTGGCGTCCAACGCCGAGAGCGGCTCGTCGAGCAGGAAAAGCTTTGGCGAGATGGCCAGTGCGCGCGCGATCGCAACGCGCTGGCGCTGGCCACCCGAAAGCTTGTTGACCGGACGGTCGACATAGCCGGCAAGGTGAATCATCGAGAGCAGCTCGTCTACCCGCTTTTTCTGCGCTTCCTTTGCCGCGCCGCGGATGCGCAGGGGGTAGGCTATGTTCTCGCCGACCGTCAGATGCGGAAAAAGCGCAAGCGACTGAAACACCATGCCGAAATCCCGCTTGTGCGTCGGAACGGGCGTAATATCGGTTCCGTCGATGAGGATCGCTCCGCTGGTCGGCATGTCCAGGCCGGCGATCATCCGCAGCAGCGTGGTTTTTCCGCAACCCGACGGGCCGAGCATGCAGACAAAGGTTCCGTGCGGCACGGCAAGCTGCACATGATCCACGGCCGTGAACGTGCCGAATTGTTTTGACACCCTGTTTAACGCCAAGCCAGACATTCAAATCTCTCCGGAAAAATAGGTCGCCGTCCAAGCCGGCGACCCGTCGATCGTCGGTTACCCGGCGATAAGTTCCGTCCACTTCTGGTTCAGCCAGTCGGACTTGGTCTGGTAAAGATCATAGCGCGGCGTGATCGGCTCGATATCCGAGGAAACGGCGGCGAATTCCTTCTCGTTGAGATCGAGCAGATCGCGTTTGACCGTAGGTGCAGTGCCGACCTTGCGTGACAAAGTTGCCTGGATCGCGGGTTGGCTCATATAGTCGATGAAGATATGGGCTTCTTCCGTCTTCTTCGATGCGCGCGACAGCGCCCAGCAGCCGGAGTCCTGAATACCCCCTTCCTTCGGGAAGGTCGAGCGAACGTGGAATCCGTCGGCGATGGCAAGTCCCGTGACGTCATGGTAATACTGCCCCATCGGGATTTCGCCGGACTTCAGCGCCTGTTCGAACTGAGCCTCATCGCGATACCAGAGCCGGACATTCGGCTTGACTTCTGCGAGCTTTTCAAAGGCCTTCAGAACGCCTTCCTCGGTGTCCAGCGCATTTGTACCTCCGAAGAAGGTCTTGGCCGTGACTTCCAGCAGGAAGGAATTGGAGACGAGCGCCAGCAGGCCGAGCTTATCGGCATTTGCCGGATCCCAAAACGCCGCCCATGACGTGGGCGCGTCTTTGTAGACATCGGTGTTGGTGACCAGCGTGATATACCATGCGACAGCGCCGATGCCCGCAACGCGGCCGTCCGGGTACTTGTTGATGAAGCGATCGATGAGGCCGGACGAATTTTTGATCTTCGCCATGTCGAGAGGCGCCCAGAGCTCGGTCGCCTGACCCTTGAGCATGGCAACCTGCGACATCATCGAGACGTCCGCCGGTGCCTGCCCGGCCTTGGCGGCCTGTTCGAGCTGTACGAGCCAGGCTTCGCCGGTCGGCTCGGCGACGGATTCAACCGCGATGCCGGTCGCCTTGGTAAAATCGGGGAAGATGTTCTTGTCGAAGCTGTCCTTGAAATAGCCGCCGTAGACGCCAACCTTCAGCGACTTGTCCTGCGCGCGCAGGACGGCGGGCATGGCCAGCAGCGAGGCGCCGGCCAGACCGGCGCCGATAAGGGCGCGCCGGCTCACGCTCGTGTTGAGAATGTTACTCATTTCTTCTCTCCTTTATTTGCCGGCTGGCGTTTTCACCATCCCGGCCAGTTCCCACATTGTTGTTACTATATTTCACGCCTTTGCCGCGATGGAAGGGCTGAAAACCATCAGGCTCAGAATCTCGAACAGCACCTGCGCACCTGCGTGCGCCGTATTCGTGGTGGCGTCATATTGTGGCGCCACTTCCACGACATCGCCGCCGACGAGATTGATGCCCTTGAGACCGCGGATCAGTTCCAGAACTTCGCGCGTTGTAAGGCCTCCCACTTCCGGCGTGCCCGTTCCCGGCGCGAAGCTCGGATCGAGACTGTCGATGTCGAAGGAAAGATAGGTCGGGCCGTTGCCGACAACAGCCTTGGCCTTCTCGATGACCGCTGCAATGCCCATGCCCGGAAGATCCTCCGCATGGATCACCGTCATGCCTGACTCATAGGAGAATTCCCAAAGATATTCGGCCGAGCCGCGGATGCCGATCTGGATCGTACGCGTGGGATCGAGCACTCCGTCGAGCACGGCGTTGCGGAACGGTCCGCCATGGTGGAACTTGGTCTGGTCGAATGCGCCGCCGGTGTCGCAATGCGCGTCGATATGGATCAGGCCGACCGGTTCCTTCCTGCCAACCGCTTTCAGGATCGGATGTGTGATGGAATGGTCGCCACCGACCGATAGGGGAACGACGCCGGCGTCGACGATTTGGCCGATCCGCCGCTCGATATCGTCATGGCTCATTTCCAGGCGGTAACGGCTTGCGAAGGGCACATCGCCTATGTCTGCCACCCGAAGATCGAAGACCGGCGCACAACCGAGCACATGATTGTAGGGACCGATCCGCTCGATGGCACGCAGCGCCCGCGGTCCGAAGCGCGAGCCCGGCCTGTTGGTGACCCCGAGATCCATCGGCACGCCGGTGATCGCAACCTGCAGATTACCGAAATCCGGATGATCGGCTTCGACCGGCATATAAGGAGCGCTCAGAAAAGTTGGTACACCGGCGTAGGGCGCAAGGCGCGTACCACTTTTGGAAAAGATCTTGTCGGCGACCTTGCGGAAGGCGGCATCGAAGAGCTCGCCGCCATGGCCCTCGCCATATTTTTCCCTCAACGCCTGCAGCTTGCGATCGTCGAATGCCATTCCCGCCTCCCTTTTGCACCGGCGGGCATGCGGAAAATCGCTCGCCTCGCCGCTTATAAGAATGTTGTTCCCCAGAGCGGCATGCCGAAAACTGTGCGCGTTTTTCGGACGACATTCCGCTCTGATTTTTTGATCTCTCGGGCCATTGCTCGTGTTTTTCCCATTATCGTTGCAAAGGCCGTAGAAAATCAATTGACATTGTTATAGCAATTGATGTGAGAAAAACTCACATGAAAATTCCTCTGGAAACTGGATGTCTGATCGTTTGCCACCTCTGAATCCCTTGCGTGCTTTCGAGGCGACAGCACGTCGCGGATCCGTTTCGGCAGCCGCACGCGAACTGAACGTCACGCACGGCGCGATCAGTCATCAGATCCGGGCACTGGAAGAGTCGCTGAATGCGACGCTCTTCGAGCGCGGCGGCAAGCGGCTGAAGCTCACTGCGCAAGGTGCGCTGCTCCTGCCTGTTGTCACTCGAGCCTTTGGCGAAATCGCTGCGACCACGGCGCTGATGAAACGACCGGCAACGAGCGGCGAACTGACCGTCACCTGCGTCCCGGCCTTGCTGTCCTTCTGGCTGATTCCGCGCCTCAATCGTTTCACCGAGCAGTACCCTGATGTGAAGCTGACGCTGATTGCGTCGAACGATCCCGGTCAGCTTCATTCCAGAGATGTCGACATCTGCATTCTCTATGGCGATGGCAATTGGTCCGACTTCTGGACCCGACTCTGGAGCCATCTGCGTCTATTTCCGATCGCGAGCCCGACGCTGGTCAACAGCCGGCCGTTACGATCCGTGCGCGATCTCGCTGACCACGTGCTTTTTCATGGGGACGACGGACGGGAGTGGAACACGTGGCTTGCCGCTGCGGATGCGATCGAGCTCGGTCGCGGTCAGCAGCATTTCATGAGCGATGCGCGGCTTTCGACCGAAGCCGCGCTGCACGGGCAGGGGATTGCGCTTGGCGATACGATCACTGCGGGGAACCTGATCGCCAAGGGGGAGCTCATCGTGCCCTTCGACCTCACCGTGCCTGCGAATGACGCCTTTTATGTCGCCTGCCGCCATGAGGTTCGGGCCGCCCCCATAGCCAAGGTCTTCATCGACTGGCTCTTCGCCTCGCTCGAGGCCGACAGTTTGCCCGAACCGCAGACCTCGGCCCGCACTTTGCTCAGGACGCGCCGTGCCGGTCAGGAAGGCTTTCAGCCTGTTTCGGCGCCCGGTCAACGACGTTCGGGGCTGGTGCAGAGACGCAAAACCCGGGCGTAAACTCGGACAGAACCATAGGAAACCCAATGCCCCGCTTCAATCCGCTCGTCGACAAACTGGTGCCGCCTCCGATTCCCTCCGTTTTCGCCTGGGCAAGGTCCTATGACGGACGGCACGGACCGTTGATCGATCTCTCCCAGGCCGTACCGGGCTATCCGGCCCATCCGGAAATGCTGACACTGCTCGGAGAATTCGCTGCTTCAGCCGCCTATACCGGCTACGGACCGATCGAGGGCGAAGCGGAGCTCCGGCAAGCCTATGCTGCCCACGTTTCCAAGGTCTATGGCGCCCCAGTCAGTCCTGCCGGCATCCATATCACCGCAGGCTGCAACCAGGCCTTCGTCTGCGCGGCCATGACGGTTGCAGGGCCGGGCGACGCAGTGTTGATGACCAATCCCTATTATTTCAATCAGGAGACGACGCTTGCCATGCTGGGGATCGGGAGCCGCTTTGCGGCCTGCGATCCGGCAGATGGCTTCCTGCCGGATCCAGCCGCGCTCGCCGCGGCAATCACGCCTGATGTGCGGGCATTAGCGATTGTGACGCCGAACAATCCGACCGGCGCCGTCTATCCCGCCGACCTGATCGAGAAGATTTTCGATCTCTGCAAGGCGCGCGGGATCTGGCTGATCCTTGACGAGACCTATCGTGACTTCTTGCCCGAAGGTGCCGGCCAGCCGCACGGGCTCTTTGCCAAGGAGGAATGGGAGGACACGCTGATCGGCCTCTACAGCTTCTCCAAATCCTTCTGCATCCCTGGCCATCGCCTCGGAGCGATCACGGCAGGGCCACAGGTCGTAAACCAAGTCGCCAAGGTCATGGATAACCTGCAGATCTGCGCGCCGCGCGCGCCTCAGGCGGCCGTGGCGAAAGCTCTTCCGCGCCTTGCGGCATGGCGGGAGGAAAACCGGCGGGAGATCGCTTTGCGGGCGGAAACCCTTCGCCTCACGATGGCACAGGTGACGAAATGGAAGCTCGGTGCGGTTGGCGCCTACTTCGCCTTCGTCCGCCATCCCTTCGATGGGCGTGATTCGACCGAAGTTGCCGAAATGCTCGCGCGCGACGCCGGCATTCTCTGCGTGCCGGGTTCCTATTTCGGGCAGGGTCAGGAAGCCTATCTCCGCTTTGCCTTTGCCAATGCGGATGCGCAAACTATTCGCATGCTCAGCGGTCGCCTCTCCCGACTTTGACGCGCAGAGCTCCGCGGGCTCGGCCGAATGGACGAGCTATCGAATGTTCATATCTAGTCGCGCGTGAGCGTGATGAAGTCTGTACCCTTGCCGGTTTCAGGTCCGAGCCCGGTGTCCGAGATCGTTAGCGAGGAGCCCGCCGACAGAAGATCGTCGATTCTGCGGCGCGTTTCTTCCGGCACGATGATCCGATCAAGTGCGCGCGCAGTCTCATCGTAGACGAAGGAGCTTTCCCGGCTGGCGATGCCTAGCCGCTTCATTGCGTCCTTCGATAGCCTGTTCGCGAGTGTGACGCTGTACCATTCTGCCTTGCCTGCGGCCCTGTCCATCGAATGGAGCGTCAGAAAATGTGTGCCGAGCGGCATTTGCGGGTCGGCAATGGTGACGGATGCCTCAAGCAGCGGCTTGAAATCCTGACGCACCATGATCACACCATTTGGCGGTTCGCCTTTGCCGGCGGCCGCGTAAACGGCACGCAGCAACGCCTGGCTAATCAATCCCTTATCGTTTTCGAAATCTAGCGGGTGCGATTGCTTGAAAGCGTTGATCGCCTCGACTGTGTCCGGCCCGAGAAGTCCGTCTTCGTCTCCAGCCGAAAATCCCAGTTGATTAAGCAGCCTTTGCAACTCAATCACTGTCTCGGGTAGCCCCCGGCGTGTGATCAGGATGCGGATGGGCGACTGGTCTTGAACGACGTTCGCGACCGCATCGGTGATCGTCTTGGTGTCGTTCATGGCCACCTGCACGGGCTTTTCCGCGGCATAGGGGATGCTGGGACGCAGGATCGCGTCCGAAAGCAGCGGCGGGGCTTCCGGCGCCTCGGGGTGAAAGAGATTGGTGTGATTGAAGGGCCTCGGAATGACCGGTTCGTTTCCGATAATGACATGCACGCCGCGTTCGGTCATCTCGTAGAGCATCTTTGCGAATGCCTTCGGCATCCGCACGCAGCCGTGGGAGGCAGGATAGCCTGGCACGAAACTCGACTCATGCAAGGCTATGCCCGACCAAGTGAGGCGCTGCATAAAGGGCATGGGCGAGTTCGAATAGATATTGGATTCGTGATAGCGCTCCTTCTCCAGGATGGAGAAGATGCCGCTTGGCGTATGGTGTCCATCCTTGCCGGTCGACACTTTCGAGGTCGCCACGACTGTACTTCCATCATAGACGACGAGTGATTGCCGATCCTTCGACACCACAATCTGAAGGGTACGGGCATCACCCGCGAGAACGGGATGCACTAAGGCTGTGGCCGACAGCAGACCGAGGCCGAAGAAGAAACGCGACAACATGATATCGGGCACCGAACGCAATACTGTGCTGATACCGTAACCGCGGAGGTTTAAGGAAGACTTGAAGCGCTGCCGCAACGTGCCCGAATGTTGTCCATATTATTATTTTATGTAATTCTGATATTGTATCTGCGCCGGGGCGTTTCGAGGGCGTTGCAAATGCATGTCGATGTCATTGACAGCTTTGGCGATCTGTCAAAGCTCAAGGAAGACTGGGATCACCTCTACCGGAGGGATCCTGACGCACATTACTTCCTCTCCTGGAACTGGATTGCCCGCTGGTTCGATCGTCCTATTCGCTGGTTCGTGCTGGCGGCAAAGGAAGATCCCGAGGACCAGTCCTACGTGGCCTTCTTCCCCATCCAGCTTCGCACACGATTTGTCCAGGGAGAGGGCTTTCTCAATTCCGTCGCTATGGGCGGCTCCTATTTCGCACCTTATACCGGCATCCTCTGCGATCCCGCCTATCAGGGACGCGTCATGCCGGCATTCGCCGCCTGCCTTCGCCGTTTTAACTGGGCGAACCTTCACCTCGATGACATCTACATTTCACCTGAAAGACTTGAGCTCTTCCTGAAGCAGTTTTCCTCTTCCGATTTCGTTCGGGAGAAGGTTGCCCGTCCCGTCCATATTAGTGGCAGCGGCGAAAACATCGACCACGATATCTATGTCTACGTGAAGCTTCCCGACGATTTCGAATCCTTTCTCGCCAACCAGGTCGGCTCGAAGACGCGGCACCACCTGAGGAAAGCCCTGCGTACGCTCGATGAACCCGACGGGCTCCGCGTCACGCACGCCACCGAGCAGACAATCGAGCGTGATCTGGAGGCATTCTATCGTCTGTGGGGGACCCAATGGATTCCCAATCAGGAAAAATATGGAAGATCGATCCTCGATAGTTGCCGCCACATGCTGCTGTCCTGTTTCCGGGATGGATCGCTCTTCGTTCCGGTGCTTTGGCACGGCGATATACCAGTCGGTATCCAGATCATATTCATGGATCGCCCGCGCGACAGGCTCATCTGCTTTCTTGGAGGCCGCGACCTGGGTTTCAAACGGCCGCAGCCCGGCCTGCTGCTGCATGCCTATATCATGCGCTGGGGCATCGAGAACGGCTACCGGATTTATGATCTTGGGACCGGCGATTTTTCCTACAAGTTCAGCTTCGGCTCTGACCATCATCGCGTCGAAAGGCTGCGCATCAGCACCCGGACGGGGCGCAATCTCGGCGAACGTCTCGATCCTCACACGATAGCCGATGTCTTCCACAACGCGGTTCGCTTCCGCGAGTCGGGCGATCTTGCGAGCGCCGAGATCGCCTGCCGACAGATACTGGCAGGCGAGCCGAAGCACGCCGGAGCGCAGTTTCTATTCCGGCAAATCAAGGCAGTGGAGGCCGCCGCCGTGTCCGGAAAGGACGAACTGGACCTGCTCGACACTGCCTTTACCCATCATCGCGCCGGCAGACTTGAGGAAGCGGAAAAGGATTATCGGTCGCTGCTTGCCGTTTCTCCAGTTCATTTCGAGGCGGCGCACCAGTTGGGGGTCGCCCTTCTGCAGCGTGGAGAGGTGAAGGCTGCCGAGGTTGAGCTTCGCCGTGCCCTGGAAATCAGACCCGACGCGGCCTCGGCGCATTGCAACTACGGCAACGCGATGGCGGCCATGAAGGAATTCGAGAAAGCAATTGCGAGCTTCGACCGGGCAATAGCCTTGGAGCCGAGACACGCCATCGCCTTCAACAATCGCGGCAATGTGCTGAGAGGCCTCGGCCGCTTGAGCGAAGCCCTTGCGAGCTATGAGCGGGCCTTGGCGCTGCAACCGAACTATGCGCAGGCCTCGAAAAATAGAGAGGCAGTGTTGAAAGCGATGGGAATGGATACTGCCATGCCCCTGGAGGCTTAAGCTCGGTTCCGATTTTCGGTCTGTAGGTTACTGGTCGCGCTTTCCGCTTCCGAATGTATATCCGGTCTCGACGGTGTTCTTGCCGAATTTGTCCCGAAGCTTGTCCATTGCAGCTTCGGCGGCGGCACGTCGCGTTGCACTCTCATCGATCAGGTCGGGCGGATCGGCGCGGGCCGCGTCGCAAAGATCGGTTACGCCGATGCCGATGAGGCGGAATTTCGTGCCATCGGTCTCCCTCTCCAGGAGATCCAGACCGGTGCGGAAGATACGATCGGCAAGCTGGGTCGGATCCTCCAGCCTGCGATTACGGGTGCGGCTCTTGAAATCCTTCGTCTTCAGCTTGAGCACCACTGTCTGGCCGGCGATGCCGTTCTTCTTCAGGCGCCACGAGACCTTCTCCGACAGATTGCGAAGGATCGGAACAAGCTCGTGATGCCAGGCGATATCCTCGAAGAATGTCGTTTCAGCCGACACGCTCTTGGCGGGATCATTCAAATGCACCTCGCGGTCGTCGATCCCGCGGGAGAGGCGATAGAGCCGCTGCCCTATGACGCCGTAGCGCCGCATGAGATCGCCTTCCTCCATCTCCTGCAGCTGTCCGATAGTGCGGATGCCATCACCTTCGAGGGCAGCCGCAAAGGCTTTTCCGACACCCCAGATGGTCGTCACCGGGCGGGGCGCGAGAAACGAGACGGCTTCCTGCCGGCCGACCACCGAAAAGCCTCTCGGCTTCTGCAGATCGGAAGCAACCTTGGCAAGAAACTTGCAATAGGAGAGGCCCACGGAAACGGTGATCCCGATTTCCTTTTCGACGCGGCGGGCGAACTTTGCCAATGTTCTGGCCGGCGGATCGTGATGCAGCCGTTCGGTGCCGCTGAGCTCCAGAAAAGCTTCGTCGATGGAGAGCGGTTGTACGAGCGGCGTCAAATCCTGCATCAGCGCACGGACCTCGCGGCCGACCCGCACATATTTTTCCATGTCAGGGCGGATCACGACCGCCTGCGGGCAGGCTTCCAGGGCCTTGAACATCGGCATCGCTGAACGGACGCCATGGATACGCGCGATATAGCAAGCGGTGGAAACGACGCCGCGCTTACCACCCCCGATGATGACCGGCTTGTCGACGAGCTCCGGATTGTCCCGCTTCTCGATGGCCGCGTAGAAGGCGTCGCAATCGATGTGCGCGAGGGTCAGCTTGTAGAGTTCTTTGTGATGGACGAGGCGGGGACTGCCGCAGGCGATGCAGCGGCGCGCTTGATCCTTCTGCCCGGCAAGGCAGTCGCGACAGAAGCCGGGTGTCTTGTCAGATGCAGACGTCATGATGAGAACAAAGGTTGAACGTCGCAAGATTACGCTCTAAGCTCGTGAGTCACAAGAGAACAGGGGAGGTTCGCTTTGGATATCGATCTGAGATTCGCGCCGGTCACTGCGGCGCTCTGGAACGATTTCGAGCGGCTTTTCGGCCCGCAAGGGGCTTTTTATCATTGCTGGTGCGTGGCTTTGCGCTTGCCGCACGCAGTGCGAACGAAAATGCAGCCGCAGGAGCGCAAGAACCATATGCAGGCCCGCATTGCCGCCGGGCCGCCGCCTGGCATTCTCGCCTATGCCGAAGATGAGCCGGTCGCCTGGGTGCAGGTCGGCCCGCGCCACGATGTCCCGCAATTCAATTCGCAGCGCACGGTCTCGCGGCCGTTGGACGAGGGGGACGCAGCGGATCCGTCTGTCTGGGCCGTGAGTTGTTTCTTTTTATTGCCGAAGCTGCGTGGCAGGGGGCTAAGCCATCGCCTGCTGGCGGGGGCGGTGGACCATGCCCGAAGGCAGGGGGCACGCTTTATCGATGCCTGTCCCATCGATCATGTGAAGCAATCGAAATCCGTCACGCTCTGTATCGGCTCGACCGCGATTTTCGATGCGGCGGGGTTCGAGATCGTTGCAAAGCGCAAGGACGGACGTCCGCTCATGCGGCTGGATTTGCACTCTTGAGGACCTGGCCGAAATGTGCGCGAAGCAGTTGCGCCGCCTCCGTCCAGCCTGCGGCCGCAACGATGTTTCCGGTCGGCGCCGGCGCGAACGGGCGGAAATCGACATTGGCCATCATGGTGATGAGCAGACATTCGGGTACATGCTCGCCGACGGACAGGAGATTGCGTTGGATGTCATCGAGGAAAGCGACGGGAAGGTCTCTTGCGCCATGCAGCTTGGCGACGGTCGGGCCTTTTTCCTCTTCGGTGGCGATCATCTGGAAGCTCAGGCCCAACTGGTCGAGCAACTTGCGGCGCACGCCATGATGGCGCGGCGGCATGGCAGTCAGAAAGACGATGTCGGCCTCGCGCGAAAGGTCGGAAAGCGTTTCAACGGCCATGTCAGCGGGCTTCTGCCACTGATCCTGGGTCGAAAAGAAGGCTTCCTGAAAGGCGGCAATGGCATCGGCATCGGCTTCGCTGTTGTCCAGCAGAGAAACAATGTTGCCATGCAGACGGAACGAACGCGGCAATAGATCGTAATTATGGGAGCGAAGGAAGGTTTGGAACGGCGAGAGAAATTCAAGGACGACTTCGTCGATGTCGCAGACGATCAGCGGACGATTGCCGAGGCGGACATGAGAAACGTCCGGCGCAACGAACATCGTCAGTACTCCCCGGAGGAAAGGCCGGGCGGAGAAAAATGCTGCCAGGCGGCCGCAACGGTTTCGGGAGCGATCCCGCTCGCTTGGCAGAAAGCCATCAGCGTCGGTTCGTGGTTCATCAGGAAATCGAGCACGCCGGAAAGGAAAGCCGGATCGTTGACAGCCTTGCGAACTTCGCCTGCATCCATGCCGCTGAGCGCAAGGAAGCGCGAGAGCATCTCGGGTTCGCCGGCAAGCCAGCTGAGTACCGCGATTGCGGTCTCCTGCGGATCGGCTGCGGGCGGTTTTCCGGTTTTGAAGTTGCTTTGCATTTCGCCGGGCAAGTTACCTTTTTTTCAACCAAATGCCGATAGCTTGAAGCTCTCGGATTCATGGAATCGGGCTCTCCGCGAATTTATATCTTCGACGAAGAGTTGCAAGGCCGGACGCAGGAACAGATTGCCATGCCCAAGCAGGTGATGATTGTAGAAGACAATGAGCTCAACATGAAGCTCTTCCGCGACCTGATCGAGGCATCCGGCTACAGCACGATTCAGACCCGCAACGGAATGGAAGCGCTCGATCTGGCGCGCAAGCATCGGCCCGATCTGATCCTCATGGATATCCAGCTTCCGGAAGTATCCGGCTTGGAAGTCACCAAATGGCTGAAGGAAGACAGCGATCTGCATGTCATTCCGGTCATCGCGGTGACGGCATTTGCCATGAAGGGCGACGAGGAGCGCATTCGCCAGGGCGGTTGCGAAGCCTATGTCTCGAAGCCGATTTCGGTTCCGAAATTCATCGAAACGATCAAGACCTATCTGGGCGACGCCTGATGTCGATGAGTGATAGGGCGGGGAAAAGCTTATGACCGCACGGATCCTGGTAGTGGATGACATTCCGGCGAACGTCAAAGTGCTGGAAGCACGGCTGCTTGCCGAGTATTTCGATGTGCTGACAGCCTCGGACGGGTTCGAGGCACTCGCCATATGCGACCGCCACCAGGTGGATCTCGTTCTGCTCGATATCATGATGCCGGGGATGGATGGTTTCGAGGTCTGCGAGCGATTGAAGGACAATCCGAAAACGTCCCACATTCCCGTTGTGATCGTGACCGCGCTTGACCAGCCGGCCGACCGCATCCGCGGTCTCAAGGCCGGTGCCGACGATTTTCTGACCAAGCCGGTCAATGACCTCCAGCTCGTGTCCCGCGTGAAGAGCCTCGTTCGGCTGAAGACGTTGAGCGACGAGCTGCGCATGCGCGCCGAAACAGCGCAGACGATGGGAATGGAGGATCTTCTGCGCGGCGAGGGGCGCATCGATGAGACCGGGCAGGTACTGCTCGTCGATGGTCGTGCCAATTCGCAGGAGCGTATTATCAAGGCGCTGAAGCCGATTGCCGATGTCTCTGCCATGTCCGATCCGCAGGCTGCGATTTTTGAGGCGGCCGAAAGTCCCTTCGAACTCGTCATCGTCAACTCCAACTTCGACAATTACGATCCACTGCGCCTCTGCTCACAACTCCGCTCGCTCGAGCGCACCCGATTCCTGCCGATTCTTCTCGTCGCGGATCAGGGAGCAGACGACATGGTCGTCCGTGCTCTCGAACTCGGTGTGAATGATTATATCGCGCGTCCGGTCGATCCGAACGAACTGGTCGCGCGCTGCCTGACACAAATGCGCCGCAAGCGCTACAACGACCGTCTGCGGGCAAGCGTGAAGCAGACGATCGAACTGGCGGTAACGGATGCACTGACGGGGCTGAATAATCGCCGTTATCTCGACAACCACCTTCGCGTACTTTTCAACCGCTCTGTGGCGCGCGGCCGAGCAATGTCGGTTCTGATCACCGATATCGACCGCTTCAAGCAGGTTAACGATACCTATGGTCACGATGCCGGTGATGAGGTTCTGAGGGAGTTTGCAAACAGGATCAGAGCCGCGGTTCGCGGCGCCGATCTTGCCTGCCGTTATGGCGGTGAGGAATTTGTCATCGTCATGCCGGATACATCAGCCGATGTGGCGGCTGCGGTAGCCGAGCGGTTGCGTGCATCCATCGAAGGCAGGCCATTCATCTTGCGCGGAGCCGATCTTTCGTTGAATGTGACAGCGTCTTTCGGTATTTCTTCACGCATCGCAGCCATTGAGACGCCGGAACTGCTCATGAAATACGCTGATCGTGCTCTCTACGAGGCGAAGAACTCGGGCCGTAACCGCGTGGTGGCCGCCGCTGCATGACCTTTCACAGCCGCCATTTTCAGTCTTCCACAGGATAGTCGATAACATTAAAATTTTTTAATGTTTTGAGCATCAGCGTCTTATATGCTCGCTTTGATTTCAATTTTTTGCGTAATTCTCATTAAGGCAAAATCTAAAGCTGCAAACCTTTATAGGAAGCATAATCATGAAGATGTTATGCCGGTATAAGCCATATCATAGTGGGCACGTCGAAATATTTTTTCTTTTCTTTTCTTTCTTTAAATAAGACATACGGAATTTTTATTTAATTTTAAGAGCGATACGAAGAATTGTCCTACTGAAGTCTATCTCCTTCCTGACGTCTGCTCCGTGTCGGCTATTGCTGTCGAAGTGATTTCAGCATATGCTGGTTGTGTCGAAGCGAGAAATTTAACCATAAAAGCAAGCTGAGATTTTTTGTCATTAAGAATTTGTTGATTTTCTTTCATTTTTGCGCAAATTAGCGCACATAAAGGACAACATCCCATAAAGGGATCGATCTACCCCATGATGCTCAGGTCCGCCGCATCTCCTGGGTCGTGGGGTCGGTCGGCTGGCAGGCAAACCAAAGCGGTTCCTCGTGCCGCGATTGCGTGCCGGCCGACCCCCGTAACGTAATGAACGCCGCCTTCTCCGGAAGTGCGGCGTTTTTCGTTCGTGGTGGAGAGGGGCGGCGGCCGTTGTTCGGCGATATCGAAAGACAATGAAAAAGCGCGCAACCTGCTGGCGCGCGCTCTAGAAAATGAACCAGATCAGGAAATTACTTGATCTTGGTTTCCTTGAACTCGACATGCTTTTTTGCAATCGGGTCGTACTTGGTCTTCGTCATCTTGTCCGTCATCGTACGGCTGTTCTTCGTCGTGACGTAGAAGAAACCGGTGTCGGCTGTCGACAGCAGCTTGATCTTGATTGTTGTAGCCTTGGCCATGGTCGTCCTGCCTTTGGAAAAATGAAGCCGTGGACGACCTGTACGAGCCCACGGCGAATTCTGCGCGAAACTACAAATCGCGCTCGAAAAGTCAAGTGCGATTTCGGCGGAAAAGCACCCTTCCCACCGAGAGGATTACATAAAGCCCAAAGAAACAGGCGATCGACCAGGCAAAACCGTTGTTGCCGGCGACATCGATGGCGGCGCCGATTGCCTGCGGTCCCGCAACGGTGCCGACGGCATAACAGAAGACGAAAGCAGCGTTGGCGGCCGCGAGGTCGGATCCCGTCAGGCGTGATCCGAGGTGGGCAAGGCCGACCGTGTAAAGGCCCGCGACACTCCCGCCCCAGAAGAGCAGGATCGCTCCCATCAGCAGCCAGTTGGTGACGAGATAGGGGAGCAGCAGCGACCCGAGGAGCCCCATGCATGCCATCGCCGTCAGCAGCGGTCTCTTGTCGGAAACCCGATCGGAGAGCATCCCGAGCGGGATCTGGAATATGACAT
The DNA here is from genome assembly GCF_041357635.1 of Sinorhizobium sp. CB7. Classification (NCBI taxonomy): domain Bacteria; kingdom Pseudomonadati; phylum Pseudomonadota; class Alphaproteobacteria; order Hyphomicrobiales; family Rhizobiaceae; genus Sinorhizobium; species Sinorhizobium sp. CB7. The sequence continues at coordinate 46,568 of NZ_JAULLL010000015.1, forward strand.
TGCCGACGCCCATCATGGTGAGCAGAAGTGCCGCCTGTGATTCCGTGAAATGGGCACGAACGGCATAAATCGGGAAAAGTGCGAGACCGCCCGCCTCAACGGCGCCGAAGATGAAGACCGCCGCTGTCGCGGTCGGAACAAGGAAGACGTAGCGCATGAAATGCAGCTCCGGCTTCTCCTCGAGGACCGGGCTTTCATAGCGCGCGATGAAGATCGGGATGGCAGCCAACAGGATGGCGCCGGCACCGACAAGAAAGGGCAGGATGCCATCGCTGCCAAGCAACGAAAAGAGCAGCGGTCCGGCAGCAAAGCCGATCGACAGCACGGTCGCATAAATGCCGAGGACGAAGCCGCGCTTGGTGGGTGGCGAGGCGGCATTGATCCAGAATTCCGAGAGAATGAAGAGCGTTGTCGTCGCGCCGTGGAAGGCGAAACGCAACGGAAACCACATCCAGAAGTCCTCAGCATAATAAAAGCCGAGGGCGCTGATTGCCGAAATCAGCACCGCCCAGAGCATCGTCGGCGCCACGCCGTATTTATGGGCAAGTTTCGTGGTGATGGGCGCTGCGGCCATGGCTGCCAATCCGGCCATAGCCGTATTCAGACCAATCAGCGTTGAAGGGATGCCGCGCTTTTCCAGAATAATGCTGAGAAGGGGCAGGCCGAGGCCGATGGCGATGCCGACTGCGGAAATCGACGAGATGGCAGCAACGAGTGATGGCCAATGGATTTCCTCGACATCACCGGGCGTGCCGTTTCTCGGCTGATTCATGAATTCATCCTTAGAGAACATCGCGAGCGAATCGCCCGTTGCGCATGAGATAGAAAGGCACAGGCGTGCCAAATCCAAGTGACGGGTCGGCTTTCATCAGGCTCATGACATCTCCGAGAACGATCCGTGTTATGTCGGGCATGTTCAGGCAAGAAATGTCTCCGATGTCAAGCCATTGGAGATCTAGCAATTCCTCAGAATCGCGGACGAGCCCGGGATCGATGCCGGCCTCATCCGTGAAGGTGCAGAAGAAACGCGTGTCATAGCGGCGAACCTGGCCCGGTGGGGTAATGGCGCGAGCGACATAACGCAACCCGCCAAGATTGGCGACCAGACCTTGGGGACCTGCGGCCTCTTCCGTAACTTTGCCAAGAACGAGACCGGTTTCTTCTGCAAGCTCTCTGACAGCGGCAAGGGCCATCGCGCGCGCACCGCTGACGGTCAAGCCGGCACGGCTCGAAAGCAGCAGCTTTTCCGTTACTTGCGGCTGCAGGTCGATGGAATAGGGCAACGCGTGATCCCTCGGATCCCGCCGGCCACCCGGAAAGACATAGGTATCTGGAAAGAAGACGTGCCGGCTGCCGCGCCGCCCGAAAAGGATGCGGTGCCCTGCGTTCGATCGATCGATTAGAATGAGCGCGGCTGCATCGCGTGGTCTTCTGGAGGCCGCCGTCATCGGCCTTGGCGTCATATCCGGTCTGTTCAAACGGAACCGCTCTTCTGGTCGAAATCTTCCGGATTGTCGCTGTGGCCGCCGAAGCCATGCATCTTCAAGGCCCACTGCAGGCCGATCACGCCGCCCTTGATCGGCTGGATCGACAGAAGAGCCGTCATCACCGTGATCGGCACCCAGATGGCGAGACTGACCCAGACAGGCAATGGATAGGCCATGTCCGTGAGCATGTAGCCACCGACGACGACGTGGCCGAGCACCAGGATGACGAGATAGGGCGGCAGATCGTCGGCGCGCTGGTGAAACATCTCCGCGTTGCAGAACTGGCAGCGATCCACCGGCTTCAGAAAGCCACCGAAGAGCCGACCGATGCCGCAGACAGGACATTTGCAGAGCAGGCCGCGCATGATCGAGCGTCCGAGCGGACGTTCGCTCTCGTCCGACTGGCCGTATTGCACGACCTCATTGGGCTGGCTGTTCGTCATCATCGTCCTCCCTGCGGACCTTCGGAGTTCACCGACGTCCGCGCAGTGGTCTCGTGCCAGGCTTCTTGCGGGCCTGCACCCGATCGCGCCGACCCGCCTTGTGGAATGAGCGCACTGCTGTCGGCATATTGCGCCCGTCGCTCAGCATCTCGAAACGAAGCGCGCCGGCAAGTGGGATTGCTTCCGCAAGCCTGACCTTGACGGCATCGCCGAGCCGATAGCCCTGACCGGTTTTCTCCCCCGTCAAAGCCTGATGCGCCTCATCATAGATGAAGTAGTCGCTGCCGAGGGTGGATATAGGAATGAAACCGTCCGCGCCATAGTCCGGCAGCGTGACAAAAAGACCGGATTTCGTAACGCCCGAGACACGGGCGTCGAATTCCTCGCCGACACGGGTGCTGAGATGATGCGCAATCAGGCGGTCCACGGTTTCACGCTCGGCCGCCATGGCACGCCGTTCGAACGTGGAGATCTCGGCGGCGATATCGTCGAGCGCAGCTTCCTCGTCCGGGGTTATGCCGCCCTCACCAAGGCCAAGCGAGTCGACCAGCGCGCGATGCACGATGAGGTCGGCGTAGCGGCGGATCGGGGAGGTGAAATGCGCGTACTTCATCAGATTGAGGCCAAAATGCCCGATATTCTCGGGACTGTAGATTGCCTGGCTCTGCGAGCGCAGCACCATCTCGTTGACCATGGTCTGATGCGCGGTACCCTCCGCCTTTGCCAAAATGCCGTTAAAGCTGTTGGCGCGCAGGTTTCCGCCCTTAGCGAGCGAGATGCCGAGCGTTGCCAGGAATTCGCGCAAGACTTCCTGTTTGGCAAGCGTCGGGCCGTCATGGATGCGGTAGATCAGCGGCTGGCGTCTCTTCTCGAGCGTCTCTGCGGCGGCGACGTTGGCCTGGATCATCATCTCTTCGATGAGCCTGTGCGCATCGAGGCGCGGCGGCACGAACACCCGGTCCACGGTGCCGTCGGGTTTCAGCAGGATCTTGCGCTCCGGCATATCGAGCTCGAGCGGCTGGCGCCGATCTCGGCCGCGCTTTATCACGTCATAGGCATGCCAAAGCGGCTTCAGAATAGTTTCCAGCAGCGGTCCGGTCTTGTCGTCCGGCTTGCCGTCGATCGCCGCCTGTGCCTGCTGATAGGAGAGCTTGGCCGCACTTTTCATCATGATGCGGTGGAAGGCGTGGCCGATCTTGCGGCCCTCCTTCGAGAAGACCATGCGGACGGCGAGCGCCGGACGATCGACACCTTCCTTCAAGGAACAGAGATCGTTCGAGATGCGCTCCGGAAGCATCGGAACGACCCGGTCGGGGAAATAGACCGAATTGCCGCGCTTCAACGCCTCGCGATCGAGGGCCGAATTTGGTCGCACGTACCAGGACACGTCCGCGATCGCCACGTTGACGATAACGCCATCCGGATTCTCGGGCGAGGGGTCCGGTTCGGCAAAAACCGCGTCGTCATGATCCTTGGCGTCGGCCGGATCGATGGTGATGAGCGGCAGGTCGCGCCAATCATCGCGATGGGCCATCGTTGCCGGTTTGGCGGCCTCCGCCTCGGCAATGACCGCAGGGGGAAATATATAGGGAATGCCATGCGCATGGATCGCGATCATCGAGATCGCCTTCTCCGAGCTGACCGAACCCACGACGGAGAGTACCTTGGCGCGCGGCAGGCCGAAGCGGCCAAGCCGCGCCACTTCGACCTCAACGAGGTCGCCGTCCTTGGCATCGCCCTTGTAGTCCAGGTCGATCACCATCTCCTCACCGCGCCGGTCGATCGGCAGGAGCCGTCCGCCGCCGCCCGGGGCATCGCGGAAGACGCCGAGCATGGCACCGCGCCGCTTGTCGATCACCTTGATGATGCGCGCCGTATAGGCCGGACCACCGCGGTCGGTGGCGGGGAATATCTTGGCGAGGATCCGGTCGCCGAGGCCGGCGACCGGGGCTTTGCCTCGCCCATTGCGGCCGGCGGGAGATGATTGGCGGATCGCCACTGCGGGCGCGACACCGGCATCCTCCGGCCACTCCGCCGGTCGACCGATCAACTCCCCGTCCTTATCGCGGGTGGTGATGTCCAGGACGGTGACGGGGGGAAGGGCGCCCGGACGGATCAGGGACTTGCGGTTCTTCTGCAGCATCCCTTCCTCTTCGAGGTCACGCAGCAGATTCTTGAGTTCTACCCGTTGTTCGCCCTTGAGGCCGAAAGCCTTGGCGAGTTCCCTCTTGGAGGCCTTTTGCGGGTGATCGGCGATGAAGCGCAGGATGACTTCGCGCGGCGGCAGCATGCCGTGCACTATGTTTAATGGCTCGACGCCTGCCGGATCCTTGTGCGAGCGACCAACTTTGCCGGTGCGTGCGCCCGGAATTCTCGTTCTGTCGCGCGGCTCTCTTTTCACTCTGAACTCTTCTTCGATTTGGCGGGCGTCTTTGCCTTCGCCTTCGGCTTGGTCGCGGTCTTCGTCGGCTTGCTGTCGGCGGCGGCCGTCTTGGCTTTCGATCGTGCCGTCGTCTTGGTCCCGTCCGACTTGCTCCCTTTTGCCGCAATCAATGCCAGCGCTTCTTCGACTGTTATCGACTGCGGATCCTTGCCCTTGGGCAAGGTGGCGTTGACCTTGCCCCAGTTGACATAGGGGCCGTATTTGCCGTCGCGAACAGTGATGGCGCCACCGTCAGGATGGTCGCCTAACTCCTTGAGGGCCGCCGTTGTTCCGCGGCTGGCTCCTGGCGCCTTGTTCTGCTTCTCTGCCAGAACTGTCACGGCGCGGTTGAGACCGATGGTGAAGACGTCTTCAACGGTCTCGAGATTGGCGTAGGTGCCGTCGTGCAGCAGGAAGGGCCCATAGCGCCCGATGCCGGAGGAGATCATCTTGCCGGTCTCCGGATGCTTGCCGATATCGCGCGGCAACGAGATCAACGCCATTGCCTTTTCGTAATCGATTTCCTCCGGGCGCCAGCCCTTCGGCAGCGAAGCTCGCTTGGCATCCTTGCCGTCGCCGCGCTGGACATAGGGACCGAAGCGGCCGGAGCGCAGCGTCAGCTCCTCGCCGGTTACCGGATCGGTACCGAGGCCCTTCGGCTCGTTCAGCGCTGCGGCTTCCGCCTCAGCCCCGTTTTCGGACGAAAGCTGGCGAGTATAGTTGCATTCCGGATAGTTCGAGCAGCCGATGAACGCACCGTATTTGCCGAGCTTCAACGACAGATTGCCGGTACCGCACACTTGGCAGATGCGCGGATCGCTGCCGTCTTCGCGTTTCGGGAAGACAAGCGGCGCGAGTGCCTCGTTCAACGAGTCGAGCACGTTGGTGACGCGCAGTTCCTTCGTGTCTTCGATCTGCGCGAAAAAGTCCTTCCAGAATTCACGCAGCACCTGTTTCCAGTCGAGTTCGCCGGCGGAGATGCGGTCGAGCTTTTCCTCAAGGTCGGCCGTGAAGTCGTATTCGACATACTTCGTGAAGAAGCTTTCCAGGAAGGCTGTCACGAGCCGGCCTTTGGCCTGCGGTACCAGCTTGCGCTTGTCGATCGTCACGTAGTCGCGATCACGAAGCGTGGCGAGCGTCGCCGCATAGGTCGACGGCCGGCCGATGCCGAGCTCTTCCATCTTCTTGATCAGCGAGGCTTCCGAATAACGCGGCGGCGGCTCAGTGAAGTGCTGCGTCGCGTTGATCTTCTGCTTGGCGAGGTTTTCGCGCGCATTGATTTCCGGCAGGCGACCATCCTCATCACCGTCGTCGCTCTGCTCGCCGTCCTCCTTCTGATCCGTATAGGCGGCGATGAAACCGTCGAATCGGATCACTGAGCCAACGGCACGTAGTCCCGCCTTCTGGCCGGCATTGTCGGCAAGGATATCGACGGTTGTCCGCTCGATCTCGGCGGATGCCATCTGACTGGCGATGCCGCGTTTCCAGATAAGATCATAAAGCTTGATCTGGTCGGCATCGAGAAATTTGCGGATGCGGTCGGGAGAACGATAGAAATCCGTCGGGCGGATCGCCTCATGTGCCTCCTGAGCGTTCTTTGCCTTGGTCGAATAGAAGCGTGCTTTTTCCGGCATGTAGCGGTCACCGAACTGATCGACGATGGCGCGCCTTGCGGCATCGATCGCTTCCGGCGCCATCTGCACGCCATCGGTACGCATATAGGTAATGAGACCGACGGTTTCGCCGCCGATATCGACGCCTTCGTAAAGCTTCTGCGCGACCTGCATCGTACGCGACGCGGAGAAGCCGAGCTTGGAGGAAGCCGCCTGTTGCAGCGTCGATGTAGTGAAGGGAGGGGCCGGATTGCGCTTGACGGGCTTTGCTTCGACCGTATCGACGACATAGCTCGCGCCCTCGAGCAAAGCCTTCAGCTTGCCCGCTTCCTCGCCGTTTCCAATGGAACGCGGTTGCAGCCGCTTGCCGTTCGCCGCAACCAGACGCGCCTCGAATTCATCGCCGCGCGGGGTCTTCAGAATGGCCGAGAGATTCCAGTATTCTTCCGAGATGAAGCGTTCGATCTCCGACTCGCGGTCGCAGACCAGACGAAGGGCCACGGACTGCACACGGCCGGCCGAACGCGCGCCCGGCAGCTTGCGCCAGAGCACCGGAGAGAGATTGAAACCGACGAGGTAGTCCAGTGCGCGTCGGGCAAGATAGGCATCGACCAGCGCCGCGTCGATCTCGCGCGGCTCGGCCATCGCGTCCAGCACCGCCTTCTTGGTGATGGCGTTGAAGACGACGCGCTTCACAGGCTTGCCATTGATGACGCGCTTCTTGTTGAGAAGATCAAGCACATGCCAGGAGATCGCTTCGCCCTCACGATCCGGGTCGGTCGCAAGAATCAGGCCGTCGGAGGATTTCACCGCATCGGCAATGTCCTTCATCCGCTTCGAGGAGGCGCCGTCGACCTCCCAAAGCATCTCGAAATCCTTATCGGGCAGCACCGATCCGTCTTTGGCGGGCAGATCGCGCACATGACCGAAGGACGCAAGAACCTTATATCCGGGTCCCAGATACTTGTTGATCGTCTTGGCCTTGGCAGGCGATTCCACCACTACAACATTCATCATGATTCTCTGACTACGAGACTGAACGGCACGACTTGCTTGGGAAGACGGATCGCTTCCGGCCCTTCGACATGGATGGGGAAATCGCTCCGGTCAAGAGGTTTGCCACATTTTTGCGTGATGCACCGAAATGCAACTGTAGAGAGAGCGTGAAGATATCGCAATTTCTGGAAAGCGTAAGCCGTTCTGTTTTCGGGGTGTCCGTAAGCGGCGGGCATGAGCGTCCGGTTCTCAATCCGCCATCACAATCGAGATCAATCCGCCGGGGTGGCGGTGCAGCCGACCGGCGATATCCAGCTCCAGAAGAATGAGATAGACCGATGATGGCGACAGTCCGGTATGGCGGACGATGTCATCGATCTCGACGGGCGTAGGGCCCAGTGCATCGGTAATGAGAACCCGCTCGGATTCGTCCGGCGGCGCAAGTGACCTTCCATCATGACGATCGGGCTCCCCGGCGCCAAGTGTCGCAAACAGGTCGAGCTGCGAGAGCGGCGCCAGCGCCTCGATCACATCCTGGGGACTGGTTACGATCAAGGCGCCGTCCTTCAGCAGGGCATTCGTCCCTTGGCAGCGAGGATCAAGAGGCGAACCCGGGACCGCAAAGACCAGCCGGCCGAACTCGCCGGCAAGGCGCGCCGTGATCAGCGAACCGGATCGAAACGCCGCCTCCACGACGACGGTCGCAAGCGCGATGCCCGCGATCAGCCGGTTTCTCCTAGGAAAGTCGCGCGCCCGCGGTTCCCATCCGAAAGGCATTTCGCTGATGGCAAGCCCGTTACCGTTCCAGATTTCGTCGAGCAATGCCCGATTTTCCGGAGGATAGGGCTGATCGAGCCCGCCGGCCATCGCTGCAATCGTGCCGGTTTCGAGGCTTGCCCGATGCGCCGCCGTGTCGATGCCACGCGCCAGGCCCGAGGCCACCGCATACCCGGTTCTGCCGCAGTCGCGCGCGATCATCGCTGCGAATTTCGCACCGCTGATCGAGGCATTGCGGGAGCCAACGATCCCGACCGCGGGCCGGGTGGCGACCGCGAGATCGCCCTTGACGGTGATGAGAGGCGGCGCGCCCTCGACCTGCCTGAGCGCGGATGGATAATCGGGTTCGCCAATGCCGATGAAACGGGCACCAAATTTGCGAACGGCTTCCAATTCGCGAAGCGCTTCCGCCTCGCTTGCTATCCGAATCGCCCGCGTGGCGCCGCCGCGGGCGGACAGTTCCGGCAGCATGGCGAGCGCGGTTTCGGCGGATCCGAATTGGTGGATAAGATCGCGAAAGGTTACCGGACCGATATTGTCGGAGCGGATCAGGCGCAGCCAGGCAATTCTTTGCCTTTCCGTCAGCGCAACTCCCTCTGGCCTTGCGCTGCGTGCGTCCATTATCCCTTGGCTCCGATCTTGGTTTCCGTGCCGTTCATCAGACGGCCGATGTTGGCTTTGTGCTTCCACCAGGAGATCAGCGTCATGACCGCCATGACGGCGGCGATCTCCTCGGCACCCAATAGCCACAATGCAACCGGAATGACAAGAGTTGCAACCAGAGCGGAAAGCGAGGAGTAGCGGGTCGTAAATGCGATCGCCAGCCAGACGACGCCGAAGAGCACGACCATGATCGGCGCAAGACCGAGCAGGATGCCGATATAGGTCGCAACCCCCTTGCCGCCCTTGAAACCGATCCAGACCGGAAAGAGATGCCCCACGAAGGCGGCAAAACCCGCGAGGACGGCGGCCTCTTCGCCGAAGGCATGATTGACGATCAGAACTGCCGCCGTGCCCTTGAAGGCATCAAGGAGAAGCGTAGCCGCTGCCAGCTTTTTGTTGCCGGTGCGCAGCACATTGGTCGCGCCGATATTGCCGGAGCCGATCTTGCGGACATCACCGAGGCCAGCGGCGCGGGTCAGGAGCAGGCCGAAGGGAATGGAGCCGAGAAGATAGCCGATGGCGAGTGCCGCGAGCGCAATCGGCAGTGTGATCTGCCATGTCATGAAACCAGCCACGATATCGTCTCCCTCACGCTGTCAGAGCGAATGCACGCATTGTCCGGCGACATAGGTCGCAACGGCACGCCCGCTGAAGCGTGCGTCCTCGAAAGGCGTGTTCTTCGAGCGCGAAAGAAGCATGTCCTTCGTCACAAGCCAAGGCTCGTCGAGATCGATCAGGGCAATATCCGCCTTCGCACCTGGCTTGAGCGTGCCCGCCTCGATCCCGAAGATCTGCGCCGGCCGCGTCGACATGGCATCGACGAGGCGCATGAGGCTGACCTGACCGCTGTGATGCAGCCGCAACGCCGCCGCCAGCATGGTTTCTAGACCGACGGCGCCGTCCGCCGCTTCGCTGAATGGCAGACGCTTCGTATCGACGTCCTGCGGATCGTGCGACGAAACAATGATATCGATCGCGCCGCTTGCAAGCGCCTCCACCATGGCTGTGCGGTCGTCCTCCGAACGCAGCGGCGGGTAAAGCTTGAAGAAGGTACGGTATTCGCCGATATCGTTTTCGTTGAGCGCCAGATTATTGATTGAGATGCCGCAGGTGACATTCGCACCGCGGCTGCGGGCAAGTTCGATCGCCTCGACGGACTCGGGGACGGAAATCATCGCGGCGTGATATTTGCCACGGGTCAGTTGCGCAATCCTGAGATCGCGTTCGAGCGGGATCAGCTCCGCTTCCTTCGGGATGCCGGAAAGACCGAGCCAGCTTGCGAGCAGGCCTTCATGCATGACGCCATTGGCGCCAAGATATTTGTCGCGCGTCTCGCTGCAGATGATGGCGCCGAATTCGCGGGCATAGGTCATCACCCGGCGAAGCACCTGCGTGTCATGGACGCTGGAGCGGCCATCGGTAAAAGAGACGGCGCCGGCTTCCATGAGCAGGCCGATCTCAGTCATCTCCTCGCCGGCGAGCCCCTTGGTAATGGCCGCCGCCGGATAGACATTGACCACCGCGTGGTCCCGTGCCGTCTTCCTGACGAATTCGACGAGGGCGATGTCGTCGATCACCGGATCGGTGTCCGGCATCATGATGAAGGATGTCACTCCGCCGGCAGCCGCAGCGCGGCTCGCCGAAGCGATCGTCTCGCGATGCTCGGCGCCTGGCTCGCCGACATGCACGCGTGCATCGACGAGGCCGGGAATGGCGACGAGCCCCGTGCAATTACGGATTTCGGCACCCTGGGGGGCCCCTTGGTTCTGCGCCTCCTTGCCGGCGGCGGCGATAACGCCGTTCTCGACGACGACCGTTCCGATTTCGTCGAGATTGCGCGAAGGATCAACGATCCGGACATTTTGGAGGACGATCGACTTCTTCATGCACGCGGCCCCTGATTTTGCGAGACGAGCAGGGCTTCCATGACGGCCATGCGCACTGCAACACCCATTTCAACCTGTTCGGCGATCACGCTCTGCGGGCCGTCGGCAACTTCAGAGGAGATTTCGACGCCGCGGTTCATCGGGCCCGGATGCATCACCAGCGCATTCTCCTTCGCCGCCTTCAATGTCTCGGCGTCGAGCCCGTAGTAATGAAAGTACTCGCGCACCGAGGGCACGAAGGCGCCGGACATACGCTCGCGCTGCAGCCTGAGCATCATCACCACATCGGCGTCCTTCAGGCCGTCCTTCATCGAATGGAACACTTCGACGCCCATTTCGGCGATCCCTGTCGGCAGCAAGGTGGCTGGCGCCACTACGCGCACCCGTGCACCCATGGCGTTAAGCAGAAGGATGTTGGAGCGGGCAACGCGCGAATGAAGGACGTCGCCGCAGATCGCGACAATGATGCGCGAAAGCTTGCCCTTGGCGCGGCGGATCGTCAGTGCGTCCAGGAGGGCCTGCGTCGGGTGTTCATGCTGGCCGTCGCCGGCATTGATCACGGAGCAGGAAACCTTCTGGGCGAGGAGGGCGGCTGCTCCCGCGCTCGAATGCCGGATCACCAGCACGTCGGGGCGCATCGCGTTCAGCGTCATTGCCGTGTCGATCAGCGTCTCGCCCTTTTTTACCGACGAGTTGCCGACGGACATGTTCATCACGTCGGCGCCGAGCCGCTTGCCGGCAAGCTCGAAGGAGGATTGCGTCCGCGTGGAAGCCTCGAAGAAAAGATTGATCTGGGTTAGACCACGTAGGGTGGACGTCTTCTTTTCTCGTTGGCGGCTGATCTTGACCGCCTCGTCGGCCTTGTCGAGAAGATAGGTGATATCCTGTTCGGTAAGGCCCTTGATGCCGATGAGATGGCGGTGGGGGAAGAAGACCATGAACCTGCCCTCTGAATGTCGTCAGCGGGTCTATAAAGACTGGGGCTGTCCTCGGCAAGCGCGTGCTGCAGACAATGATGCAAGTCCGCATGCAATTTCGTACGAATCCCGCTAGAGCAGAGACGAGCGAAATCGTAACTTCCGGTTTCCTTTTGACAGCCTCTTCTCTAGAAGCAATTCATGACTCAATCGAACCGGACTGACGACAAATTCGCCGACCTGAACCAGCCGAGCCTCTGGTCCGGCATCAACGCCTATCGCACCGATCCCCTGATCGTTGATCTGACGTCCGGGCTGCCGCGCGCGACCCGTGAGGATCTCGAGCAGATGGGCCGTTATGTGACCTCGCACGAGGCGCAGGAACTCGCGCGCATGGCCAACCAGGGCACGCCGCAGCTCAGGACCCATGGACCGCGCGGCGAACGTCTCGACGTGGTCGAGTTTCATCCGGCCTGGCACGCCTTGATGCGCCGCTCCATGTCGGTCGGTCTGCATTCTTCAGTCTGGGATCCGCAGGCCGATGCCGAGGCCAAGGACAAGGCGCACAAGATCCGCGCCGCGCGTTTCTATCTGACCGCGCAGCTCGAATGCGGCCACCTCTGCCCCTTGACGATGACGAGTGCGTCCGTGGCGGCGCTTTCCGCCTCTCCGGCCGTGCAGAAGGATTGGGCGCCGAAGATCCTGTCGCGCAAATATGATTCGTCCAACAAGCCGGCCATGCAGAAGACTGCCGTCACTATCGGCATGGGCATGACGGAGAAGCAGGGCGGAACCGATGTTCGCGCCAACAAGACAAGCGCCGAAAGGGTCAGCGAAGGGATCTATAGGCTATCGGGACACAAATGGTTCATGTCGGCGCCGATGAGTGATGCTTTCGTCATGCTCGCGCAGACCAAGGAAGGCATGGGCTGCTTCCTGGTTCCCCGCCTGCTGGAGGATGGTTCGGCCAATGGCCTGCAGTTCCAGCGGCTGAAGGACAAGATCGGCAATCGCTCGAACGCCTCCTCGGAAGTGGAGTTCAGCGACACGTTCGGCTTCCTTCTCGGTGCTCCCGATGCTGGTATTCGAACCATTCTCGACATGGTGACGTTGACTCGGCTCGACTGCGCGCTTGCCTCTGCCGGCATCATGCGCGCTTCGCTTGCGGAAGCCGTGCACCATACGCGCGGCCGCAGCGTCTTTGGCAAGATGCTGGTCAACCAGCCGATCATGACCCGCGTGCTCGCCGACATGGCGCTGGACGTCGCGGCGGCAACGGCGCTGTCCTTCCGGCTGGCGGATGCCTTTGACAAGGCACGCGGTAGCGCCGAGGAAGCCTCTTTCGCCCGGGTCATGACGCCGGTCGCCAAGTACTGGTGCTGCAAGATCGCTCCGGCGCTGATCTATGAGGCGATGGAGTGCATCGGTGGCAGTGGCTACATCGAAGAGCGTCCTATCGCGCGCCATTACCGCGAAGCTCCTGTCAATGCCATCTGGGAAGGTTCCGGCAACGTCATGGCGCTCGATGTCCTGCGCGTCCTCAACCGGGGCAAGGACCTGTTCGAAACGGTCTTTACCGGTCTTGCGCGCGATCTCGGACCTGCCGGCAAGAAGACCATAGACGTTTTGCGCGCCGCCATGGCACTCTGCGAGCGTGACGAGGGTGCTGCCCGGCTTCTCGTCGAGCAGCTGGCGCTCGCAGCCGGTGCGGCCGAACTCTATCGGCTGGGGGCAGGGCGCATTGCCGACGCCTTTATCGAAACGAGGCTCGCCGGTGGCTGGCGTTCGACCTACGGCATGCTCGATTCCCGCTTCGACGCCAGCTACATCGTCGATCTGCTCTATCCGCCGGCGACTTGAAGCTGTTGTGTCGGGGCGCTCGGATCTTCGCTGGTATTCGCTTCTGGGGCGCCGCGACAAATGCAAATATCCACAAATGTTTGGAAGCAATGGCGCCTGGCGCCATTGTCGGGGTTGATGACCGCTGCTAATCGCCGGTTGGTGACAAGCTGGGGTCGACACAATGCCGAATGCAAGCGCGGTTCTCGAAAAGCCGATTGATCTCGGGACGAAACCCGAGAAGCGTATCCGGGACCGAGCCGCCACCGCGCGGGCCATCCTGGTGGCGGCCAAATCGCTTCTGGCGGAGGAAGGGTTTCAGAATTTCGGCATCAATGCCGTGGCTCGGCGCGCCGGTTGCGACAAGCAGTTGATCTACCGTTATTATGGGGGTCTTGACGGTCTGGTCGAAGCGATCGGCGCCGATCTTGGAAGCTGGGTCAAGGATCATATTCCCGAAGACAGCGGCGGCATGTTTCTCTTGACCTACGGCGATCTGATGGAACGGCTGATACTTCTGTTCCTCGAAGCCTTGCGTCACGATCCGCTCATGCGTCGTATCGTTGCATGGGAGGTTTCCGAAAGCACGGAGCAGGTGAGGCGGCTATCGGAGGCTCGCTCCAAGGCGCTTTCCGCATGGCTCGAACGCATGCGCGGCTCGCTAATGCCGCCCAAGGGCGTCGATACCGTCGCCGTCAACGCCGTCCTGTTCGGAGCCGTTCAGCACCTCGTTCTCTCTGCCGCGACCGGTGGTCAATGCGCGGGTCTCACGTTGAAGATGTCGAAGGATTGGGAGAAGGCGGCCGGTGCGATCAAGCGGCTCGTGCGCGGCGTTTACGGCTGAATTTCCTTCTACAGCGCCGTGCGTCTTTTCAGACGCACAAAGGTCGCTGTAGCACTTTGAACTGCTGCATGTTTTATCCTTAAATCGATCCCGATTTAAGGAAACATCCAGTGGGATGAGGAAGCGGGGAGGCCTTGTCCACAGCGGTCGAGTCTGCCGTTAACCTTAACAAATGGTTTACGTTGCGTGCCGCTGGTTAACCGGCCAGTGTGCCGGTGATACCAATTGTACTGATCGCACTATCATGGGAACCAAACTGGCAAAGGCGGCGTTTCTGATCTTCGCGATGATGTTTTTCGCAGTGCTGGCCCTGAATATCGCAGTGCCGGCGCTCGTCTTGAGTGTCATGGCGTTGCCGAACTGGTTGATTTTGTCCGGCAGCGGCGCAGTGCAAAAAAATTAAGGAAGAACCGCATGAAGTGGTTTCTGATTTTCTGGGCCGGCCCTGTCCTGTTTCTCGGCGGCTGGTATTGGCTTTCCTATTACGACATCAGTTTCGGTATCTTCATGTTTTCACGCCAGGTGCACGACCTTGTCTTCCAGGTCTATGGCCACGCGCTTGGCATTCCGCCCGAGTCGATTCCCCCGCTGGTGGCCCGCGCCATCGCGTTCGACAGCCTGATCGTTTTCGCCATCATCGGCTTGCGCAAACGCAAGGCGATTGCTGCATGGTGGAGAGGTCGTCAGTCGGCGGGCCTGGTGGCCGATCTTGCCAGCAAGGAGAGCCTGTCGAGCGCCCCCTGAAGGATGAAGCTTGCGGCGGCCGAATCGATACGCTCGGCCCGCTTGGCGCGCGAGACATCCATTTCCAGAAGCGCCCGTTCGGCAGCGACGGTGGATAAGCGCTCGTCCCAATAGATGAAGGGAAGGGTGGTCTTTTCGCCCATGTTGCGCACGAAGGCGCGTGTTGCTTGCACGCGAGGCCCCTCCGAGCCGTCCATGTTGATGGGGAGTCCGATGATGAAGGCCGCGATCTTTTCCTTTTCGGCGAAGGCGAGCAGCACCTCGGCGTCGATCGTGAATTTGACACGCTTTATGACCGGCCTTGGCGTGGCGAACCTGAGCCCGAGATCCGACATCGCTACACCGATAGTTTTGGTGCCGAGATCGAGGCCGGCGACGGGCTGTCCAGGCTGTAGCACGGTTGCAAGCTCTTCGATGGTAAGCGTCGTCATCGACATGTCATCCCGTCAAGAGAAATTGAAGCCCGCACAGCTTTTCTTTGTGCCGGTTTCGGATATGTCCTAGCGCATAACCCCGGAAAAATCGGAAGCGATTTTCGGAAGGACTAAGCGTGGACTCGAAAGTGCTGTTGCATCCCTCGGCCTTCATCGGGATGCGCGGCGCAGTAACACCGGATCTACGTTTCAAATCAAGTTCAAAGGAGCAGATTTATGAAGATCATCTGGCTTGGCCATGCCGCCTTCCGCATCGAGACGGCCAAGGCAAGAATCCTTATTGACCCGTTCTTTACCGGCAATTCCTCCTTTGCCGGCATCGATGCGAAGAACGTCACATCCGGTGTCACACATATCCTGCTGACCCATGGTCACACCGATCATGTCGGCGATACGGTCGCGATCGCCAAGGAAACGGGTGCGGTCGTTCTCGCCAATGCTGACCTCGCATCCTGGCTCGCCACCAAGGGCGTTTCCAAGCTCGAAATGGGCAATACCGGCGGTACCGTGGCCCTTGGCGGCTTCTCGGCGACTTTCACCAATGCACTTCACTCATCAGCGCAGATCACCGAGGATGGTGTCTCGCACTCACTGGGCAATCCGAACGGCCTCATGCTGCATTTCGACGACGAGCCGACGCTGTTCCATATGGGCGATACCGACATTTTCTCGGACATGGGCCTCATCAACGAGTTGCATCAGCCTGATATCGGCATCGTGCCGATCGGGGATCGCTTCACCATGGGAGGTGCGGTGGCAGCGCTCGCATGCCAGCGTTTCTTCAATTTCAAGACCGCCATGCCCTGCCACTACGGCACGTTCCCGATTATCGACCAGACTCCGGAAAAGTTCGTTTCCGGCATGGAGGGTTCGAAGACGGCGGTGAAGACGCCGAAGCCCGGCGAGAGCCTTTCGCTGTAACAATACCCCGTTGCACGCGGCGGACATGGCCTTTATAGCGGGTAGGAAAAATCCCATCCGGAGTTTGCCATGTCCGTCGATCTTGCCACCGTTAAGCGCGTCGCGCGCCTTGCCCGTATCGCCGTCACCGAAGACGAGGCTGAACGCATGATGGGTGAGCTGAACGGAATCCTCGGCTTCGTCGAGCAACTCTCCGAAGTGGATGTGTCCGGCGTCGAGCCCATGACGTCCGTCACGCCCATGGCGATGAAGAAGCGGACCGACGAGGTTGCCGATGGCGGCAAGGCATCCGACATCGTTTCGAATGCTCCCATCACCGACCAGAATTTCTTCCTCGTGCCCAAGGTCGTGGAATAGGCGCGCCGAGATCGCTTGCGCATTCCGACACCACACAGTCCTCTTCTTCGAGACGTGAAGCGAAACAATATGAGTGAACTTACAAGCCTGACCATTGCCGAAGCCCGCCAGAAGCTGCGCGCCAAGGAGATCACCGCGACTGAGCTGACCGAAGCCTATATCTCCGCGATCGAGGCGGCCAACGACCAGCTCAACGCCTACGTGAAGGTCACGCCGGAAAAGGCCCTGCAGATGGCGGAAGCCTCTGACGCCCGTATCGCCAGTGGCAAGGCCGGGGCACTCGAAGGCATTCCGCTCGGAATCAAGGACCTGTTTGCCACGGAAGGCATTCATACCCAGGCCTGCAGCCATATCCTCGATCGTTTCGAGCCGCATTACGAATCGACGGTCACGCAGAACCTCTGGGACGATGGCGCCGTCATGCTCGGCAAGCTCAACATGGACGAGTTTGCCATGGGGTCCTCCAACGAAACCTCCTACTATGGTCCGGTCATCAACCCCTGGCGCGCACGCGGTTCCAACCAGCAGCTCGTTCCGGGCGGTTCCTCGGGCGGTTCAGCCGCTGCGGTTGCGGCACATCTCTGCGCCGGCGCCACTGCAACGGATACCGGCGGCTCCATCCGCCAGCCGGCCGCCTTTACCGGTACTGTCGGCATCAAGCCGACCTACGGCCGCTGCTCGCGCTGGGGGACGGTCGCCTTCGCCTCCTCGCTTGACCAGGCCGGTCCGATCGCCCGTGATGTTCGCGACGCTGCGATCCTGCTGAAGTCAATGGCGAGCGTCGATGCCAAGGACACGACCTCCGTCGACATGCCGGTGCCGGACTATGAATCGGCACTCGGCAAGTCGCTGAAGGGCATGAAGATCGGCATTCCGAATGAATATCGCGTCGACGGCATGCCGGAAGAGATCGAAACGCTCTGGCAACAGGGCATCGCCTGGCTCAAGGATGCGGGCGCCGAGATCGTCAACATCTCGCTGCCGCACACGAAATATGCGCTGCCGGCCTATTATATTGTGGCGCCGGCCGAAGCCTCGTCGAACCTTGCCCGCTATGACGGCGTACGCTACGGCTTGCGTGTCGATGGCAGGGACATCGTCGAAATGTACGAAAAGACGCGCGCTGCGGGCTTCGGTCAGGAAGTCAAGCGCCGCATCATGATCGGCACCTATGTGCTGTCTGCCGGCTATTATGACGCCTATTACCTGCGCGCCCAGAAGGTCCGCACACTCATCAAGCGCGATTTCGAGCTTGCCTTCGATGCCGGTGTCGACACCATCCTGACGCCTGCAACCCCATCGTCTGCTTTCGGCGTCGCCGACGAGGATCTGGCTTCCGATCCGGTCAAGATGTACCTCAACGACATCTTCACGGTGACGGTCAATATGGCCGGCCTGCCGGGCATTGCCGTTCCCGCCGGTCTTGACCAGAAGGGCTTGCCGCTAGGCCTGCAGCTCATCGGCAGGGCTTTTGACGAGGAGACGCTCTTCAAGACCGCTCACATCATCGAGCAGGCAGCGGGCAGGTTCACACCTGCGAAGTGGTGGTAAGCGGTCCCATATTGCGCGACATGACCGTCGGCGACCATGAATCCGTCGCCTCGGTCGGTTTTGCCGCTTGGCGATCGAGCGGTACTTTGGATGCCAATTTCGCCAGCCCTGCGGTCATCGAAGCTGCCCGCAGGGAGTTCTCGATCTATCCTGCAAACGCGAAAGGCGAAGTCGTCGTTGCGGAAATTGACGATTGCGTCGTCGGCTGGATCGCGCGTGAGGACCATCCGGACCACATATCGGACCTCTGGGTCGACCCAGGGCACCAGGGCCGTGGAATCGGATCGATGCTGATCGAACACGTATGCGCCAGGATGGCATCTTCCGGGATCAAGGCTGCGAGGATTGACACCCACGCCAATAATTCCGGCGCGATCCGGCTATATGAGCGCTGCGGCTTTCAGATCGTCTGGCGGGGAGAGGACTACGACCAGGCGCTCGCCGTCATTCTTCAAAAGGTGCATCTGAAGAAAGTATTGCGCTGAAGTTCGGAGAGATTGCCCGACGATCTTAGTCCGGCGGCGCCACAAGAACATCCCAGGCGGCAACGGCGCCATCGACAGCCTGCTGGAGTTTTTCGAAGGAGGCCCCATCGCGGGCCTGGATGGAAAGCCCCTCGATCATTGTCGCATAGAAGATCGCCATGCGCCGGGCGTCTGCCTGTGCCGAAACATCACCCTCGGCGATGCCACGCGCAATCCGCGCACATAATTCGTCCTCGTTGTGCTCGCGGCTCTCCCGCAGCAGCGACCTGATTCCAGCATTTTCCGGGATCCCCAGAAGCGATGCCAGCACGATCATGCAGCCGCGCGGTTTGTCAGGTGCGGTATAGGACCTGATATAGGATAGCAGAGCCGCTGCGATCGCATCCTTTGCGCCGGGGGTTTCGCCCAGGACAGCCTGTACCGGAGTGTTCTCGGTCGTTCGATAAAGCGCTAACGTTTCCTTGAAGAGCTCTTCCTTGCTGGTAAAGGCGGCATAGAAGCTTGGCTTACTGATCGCCATGGTCTCGATCAGGTCCGAAATCGTCGTGCCTTCATAGCCGCGTTCCCAGAAGAGCATCATTGCTTGCCACAACGCTTCCGCTCGGTCGAATTCGCGGGGTCTGCCTCGTGCTGCCAATCCATCATCCTTTCTGTACCGCAAGGTATATAAAAGGCTTGACGCTCCGACACAAGGTCGTTACGAAATATGTACCGATGGGTATATTAATAGGTGATTCATGCAGGAATTGTTGGGGAAGGTGGCTCTTGTGACGGGCGGAAGCCGTGGCATAGGTGCGGCAATCGCAAAGGCGCTGTCGGACAAGGGCGCGGATGTCGCGATAACCTATGTAAATTCGAAGGAACGGGCCGCCGCCGTGACGGCAGCCGTTGAGGCATCGGGGCGAAGAGGATTGGCCATACAGGCCGATGCCGCGGATGTGGCGGCGGCGAGGGCGGCCGTCGATGAAACGGTCAGAGTCCTGGGGCGCCTCGATATCCTTGTGAATAATGCCGGCATATTTGCCGCTTCGCCGCCCGAGAGAGTCACGGTCGAGGAGATCGACACCATGCTGGCAATCCATGTGAAATCTGTATTTGTGGCCTCGCAGGCGGCATTGAATCACATGGGAGAAGGTGGGCGCATCATTTCGATCGGATCCTGCCTCGCGCATCATGTGCCAGGCCCGGGACTGACGCTCTACTCCATGACGAAGGCCGCTCTTGGTGGCTTTGCACGCGGGCTTGCCCGGGATGTTGGAAAGCGCGGGATCACGGTCAACAATATCGATCCGGGTCCGACGGACACCGATATGAATCCCGCCGACAGCGATCGCGCGGATGCTTCACGAAAGCTGATCGCGCTCGGTCATTACGGAAAGGCGGAAGATATCGCAGCAACCGTGACCCATCTCGCCGGCTCCGGTGGGCGCTTCATTACCGGTGCGTCGATCGCCGTCGATGGGGGAATGAACGCGTGAGCGTGCGGCGTGGCGCCGTCCTATAGCAATCCCAGGAAAGTGCGAAGCGGTTTTCCGTCCGGGATTGCGAAAAGATCAAAGAGCTTAGAGCGGTTCTGCGCTTCATGGCCTTCATGAAAAGCTGAACCGCTCTAAGCCGGACGGCGCCAAACGAGGTCAGCGATTGTCGAGTTGTGCCCGCACGAGTCGGAGTCCCCGTTCCGTGATGCGGTAAGGCTGTCCGGACGATGATTTTATCGCCTTCAGCCGTTTGAGCTTGCGGAAGAGTTCCAAGTCGAAGCCGGGATAGAGCCAGCCGTCGCGGGTAAAGCAGCGAACGATACCGATTTTCTTTCTGTCGTCGCGTTCGAGTTCGATGCGGCCGCCCTGTGCCAACAGGTGGAGAATACGCTGTTCAGCGCGTGAGATATCCATTGTCGTGAAAATCCGGTTCGCGCCCATCGCGGGGCGCACAAAAACGATCTGACGTTCGGCTGAACGTCAGGGCTTCGTTTTCTCCGGCCCATGCGCGCAGACAGGATCTGCGGGCAGGGCCTTTACCGGGTCTCAGGCAAGTTGGACATAAAAGCTCCGTGGATGGCCATCCATAGAAGAGCGCCAAAACGCGGTCAAGCCTATGGGGTGCTTCAATAAAGCGGCTAATAACCCGCGCCTGTGATTGCTCGGCGGGGCTGGAAAATCAAACTCCGCAATGTTTTACTGCGATCAAACGCGGGGGCGCCATGATCCAGATACGCAACGCACGGGAAGGCGAAGCGGATTTATTGACCGAAATCGGGCTTCGTGCCTGGCAAAGGGCAATGGCGGCAATCGGCGAGACCGATACTCTGCTCGAGGCTGCCGGCAACGCCTTCAAGACTTTTACGCAAAGCGCCTGGCTGACCATTACGGTGGTCGAGCAGAATGGGGTCATTGCCGGCTGGGCCGCACGCGAGGCGCTGGACGAAAACATCTCCGACTTCTGGATCGCCCCTTCTCATCTGCGTCAGGGCCTGGGCTCGGCCTTGCTCGAGCGGATCGAGAAGGACATCGCCGGGCAGGGATTCGAGAAGGCTGCGCTGCAGACGCATTCAGCGAATGCTGAAGCGATCGAATTCTTCCGCAAGCATGGCTATGCAATCCAGTGGCTGTCAGTTGCCTACTCGCCGAAGCTCGATCGCGATGTTCCCTCCGTTGGTCTTGTCAAGCAGCTGGTGTCTGACGATAACGGCACCTATGGCCCCAGTATCTGAACGCTTCAGATGCATGGCTCTCCGGCGAAAGTCTTGCGCCGTGCCATCATTTGCTCTACCTCACAAATAAAGAAGAACAGCCCATCCAAGAGCATTTCATGACCATTGTTGACGTCCGTACGCCAGATCCGAAACGCTTCATTCCCGGCGCCACCGGCGACTGGGAAGTCATCATCGGCATGGAAGTCCATGCCCAGGTGCTGAGCAACTCGAAGCTCTTTTCCGGAGCCTCGACGGAATTCGGCAAGCCGCAGAATTCGAACGTCTCGCTCGTTGATGCCGCCATGCCCGGCATGCTGCCCGTGATCAACGAGGAATGCGTCAAGCAGGCCGTGCGTACCGGGCTTGGACTGAAGGCCAAGATCAACAAGCGCTCGGTCTTCGATCGCAAGAACTATTTCTATCCCGACCTGCCGCAGGGTTATCAGATCTCGCAGTACAAGGATCCGATCGTCGGCGAAGGAAAGATTGTCATCTCGCTTGGCCCGGATCGCCAGGGCCAGTTCGAGGATATCGAAATCGGCATCGAGCGCCTTCACCTGGAGCAGGATGCGGGCAAATCCATGCATGATCAGCATGCGACCATGTCCTACGTGGATTTGAACCGCTCCGGTGTCGCGCTGATGGAGATCGTGTCCAAGCCGGATATGCGCTCGTCGGACGAAGCCAAGGCCTATATGACCAAGCTGCGCTCGATCGTCCGCTACCTCGGCACCTGCGATGGCAACATGGACGAAGGTTCAATGCGCGCCGACGTCAACGTTTCCGTTCGCCGCCCGGGCGAACCCTTCGGTACGCGTTGTGAAATCAAGAACGTCAACTCGATCCGCTTCATCGGCCAGGCGATCGAATATGAGGCCCGGCGCCAGATCGCCATCCTGGAGGATGGCGGCGTGATCGATCAGGAGACGCGCCTCTTCGACCCGAACAAGGGCGAAACGCGCTCCATGCGTACCAAGGAAGATGCGCACGACTACCGCTATTTCCCCGATCCCGACCTGCTGCCGCTGGAATTCGATGACGCCTTCATCAAGGATCTCGAAGCCCATCTGCCGGAATTGCCGGACGAGAAGAAGGTGCGCTTCGTGCGCGAGCTTGGCCTTTCGGTTTATGATGCTTCAGTGCTGGTTTCGGAAAAGGCGATCGCCGATTATTTCGAGGCCGTCGCTGCCGGCCGCGACGGCAAGGCGGCTGCGAACTGGGTCATCAACGACTTGCTGGGCGCCTTGAACAGAACCGGCAAAAGCATTGAAGAGACACCAGTTTCGCCCGCGCAGCTCGGCGCCATCATCGATCTCATCAAGGCTGAAACCATCTCCGGCAAGATCGCCAAGGATCTCTTCGAAATCGTGCTCAACGAAGGTGGCGATCCGGCCGAAATTGTTGAATCCCGCGGCATGAAGCAGGTAACGGATACCGGCGCGATTGAAAAAGCGGTTGACGAGATCATCGCCGCCAACCCGGATCAGGTTGCCAAGGTCAAGGCCAAGCCGACACTTGCCGGCTGGTTCGTCGGTCAGGTGATGAAGGCGACTGGCGGCAAGGCAAATCCACAGGCAGTTCAGGCCCTCGTCAAGGCCAAGCTCGGTATCGAGGAATAAGGACTTGTATTTCGTCCGTACGGCGAGCGAGCGCGATCTGGAGAAGGTTCGCGCTCTCCTGGCCGAGACATGGCATGCGATCTACGATGGCTTCTACGGCTCTGACAAGGTGAATGAGCTGCATGCGTCGTGGCATTCGCTTGCAGCGCTCAAGGCGCGGCTGATCAGGAAAAATGCTGAATTCCTGGTCGCGGACGATGGCCACAACATCGGCGGCATGGGCTATGCCGCTATGTCGGATCAGATGACCAAGACCGTCATGCTGTACATGCTCTATGTCCGTCCGTCCCTTCAGCGGCAGGGCATCGGGCGGGATATTTTCGCAGAACTTGAAACCTGCTTTCCCGGCGCCGAGATCATGCGCCTTGAAGTCGAACCCAATAACGAAGGTGCTATAGCTTTTTACAGGGCTCACGGCTTCGTAGAAGTGGGCAGGACGGAAAACTGCGGCGAGGGCCAGTCGGGCATTCCGGCGTTGATATTCGAAAAAGCATTGGCTGGTGAGCAGCCGCAGGCGTAGGCGGCTGATTCGAGCCGAGGAAGAAAGTTTGCCGGAAATGGATATTCTCATACGCGAAGCGCGCATAGGGGATCTTGCGGCCCTTGTGGCCATGTTTGCGGAGGATGCGGTCGGCGGGCATGGTGACACGACTGACCCGGCCGCCTTTGGAGACTACGAGCGGGCATTTGCCATAATCGAGGCGTCGCCGGATCAGACCCTCTATGTCGCCGAGCGTGATGGGGAGGTCGTCGGAACGTTCCAGACGATGTTCATCACCGCACTGACCGGTCGGGGTTCGGCCTCGATGATCATCGAGGCCGTGCAGACGCGATCGGATCTGCGCGGGCAGGGTATTGGCGCACGCATGATCGATTTCTGTATCGACGAGGCAAAACGCCGCGATGTCCGGCTTGTGCAGCTGACATCGAACGTGAAGCGCAAGGACGCTCACCGCTTCTATGAAAGACTGGGTTTTCAGCCGAGTCATCTTGGCTTCAAGATGGTCTTGAAATGAAGGGCTTTCCGCCGGGAAACACTGGACAATCCACTTACCAGGCGGCATAAGCGAAGGAACGAATTCTGGTTTCGCTCGCCATGGGCGAGCACAAGGAAAAGACATGTGGAATCTTCTGGTGCAAACCTTCACCTGGTGGAATGGTCAGACGATGGGGACGCGTTTGGCGACCTGGCGTTTTGGCAAGCGCGTCGGAGAGGATGAGTTCGGCAATGTCTATTACGAAGGCGGCAAGTCCTCGTATGGCCTGCCCAAGCGTTGGGTGATCTATAACGGCTACGCCGAAGCGTCTGCCATCCCACCGGGCTGGCACGGATGGATGCACCATCGCACCGATGTTCCGCCGTCGCAGGATAATTACGTCGCCAAGGAGTGGCAGAAGTCGCACCGCCCCAATCTGACGGGATCGCCGCAGGCTTACCGTCCGCCGGGTTCGCTGGCAGTTCCCGGTGAGCGCCCGAGGGTAACTGGCGATTACGATGCCTGGACTCCGGGAAATTGATCGGAGTCCTGCGACTCCGCTTTTGGCCATAATTGACCTTTACCCGCAGGTTGGCCGTCAATTTCGCGGTCTGAGATGAAATGCGCTGGAGAAGGGTGGATATGAAGTTTTTCACGCGGAAATCTTTCCTGCGTGCTGCCGGGACGACGTCACTGCTGATGTTTTCGGCTATTTCTGCGTCGCTACTGCCTGGTGCGGTTCAGGCAGCTCGCATCGAAAATCCTGTCGCCGTCTTCTCCGGTCTCGACAAGATTACCGGCCGCATTACTACTTTCGACGTCTATGTCGACGAAACGGTGCAGTTCGGAGCGCTGCAAGTGACGCCAAAGGCCTGCTATTCCCGCGATCAGGCTGAAGCGCAGAAGATTGACGGCTTCGTGGAAGTCGACGAGATCACTCTCGACCGCAAGATTCGCCGTATTTTCACGGGCTGGATGTTCGCCGACAGTCCCGGCCTCAACGCGGTAGAACATCCGATCTATGATGTCTGGCTGAAGGACTGCAAGCAAAATTCCGACGTCCCGCCGCCGGACAACGCAAAGGCATCTGGCCAGTAACGCGCCCAGGTAAAAGGGTCTTGCTGCTGGAAGCTTCTTGCCGCCGTCGTTCTGTTGGCCGTGATCTCTTGGGAAGCCAGCCCTTGCCCGTACGTGTCGGATGTCGATGCAGGGCAAGATTTATTGGCAACTATCCGAAATCGACATGCGGCGTCTCCATGGCCGCGGCAAGCAGGCGGGCATAATCGTCCTTGGGGACATCGATCGCGCCAAAAGTCTTCAGGTGCTCGGTCGTGAACTGCGTGTCAAGCAACGTGAAGCCCTTCTTCTGCAGGCGCTCCACCAGATAGACGAGACAGATCTTCGAAGCGTTGGTCCGGCGGGAAAACATGCTTTCCCCGAAGAAGGCGGATCCCAGCGATACACCGTAAAGTCCGCCGACAAGTTTCTCGCCCTCCCACGCTTCGACCGAATGGGCATGTCCCATGCGATGCAGGGTGGAATAGAGTCCCTTGATGGTCTGATTGATCCAGGTGCTCGGCCGATCCGACGTCGCTTCCGCGCAGGCGGCGATGACGCCGTCGAAGTTCGTGTCGAAGCGGACATCGAACGGCTTCTGGCGAATTGCCTTGGCGAGGCTCTTCGAGACATGGAAATCGCCGAGCGGTATGACGCCGCGAAGTTCCGGCTCGACCCAGAAGATTTCCGGGTCGTCTGCCGATTCGGCCATCGGAAAGAGACCGATGGAATAGGCGCGCAGCAAGATCTCCGGAGTAATGCCTGGCGACTTTCTGCGCGATCCTGCCATTCTCGTCCTATGCCGGATGGTTGGCCAGATAGTGCTCCAGCCAATGGATATCATAATCACCGTTGGCTATGTCCTGATTTGACACCAGTTCCTGAAACAACGGCAGCGTGGTTTTGATGCCATCGACCACGAATTCATCGAGTGCACGGCGAAGCCGCATCATGCATTCGACTCGGGTACGGCCGTGGACAATCAGCTTGCCGATCAGGCTATCGTAGTAGGGCGGAATTTTATAGCCCTGATAAGCACCGGAATCGATGCGCACGCCGAGGCCACCCGGGGCATGGAAATGTGTGATCGTGCCGGGCGACGGCACGAAAGTGCGGGCGTCCTCGGCATTGATACGGCATTCGATGGCATGGCCATGGAAGTGGATCTCGTCCTGCGTGACGGAGAGGCCACCGCCGGAGGCGACTCGGATCTGCTCGTGCACGAGGTCGATGCCGGTGATGGCTTCAGTCACCGGATGCTCCACCTGCAGACGGGTGTTCATTTCGATGAAATAGAACTCGCCGTTTTCGTAGAGGAATTCGATTGTGCCGGCGCCGCGATATTTCAGCTTCTTCATGGCATCGGCGCAGATCTGGCCGATCTTCATGCGCTGTTCGACATTGAGCGCCGGAGAATTCGCCTCTTCCCAGACCTTCTGGTGGCGGCGCTGCAAGGAGCAGTCGCGCTCGCCAAGATGAACGGCGTTGCCTTCACCGTCGCCGAACACCTGAATTTCGATATGACGCGGCTGGCTGAGAAATTTTTCCATGTAGACCGCATCGTTGCCGAAGGCAGCACCCGCCTCCGCACGTGCCGTCGAATAGGCTCCGATCAGGTCTTCCTGAGAGCGAGCGACCTTCATGCCGCGTCCGCCACCGCCGGCGGTTGCCTTGATCAGGACCGGATAGCCGATTTCCGCGGCCGTTCTGATGGCGTCCGCCTCGTCCTTGACTTCGCCGTTCGACCCTGGGACGACCGGGATGCCAAGCTCCTGCGCGGTCGTCTTGGCGGTAATCTTGTCGCCCATGAGACGAATATGTTCCGCCGTCGGACCGATAAAGGTGATGCCATGGGCCTCGAGAATATCGGCGAACTTCGCATTCTCTGAAAGAAAGCCATAGCCCGGATGCACGGCGTCAGCGCCAGTGATCTCGCAGGCCGCGACAATCTGATGGATGTTGAGATAGCTGTCGCGGGAGGGCGGCGGACCGATGCACACGCTTTCGTCCGCAAGCCGCACATGCATCGCATCCGCATCCGCGGTGGAATGAACCGCGACGCTTGCGATGCCGAGCTCCTTGCAGGCGCGCAGCACGCGAAGGGCGATTTCCCCGCGATTGGCTATGAGAATCTTCGAAATCATGAGCGAAGGCCTATTCGATGACGACAAGGGCTTCGCCGTATTCAACGGGGCGGGCATCCGTGACGAGGATTTCAGTGACCATGCCGGAGCGTGGCGCCGGAATCTGGTTCATCGTTTTCATCGCCTCGATGATCAGGAGCGTCTGGCCTTCCTTGACAGTCGAGCCCACTTCGATGAAGGGGGGAGCGCCTGGCGCCGGAGCGAGATAGACGGTGCCGACCATGGGGGCGCTGACGACGTTCTCCGGATTGCGGCCGCTGGCGGCTGCCGGATTGGCGGCGGCTGCGGGTGCTGTGTTCGGCATGGGTGCGAACGCGGCCGGGGCGGCGATCGGCGCCTGGACGAATTGCGGTGTTCCGGCGCGCGAGACGCGGATGCGCAGATCCTCCTGCTCGACCTCGATTTCCGTCAGATCCGTATCGTTGAGGATATTCGCGAGATCGCGAATCAAAGCCTGGTCGATACCCGATTTTTTATCAGCCATGGATATTTGCCCTGTCTTCTTCTTATCTGGTGATGTTCTTCAGCGCGTTGAGCGCCAGGATATAGCTATAGGGGCCAAAGCCGCAGATCATGCCCTTTGCCGCAGGCGCGATCATCGACTTGTGGCGGAATTCTTCCCGCGCGTGGATATTGGAGATGTGGAGTTCCACTACCGGAATGGAAATTGCCCGGATGGCATCGTGCAAGGCAATCGACGTGTGCCCATAAGCCCCCGGATTGATCGCAACGCCGATGGCTCGATCGTCGGCTTCGTGCAGCCAGTCGACCAGAACGCCTTCGTGATTGCTTTGCCGGAAATCGATATCGAAACCCAGTTCCTGTCCTGCCATCCGGCAATCCGCCTCGATATCCTTCAGCGTCTTGCCGCCATAGATGCCAGGCTCGCGCTTGCCCAGAGTATTGAGATTGGGTCCGTTCAGGACGAAGATGGTTTGCGTCATCGGATGTTCCGTCGAAAGTTGAGCGCAAGCTATAGAGCAAAGAATGATCCGATGGAACCATTCTTTGCTCTAACTCCCAAGGAGATCAGGGAAATCCTTTGGCGAGCGGCGCACATGTCGAAGCTGTCAGAACACTCCGATTCGGGCGATTTGATGAGTGCTGCGATCAGCAGGTGGTCTTGCCGCAGGCGCGCACGTTCTCGACCTTCTGTTCAAGCACATCGGCGCCGACGGCACCGGAGACGGCTTCGGTGCCAATGACATAGGACGGCGTACCGGTAAGCCCCAGGGTCGTCGCCAGCTTATAGGTCTCCTTGACGGACGCGTCGCTGGGGTTCGCGGCCATTTCCTTGCGGATATCGGCTTCGCTGACACCGAGCGAGGTCGCAACTTCCAAGGCGCTTTCCTCCGAGGCGCGACCATCGCTGCTGAGGAGCGCACGGTGGAAGTCGCCGTATTTCTCGGGCGCCAATATGCGGAATGCAGCCGAAACCTTGTGTGCGGCGACCGAATCCGGGCCAAGAATCGGGAGTTCCTTAAGCACGAAGCGGATATTCTTGTCGTTCTGAAGGAGTGTATCCATGTCGCTCAGTGCATGGCGGCAATATCCACAATTGTAGTCGAAGAACTCGACGATGGTGACGTCACCCTTTGGATTGCCGAGCGTCATATCGTACTTGGCATCGAAAATTGCCGACTTGTTCTCGCTGATCGCCTTGTTCGACTGAAGGAGCCGAGCCGCTTCCTGCTTCTTCTCGAGCGCTGCCTGGACATCCAACATGATTTCCGGATTTTCGATCAGATACTGCTTGATGAATTCCCCGAATTCCTTCTTCTGCTTCGCATCGAGAGCAGCGGCGGGGGAGGACATGGCGATCGAACCTGCAAAGGCCAGAGCGGAAAGCGTGAGCAGGGTTTTCGGAAAAAACGTCATAGTGTCCTCGTCATCTGATCGTGGGATTTCTGTGTCCGCAATACCATCGTCGGGTTAAAATCCGGCAATTCGGTGCGGGATATTAGGCTGAGCCCTTCATTACCGATATGGGAATTTTCGCAAGTACCGCGCAATCGCGGGATTGTGAAGAGGCTGTTATTGCGGCAATTGTCCAGTGATGCCTTCTGTTGGAAGAGAATTAATAGAAAGAATTGCTCTTGTTTTCCACCTCCAAACGCAGCGAAGTCGAGCCTTTCCACGCCATGGACGTTCTGGCGGAGGCAACGAGACGGCGGGTCGCAGGCCATGCCGTCATCTCGATGGCCGTCGGCCAGCCGTCCCATCCAGCGCCACAGGCCGCCTTGGAGGCGGCGCGCATGGCACTCGCCGAGGGCCGGATCGGATATACGGATGCGCTAGGCACGGTGAAGCTCAAGCAAGCGCTTGCTAGTCACTATCGCAGCCGCCATGGGCTTGATATCGATCCCATGCGCATTGCGATCACTACGGGTTCCTCGGCCGGGTTCAATCTTGCTTTCCTGTCGCTCTTCGATGCAGGCGATGCCGTTGCGATTGCGCGGCCGGGTTATCCTGCCTATCGCAATATTCTTGGCGCGCTGGGGCTGAAGGTCATCGAGGTGCCGGTGACGGCCGAGGCACATTTCACGTTGACGCCCGAGGGGCTGGAGGCGGCGCAGAACGAACGTGGCGTGCGCCTCAAGGGCGTTCTGCTGGCAAGCCCCGCCAACCCGACGGGGACCGTGACCGGCCGCGACGGATTGCGGGCACTCGCCGATTACTGTGCCGCCAATTCCATCGCCTTCATCTCGGACGAGATCTATCACGGGCTGACCTTCTCGGGCGAGGAGACCAGCGCGCTGGAACTGACGGACGAGGCAGTCGTCATCAATTCCTTCTCGAAATACTACTGCATGACCGGCTGGCGCATCGGCTGGATGGTCCTGCCGGAACGGCTTGTTCGGCCGATCGAGCGCGTGGCGCAGAGCCTCTACATCTCGCCCCCGGAACTCTCCCAGATCGCCGCGACGGCCGCTCTCGGTGCGGCTGCCGAGCTCGACGTCTACAAGGCGAGCTATGCCGCCAACCGCGATTTCCTGATGAAGCGACTGCCGGAGATCGGGCTCTCCATCGCCTCGCCGATGGATGGCGCCTTTTACGCCTATGTAGACGTCACCCGCTTCACAAATGACAGCATGCAATTCGCAAAGACCATGCTGGCCGAGATCAATGTCGCCGCAACGCCGGGTCTCGATTTCGACCCGCTCGAAGGCCACCGAACCATGCGCTTTTCCTATGCGGGCTCCAATGCCGAGATCGAAGAGGCAGTGGAACGCATCGGTTCTTGGCTGAAATAGAGGCCTGTTCAATCATTTGCCCGAGTTTTCGGAATCAGTTTTGAAGCTTGTTGAATCGAAATGCGAGTACGGCCGACACCGTCGATCTCTCGTGCGGGATGGCTGGTTAAGCGGGCAACTCGCATGATAGATGTAAAGGGGCTGCGGGACTGGCGAATGGGTAGCCGCCGGTGAGCGCAGCGGCGCCGGGGCCGAAACTTAGATTTTCACGTTGGTGCCCAATGAGGAAGATAATCCAAAACCGGAAGCTGGCCGAAGCCCTCGCGGAGCTCAATGAACTAACAGATTGGGAACGCAGACCACGCGGATTGATGCGGGTTGGTCTCGAACCCGCTGACGATCTCGCCAAGCGCCTTGGAAATCCACACAGAGCCTTTCGTTCGATCCAGGTGGCGGGCACCAAAGGGAAGGGGTCCACCTGCTCATTACTCGAGGCCGCATTTGATAATGCCGGATATCGCGTGGGTCGTTACGCCTCTCCACATGTCGAGCACATTACCGAGCGTGTCAGCCTGAACGGACTACTTGTAGAGGAGGAGATCCTCGGCGAGGCAATCGTGCAGTCCCTGGCAGCCTATCGAGAGGCATTGCGAGAGGGAACGCCGGCGCAGTCGGCAACATGGTTCGATATCCTGACCGTCTCTGCTTTTCTCATATTCAACAAAGCCGGCATCGACTGGGCCGTCATCGAGACAGGGCTTGGAGGGCGGCTGGATTCGACCAATATCGTGGACGGCGAGATTGCCATTATCACCAATATCGAACTGGAGCATACGGAAGTTTTGGGAAGCTCGCGGGCCGCGATTGCCCGCGAAAAGGCAGGAATCATCAAACCGCGAAAAGCCGTCGTCACCTCTCTCGCCGCAACCGATGAAGCCGGTCGCGTCGTTGAGGAGCGGGCTAAAGAACTTGATTGCGAGATATATCGTCCCATTTTGCCGGACCATCCGACGATAGAGGACAGGAATGCGGCCCTGGCTGGTCTGACGCTCGATATACTGGGTCAGCAGGGCTTACACACGCGATCTTCATCTCTTGAAGATAAGCCCCTCGGTGCATGGCTGCTTAACGATGCGACACGAACAAAGGCCCGATTGCCGGGCCGGCTTGAACGCTTTGACATCGAAATTCGCAACAGCGCCGGCGAGGGGCGTCGCGTGCCCGTGATCCTCGACGGCGCCCATGTTCCGTTCAATCTCGAGGCAGTTTTGAATGATCTCGCTTCACAGCCCGACTTGCGAAGATCCTGCATCTCGATTGTCGCGCTTGCGGCAGACAAGGACGCCGCGGGATTTCTTACGGCCATGTCTCACCATCCGGTCACCGCCATTTTTACCGCTTTTCCGACGGCAGGGCGGACCCGTTCGCCGGATGAACTTCGGGACTTGGCGCAAACACTTGGCATGCCGAGCGAAGTGGTCCCCGATCCCATGCAGGCGTTTGAGCGTGCTTGTGAGCAAGCGTTGAAGACCGGCTCGTGGATATTGGTGACCGGATCGCTTTACCTCGTGGGCTTGCTACGGGAGGCCGTGGCGGCAAGGAGCGCCCCGTCTTGAGGCCTACGCCGCTCAGCGCCGAATCATCCGGCTTTAGATCAAAAAGTTAGAGCGGGGGTGTCGCTCGAAAACCGCGCACGCTTTTCGGCATCCCGCTCTGCTGCATGTTTCCTAAAATCGGAACCGATTTAAGGATAAAAACATGCAGCAATTCGAAGTGCTACAGCGTCCTTTGTGCGTCTAAAAAGACGCACGGCGCTGTAGGTGTTCTCGCAGACAAAAAATCCGGCTGCGTCACCGCAGCCGGATGTTCATTCATCCTGACCGAACAGGAGCTTTCAGAAGAAACCGCGGCGCTGCCACCAACCAGCCTTCTTCGGCTTGCTCGGCTCGCCATCGCCTTCCGAAGCCTCAGTGGTTGCGCGACTGGATGTTACGACCGGCTGCGTAGACGAAACATTGGATTCGCGGTTGGCGCGTACCGGCTTTTCTTCCTCCTGCTGCACTGGAGCTGCCGTTTCGCCGGCAAGGCCACCGGAAGCTTCGGCCACTTCTTCAGCTTCAGTATCCGTGGCCGGAGAGGCTTCGATCACCGGTTCTTCGACCGGTGACGCACCGGCCTTCCGGCGGCCGCGGCCCCTGGCGGGCTTCGCCTTCTCGGTAACGATCTCGGAGGATTCGACGGCGGCCATGGCCGAGAGGCCCTCGGTAGCCTCTTCGGCAACCGCTTCGACGATTTCGGCTTCAGTCGAAACCTCTTCGCCTTCCGATGCGGCGGCATCCTCGTCTGATTCGCTTTCTGAGGATTCGGAGGCCGTGCTCAGTTCCGATCCTTCCTCGCCGCGGTTGCGACGTCCACCACGCTTGCCCCGACGGCGGCGCTTGCGCTTCTGGCCGTCATCGCCGTCACCACGTTCCTCGGCGGCGGCAGCGGTCTCATCGCCATCCTCATCCTCGCCTTCGTCAGCATCGTCTGCCGCTTCGGAAACGACATCGGAGCCAGTCTGTTGCTCGGCTGTGCCGCCTCGGCCGCGCCGACGCCTACGACGCTTGCGCTTGCGTCCACCTTCGCCGTCCGTGCGCGAAGAAGCCGGTTCCGAGACAGCTTTTTCTTCAATTTCCTCTTCTTCATCCTCCTCCGTCTCGATGATGACGTCGTCGTCATCGTCATCAGGGATGGCGGCAAAGTTGAAGAGGCTCTCGATCTTGACCGGATTTTCGACTGGCTCGCCGCGATCGATCGCAAAATGCTGGGTGCCAACGGCGTTGTCCGCGTCGACGATGATCGCAACGCCGAAACGACGCTCGTAATCGACGATGGTCGAGCGCTTGTGGTTCAAAAGATAGAGCGCAATCTCCGGAGGCGTGCGTACGGTGATGTTATGCGTGGTGTTCTTGAGCAGATATTCCTCGATCCCGCGCAGGCAATGCAGCGCGATAGAGGACTGCGAGCGCACATGACCCGTGCCGCCGCAATGCGAGCAGACCTGAGTCGTGCTTTCGAGCACGGAGGCGCGAATGCGCTGGCGTGACATTTCCAGGAGGCCGAAATGCGAAATGCGGCCGACCTGGATGCGCGCACGGTCGTTCTTCAGGCACTCCTTCAGTTTCTTCTCGACGGCACGATTGTTGCGCTTCTCCTCCATGTCGATGAAGTCGATCACGATGAGGCCGGCAAGATCGCGCAGGCGAAGCTGGCGGGCGATTTCTTCCGCTGCCTCCAGGTTCGTCTGTAGCGCCGTGTCCTCGATCGAATGCTCGCGCGTCGACCGGCCGGAGTTGACGTCGATCGAAACCAGGGCTTCGGTCTGGTTCATGATCAGATAGCCGCCGGACTTCAGCGTCACCTGCGGCTGCAGCATGCGATCGAGCTGCGCCTCAATGCCAGAACGCGAGAAGATCGGGTGGATATCACGATAGGGCTGAACCACCTTGGCATGGCTCGGCATCAGCATCTTCATGAAGTCTTTCGCTTCACGATAGCCTTCCTCGCCCGCAACGATGATCTCGCCGATGTCTTTGTTGTAGAGATCGCGGATTGAGCGCTTGATCAGGCTGCCTTCTTCATAGACGAGGCAAGGCGCGGTCGACGCCAGCGTCAGGGTCCGGACGTTCTCCCAGAGACGCATCAGATATTCGAAATCGCGCTTGACTTCTACCTTGGTGCGGTTCGCTCCCGCCGTACGCAGGATGACGCCCATGCCCTGCGGTACTTCCAGCATGCGGGCGATTTCCTTCAACCGCTTGCGGTCCGTGGGGTTCGTGATCTTGCGAGAGATGCCGCCGCCGCGCGCCGTGTTCGGCATCAGCACGGAGTAACGGCCCGCCAGCGAGAGGTAGGTGGTCAGCGCCGCACCCTTGTTGCCGCGCTCTTCCTTGGCGACCTGCACAAGTAGGATCTGGCGACGCTTGATCACTTCCTGAATACGATACTGCTTGCGCGGCTTGCGCTGGATGCGATCGGGAACCTCCTCCATCGCATCTTCCGCACCAACGGATTCGATTACTTCCTCTTCACCGTTGTCGTCGTGATCGTCATCGTCGTCATCGTCATGGCGACGCTTTGCAACATCGACTTCCTCGGAAATCGAGTCTGTCTCGACCATGGCGGCCATCTCGCCGCCCGCGGGCCGCTCGTCGTCGTCATCGGCGGTGTGGGAAGCGCCTTCGGCCTCGACATCGGATGGAACGGCGTCTTCGGTAGCGGTCGCTTCGATGGCCGGCTCGGGGGCGGCCTTCTTGCGGCTGCGACGCGGCTTGGCCTTCTTGGCGGGAGCGTCCTCGACAGTCGCCTCTGCTATCGGGGCGGAGTCATCGGCGGGTGCTGCGGTTTCTTCAACCGGAGGAACGGTTTCCGGCTCCTCCCGCGGCGTGATGCCGATATCCGGTTGATCCTGTGTCGCAAGATCGACCCGCGCGGTCTCGACATGCTCGACGTCATCGTCGTGGCGATGTTCCTCGGCCTCAGCCCTCAACAGGGCCTGCCGGTCCGCAAGCGGGATCTGATAGTAGTCGGGATGAATTTCGGCGAAGGCGAGAAAGCCGTGCCGGTTGCCGCCGTAATCGACAAAAGCAGCCTGCAGCGACGGCTCGACCCGTGTCACCTTTGCCAGATAGATGTTGCCGCGGATCTGTTTCTTGTGCTGCGATTCGAAATCGAATTCTTCTATCCGATTCCCGCGAACGACAACGACGCGCGTCTCTTCCTCGTGAGACGCATCGATAAGCATTTTGTCTGCCATGTAAGCTGTGCTCCTCGGCGCAGCCGCGCATCGGCATTCCGGTCTGTTGTCGAAACAGCCGGGATGCGGTCCGCCATTGCCGCGCCGGATAGTGATGGTCGCGATTGGTTCGTGTGAGCGGACAGCAGCCGGACGGCGGCCGGGAAATCCTTATCCCGGGGCCTGTACACTTCGGATAAAACCTGCTGCGGCGACATCAACAACCAAGCGAGAGCGATAATAACTTAGGCTCGTTCGAGCCCGATGAATGTGCTCCTTGAGAGCGGTTGGTGGCACTCCACCGATGAAATTCCCGCATGAAGCCGGAAATTCAGGATCCAGTTTTAAAGCGGAAGCATCCAGACGACGGATGAAAGCCGGTTGCGGCGCCAGGTCCCCGAGGGGTTGGCAGCCTTGCGGCGACTCTATCCCGTCAACACTTCTGCCCTAATATGCGTTGTATGTTTTCTCTGTCACAATAGCAAGGAAAAAGCCAAGTATGCCATAATATTGATGGATTCCTCGGCTCAAGCCAGACTGGGCGGCACGTGATCCTGATTCGCCGACGCACTGCATTCGGCGCGGAGCACGGTGGTATTTCGACCGCCGCCGCGACGGGAAAACGTCACTTTCGCTATATAGGATGTTTTGAGCTGTTGTTTAAGAGAATGTGTTCCGGGGAGGGGAAATCGAAAGTGTGGCTGACGCGCCTCCGGCGGCTGAGGGTCTTTATCGCTTCGATCGTATTTATGCTTGGCAGCATTGTCTTCGTTTCTTCGACGCATGCGGCCGCCTCCGAGCCGTTGCTTGCCTATGGCGCTCGCATCGCCGGGGACACAGCCCGCACGCGCATTGTCATCGATTTCGATCGTGAGCCTCGGTTTTCCGTCCACTATGTCGCAAACCCCGACCGGGTCATCGTTGATCTCCCGGCCACGGCCTTCGGCTTCCCTGCCAAGGACCTGGAGGCAAAGGGCCTTTTCAAGGATATTCGCTATGGCACGATGGACGAAACCAGTGCTCGTATCGTGCTGACGGCGGTCAAACCGGTCAAACTGGTTATGGCAAAGGTCCAGGGGAACAACGAGGGCAGGGGCCACAGTTTGGTCCTGGACGCAGAAATTGTCCCGCCGGAGCAGTTCGCCGAACTCGTGAAGTCGCAATCGTGGCGCCCCGACGCGCAGGTCACCAATACCGTCGGTCCCGTGCAGCCGGTGGAGAAATCGAAACCCGGCGACTACGTTATCGCGGTGGATGCCGGCCACGGCGGCATTGATACCGGTGCGATCGGCGTCGACACGAAGACGCAGGAAAAGCAGGTGACGCTCGCCTTTGCCAGGGACCTCGTCGACAGTCTGAACAAGGAGCCGGGGATCAAGGCGTTCTTGACCCGAAAGGGCGACGAATTCCTGACGCTTTCCGAGCGCGTCACGATTGCGCGGCAGAATCACGCTGCATTGTTCATTTCGCTCCACGCCGACACGTTGCGACAGAAGGAGATTCGTGGTGCGACGGTCTACACGATTTCCGACCGCGCCTCGGACAAGCTGGCAGCCGACCTTGCCGACCGCGAAAATCTTTCCGACCAGATCGCAGGCTCGGAGCCGACCACCGAACCGCCGGAGGTGGCTGATATTCTCCTTGATCTCACACGGCGCGAAACCCAGGCTTTTTCCATTTCTCTGGCGAAGTCGGTGATCGATTCCTTCAACGGGCAGGTGGGACTGATCAATAATCCCCACCGTCACGCCGGCTTTCGCGTGCTGCAGGCTCCGGATGTACCTTCGATCCTGCTGGAGCTCGGTTTTCTCTCCAATCAAGAAGACGAAAAGTTGCTGCTCGACGAAAAATGGCGCGTGAAGATCGCAGATCTGCTGACGGATGCCGTCAAACGGTATCGCACCTCGACCATGGCCAATGGCGGCTAAGAGCCCCGCGGGCCGTGGTTTCCATGTGACACATTCGGGACAATTGGCGATGCTGCGTGTGGAATACCGACGCCAGGCCCAATTTTCCTCACATTCCCACGGCTACAACCATTTATTGTCGAATGGGGAAAATGGATTGTTGTCGGCTTGTGGCCGGAATTGTCTTGGAGTAAGCCGCGCAGCGTGCAAAACGCCTTAAGCTGTGCGATGGTATTGCCCATGCGCCAATTGAAGAACTAAGTGCCGGTAGCTTGAATATGATCAGACTTCTTGGATATTTCTTCGGACTGGCCTGTGTGCTGTTTTTGATCGTGGCTGTTGGCGTTGCGGTCTACATAAGCGGCGTGTCCCGGGATCTGCCCGATTATGCGGTGCTGAACAGCTATGCTCCGCCGGTCGCGACCCGTGTTCATGCCGGCAACGGTGCGTTGATGGCCGAATATGCGCGCGAGCGGCGCCTGTTCCTCCCAATCCAGGCCATTCCCGATCGCGTCAAGGCGGCATTCCTTTCGGCCGAAGACAAGAATTTCTACAATCACCCTGGCGTCGATCTCGGCGGTCTTGCCCGCGCGATCATCGTCAACGTGCAGAATTTCGGTTCCGGACGCCGCCCCGTCGGCGCTTCGACGATCACGCAGCAGGTTGCCAAGAACTTCCTTCTGACCTCTGACCAGACGATCGACCGCAAGATCAAGGAAGCAATCCTCTCCTTCCGCATCGAGCAAGCCTACAGCAAGGACAAGATCCTCGAACTCTATCTCAACGAGATCTTCTTCGGCCTCAATTCCTACGGCATTGCCGGAGCGTCGCTGACCTATTTCAACAAATCCGTCACGGAACTGACAATTGCCGAAGCTGCCTATCTTGCTTCACTGCCGAAGGGGCCGGCCAATTATCATCCGTTCCGGCATCCGGATGCTGCCTTGGAGCGTCGCAACTGGGTCATCGACCGCATGGTCGAGAACGGCTATGTCAGCCAGAGCGACGGTGCGGAAGCCAAGAAACAGCCTCTCGGCGTAACAGCCCGCAATACCGGTCCGTCTCTCTTCGCCTCCGACTATTTCGCCGAAGCCGTTCGCCGTCAGCTCATAGAACAATATGGTGAAAAGACGCTCTATGAAGGCGGGCTTTCGGTGCGCACCTCGCTCGATCCGCAGCTTCAACTCTACGCCCGCAAGGCGCTGCAGGATGGGCTCGTTACTTACGACGAACGTCGCGGCTTCCGTGGCCCGGTCAAGCAGATCGATATTTCGACCGATTGGGGTCCGGCGCTGGCCGATGTTCCGCCCCTTGCCGATGTGCCCGAATGGCAGTTGGCCGTTGTGTTGGCGGTTGCCGACGACAGCGTCGACATCGGCCTGCGTCCGGTGAAGGATGCGGGAGGCAAAGTGGCTGCGGAACGCAATCGCGGCGTCATCAGAGCCGACGATATGAAGTGGGCCTATCGTTCGGCAGCCGGCGACCGCAAGACCGCCAGATCGCCAGGTGGCGTACTGTCGCCGGGTGATGTCGTCTATGTCGAAAAGCTTGGTGACGGCAACTCCTACCGGCTGCGCCAGCCGCCGAAAGTGCAGGGCGGCATGGTGGTGATGGACCCGAAGACTGGTCGCGTTCTGGCCATGGTCGGCGGCTTTTCCTATGCACAGTCGGAATTCAACCGCGCGACCCAGGCGATGCGGCAGCCGGGCTCCTCCTTCAAGCCCTTCGTTTATGCCGCGGCAATGGACAATGGCTACACGCCGGCCTCGGTGATCATGGATGCGCCGATCGAGATCGTCTCCGGCGGACAGGTCTGGAGACCGGAAAACTACGGCGGCGAAGTCGGCGGCCCTTCGACGCTCCGCTTCGGCATCGAGAACTCGCGCAACCTCATGACGGTGCGTCTCGCCAACGATCTCGGCATGAACATCGTTGCCGAATATGCGGAACGCTTCGGCATCTACGACCATATGCTACCGGTCCTGGCGATGTCGCTTGGCTCCGGCGAAACGACGGTTCTGCGCATGGTGTCTGCCTATTCGGTGATCGCCAATGGCGGCAAACAGATCAAGCCAACCCTGATCGACCGCATCCAGGATCGCTATGGCAGGACCATCCTACGCCATGACGATCGCGTTTGCGAAAACTGCAATGCGGGCGATTGGCAGAATCAGGAGGAGCCGAACGTGGTGGACAACCGCGAGCAGGTCCTCGATCCGATGACGGCCTATCAGATCACCTCGATGATGCAAGGCGTGATCACGCGCGGGACCGCAGCCGGCAAGATCAAGCTGGACGACCGCGATGTCGCCGGCAAGACCGGGACCACCAATGATGAGAAGGATGCCTGGTTCATCGGCTTTACGCCGGATATCGTTGCCGGCGTCTACATGGGTTACGATACGCCGACGCCTCTCGGTCGCGGTGGTACCGGCGGCGCGCTGTCGGCTCCAATCTTCAATGAATTCATGCAGGAGGCGATCAAGACCATACCGCCGTCGAAGTTCGTCATCCCTCAAGGCATGAACCTGATGCCGATCAACCGCAAGACCGGAATGGCGGCTGCCGAAGGCGATCCCAACACGATCATTGAAGCATTCAAGCCGGGCACCGGCCCGGCCGACAGCCTCTCGGTGATCGGCATGGACGGTACCATGGCGCCGGAAGAAATTCTAAGGACCTCACCTCAGGCCAATCAGGCGGTCCAATCCGGAGCCGGCGGCCTCTTCTGATCCACCCGATGTCGTTTCAGGCATGCTGCGGGCTTTACATCCGCGGCATGCCTATCTATGTGACGGACACTCTTTTTTATCCAAGCAAGAAGCGGAAAAATGCGAGCGGAAATCGAGAACGTAGTCGACGAAATCAAGCAGGCCATAAGCCTGCTGAGGAGGCATCTTTGACTGGGACCAGGCAATAAGGCGACTGGACTGGTTGAACAACAAGGCAGAGGATCCGAACCTCTGGAATGACGCGGCCGAAGCGCAGAAGCTGATGCGCGAACGCCAGCAGCTCGACGACAGCATCAATGGTGTCAAGTTGCTCGAGCAACAGCTTAGCGACAATATCGAACTCATCGAATTGGGCGAAGAGGAAGGCGACGACACTGTCGTCAGGGACGCCGAGGATGCCTTGAAGGCGCTCAAGATCGAAGCGGCCCGCAGGCAGGTGGAGGCAATGCTGTCCGGCGAGGCCGACGGTAACGACACCTACCTCGAAGTCCATTCCGGCGCCGGCGGCACGGAAAGCCAGGATTGGGCGAACATGCTCCTGCGCATGTACACGCGCTGGGCCGAGCGTCAGCGCTTCAAGGTCGAGCTTCTCGAAGTCCATGATGGTGAAGAGGCGGGCATCAAATCCGCGACGCTGCTCGTCAAGGGGCACAATGCCTATGGCTGGCTGAAGACCGAATCCGGTGTTCACCGCCTCGTGCGAATCTCCCCCTACGACAGCAACGCACGCCGCCATACCTCGTTTTCGAGCATCTGGGTCTATCCGGTCGTCGATGATTCGATCCAGATCGACATCAACGAAAGCGACTGCCGCATCGATACCTATCGTTCGTCCGGCGCTGGCGGCCAGCATGTCAACACCACCGACTCGGCGGTGCGCATCACGCACATGCCGACCGGCATCGTCGTGCAGTGCCAGCAGGAGCGTTCGCAGCACAAGAACCGCGCCAAGGCCTGGGACATGCTGCGCGCCCGACTGTATGAAGCCGAGTTGATGAAGCGGGAAGAGGCGGCCAATGCCGAAGCGGCCTCAAAGACCGATATTGGCTGGGGCCACCAGATCCGCTCCTACGTCCTGCAGCCATATCAGCTCGTCAAGGACTTGCGCACCGGCGTATCGAGCACGGCGCCGGGCGACGTGCTGGACGGTGACCTCAACGAGTTCATGGAAGCGGCGCTTGCCCATCGCATCAGCGGCGCGGCCGATGCTGTGGTCGAGGATATCGACTAGAGCAATTCCAGGAAAAGTGCGAGGCGGTTTTCCGTCCGGGATTGCGTAACAACAAAAGCTTAGAGCGGTTCTGCGTTTCCATGAAAAGCTGAAACGCTCAAGCAGCCGTCAGTTTGGCCCTTCGAAGCCCCGGAAACGGGGCTTTTCTTTTGTCCGTGTGGAAGCGAGGCAGGGTGCGAGCACTGTCAGATTGGCGATCAATTCGACGACTTTTCGATGGTGATGTCGCCGAACTCGTCGATCAGTACCGTCCAGCCTTCCGATTCGGCATCCGGCTTGGTTTTCAGGTAGACGGTGGCAAAAAGTCCGGGCTCCCGAATGATGCCGGTAGAGTTTTCCGGGCGGATGTCGGTGACATACGGTTTTAAAGCGCTAAGCTCTTCGAGTTCGATGGTCGAAAGAATCTCCGGTCCGCTATCGGCCTGGATGATCTGCTGCAGATAGACTTTCGCGGTGCGGTCCGGCTGGCGTACTGCAAACAGCTTGTAATAACCATGCCGTGCCTTCTGAGCCGGGGTAGCATTGCTATTCGTGGTGCCTTGTGCTTGCGGAGCCCGTTCCACGGCCGGCGTGTTGCCGTTATCCTCCCAATATCCCGTACTGGTTGCGAACGTGATCGCGGAGGGAAGCGTGATAGCGTCCTGTGCAGTCAGGGTAACGGGCATGGCAAGAACCGCCGCAACGGCGGCAGCGATGGCGCTTCTCATCGAACTTTCTCCTGTGTCAGTCGGAAAACTGTTCGGCGAGGATGCGATCTGACCAGGAGCGGTCGGGATCGGACAGAATTCGTGCCGTCATGTCTTCCGATTGGGCGATACGCACCCTCAGGACCGACTTTATTTCACTGTTGTCGGCCACCGCATTGACAGGGCGTTTCTCAGCTTCAAGGACATAAATGTCCACGGTCACCTTGTTGGGCAAAAGCGCGCCGCGCCAGCGGCGGGGCCGGAAGGCGCTGACGGGTGTCATGGCGAGAAGCGGCGCGTCTAGCGGCATGATCGGTCCATGTGCGGAAAGATTATAGGCGGTTGAACCGGCAGGGGTCGCCACCATCAGCCCGTCGCAGATCAGTTCATCTAGTCGGACATGGCCGTCGATCTCAACCCGGAGCTTGGCCGCCTGATAGGATTGACGGAACACGGAGACCTCGTTGATCGCAAGCGCGATCGAACTGCTGCCGTCGACATTCGTCGTTGTCATCTGCAACGGATGGAAGGCGTTTTCCACCGCCGCATCGATTCGCTCGCGCAGATCTTCCAGCCGATAATCGTTCATGAGAAAACCAACCGATCCACGATTCATGCCGTAGACGCGCTTTCCCGTATTCATCGTCTTGTGCAAGGTCTGCAACATGAAGCCGTCGCCGCCGAGCGCGACGATGACATCGGCCTCCTCGACCGGCGCGCAGCCGTAAAGACGCATCAGGTCGTCGCGGGCCGTGAGCGCCTCCGGCGACGACGAAGCAAGGAAGCAAAGGTTTTGCAATGAACTGGACATACAGAATCCTTGGAAAATCTATTCTAGGTAAATGATAAA
The DNA here is from genome assembly GCF_041357635.1 of Sinorhizobium sp. CB7. Lineage (NCBI taxonomy): Bacteria > Pseudomonadati > Pseudomonadota > Alphaproteobacteria > Hyphomicrobiales > Rhizobiaceae > Sinorhizobium > Sinorhizobium sp. CB7. The sequence continues at coordinate 88,812 of NZ_JAULLL010000015.1, forward strand.
GGCCTTGCACGACAAGGATATTTTGGGAACCATAGGGCCGTCGCCCCCCACCATGGCAGTGCACAATGGTGGATCCTGGCCCGATTTTTCTTTACATGGATTGGAAATCTGCTAGTTGGCTGCGCAGATGCCCTTGTAGCTCAGTTGGTAGAGCACCTGATTTGTAATCAGGGGGTCGCGGGTTCGAACCCTGCCGGGGGCACCACTCTTTTCTCCCCACCCTTTCAGAAGCTGCCATCCGCCTCTTTGCGGTTGCTCGCCTTCAATCGGACACGGGGCTTTATTGCGACGGCGGCGGCGCAGTCTGGACCGGCGGCGGCATCATCGCTGGAGGTGGTTGCCGCGTGGGCTCCTCCGGATTGACCCAAAGGATGCTCGTGATCACCAGAACGAAGATGGCGACGAAGAGAACGCCAAATATGAGGGGTCTAACTGCCATGATGCAGGCTGCTCCGCTCTTATGGTTGATCTGCGAGAACATAGCACCGCAGATAGATCATTTTGGGGCCATTCAATGATCATTTGCCATCCGAACTGCCCAAGTCCTTAACGGCGAGAGCGGTGTTGCCGCCTATTTTTTCAGATGTAGCCGGGCCGCGTACATCGCGATCGCCGCTGCGTTCGAAACATTGAGCGACTTGATCGCCCCAGGCATATCCAGGCGGGCGAGCGCATTAACCGTTTCGCGCGTTTTCTGCCGCAGGCCCTTGCCTTCGGAACCAAGTACCAGTGCGATTCTTTCGCCGGCAAACGTGCCTTCCAGGGGCGCGGGCCCTTCCGAATCGAGGCCGATGGTAAAGAATCCGAGATCGTGCAGCTCACCGAGCGCGTCGGCGAGATTGGTGACCTGTATATAGGGTATGACCTCCAGCGCACCGGATGCGGATTTCGCCAACACTCCTGATTCGGTCGGGCTATGGCGCATGGTCGTAATTACGGCGCCGGCGTCGAAGGCGACTGCTGAGCGCATGATAGCGCCGACATTGTGCGGATCAGTCACTTGGTCAAGCACGAGCAGGAGAGGGCTGTCTTTCAGAGCTTCCAGCCGGCGCACGGGCAGCGGCCGGGTTTCCAGCATCACACCCTGATGGATCGCTTCGGGGCCGAGAATCTTGTCGATGTCCTGCGGCGAGACGATCTCGACCGGTATAGGAAGCGATTGCGGATCGCCGACATCGAGACGGGCAAGCGCATTCTGTGTCACCGACAGCCTGATGTTCCTGCGCTCAGGATTGTCGAGTGCGGCGCGCACGGTATGCAGACCGTAGAGATAGACCTGATCCGGGGCGAGTGCGGGCGGTTTCCAGTCGTCCGCGCCGACCCGCTTGCGCTTCTGCGGTGCAGGCGTTGGAATCTCGCCGCGTTCCCGCTTGGCATCGCGATGCGCCCGCCTGAGATTGGCGTAGTGCGTATCCCTGGCGGATTTGTCTGTCGCGGGCTTGCCGCCGGATTTGTTATCTTTGCTCATGCGGCTTTATAACGGTGGTGCTTCGCGCAGCATAGGATTTCTTTCGCATGGTCCTCTTTCAACAGGCGATGAAATTTTTCGTTCTTTTTCCGTTGTCTTCGTGTTGACAGACTGAAATGCTCCGGTCATATACGCGGCGCAGATCGAGGGCGGCGACGCTTTCGTTCTGACGAGCTTGGTCGTAAGATCCGGATGGAAACCGGAGGGATGCCCGAGTGGTTAAAGGGGACGGACTGTAAATCCGTTGGCTCAGCCTACGTTGGTTCAAATCCAACTCCCTCCACCATTCCATCTTGCGGATCGGACCACCCCGCGGGTATAGCTCAATGGTAGAGCAGCAGCCTTCCAAGCTGAATACGCGGGTTCGATTCCCGCTACCCGCTCCAGTCCCCTGGAAGAATTGTTTCCCGATCCTTATCTAAATGCCTGAATCGGCAGACGCTTTGGTGTCTTTTCGGATCAGGCTCCGTCATCAGCGAGACGAATCGGTATTCGAAGCGCGCATTGTCTTCCATCCCCGTTCGTTCGCCAAGAATGGCGTTCATAATTAAGTCTTGCGCAAAATCGCCGAAAGCCTTAAACGGCGGCACTAAACCGGTTCGCCGGGGTCACCCATTTACGTTCACAGGAAGCATTCAAATGGCAAAGAGTAAGTTTGAGCGCAACAAGCCGCACGTTAACATTGGCACGATTGGGCACGTTGACCACGGCAAGACGTCTCTGACGGCAGCGATCACGAAGTACTTCGGTGAGTTCAAGGCGTATGACCAGATCGACGCGGCCCCGGAAGAAAAGGCGCGCGGCATCACGATTTCGACGGCGCACGTCGAATACGAGACGGCCAACCGCCACTATGCGCACGTCGACTGCCCCGGCCATGCCGACTACGTGAAGAACATGATCACCGGCGCCGCACAGATGGACGGCGCGATCCTGGTGTGCTCGGCCGCCGACGGCCCGATGCCGCAGACGCGCGAGCACATCCTGCTGGCCCGCCAGGTCGGCGTTCCGGCGATCGTCGTGTTCCTGAACAAGGTCGACCAGGTTGACGACGCCGAGCTTCTGGAGCTGGTCGAGCTCGAAGTTCGCGAACTGCTGTCGTCCTACGACTTCCCGGGCGACGATATTCCGGTCGTCAAGGGTTCGGCGCTTGCCGCGCTGGAAGACTCCAACAAGGAGATCGGCGAGAACGCGATCCGCGAGCTGATGGCGCAGGTTGACGCCTACATCCCGACGCCGGAGCGTCCGATCGACCAGCCGTTCCTGATGCCGATCGAAGACGTGTTCTCGATCTCGGGCCGCGGTACGGTTGTGACGGGCCGCGTCGAGCGTGGCGTGATCAAGGTCGGTGAGGAAGTCGAGATCGTCGGCATCCGTCCGACGACGAAGACGACCTGCACGGGCGTTGAAATGTTCCGCAAGCTGCTCGACCAGGGCCAGGCCGGCGACAACATCGGTGCGCTGCTGCGCGGTGTCGACCGCAACGGCGTCGAGCGTGGCCAGATCCTGTGCAAGCCGGGTTCGGTAAAGCCGCACAAGAAGTTCAAGGCGGAAGCCTACATCCTGACGAAGGAAGAGGGTGGCCGTCATACGCCGTTCTTCACGAACTACCGTCCGCAGTTCTACTTCCGCACGACGGACGTGACGGGCATCGTGACGCTGCCGGAAGGCACGGAAATGGTGATGCCGGGCGACAACGTGACGGTTGACGTCGAGCTGATCGTGCCGATCGCGATGGAAGAAAAGCTGCGCTTCGCCATCCGCGAAGGCGGCCGTACCGTCGGCGCCGGCATCGTCGCAAGCATCGTCGAGTAATCTGCGGATTAACCGATTTATGGAGGCCCTGCCGGCGACGGCGGGGCCTTCTGCTTGCGGGAAGGCCCCTTCATTCGTCGCTTTTCCCCTTTAGACGGAGGGGATCGAGATGAGGCGCCTCTCTGCCGTGTTTGCTGTCTGAAAAAACAAAAAACAGACTTGCCAATCTCTTCGGCGCGCCTTAAAGGGAGCGCCATGCTTCGGGACGGGCGCTCGGCTGAACCAGCCGGATGTCGAAAACGAAGGGCTTTTAGGGGTATAGCTCAGTTGGTAGAGCGGCGGTCTCCAAAACCGCAGGTCGGGGGTTCGAGCCCCTCTGCCCCTGCCATTTTTCCTGCTGGTCAGCGCGGTGTCCTGCTTGCTTTCCATTGGGAAAATGCCGTATTCTCGGCAAATTTCGCGAAACGTCGAATTCCCTCTTGTTAAACGGGGAAACGATGTTTATGTAGGGTTTAACAGACACGCGGTGCGTGGGGCTGATATGTTCAGCTTTACGCGCCGTAATTGCGTGGGCAGTCGATGGCATCCAAAACAAATCCGTTTGCGTTTCTGCAGCAGGTGCGCGCCGAAACGGCGAAAATCACATGGCCCTCTCGCCGCGAGACCATGATCTCGACGGTCATGGTTCTCGTGATGGTAGTTATTGCTGCCCTGTTTTTCTTTGCCGCCGACCAGCTGATCAGCTGGGTTCTCAGCTACGTGCTGAACATCGGCAATTAATCGGGTGGAGATGAAGATGGCGGCACGTTGGTACATCGTCCACGCTTATTCCAATTTTGAAAAGAAGGTGGCCGAGTCCATCGAGGAGAAGGCGAAGCAGAAGGGTCTCGATCATCTGTTCGAAAAGATCCTTGTGCCGACGGAGAAGGTCGTGGAGGTGCGCCGTGGTCGCAAGGTCGATTCTGAGCGCAAGTTTTTCCCGGGCTACGTGTTGGTGCGCGCCAATCTGACTGATGAGGCTTATCATCTGATCAAGAATACGCCGAAGGTGACCGGTTTCCTCGGCTCCGACAGCAAGCCCGTTCCGATCCCGGACTATGAGGCCGAGCGCATCCTCGGTCAGGTCCAGGAAGGCGTTGAGCGGCCGAAGGCATCGGTGTCCTTCGAGATCGGCGAGCAGGTTCGCGTTTCCGATGGTCCGTTCGCGTCGTTCAACGGCATCGTTCAGGATGTCGACGAAGAGCGGTCGCGTCTGAAGGTGGAAGTCTCGATCTTCGGTCGCGCTACCCCGGTCGAACTGGAATACGGTCAGGTCGAAAAGGTCTGATCGGATGGCGGCGACGTGCCGCAAAATCGCATGGAAGGGCAGGGGTCTTAGCCGGATCCGAATTCAGTCCGCACCACGCAACCGCAGCCGCCGGAGCGATCCGGCATGAAGGGCCGGGTAACCGGTCGATTATGAAAGGCAGAGAGATATGGCTAAGAAAGTTGCAGGCCAGCTCAAGCTGCAGGTAAAGGCCGGTTCGGCAAATCCGTCCCCGCCGATTGGTCCTGCGCTTGGTCAGCGTGGCATTAACATCATGGAATTCTGCAAGGCGTTCAATGCCGCCACGCAGGAAATGGAAAAGGGCATGCCGATTCCGGTCGTCATCACCTATTACCAGGACAAGTCCTTTACCTTCGTCATGAAGCAGCCGCCGGTCAGCTACTTCCTGAAGCGCGAAGCGAAGATCCAGTCCGGTTCCAAGACTCCGGGCAAGGCTAAGGCTGGCTCCATCACCAAGGCTCAGGTCAAGACGATCGCTGAAGCGAAGATGAAGGACCTGAACGCAGCGAATATCGAAGGTGCAATGGCGATGATCGAGGGCTCCGCCCGCGCCATGGGCCTGGAAGTGGTAGGTTAAGGCCATGGTCAAGCTTGCTAAGCGTATTCAGAAGACCCGCGAAGGGATCGATCCGACCAAGCTCTATGGCCTGACCCAGGCAATCGGCATGGTCAAGGAACGGGCTGTCGCCAAGTTCGACGAAACCATCGAAGTCGCCATGAACCTCGGCGTCGACCCGCGCCATGCAGACCAGATGGTTCGCGGCGTGGTCAACCTGCCGAACGGCACCGGCCGCTCGGTTCGCGTCGCAGTCTTCGCTCGTGGCGCCAAGGCTGACGAAGCCAAGGCCGCCGGTGCTGATATCGTCGGCGCCGAAGACCTCGTAGAGATCGTCCAGGGCGGCAAGATCGATTTCGATCGCTGCATCGCAACGCCGGACATGATGCCGCTCGTCGGCCGCCTCGGTAAGGTGCTTGGTCCGCGCGGCATGATGCCGAACCCGAAGGTCGGCACTGTGACGATGGATGTTGCTGCTGCCGTCAAGGCTTCCAAGGGTGGTGCCGTCGAATTCCGCGTCGAGAAGGCCGGTATCGTTCATGCTGGCGTCGGCAAGGCTTCCTTCGACGCCAAGGCTCTGGAAGAGAACATTCGCGCCTTCGCCGATGCCGTCATCCGGGCGAAGCCCGCCGGCGCGAAGGGCAACTACCTCAAGCGCGTGGCGATCTCTTCGACCATGGGCCCAGGCGTCAAGATCGAACCGTCGTCGGTCACGGCTCCGGCCGCTTAAGTTTTCGTCGGGCTTCGGCTCGAACAAAGAATTTCCGGCCTCGAAAGGGGCCGGAATGTCCGGAGAAATCCGGATTTCCTGTCCGAGATTGCAGGTGGTTTTCCCTTAATCACTTTGCCTGCATGAGACGGGTAAGACCCGAATGAGATGAAGTTCTGCTTCGACGAACTCGGTTCGAGCCTTGGATGCCTTGTGCCTCTTGAGCCTATGGCCGCGGAGCGCGAGGGGACAGGATCCTCAAGCGTCGCTTGGGATCTCTTCTGATCCCAGGAGGCAAAAGGCAACCCGATAGGTCCGTTTAAAACGGTCCTGTCAACTGGAGATAAGCAGTGGAAAGAGCGGAAAAACGCGAATTCGTCACGGAGCTGAACGAGGTCTTCAAGGCTTCGGGTTCGGTTGTCGTGGCCCACTATGCTGGTGTCACAGTTGCGCAGATGAACGACTTCCGTTCCAAGATGCGCGCTGCTGGCGGCACCGTCAAAGTCGCGAAGAACCGCCTGGCCAAGATTGCTCTTCAGGGCACGGAGTCGGAAGGGATGTCCAATCTCTTCAAGGGTCAGACGCTGATCGCATTCAGCGAAGACCCGGTCACGGCTCCCAAGGTCGTCATGGATTTCGCCAAGACCAATGACAAGCTCATTATTCTCGGCGGCGCCATGGGCAATACGACGCTCAACGCGGAAGGTGTCAAGTCGCTTGCGACCATGCCTTCGCTGGACGAGCTGCGCGCGAAGCTGCTGGGCATGATCCAGACCCCGGCTACCCGCATCGCAGGCGTTGTTGCAGCACCGGCAAGCCAGCTTGCTCGCGTGCTTTCGGCCTATGCCAAGAAGGACGAAGCCGCTTAAGGCGGTTTTTCGCTGTTCATAATCAACCAGTTCGAACCGAACAAAAGGAACTAGAAAATGGCTGATCTCGCAAAGATCGTTGAAGACCTCTCCTCGCTGACCGTTCTCGAAGCTGCAGAACTGTCGAAGATGCTGGAAGAAAAGTGGGGCGTTTCCGCCGCTGCTCCGGTAGCTGTTGCTGCCGTTGGCGGTGCTGCGGGCGGCGCTGCTGCTCCGGTCGAGGAAGAAAAGACCGAGTTCGACGTCATCCTCACGGATGCCGGCGCCAACAAGATCAACGTCATCAAGGAAGTCCGCGCCATCACCGGTCTCGGCCTCAAGGAAGCCAAGGACCTCGTCGAAGGCGCTCCGAAGGCTGTCAAGGAAGCCGTTTCCAAGGCTGAAGCCGCTGACATCAAGAAGAAGCTTGAGGACGCAGGCGCAAAGGCCGACGTCAAGTAATCTTGAACTGCACTTGGGAGGCGGTCGTTTTCCCGCCTCCCATTTGCCGTTTTTCTGAACGAATTACCCAAAAGCCGTGAAACCGGCTTTTGGGTAATGGGTTCTTCTAGAGTGACCCATTTTCGGCGGGGCCGACTGGCCAGCGGTTCCCGTCCGTTGCAGGCCCGGATGCACAAGTTTTTTGAAGGAGCGACGATGGCTCAGACCCTTTCGTTCAATGGTCGCAGGCGCGTACGCAAGTTTTTTGGTAAGATCCCTGAAGTCGCGGAAATGCCGAACCTCATCGAGGTTCAGAAGGCTTCCTACGACCAGTTTCTGATGGTCGAAGAGCCCAAGGGCGGCCGCCCGGACGAGGGGCTTCAGGCCGTCTTCAAGTCGGTCTTCCCGATTACCGATTTCTCCGGCGCTTCGATGCTGGAATTCGTCTCCTACGAATTCGAGCCGCCGAAGTTCGACGTGGATGAATGCCGCCAGCGCGATCTGACCTATGCAGCGCCGCTGAAGGTGACGCTGCGTCTTATCGTGTTCGATATCGATGAAGATACCGGCGCCAAGTCCATCAAGGACATCAAGGAACAAAGCGTTTACATGGGCGACATGCCGCTCATGACGAACAACGGCACCTTCATCGTGAACGGCACCGAGCGCGTGATCGTATCGCAGATGCACCGGTCGCCGGGTGTCTTCTTCGATCACGACAAGGGCAAGAGCCATTCTTCCGGCAAGTTGCTCTTCGCCGCCCGCGTAATTCCGTATCGTGGTTCCTGGCTCGACATCGAATTCGACGCCAAGGATATCGTCTATGCTCGCATCGACCGCCGCCGCAAGATTCCGGTGACGTCGCTGCTGATGGCGCTTGGCATGGATGGCGAGGAAATTCTCGAGACCTTCTATACGAAGTCGCTCTATCAGCGCGACGGCGATGGCTGGCGCATTCCCTTCCAGCCGGAGACGCTGAAGGGGGCCAAGGCGATCACCGACATGATCGACGCCGATACCGGCGAGGTCGTGGTCGAGGGCGGCAAGAAGCTGACCCCGCGCCTGCTGCGCCAGCTGTCCGAGAAGGGTCTGAAGGCGCTCAAGGCGACCGATGACGAGCTCTATGGCAACTACCTCGCCGAGGATATCGTCAACTACCAGACGGGTGAAATCTATCTGGAGGCCGGCGACGAAATCGACGAGAAGACCCTGCCGGTCATTCTGTCTAACGGTTTCGACGAGATCCCGGTTCTCGGTATCGACCACATCAATGTCGGTGCCTATATCCGCAACACGCTCTCAGCAGACAAGAACGAGAACCGTCAGGACGCTCTGTTCGACATCTACCGCGTCATGCGTCCGGGCGAGCCGCCGACGATGGAATCGGCGGAAGCCATGTTCAACTCGCTGTTCTTCGATGCGGAGCGCTACGACCTCTCCGCCGTTGGCCGCGTGAAGATGAACATGCGTCTCGACCTCGATGTCGCCGATAGCGTCCGCATCCTGCGTAAAGATGACATCCTGGCCGTGGTCAAGATGCTCGTCGAGCTGCGCGACGGCAAGGGTGAGATCGACGATATCGACAACCTCGGCAACCGCCGCGTCCGCTCGGTCGGTGAGCTGATGGAGAACCAGTACCGTCTTGGCCTGCTGCGGATGGAGCGCGCGATCAAGGAACGCATGTCCTCGATCGAGATCGACACGGTCATGCCGCAGGATCTGATTAACGCGAAGCCGGCGGCTGCTGCCGTTCGCGAATTCTTCGGTTCCTCGCAGCTGTCGCAGTTCATGGACCAGGTGAACCCGCTTTCGGAAATCACCCACAAGCGTCGTCTATCGGCTCTTGGTCCGGGTGGTCTGACGCGCGAGCGCGCCGGCTTCGAAGTGCGCGACGTGCATCCGACCCACTACGGCCGCATCTGCCCGATTGAAACGCCGGAAGGTCCGAACATCGGTCTCATCAACTCGCTGGCGACCTTCGCCCGCGTCAACAAGTACGGCTTCATCGAGAGCCCGTACCGCAAAATCGTTGACGGCCGCGTGACCAACGACGTGCTCTACCTCTCCGCCATGGAAGAGGCGAAGTACTACGTTGCCCAGGCGAACGCCCCGCTCGAAAAGGATGGTTCGTTCTCGGAAGAGTTCGTCGTCTGCCGTCATGCCGGCGAAGTGATGCTCGCTCCGCGCGACAACATCAACCTGATGGACGTCTCGCCGAAGCAGCTCGTCTCGGTCGCGGCAGCGTTGATCCCGTTCCTGGAAAACGACGATGCGAACCGTGCTCTCATGGGTTCGAACATGCAGCGTCAGGCCGTGCCGCTTCTGCGTGCCGAAGCGCCGTTCGTCGGCACGGGCATGGAGCCGGTGGTCGCCCGTGACTCGGGTGCTGCTATCGGTGCGCGCCGCGGCGGCGTCGTCGACCAGGTCGACGCGACCCGTATCGTTATCCGTGCGACGGAAGATCTCGAGGCCGGTAAGTCCGGCGTCGATATCTACCGGCTGCAGAAGTTCCAGCGTTCGAACCAGAACACCTGCGTCAACCAGCGTCCGCTGGTTACCGTCGGTGACGTGGTCAACAAGGGCGACATCCTCGCTGACGGTCCCTCGACCGATCTCGGCGATCTGGCTCTCGGCCGCAATGTGCTCGTCGCGTTCATGCCGTGGAACGGTTACAACTACGAAGACTCGATCCTGCTCTCCGAGCGCATCGTCGCCGACGACGTGTTCACCTCCATCCACATCGAGGAATTCGAAGTGATGGCGCGTGACACCAAGCTTGGTCCGGAAGAAATCACGCGCGACATTCCGAACGTTTCGGAAGAAGCGCTGAAGAACCTCGACGAAGCCGGCATCGTCTATATCGGCGCCGAAGTCCAGCCGGGCGATATCCTCGTCGGCAAGATCACGCCGAAGGGCGAAAGCCCGATGACGCCGGAAGAAAAGCTTCTGCGCGCCATCTTCGGTGAAAAGGCGTCCGATGTCCGCGACACCTCCATGCGCATGCCACCTGGAACCTACGGTACGGTTGTCGAAGTCCGCGTCTTCAACCGCCACGGTGTGGAGAAGGACGAGCGCGCCATGGCGATCGAGCGCGAAGAGATCGAGCGTCTCGCAAAGGACCGCGACGACGAACAGGCGATCCTGGACCGCAACGTCTACGGCCGCCTGATCGACATGCTGCGTGGCCAGATGTCCGTCGCGGGCCCGAAGGGCTTTAAGAAGGGCACCGAGCTTTCGAACGCCGTCGTCTCCGAGTATCCGCGTTCGCAGTGGTGGATGTTCGCCGTCGAAGACGAAAAGATGCAGGGCGAGATCGAAGCGCTCCGCGGCCAGTACGACGAATCTAAGTCGCGTCTCGAACAGCGCTTCATGGACAAGGTCGAAAAGGTCCAGCGCGGCGATGAAATGCCTCCGGGCGTCATGAAGATGGTCAAGGTCTTCGTCGCCGTAAAGCGCAAGATCCAACCGGGCGACAAGATGGCTGGCCGTCATGGCAACAAGGGTGTCGTCTCGCGCATCGTGCCGGTGGAAGACATGCCGTTCCTGGAAGACGGTACGCATGTCGACATCGTGCTGAACCCGCTCGGCGTGCCCTCGCGCATGAACGTCGGCCAGATCCTGGAGACTCATCTGGGCTGGGCCTGCGCCGGCATGGGCAGGCAGATCGGTGAACTGATCGAAGCCTACAAGGCTAGCGGCAATATCGAACCGCTGCGCCGGACGATCGACAAGGTCGTTGGCTCCGGTCCTAAGGGTGAACCGGTTCGCGAATATGACGACGACTCCGTCCTGCGTCTGGCCGACCAGTGGAAGCGTGGCGTTTCGATCGCCACTCCCGTCTTCGACGGTGCGGGCGAAATCGACGTCAACGCCATGCTGGCGATGGCCGGTCTCAAGGAAACCGGTCAGTCGACGCTCTATGACGGCCGCACGGGCGAACAGTTCGACCGTCAGGTGACGGTGGGCTACATCTACATGCTGAAGCTCAACCACCTGGTCGACGATAAGATCCACGCCCGCTCGATCGGTCCTTACTCGCTCGTCACACAGCAGCCGCTGGGTGGTAAGGCGCAGTTCGGCGGTCAGCGCTTCGGCGAAATGGAGGTCTGGGCGCTCGAGGCTTATGGTGCGGCTTACACGCTGCAGGAAATGCTGACGGTGAAGTCGGACGACGTCGCCGGCCGTACCAAGGTCTACGAAGCCATCGTCCGTGGCGACGATACGTTCGAAGCCGGTATTCCGGAAAGCTTCAACGTTCTCGTCAAGGAAATGCGCTCGCTGGGCCTCAGCGTCGAGCTGGAAAACTCCAAGGTTGAAGACCTGCAGGCGGCAAGCCAGCTGCCCGACGCGGCCGAGTAACCATTCGATAGGGTGTGCGCTGTAAGGCAGCGCACACCGTTCCCGTCGGCGTCGGCTTTCCGAGACGCTTGACAGGGACGATTTCGCCGCATTCTGCGGTTATTGTCGTTTTAGGCGACAGTCCGGCTCCCGGGAATTGCCGGCACTGTTCGCGTTTTGAGGGCTTCGGCCCATGAAGGAGACAGGCATGAACCAAGAGGTCATGAATCTTTTCAATCCGCAGATGCCTGCACAGAATTTCGATTCCATCCGGATTTCGATTGCATCGCCGGAGAAGATCCTCTCCTGGTCCTACGGTGAGATCAAGAAGCCGGAAACCATCAATTACCGTACGTTCAAGCCGGAACGCGACGGTCTCTTCTGCGCGCGCATCTTCGGACCGATCAAGGACTACGAGTGCCTGTGCGGCAAGTACAAGCGCATGAAGTACAAGGGCATCATCTGCGAAAAGTGCGGCGTCGAAGTGACGCTGTCGCGCGTTCGCCGTGAGCGCATGGGTCATATCGAGCTCGCCGCTCCCGTTGCTCACATCTGGTTCCTGAAGTCGCTGCCGAGCCGCATTTCCACGCTGCTCGACATGACGCTGAAGGATGTCGAACGCGTTCTCTATTTCGAGAACTATATCGTCACCGAACCTGGCCTGACCGCGCTCAAGGAGCACCAGCTCCTGACGGAAGAAGAGTATATGCTCGCCGTCGATGAATACGGCGAGGACCAGTTCACGGCGATGATCGGTGCCGAAGCCATCTACGAGATGCTCGCTTCGATGAACCTCGAAAGGATCGCCGGCGATCTGCGTTCCGAGCTTGCCGATACCACGTCGGACCTCAAGCAGAAGAAGCTGATGAAGCGCCTGAAGATCGTCGAGAACTTCCTGGAATCGGGCAACCGGCCGGAATGGATGATCATGAAGGTCGTCCCGGTGATCCCGCCGGACCTGCGTCCGCTGGTTCCCCTCGATGGCGGCCGTTTCGCGACGTCCGACCTTAACGATCTTTATCGCCGCGTCATCAACCGTAACAACCGTCTGAAGCGCCTGATCGAGCTGCGTGCGCCTGGCATCATCATCCGCAACGAAAAGCGGATGCTGCAGGAGTCCGTCGATGCGCTCTTTGACAATGGTCGTCGCGGCCGCGTCATCACCGGTGCCAACAAGCGCCCGCTGAAGTCGCTGTCCGACATGCTGAAAGGCAAGCAGGGCCGCTTCCGTCAGAACCTGCTCGGCAAGCGCGTCGACTATTCGGGTCGTTCGGTCATCGTGACCGGTCCCGAGCTGAAGCTGCATCAGTGCGGCCTGCCGAAGAAGATGGCGCTCGAACTCTTCAAGCCGTTCATCTATGCGCGCCTCGACGCCAAGGGTTACTCCTCGACCGTCAAGCAGGCAAAGAAGCTCGTTGAAAAGGAAAAGCCGGAAGTCTGGGATATCCTCGACGAGGTCATCCGCGAGCATCCGGTTCTCCTGAACCGTGCTCCGACGCTGCACCGCCTGGGGATCCAGGCCTTCGAACCGACGCTGGTCGAAGGCAAGGCGATCCAGCTGCATCCGCTCGTCTGCACGGCCTTCAATGCCGACTTCGACGGCGACCAGATGGCCGTTCACGTGCCGCTGTCGCTCGAGGCTCAGCTCGAAGCCCGCGTGCTGATGATGTCGACAAACAACATCCTGCATCCGGCAAACGGCGCTCCGATCATCGTTCCATCGCAGGACATGGTTCTCGGCCTCTACTATCTGTCGATCATGAACCAGAACGAGCCGGGCGAAGGCATGGCCTTCTCCGATCTCGGCGAGTTGCATCATGCGCTCGAAAACAAGGTCGTGACGCTGCACACCAAGATCCGTGGCCGCTTCAAGTCGATCGGCGAGGATGGCAAGCCATACTCGAAGATCTATGAAACGACGCCCGGTCGTCTGCTCATCGGCGAACTGCTGCCGAAGAACGGCAAGGTGCCGTTCGACATCTGCAACCAGGAAATGACCAAGAAGAACATCTCCAAGATGATCGACACGGTCTATCGTCACTGCGGCCAGAAGGACACGGTCATCTTCTGCGACCGCATCATGCAGCTCGGCTTCGCCCATGCCTGCCGCGCCGGCATTTCCTTCGGCAAGGATGACATGGTCATTCCGGCCACCAAGGCCAAGATTGTTGCCGACACTGAAAACCTGGTCAAGGAATACGAGCAGCAGTACAACGACGGTCTGATCACCCAGGGCGAGAAGTACAACAAGGTTGTCGACGCCTGGGGCAAGGCTACTGAGAAGGTTGCCGAGGAGATGATGGCCCGCATCAAGGCCATCGAGTTCGACGAGAACACCGGTCGTCAGAAGCCGATGAACTCGATCTACATGATGAGCCACTCGGGTGCTCGTGGTTCGCCGAACCAGATGCGTCAGTTGGGCGGCATGCGCGGCCTCATGGCGAAGCCCTCGGGCGAAATCATCGAGACGCCGATCATCTCGAACTTCAAGGAAGGCCTGACCGTGAACGAGTACTTCAACTCGACGCACGGCGCCCGCAAGGGTCTGGCAGACACCGCCTTGAAGACCGCGAACTCCGGTTACCTGACGCGTCGTCTGGTCGATGTTGCGCAGGACTGCATCGTCACGCATGTCGATTGCGGCACCGAAGCCGGTCTCACCATGACTGCCATCGTCGATGCCGGTCAGGTCGTTGCCTCGCTTGGAGCCCGCATCCTCGGCCGTACGGCTCTGGACGACATCGACAACCCGGTCAGCGGCGAGAACATCGTCAAGGCCGGCCAGATGATCCTCGAGCCGCATGTCACCGATATCGAGAAGGCCGGTATCCAGTCCGTCCGCATCCGTTCGGCGCTGACCTGCGAAATCCAGACGGGTGTCTGCTCGGTTTGCTACGGCCGTGACCTTGCACGTGGCACGCCGGTCAACATCGGCGAGGCTGTTGGCGTCATCGCCGCTCAGTCGATCGGTGAGCCGGGCACGCAGCTGACCATGCGTACCTTCCATCTTGGCGGTACGGCGACCGTGGTCGACCAGTCGTTCCTGGAAGCCTCGTACGAAGGTACGGTGCAGATCAAGAACCGCAACATCCTGCGCAACTCCGAAGGCAGCCTGGTTGCCATGGGTCGCAACATGACGATCCAGATCCTGGACGAGCGCGGCGTCGAGCGGTCTTCGCAGCGCGTCGCATACGGCTCGAAGCTGCATGTCGACGAAGGCGACAAGGTCAAGCGCGGTCAGCGTCTGGCGGAATGGGATCCGTACACCCGTCCGATGATGACGGAAGTGGCCGGTACCGTTCAGTTCGAAGACGTCGTCGACGGCCTGTCCGTCCTCGAAGCGACCGACGAGTCGACCGGTATCACCAAGCGTCAGGTTATCGACTGGCGTTCGACGCCGCGCGGCTCCGACCTGAAGCCGGCGATCGTCATCAAGGATGCCAACGGCAATGTCGCGAAGCTTTCGCGCGGTGGTGAAGCGCGCTTCCTGCTCTCGGTCGATGCGATCCTGTCCGTCGAACCGGGCCAGAAGGTCAGTCAGGGCGACGTGCTCGCACGTTCGCCGCTCGAAAGCGCCAAGACCAAGGACATCACCGGTGGTCTGCCGCGCGTGGCCGAACTGTTCGAAGCCCGCCGTCCGAAGGATCACGCTATCATCGCCGAAATCGATGGCACGATCCGCCTCGGCCGCGACTATAAGAACAAGCGTCGCGTCATCATCGAGCCGGCGGAAGACGGTGTCGAGCCTGTCGAGTACCTGATCCCGAAGGGCAAGCCGTTCCATCTGCAGGATGGCGACTATATCGAAAAGGGTGACTACATCCTCGACGGTAACCCGGCACCGCACGACATCCTGGCGATTAAGGGCGTGGAAGCTTTGGCTTCCTACCTCGTCAATGAAATCCAGGAAGTCTATCGCCTGCAGGGCGTTGTCATCAACGACAAGCACATCGAAGTGATTGTCCGTCAGATGCTGCAGAAGGTGGAGATCACCGATGCGGGCGACTCGACCTACATCGTCGGCGACAATGTCGACCGGATCGAGCTCGAAGACGTCAACGATTCGCTGATCGAGGAAGGCAAGAAGCCAGCCCGCGGCGAGCCGGTTCTGCTCGGCATCACCAAGGCATCGCTGCAGACGCCGTCCTTCATCTCCGCCGCTTCCTTCCAGGAAACGACGAAGGTACTGACGGAAGCTGCAATCGCCGGCAAGACCGATGGCCTGCAGGGTCTGAAGGAGAATGTGATCGTCGGCCGCCTCATCCCGGCCGGTACCGGTGGCACGATGACCCAGATCCGCCGCATCGCGACAGCGCGCGACGATCTGATCCTCGAAGAGCGCCGCAAGAGCACGGGTGCATCCGTTGCAACGCCGATGCTTCAGGACATGGCGGGCGAGGGCGTTCCGGCCGGCGAATGATCCGACCGGCCGCCGCCGTAGCGAAATCAACAAACCGAAAGGCCCGGATCGCTCCGGGCCTTTTCGTTATTTCGATTTGATCTCGAACAGCGGGAACTTCGGGGCTCGTTCGATGCAATCCGGCGGCTCGGCCTGCACTCCAACATTCCCTCCGGTCGCACCAGCTCGCGTGGATCGGCACCTTCGGGGAGTAGGGAACGCTACATAGGAGCTCAGCTGAAGCGGATGATGGCGACCTCGCCCTCGACCGCGCCCTGATAGGCGGAAGCGTGCGGCTCCTCGTCTGGCACTTCCGTCAGCATGCCAATCTGGTCGAGATCGGCTTCGATGAAGCCTTCTTCGGCGAGCGCATTCAGGGCCTCGCGGACGGCGGTGTCGTCGTCGGGTGCACGCAGCATGATGTGCAGATCGACCCCCTGGCTCCCATCGGACTCGTAGCCCTTGCCGATGATGATAAAGACCAT
Organism: Sinorhizobium sp. CB7; assembly: GCF_041357635.1. Lineage (NCBI taxonomy): Bacteria > Pseudomonadati > Pseudomonadota > Alphaproteobacteria > Hyphomicrobiales > Rhizobiaceae > Sinorhizobium > Sinorhizobium sp. CB7. The sequence continues at coordinate 105,138 of NZ_JAULLL010000015.1, forward strand.
GGGACCGTCGAAGTTGTTATCATTGTCGGCTGTAGCGATCATGGCCTTGTCCTTCCGAGTATCTCGATCTGATGAATCGGATTCGGTTTCGATAGTGGTTTTCATGCAACTGCTGATTCCTTACCCGCTTTTGATGCGATGCCCAAGTTTATCTTGCTGCATCGCCGTAATTTCCTCTTGAACCTCTTCAAAGAGCGCAAGAACCCGGCATTTCAAGGCGAAACGACTAAGATTATTTCCCAATCGGCCTTGACGAACCTGCGGGAAACCAGTAGTACCCGCGCCATCAGATCCCATGTGAGGCTTGGCTGTTCGGCGCGACGCGCTCCGGAGTTCGTCTCAAACAAGGTTCTAAACGCACGTTGAAGATATGATGCTGCACGTATGACGCATGTCTTTTGCGTCCTCTGCTCTTAGCGGTCCATCTGCGGAAGCGGATTGGGCCGCGTTTTGCGCATTGGCTATACGGCGTGTGACGTTGCCGGAGACGGTGAAAGCGAAGCCCGCAAGGGTATCAAGACAAGATTGTAAGGGATGGTTGAATGCCTACCGTAAACCAGCTGATCCGCAAGCCTCGCCAGGCGCAGGTAAAGCGTAACAAGGTTCCTGCCCTGCAGGAGAACCCGCAGAAGCGCGGCGTCTGCACCCGCGTTTATACGACGACGCCGAAGAAGCCGAACTCGGCTCTGCGTAAGGTCGCAAAGATCCGCCTGACCAACGGCTTCGAAGTCATTGGTTACATCCCGGGTGAAGGTCATAACCTTCAGGAGCACTCCGTCGTCATGATCCGCGGCGGTCGCGTGAAGGACCTTCCGGGTGTTCGCTACCACATCATCCGCGGCGTTCTCGATACCCAGGGTGTCAAGAACCGCAAGCAGCGTCGCTCCAAGTATGGCGCGAAGCGTCCGAAGTAATTCGGTTTTGAGAAATCCGGCGCTGCGCGAGGTTCTCCGCGTGATAAAGCGTCAGCAACAGTTGAGAGACGAGAAGTATGTCCCGACGCCATAGAGCAGAAAAGCGTGAAATCAACCCGGATCCGAAGTTCGGTGATCTGGTTGTCACGAAGTTCATGAACGCCATCATGCTGGACGGCAAGAAGTCCGTCGCTGAAAATATTGTTTACGGTGCGTTCGACGCCGTTCAGGGCAAGTCCAAGCAGGAGCCGCTCCAGGTTTTCCATCAGGCTCTGGACAACATTGCTCCGCACGTTGAAGTCCGCTCGCGTCGCGTTGGTGGTGCAACCTATCAGGTTCCGGTCGATGTTCGTCCGGAGCGTCGTCAGGCTCTCGCAATTCGCTGGCTGATCGCTGCTGCGCGCAAGCGTAACGAAACGACCATGGTCGATCGCCTCTCGGGCGAACTCATGGATGCCGCTAACAACCGCGGCAGCGCTGTCAAGAAGCGCGAAGACACGCACAAGATGGCTGATGCCAACCGTGCGTTCTCGCACTATCGCTGGTAATTCGAACGGTATCGAAAGGCAGTCCTAAAATGGCTCGCGCATACAAAATCGAAGACTACCGTAATTTCGGTATCATGGCGCATATTGACGCCGGCAAGACCACGACCACCGAGCGTATCCTTTATTACACCGGCAAGTCGCACAAGATCGGTGAAGTCCACGATGGCGCTGCCACCATGGACTGGATGGAGCAGGAGCAGGAGCGTGGCATCACGATCACGTCCGCTGCCACGACGACCTTCTGGAAGGGTCGCGATGGCAAGGTGCGCCGCTTCAACATCATCGACACCCCCGGCCACGTCGACTTCACCATTGAAGTCGAGCGTTCGCTGCGCGTTCTCGACGGCGCCATCGCGCTGCTCGATGCCAATGCCGGCGTCGAGCCGCAGACGGAAACTGTCTGGCGTCAGGCCGAGAAGTATCATGTTCCGCGCATGATCTTCTGCAACAAGATGGACAAGACCGGTGCGGACTTCTTCCGTTCCGTCGAGATGATCAAGACCCGCCTCGGTGCAACCGCTGTCGTCATGCAGCTGCCGATCGGCGCTGAAAGCGACTTCAAGGGCGTTATCGACCTTGTCGAGATGAATGCCCTCATCTGGCGCGACGAATCCCTCGGCGCCCAGTGGGATGTCGTCGAGATCCCGGAAGATATGAAGGCTCAGGCCGAAGAATATCGCGAAAAGCTCATCGAGACCGTTGTCGAGATCGATGAAGCCGCGATGGAAGCCTATCTCGAAGGCAATCTGCCGGATAACGACAAGATCCGCGAACTCGTTCGTCGCGGTACGATCGACGTCAAGTTCCATCCGATGTTCTGCGGCACGGCCTTCAAGAACAAGGGCGTTCAGCCGCTGCTCGACGCTGTTGTCGATTACCTGCCGTCTCCGGTCGATATTCCGGCGATCAAGGGTATCGATGCCAAGACCGAAGCTGACATCGTCCGTCACGCTGATGACAACGAACCGCTCTCGATGCTGGCGTTCAAGATCATGAACGACCCCTTCGTCGGTTCGCTGACCTTCGCTCGTATCTATTCCGGCAAGCTCGAAAAGGGTGTGTCGGTCATGAATACGGTCAAGGACAAGCGCGAGCGTGTCGGCCGCATGCTGCAGATGCACTCCAACTCGCGTGAAGACATCGAAGAGGCCTTTGCTGGCGACATCGTTGCTCTTGCTGGCCTTAAGGAGACCACGACGGGTGACACGCTCTGTGATCCGCTGAAGCCGGTCATTCTCGAGCGCATGGAGTTCCCTGAGCCGGTTATCCAGATCGCAATCGAGCCGAAGTCCAAGGGCGACCAGGAAAAGATGGGTCTCGCGCTCAACCGCCTGGCAGCAGAAGATCCGTCCTTCCGCGTCAAGACGGACCAGGAATCCGGTCAGACGATCATCGCCGGCATGGGCGAACTGCACCTCGACATCATCGTCGATCGCATGCGTCGCGAGTTCAAGGTCGAAGCCAACGTCGGTGCTCCGCAGGTTGCCTATCGCGAAACCATCACGCGCGCTCAGGAAGAAGATTACACGCACAAGAAACAGACCGGCGGTACCGGCCAGTTCGCGCGCGTCAAGATCATCTTCGAACCGAACCCGGAAGGCGAAGATTTCAAGTTCGAGTCCAAGATCGTCGGTGGTGCTGTTCCGAAGGAATACATCCCGGGCGTTCAGAAGGGCATCGAGAGCGTTCTGTCCTCCGGTCCGCTGGCTGGCTTCCCGATGCTCGGTGTTAAAGCGACGCTTATCGACGGCGCCTTCCACGACGTCGACTCGTCGGTTCTGGCCTTCGAAATCGCTTCTCGCGCCTGCTTCCGCGAAGCAGCCAAGAAGGCTGGCGCGCAGCTTCTCGAGCCGATGATGAAGGTCGAAGTCGTAACGCCCGAGGACTACGTCGGTGACGTGATCGGTGACCTGAATTCTCGCCGTGGCCAGATCCAGGGCCAGGAGAGCCGTGGTATCGCTGTCGTCATCAACGCCAACGTTCCGCTGGCGAACATGTTCAAGTACGTCGACAATCTGCGCTCCATGTCGCAGGGTCGCGCTCAGTACACGATGACCTTCGATCACTACGCGCCGGTCCCGTCGAACGTCGCTACTGAAATCCAGGCAAAGTATTCCGGTCAGAAGTGACCGGAATACCAATTGACCGATAACAAGAATTAGTTCCCCTCGGGGACTAGAAAAATGGAGAGCCGACAATGGCAAAGAGTAAGTTTGAGCGCAACAAGCCGCACGTTAACATTGGCACGATTGGGCACGTTGACCACGGCAAGACGTCTCTGACGGCAGCGATCACGAAGTACTTCGGTGAGTTCAAGGCGTATGACCAGATCGACGCGGCCCCGGAAGAAAAGGCGCGCGGCATCACGATTTCGACGGCGCACGTCGAATACGAGACGGCCAACCGCCACTATGCGCACGTCGACTGCCCCGGCCATGCCGACTACGTGAAGAACATGATCACCGGCGCCGCACAGATGGACGGCGCGATCCTGGTGTGCTCGGCCGCCGACGGCCCGATGCCGCAGACGCGCGAGCACATCCTGCTGGCCCGCCAGGTCGGCGTTCCGGCGATCGTCGTGTTCCTGAACAAGGTCGACCAGGTTGACGACGCCGAGCTTCTGGAGCTGGTCGAGCTCGAAGTTCGCGAACTGCTGTCGTCCTACGACTTCCCGGGCGACGATATTCCGGTCGTCAAGGGTTCGGCGCTTGCCGCGCTGGAAGACTCCAACAAGGAGATCGGCGAGAACGCGATCCGCGAGCTGATGGCGCAGGTTGACGCCTACATCCCGACGCCGGAGCGTCCGATCGACCAGCCGTTCCTGATGCCGATCGAAGACGTGTTCTCGATCTCGGGCCGCGGTACGGTTGTGACGGGCCGCGTCGAGCGTGGCGTGATCAAGGTCGGTGAGGAAGTCGAGATCGTCGGCATCCGTCCGACGACGAAGACGACCTGCACGGGCGTTGAAATGTTCCGCAAGCTGCTCGACCAGGGCCAGGCCGGCGACAACATCGGTGCGCTGCTGCGCGGTGTCGACCGCAACGGCGTCGAGCGTGGCCAGATCCTGTGCAAGCCGGGTTCGGTAAAGCCGCACAAGAAGTTCAAGGCGGAAGCCTACATCCTGACGAAGGAAGAGGGTGGCCGTCATACGCCGTTCTTCACGAACTACCGTCCGCAGTTCTACTTCCGCACGACGGACGTGACGGGCATCGTGACGCTGCCGGAAGGCACGGAAATGGTGATGCCGGGCGACAACGTGACGGTTGACGTCGAGCTGATCGTGCCGATCGCGATGGAAGAAAAGCTGCGCTTCGCCATCCGCGAGGGCGGCCGCACCGTCGGCGCCGGCATCGTCGCAAGCATCGTCGAGTAATTACGCGGCTGGGCCACAGGCCCGGAGAAAAGGACGGGGACACCCTCCGGTGTCCCTCTCGATCTTTGAAACCGGTGGCCCGCCTGAAGCAACTGAAGGTAAACACGTGCTCCCAGAGAGCACGCGGATAACAAGAGCAAGGATAAAGTCGAATGAACGGCCAGAATATCCGCATCCGCCTTAAGGCGTTCGATCACCGGATTCTCGATGCCTCCACGCGCGAGATCGTATCGACGGCTAAGCGCACCGGTGCTAGCGTCCGGGGCCCCGTTCCGCTTCCGACCCGCATCGAGAAGTTTACGGTTAACCGGTCCCCGCACATCGACAAGAAGAGCCGCGAGCAGTTCGAGATGCGCACGCACAAGCGCCTTCTCGATATCGTTGACCCGACCCCGCAGACGGTGGACGCGCTGATGAAGCTCGACCTCGCCGCCGGTGTCGACGTTGAGATCAAGCTCTGAGCCTCGCCTCGAGCTGAGTGAGAAGGATTGAACCGATGCGTTCAGGTGTGATTGCACAGAAGGTGGGAATGACCCGCGTCTACAACGACGCTGGCGAACATGTCCCGGTAACAGTATTGCGTATGGACGGCTGCCAGGTCGTTGCCCAGCGCACAGTTGAAAAGAACGGCTACACCGCAGTTCAGCTCGGTGCCGGCCAGGCGAAGGTCAAGAACACGTCGAAGGCGATGCGCGGCAACTTTGCCGTCGCCAACGTCGAGCCGAAGGCCAAGCTCGCCGAGTTCCGCGTAACCGAAGATAATCTGCTCGAAGTTGGCACCGAGCTGAAGGCTGGTCATTTTTCCGCCGGCCAGCTCGTCGATGTCACCGGCACGACGATCGGTAAGGGCTTTGCCGGCGCCATGAAGCGTCACGGTTTCGGCGGTCTGCGCGCGACCCACGGTGTTTCGGTCTCGCACCGTTCGCATGGTTCGACCGGTTCGCGCCAGGATCCGGGCAAGGTATTCAAGAACAAGAAGATGGCTGGTCACATGGGCCAGACTCGCGTGACGACGCAGAACCTCGAAGTGGTTTCGACCGACGAAGATCGCGGTCTAATCCTCGTCAAGGGTGCGGTTCCCGGTTCCAAGGGTTCCTGGATCATCGTACGCGACGCCGTCAAGTCGGCAGCGAAGTAAGGGAGCCATACCGATGGAATTGAACGTCAAGACCCTCGAGGGAAAAGACGCCGGGAAGGTTTCCCTTTCTGATGCGATTTTCGGCCTTGAGCCCCGCGAAGACATTCTCGCCCGCGTTATCCGCTGGCAGCTCGCCAAGAGGCAGCAGGGCACGCATCAGGCAAAGGGCCGCGCGGACGTCGCGCGCACTGGCGCCAAGATGTACAAGCAGAAGGGTACGGGCCGCGCTCGTCACCATTCGGCTCGCGCTCCGCAGTTCCGTGGCGGTGGTAAGGCTCACGGCCCGGTTGCCCGCAGCCACGAGCATGACCTTCCGAAGAAGGTCCGCGCGCTCGGCCTGCGTCACGCGCTGTCTGCCAAGATCAAGGCCGACGAATTGATCGTTATCGACGATCTCGTCGCCACGGAAGCAAAGACCAAGGTTCTCGCCGGCGCCTTCGAGACGCTCGGCCTGACCAACGCGCTCTTCATCGGCGGCGCAGAGCTCGACGGCAACTTCAAGCTCGCAGCCCAGAACATCCCGAACATCGATGTTCTGCCGATTCAGGGCATCAACGTTTACGACATCGTGCGCCGCGGCAAGCTCGTGCTTTCCAAGGCTGCGGTTGAAGCGCTAGAGGAGCGATTCAAGTGACCGATCTTCGCCACTACGATGTGATCGTTTCTCCTGCGATCACCGAAAAGTCCACGCTGGTATCGGAAAACAACCAGGTTGTTTTCAATGTCGCCAAGACGGCGACGAAGCCGGAAATCAAGGCTGCTGTCGAGGCGCTCTTCGGCGTCAAGGTCACGGCCGTCAATACGCTGCTCCGCAAGGGCAAGACCAGGCGTTTCCGCGGTTTTGTCGGCAAGCAGAAGGACGTGAAGAAGGCTGTCGTGACCTTGGCTGAAGGCCAGACGATCGACGTCTCCACCGGTCTCTGAGGATAAGAAAATGGCATTGAAAACATTCAATCCGACGACCCCGAGCCAGCGCCAGCTCGTCATTGTCGACCGCTCCTCGCTCTATAAGGGCAAGCCGGTCAAGACGCTGACGGAAGGCCTGACCTCGAAGGGCGGCCGCAACAACCTCGGTCGCATCACGGTCCGCTTCCAGGGCGGCGGTCACAAGCGCAGCTACCGTCTGGTCGATTTCAAGCGTCGCAAGTTTGACGTCGAAGCAACGGTCGAGCGTATCGAATATGACCCGAACCGTACGGCTTACATCGCGCTGGTGACCTATTCCGACGGCGAGCAGGCTTATATCCTTGCTCCGCAGCGTCTTGGAGCCGGTGACAAGGTCATCGCTTCGGACAAGGCCGTGGACGTGAAGCCGGGCAATACCATGCCGCTTCAGTTCATTCCGGTCGGCTCCATCATCCACAACGTGGAAATGAAGCCGGGCAAGGGCGGTCAGATCGCTCGTTCCGCCGGCTCCTACGCGCAGCTCGTCGGCCGCGACCAGGGCATGGCGATCCTTCGCCTGAACTCGGGTGAGCAGCGTCTCGTTCACGGCTCCTGCCTTGCAACGATCGGCGCCGTTTCCAATCCCGACCACGCCAACATCAACGACGGCAAGGCCGGTCGTTCGCGCTGGCGTGGCAAGCGGCCGCATAACCGCGGCGTCGTCATGAACCCGGTCGACCATCCGCACGGCGGCGGTGAAGGCCGCACCTCCGGTGGTCGCCATCCGGTGACCCCGTGGGGCAAGCCGACCAAGGGCAAGCGTACGCGGTCCAACAAGGCGACCGATAAGTTCATCATGCGCTCGCGCCATCAGCGCAAGAAGTAAGAGAGGAAGTCTCAAGTGGCTCGTTCAGTTTGGAAAGGTCCGTTTGTTGACGGCTATCTTCTCAAGAAGGCTGAGAAGGTTCGTGAAGGCGGACGCAGTGAAGTAATCAAGATGTGGAGCCGTCGCTCCACGATCATGCCGCAGTTCGTTGGTCTCACCTTCGGCGTCTACAACGGCAGCAAGCATATTCCGGTCAGCGTCAACGAAGACATGGTCGGACACAAGTTCGGTGAGTTCGCTCCGACCCGCACCTACTACGGTCACGGCGCGGACAAGAAGGCGAAGAGGAAGTAACAATGGGCAAGGCAAAAGCCGAACGCCGGCTGAAGGACAATGAGGCGCAAGCAGTTGCGCGCACGCTCCGTGTCAGCCCTCAGAAGCTCAACCTTGTCGCGGCTCTGATCCGCGGCAAGAAGGTTGATCGCGCGCTCGCCGAGCTGGAATTCTCGCGCAAGCGCATCGCAGGTGCCGTCAAGAAGACGCTCGAATCCGCGATCGCCAACGCCGAGAACAACCATGATCTCGACGTTGACTCGCTGGTCGTCGCTGAAGCCTTCGTCGGCAAGTCGATCGTCATGAAGCGCTTCCACGCTCGCGGTCGCGGCCGTGCGTCGCGTATCGAGAAGCCGTTTGCACACCTGACGATCGTCGTTCGTGAAGTGCAGGCACAAGAGGAGGCCGCATAATGGGTCAGAAAATCAATCCGATCGGTTTCCGTCTTGGCATCAACCGTACTTGGGACAGCCGCTGGTTCGCGGACAACGCCGAGTATGGCCAGCTGCTGCACGAAGACCTGAAGATGCGCAAGTTCGTGATGAGCGAGCTGAAGCAGGCCGGTATCTCCAAGGTGGTTATCGAACGTCCGCACAAGAAGTGCCGCGTCACGATCCACTCGGCTCGTCCGGGTCTGATCATCGGCAAGAAGGGCGCAGACATCGACAAGCTCCGCAAGAAGCTGTCGGAGATGACGAATTCGGAGACGCACCTCAACATCGTCGAAGTGCGCAAGCCGGAAATCGATGCGACGCTGGTCGCCCAGTCGATCGCCCAGCAGCTCGAGCGCCGCGTGGCTTTCCGTCGCGCCATGAAGCGCGCGGTTCAGTCCGCGATGCGTCTTGGCGCCGAAGGCATCAAGATCACCTGCGCCGGCCGTCTCGGCGGTGCGGAAATTGCTCGTACGGAATGGTACCGCGAAGGTCGCGTTCCGCTGCACACCCTGCGTGCCGACATCGACTACGGTACGGCTGAAGCGGAAACCGCTTTCGGTATCTGCGGCATCAAGGTCTGGATCTTCAAGGGCGAAATCCTTGAGCATGATCCGCTGGCTTCCGAGCGCCGCGCGATGGAAGGTGACAGCCAGGGCCCGAGCAGCAGAGACAGAGACCGTCGCCGCGAAAACGCTTGATAGCGTGCGTGGCAGATAAGTTCGGAGAATAAGAAAATGTTGCAGCCAAAGCGTACGAAGTACCGCAAGCAGTTCAAGGGCCGCATCAAGGGCGTCGCCAAGGGTGGTTCTGACCTCGCATTCGGCGAATTCGGCCTGAAGTCGCAGGAGCCCAACCGCGTCAATGCACGCGAGATCGAAGCGGCCCGCCGCGCGATCACGCGTTACATGAAGCGCGCCGGCCGCGTCTGGATCCGCGTGTTTCCGGATGTTCCGGTCACCGCCAAACCGACCGAAGTCCGTATGGGTAAGGGTAAGGGCTCTGTCGAATACTGGGCATGCAAGGTCAAGCCCGGCCGTATGATGTTCGAGATCGACGGCGTCAGCGAAGAGATCGCTCGCGAAGCACTTCGCCTCGGCGCCGCCAAGCTCTCGGTCAAGACGCGCTTCGTTCAGCGCATCGCAGAGTAAGGATGAAGCTCATGAAAGCCGCAGATGTTCGCGCCCTCAGCGCCGACCAACTCAAGGACGAGCTTGCCAAGCTGAAGAAGGAGCAGTTCAACCTGCGCTTCCAGAAGGCGACAGGCCAGCTCGAGAAGTCCTCGCGCATCAACGAAGTCCGCAAGGACATCGCCCGCGTGAAAACCATTGCCCGCCAGAAGGCGGCAGAAGCAAAGGCCTAAAGGAAGAATAATATGCCGAAGCGCATCCTGCAGGGCGTCGTCGTTGGCGACAAAAACGAGAAGACGGTCGTCGTCCGCGTCGAGCGCCGTTTCGCTCACCCGTTGCTCCAGAAGACCGTTCGTCGTTCGAAGAAGTACAAGGCGCACGACGAAAACAATCAGTACAAGATCGGCGATATCGTCTCCATCGAGGAATGCGCGCCGATCTCCAAGGACAAGCGCTGGACGGTAATTTCCGCCCAGGGCAAGTGACAGAATTTTGCGCGAGGCCTTGCGTCTCGCCGAAATATCTGTATGAAGCAGCGTCAGAACGCTCGAATGCCGGGCGTTCTTTTGCTTTGAGCGCACGGAAGGTCCCGTTCGGGAAACCACCCTGGCACGATCGATCCCGCGCTATTCAGCTATTGCCGCGTCTGTGCTTGCCGTTTTGGCAGGTCGGCCGGCGGAAAATTTTCATAAGCCGGAGTAGGGGGCTAGCCCAACCATTCCGGTAAACCAAGAAGGCGACCTGATATGATTCAGATGCAAACAAACCTCGACGTGGCGGATAATTCCGGCGCACGTCGTGTCATGTGCATCAAGGTGCTGGGCGGCTCGAAGCGCAAATATGCCTCGATCGGCGACGTCATCGTCGTTTCGATCAAGGAAGCGATCCCGCGCGGCCGTGTGAAGAAGGGTGACGTGATGAAGGCGGTTGTCGTTCGCACCGCCAAGGATATCCGTCGTCCGGATGGCAGCGTTATCCGCTTCGATACCAATGCAGCAGTTCTTATCGACAACAAGAAAGAGCCGATCGGCACCCGTATCTTCGGACCGGTTCCGCGCGAACTTCGCGCCAAGAACCACATGAAGATCATCTCGCTGGCTCCGGAAGTACTGTAAGGAGCGAAGCGATGCAGAAGATCCGTAAAGGCGACAAGGTTGTCGTGTTGACCGGTAAGGACAAGGGCCGTACCGGCGAAGTTATTCAGGTCATGCCGAAGGAAGACCGCGCGGTCGTTCGTGGCGTCAACGTCGTCAAGCGCCATCAGCGCCAGACGCAGAGCCAGGAAGCCGGCATTATTCGTAAGGAAGCGCCGCTTCACCTGTCCAACATTGCGATCGTCGACAAGGACGGCAAGCCGACCCGCGTCGGTTTCAAGGTCGTGGATGGCAGAAAGGTCCGTGTGGCCAAGCGTTCGGGAGAAGTGATCGATGGCTGAGGCAAAGTACGAGCCGCGGCTCAAGAAGGAATATGTTGCTCGCATCCGTAAGGCGATGCAGGAGAAATACTCCTATAGCAACGAGATGCAGATCCCGAAGCTGGACAAGATCGTGATCAACATGGGTGTGGGTGAAGCCACGGCTGACTCCAAGAAGCCGACCGTCGCTGCTGCCGACCTCGCGGCAATCGCCGGTCAGAAGCCGGTCATTACCCGTGCGCGCAACTCCATCGCAGGCTTCAAGGTCCGCGAGAACATGCCGATCGGCGCCAAGGTGACGCTGCGCGGCGCCCGCATGTACGAGTTCCTGGACCGTCTCGTGAACATCGCGCTTCCGCGCGTTCGCGACTTCCGCGGCCTGAACCCGAAGAGCTTTGACGGCCGTGGCAACTTCGCCATGGGCATCAAGGAGCACATTGTGTTCCCTGAGGTCAACTACGACAAGGTTGATCAGATGTGGGGCATGGACATCATCGTTTGCACGACGGCGACGACCGACGACGAAGCACGGGCTCTTCTGAAAGAGTTCAACTTCCCGTTCCGTCAATAACCGTAACGACGAGCGTAGAAAAGGAACTCCGATATGGCGAAGACAAGCGCAGTCGAAAAGAACAAGCGCCGCCGCAAGACAGTCGCCAGCCAGGCCAACAAGAGGGCCGCGCTGAAGGCGATCATCATGAACCAGTCGCTCTCGATTGAAGACCGGTTCAAGGCCACTCTCAAACTGGCATCGCTCCCGCGCGATGGATCCAAGACCCGCGTTCGCAATCGTTGCGAAGTATCGGGCCGTCCGCGCGCCTATTACCGCAAACTGCGCATGTCGCGTATCGCGCTGCGTGAACTGGGCAACCTCGGCAAGGTTCCGGGCGTCGTCAAGTCGAGCTGGTAAGGAGCAGGTTTAGATGACAATGACTGATCCGTTGGGTGATATGCTCACCCGTATCCGTAACGGCGCTTCCCGCCGCAAGTCGTCGGTCTCGACGCCTGCGTCCAAGCTCCGTGCGCGCGTTCTCGATGTCCTGCAGTCTGAGGGCTACATCCGTGGCTATTCCGTTGTCGATTTCGGCAACGGCAAGTCGGAGCTCAGCATCGAGCTGAAATATTATGAAGGTGCATCGGTTATCCGCGAGATCGACCGTGTATCCAAGCCGGGCCGCCGGGTCTATGTCTCGGTCAAGTCCATTCCGCAGGTCGCGAACGGCCTCGGCATCACCATCCTTTCGACCCCGAAGGGCGTGATGGCCGATCACCAGGCTCGCGAACAGAATGTTGGTGGCGAGGTTCTCTGCTCGGTCTTCTAAGACCGGACAGGGATCTCCATTCGAAACAGACAGGTTTGAAAAATGTCTCGTATCGGTAAGAAGCCCGTTCAGGTGCCTGCTGGGATCACGGCTACGGTCGATGGCCAGAAGGTAACTGCCAAGGGCCCCAAGGGCGAGCTGGTCTTCGTCGCAAACGACGAAATCAGCCTCAAGCTCGAAAACAATGCGGTCGTCGTGACGCCGCTTCATGAAACCAAGGATGCTCGTGCAAAGTGGGGCATGTCCCGCACGATGATCGAGAACATCTTCAAGGGCGTCAAGGATGGTTACGAGCGCAAGCTCGAAATCAACGGCGTCGGCTACCGTGCCACTATGCAGGGCAAGAACCTGCAGCTCGCGCTCGGCTTCAGCCACGACGTCGTCTATGAGCCCCCGGTCGGCATCACGATCGCGGTACCGAAGCCGACGGAAATCGTCGTATCCGGTATCAACAAGCAGCAGGTCGGCCAGGTTGCCGCCGAGATCCGCGAATATCGCGGTCCGGAGCCCTACAAGGGCAAGGGCGTCAAGTATGCCGAAGAGCGGATCGTCCGCAAAGAAGGCAAGAAGAAGTAAGGATCACGCGAAATGGCTAGCAGGAAAGAAGCACTTGCACGTCGTGCCAACCGCGTGCGCCGTCAACTCAAGGCGGTGGCCAATGGCCGTCCGCGCCTGTCGGTTCATCGCTCCTCGAAGAACATCTATGCTCAGGTCATCGACGATGTGGCTGGCAAGACGCTTGCGTCCGCCTCCACGCTCGACAAGGATCTGCGCGGTTCTCTGAAGACCGGTGCCGATACCGCAGCGGCAGCCCTCGTTGGCAAGCTGGTTGCGGAGCGCGCCTCCAAGGCCGGCGTCAAGGAGGTCGTATTCGACCGTGGCGCATTCATCTATCACGGCCGCATCAAGGCTCTCGCCGACGCAGCCCGTGAAGGTGGCTTGACCTTCTGATCAAGTTTCCGGCCGGGTGTCTCGCACGCCGGCCGGATGTTCGCCGGACCGCAGACATTCTCCTTTTGGAGAACCGTGCGGTCCTCGTTTTGTTTGCCGATTGCACCCGGAAAAGAAAAAGGAAGAGGACAATGGCACAAGAAAGAAGAGGCTCGCGCGAAGATCGCCAGAGCCGCGAAGAGCGCGACAGCGAATTCGTCGACAAGCTGGTCGCGATCAACCGCGTCGCCAAGGTTGTGAAGGGTGGCCGTCGTTTCGGCTTTGCTGCTCTCGTCGTCGTTGGTGACCAGAAGGGTCGCGTAGGCTTCGGTCATGGCAAGGCACGCGAAGTGCCGGAAGCCATCCGCAAGGCCACCGAAAGCGCAAAGCGCGACATGATCTTCGTACCGCTGCGCGATGGCCGTACGCTGCACCATGACGTCCATGGCCGCCACGGCGCCGGCAAGGTTCTGCTGCGTTCGGCGAAGGTCGGTACCGGTATCATTGCCGGCGGTCCGATGCGCGCCGTTTTCGAAACGCTCGGCATGCATGACGTTGTTGCCAAGTCGACCGGTTCCTCGAACCCCTACAACATGGTTCGCGCTACCTTTGACGCTCTGAAGCATCAGGTTCACCCGAAGGACATCGCAGCCCAGCGCGGCATCAAGTATGCCACCCTGCAGGCTCGTCGCAGTGCCTCCGGCAACGCCTCTGAAGAATAAGAGGAGCTGACCTATGGCCAAGGCTACCAAGAAGACTGAAGCGAAGACGGTCACTGTCGAGCAGATCGGCAGCCCGATTCGCCGTCCGGATGTCCAGCAGCGCACGCTGATCGGTCTCGGACTGAATAAGATGCACAGACGCCGCACGCTGGAAGATACTCCGGCCGTTCGTGGCATGATCCGTGCTGTCCAGCATCTCGTTCGCGTTGTCGACGAGAAGTGAGACCGGAGTAACGCTCATGAAACTCAATGAAATCAAGGACAACGAAGGTTCGACCCACAGCCGCAAGCGCCTCGGCCGCGGTATTGGTTCGGGCTCGGGCAAGACCGCTGGCCGCGGTGTGAAGGGTCAGAAGGCCCGTTCCGGCGTCGCCATCAACGGTTTCGAAGGCGGTCAGATGCCGATCTACCGTCGCCTGCCGAAGCGCGGCTTTACCAACATCTTCGCAGACGACTTCGTTGTCGTTTCGCTGTCGCGCATCCAGGCGGCAATCGATGCAGGCAAGCTCGACGCCAAGGCGACTGTCGACGCTGCTGCCTTGAAGGCAGCCGGCGTTATCCGCCGCGTCAAGGATGGTGTACGGGTTCTTTCGGACGGCGAACTGAAGGCGAAGATCACGCTCGAGGTCGCCGGCGCTTCCAAGCCTGCGGTCGAGAAGATCGAAAAGGCCGGCGGCACTGTAAAGCTTCTTTCGGCTGTCGCAGAATAATCTTATGATATGTCGCCCGGGGTGCTTCACACCGGGCGATTTTGCTCCCATATGTGAGCCTCACGTGCTCGAACGGCGCTCCCGGCGCCTTCAGGGCGAACACGGAAAACAAGGGTGAGGCATCCGGTTGCGCCGCAATCTGCCCAAGGCCCGGTTTTTGAACATTTTTGGTACTGATTCCGGGTCCGGCCGAGCCCCCACGCGCTGGAATTGGTAGGCGGAGAAATGCATGGCATCTGCAGCGGAACAATTGGCATCCAATCTCAATTTTTCGACCTTTGCCAAAGCCGAGGATCTGAAGAAGCGCCTATGGTTTACACTGGCTGCTCTCCTCGTCTACCGGCTGGGAACACATATTCCGCTCCCCGGCCTTAATCCCGAGGCCTATGCCCAGGCCTTCCGTGGTCAGGCCGGCGGCATTCTCGGCCTCTTCGACATGTTTTCGGGCGGCGCCGTGCAGCGCATGGCAATTTTCGCGCTCGGCATTACGCCCTACATTTCCGCTTCGATCATTGTCCAGCTGATGACCTCGGTCGTCCCAGCGCTCGAGAACCTCAAGAAGGAAGGCGAGCAGGGGCGCAAGATCATCAACCAATACACCCGTTACGGCACGGTGCTGCTGGGTGCGGTACAGGCCTATGCGATTTCTGTCGGTCTCGAGAGCGGTAACGGTCTGGTTGTCGATCCCGGCTGGTTCTTCCGCATTTCGACGGTCATCTCGCTGCTCGGCGGCACGATGTTCCTGATGTGGCTCGGCGAGCAGATCACTTCGCGCGGCATCGGCAACGGCATTTCGCTGATCATCTTCTCCGGCATTGCTGCCGGTCTGCCGACGGCGCTTGCCGGCACGTTGGAACTTGGACGGACCGGCGCACTTTCGACGACCTTGATTCTGGCTGTGCTCGTCGTCGCGGTTGGCGTCATCGCGCTCATCGTCTTTGTGGAGCGTGCGCAACGCCGGCTTCTGATCCAGTATCCGAAGCGTCAGGTCGGAAACCGCATGTTCCAGGGCGATACGTCGCACCTGCCACTGAAGCTCAATACATCGGGCGTCATCCCGGCGATTTTCGCTTCGTCGCTGCTGCTTCTGCCGGCGACGGTCGCGGGTCTCGGCAACACGACGGCCCTGCCGGCCTGGGCGACGTCGATCGTCGCTGCCCTCGGTCACGGCCAGCCGCTCTACATGCTGTTCTATGCTGCACTGATCGCCTTCTTCGCCTTCTTCTACACGGCTATCGTCTTCAACCCGAAGGACACGGCCGACAATCTGAAGAAGCATGGCGGCTTCATTCCGGGCATCCGTCCGGGTGAGCGCACCGCGGAATATATCGACTATGTCCTGACCCGTATCACGGTGATAGGCGCGATCTACCTGGTCTTCGTCTGTATCCTGCCGGAGATTTTGGTGTCGCAGACAGGTATTCCATTGTCCCTTGGTGGCACTTCGCTCTTGATCGTCGTCAGCGTAACGCTGGATACGGTGGCGCAGATCCAGGGTCACTTGATCGCGCAGCAATACGAGGGCTTGATCAAGAAATCGAAATTGAGGGGAGGAAAGAGGGGACGATGAGACTTATCCTTTTGGGGCCGCCGGGGGCGGGGAAGGGGACCCAAGCCCAGCGGATCGTGGAGAGACACGGGATTCCGCAGCTTTCCACGGGTGACATGCTGCGCGCGGCCGTGGCGGCCGGTACCGAAGTGGGCAAGCGCGCCAAAGCTGTCATGGATGCGGGTAATCTCGTCTCCGACGAAATCGTCAACGCCATCGTCTCCGAGCGCCTCGATGCGCCCGATTGCGCCAGGGGTTTCATCCTTGATGGATATCCACGCACGCTCGTTCAGGCAGATGCGACGGAAAGGATGCTGGCGGAAAAGAGGATGGAGTTGTCCGCCGTTATCGAAATCAAGGTGGACGACGCGGTTCTTGCCGATCGTGTTTCCGGACGATATACCTGCGCCAATTGCGGTGCCGGCTACCACGATACGAACCTGAAACCGAAGGTGGAAGGCGTTTGCGATCGTTGCGGTTCGACCCATTTCAAGCGGCGTGCCGACGACAATCGTGAGACTGTTGTGACCCGTCTGCAGGCCTATTACAAGGAAACGTCGCCGCTGATCGGCTACTACTATGCCAAAGGCAAGTTGAAGTCTGTGGACGGCATGGCCGATATCGACCACGTCACGGCTGATATTGAAGCTATCCTTTCGAAGCTTTAACGCTTTGAAATAAACTTGGCGGAGCCGGTTGCTTTTCTGCGCTGATTCCGCTAAACACCGCGCCAACTCGCGACATGTCCTGCGATCGGCGCGGATTTCCAGAAGGAAGTCCGGGTTCGGTCGTTTTGACGTGTTGAGAACCCTAGTTTTGAACGAGCGGCCTTTATGGCGGCATAACAGAAGCCTTTTGCCGGATGGCAACAGGAACGCAAGGAGAATAGGCGTGGCACGTATCGCTGGCGTCAACATCCCGACGGCAAAGCGCGTTGTAATTGCGCTTCGTTACATTCATGGGATCGGGCCGAAGTTTGCACAGGAAATCTGCGAGAAGGTCGGTATTCCGGCCGAGCGCCGTGTCCATCAGCTGACCGACGCTGAAGTCCTGCAGATTCGCGAAACCATCGACCGTGACTATCAGGTCGAAGGTGACCTGCGTCGCGAGACCGCAATGAACATCAAGCGCCTGATGGACCTTGGCTGCTATCGCGGCCTGCGTCATCGTCGCGGCCTGCCGGTTCGTGGTCAGCGTACCCATACCAATGCTCGTACCCGCAAGGGTCCGGCAAAGGCGATTGCAGGCAAGAAGAAGTAATCTCCGGGAAACCGGGTGAGGGAGGCTGGCGCATGCGCCGGCCTCTTTTGAGTTTGGCAAGGGACCTCATGAGGCCCCTTCCGGTGTAGCCGCTGGTATTACGGCGGTGAAGAGATCAACGAAAGGAATAGCATGGCCAAGGAAGCCGTCCGCGTTCGCCGTCGCGAGCGCAAGAATATCACGTCGGGTGTCGCTCACGTCAACTCGACCTTCAACAATACGATGATCACCATTACCGATGCCCAGGGCAATGCCATTGCCTGGTCGTCCGCTGGTGCGAAGGGCTTCAAGGGTTCGCGCAAGTCCACGCCGTTCGCCGCTCAGATCGCGGCTGAGGACTGCGCCAAGAAGGCCCAGGAACATGGCATGAAGTCGCTGGAAGTCGAGGTTTGCGGTCCTGGTTCTGGCCGTGAATCCGCTCTGCGCGCGCTCCAGGCTGCTGGTTTCATGATCACGTCGATCCGCGATGTGACCCCGATCCCGCACAATGGCTGCCGTCCGCGCAAGAAGCGCCGCGTCTGATCATCGCCACTCACGGCACCGGCTAATCGCAATAGAGCGTTTGTCCGGTGCTTCTCAAGCTCGGTTGCCACGATTGGATGGTGGCAACGAACGGAAGGCAAGACAATGATTCAGAAAAACTGGCAGGAACTGATCAAGCCGAACAAGGTCGATTTCGCCTCGAGCGGCCGTACCCGGGCAACGCTCGTCGCCGAACCACTGGAGCGCGGCTTCGGTCTCACCCTCGGCAACGCGCTTCGCCGCGTTCTGCTCTCCTCTCTGCGCGGCGCCGCTGTGACGGCCGTGCAGATTGACGGTGTGCTGCACGAGTTCTCCTCTATCCCGGGCGTCCGGGAAGACGTGACGGACATTGTGCTCAACATCAAGGAAATCGCCATCAAGATGGATGGTGACGACGCAAAGCGCATGGTGGTCCGCAAGCAGGGTCCCGGCGTCGTGACGGCTGGCGACATCCAGACAGTCGGCGATATCGAGATCCTCAACCCCGAGCATGTCATCTGCACGCTCGATGAGGGCGCCGAGATCCGCATGGAGTTCACCGTCAACAACGGCAAGGGCTACGTCCCGGCCGAACGCAATCGTGCGGAAGATGCCCCGATCGGCCTCATCCCGGTCGACAGCCTCTATTCGCCGGTCAAGAAGGTGTCCTACAAGGTGGAAAACACCCGCGAAGGACAGGTTCTCGACTACGACAAGCTGTCCATGACCATCGAAACCGATGGTTCCGTGACGGGTGAGGATGCCGTTGCTTTCGCAGCTCGCATCCTGCAAGACCAGCTTGGCGTCTTCGTCAACTTCGACGAGCCGCAGAAGGAAGCCGTTGAGGAAGCTGTCACCGAACTGGCTTTCAATCCGGCCCTCCTCAAGAAGGTGGACGAACTCGAACTGTCGGTCCGTTCGGCAAACTGCCTGAAGAACGACAACATCGTCTACATCGGCGACCTCATTCAGAAGACCGAAGCAGAAATGCTCCGCACGCCGAATTTTGGTCGCAAGTCGCTGAACGAAATCAAGGAAGTTCTCGCTTCCATGGGCCTGCATCTCGGCATGGAAGTGCCGGCATGGCCGCCTGAGAACATCGAAGATCTCGCCAAGCGATACGAAGACCAATATTAACCAATCAAACTGCAGGCGGATGCCTGCAAGTGAAGGAGAATAGCAATGCGCCACGCTAAAGCCGGCCGCAAGCTGAACAGAACCGCAAGCCACCGCAAGGCGATGTTCGCCAACATGGCTGCTTCGCTCATCACCCATGAGCAGATCGTCACGACCCTGCCGAAGGCGAAGGACCTGCGTCCGATCGTTGAGAAGCTGGTTACGCTCGGCAAGCGCGGCGACCTGCACGCCCGCCGTCAGGCGATCTCCCAGATCAAGGACGCCACCGTCGTCTCGAAGCTCTTCGACACGATCGCCTCGCGCTACGCCACCCGCAACGGCGGCTACCTGCGCATCATGAAGGCAGGCTTCCGTCAGGGCGACAACGCCGCTCTCGCCGTCATCGAATTCGTTGATCGCGACACGGCCGCCAAGGGCGCCGCCGACAAGGCCCGCGTTGCGGCGGAAGAAGAAGCAGCCGCAGCTGCTGCCTGATTCCACAAATCGCACCAATACGAAAAAGGCCGGACGAGCGATCGTCCGGCCTTTCTCTTTGTCGTTTCTTCCAAATTATGCCGCCCGCGATCTTTCCATCTCGGTCGGGCGACGCGCGGCCTTGCGGCGTTGCATCAGGATCGGCCGATAGGAGCGGTAAAGAAGCGCGGCCAGGAGAAGGCCGATATAGAAATATTGCTCGCCCGAGAGTACTTTTGTCGAAAGCGCATAATGCAGCACGCCGCAGGCAGCGATGATGTAGATCAGCCGGTGCAGCCAGATCCAGTTCTTGCCCATTCGGCGAATCGAGAAAGAGTTGGAGGTCAGCGCGAGAGGAAGCAGCATCGTCAGCCCCGCCATGCCGAACATGATGAATGGCCGGCGCAGAACGTCCTGGACGACGGCCTGAAGATAGAGTGCCTGGTCCAGGATCATGTAGACCGAAAAATGCATGAGCGCGTAGTAGAAGGTCAGCAGGCCGAGCGCGCGCCGGTAACGCAGGAAATTCCAGCCGAAAAGGTCCCGCGCCGGCGTTACCGCCAGCGTCAGGATGAGAAAGCGCAGTGTCCAGAGCCCGAGGAAGAGTTCGAAGGTCTTCACCGGATCGGCGCCGAGATTGCCCGTAGCGCCGAGATAGAACTGCCAGATAGCGGGGATGAGACCCACCGCATACAGCGCCCAGATGGACGCCGGTTGCCAGCGTTTTGGCAGGCTGAGGGAGAAAGCTGCCATCAGAAATTCGCTCTGAGATCCATGCCGGCGTAAAGGCTTGCCACTTCGTCGGCATAGCCGTTGAAGGGCAGGGTCGGCCGCCGATTGGCGCCGAAGAAGCCGCTGCTTTCGCCGATCCTGCGTTCGGTCGCCTGACTCCAGCGTGGATGGTCGACCGCCGGATTGACGTTGGCGTAGAAGCCATATTCCTGCGGATTAGCGACCTGCCAGGTGTTCTTCGGCTGCTGATCGGTCAGGGTGATGCGAACGATCGATTTGATGCCCTTGAACCCATATTTCCACGGAACGACAAGCCGGACGGGTGCGCCGTTCTGGTTCGGCAGGGTCTCGCCGTAGAGACCGACCGCAAGCAAAGTCAGAGGGTGACGAGCTTCATCGAGCCGCAGACCTTCGACATAAGGCCAGGGAAGAGGCTGGAAGAAGCCCGATTGGCCCGGCATTTGCTCCGGGCGCACCACGGTCTCGAAGGCCACATATTTGGCGCTGCCGAGCGGTTCCACCTTGTCGAGGAGAGATGCCAGCGGAAAGCCGTCCCAAGGAATGACCATCGACCAGGCTTCGACGCAACGCATGCGGTAGACACGCTCTTCCGTGGGAAATTCCTTGATGAGCTGTTCGATATCGAAAGTGCCGGGTTTCGACACCATGCCATCGACTTTGATCGTCCAGGGCAACGGCTTAAAATCGCCGGAATTTGCCGCCGGATCGGATTTGTCCATCCCGAATTCGTAATAGTTGTTGTAGGTCGTGATGTCCTTGAGCGTGGTCGGCTTCTCATCCACCGTGTATTTGCTCTTGATTGCGGTAAGTGCCGCAGCACTTGCCTTCGTTGCCCCATAGAGCGAGACGGCGCCCATGGTGGCGGCGCCGAGGAATTCGCGCCGGCGCATATAGACCTGGCGCGGCGTAATTTCCGATGCGGCGATTTTCGGCGGACGGTATGCGGGCATTTGCCAGATCCTCTTGGACGACGTGCGAAGTATGATCCTTGGGACAATCGCGTATATTGTCGCACGATTGTTTACGCCGGCGAAGCTGCCGCAAAAAGCCAATTTTTTGTGTTCAGCCGTGATGGAATAGACTGTAATAAAATGCTCTTTGCGAGCGTATTCGTCCGATGGCCACAAGCGCTCCGCCCCTGTGGCGTACCGGATTCCGGCCAGCT
Organism: Sinorhizobium sp. CB7; assembly: GCF_041357635.1. Taxonomy (NCBI): domain Bacteria; kingdom Pseudomonadati; phylum Pseudomonadota; class Alphaproteobacteria; order Hyphomicrobiales; family Rhizobiaceae; genus Sinorhizobium; species Sinorhizobium sp. CB7. The sequence goes on from NZ_JAULLL010000015.1 coordinate 126,632, forward strand.
GGTAGTGACAGTCCGGCGCGATTGGACTAGGACAGTTCTAAAAAGCAGGGATTATCAGGCGATAGAGGCAGTAGCCAGCCCGTTCCCTTGCATATATTCCCAGACGTCGAGGAAGACACCATGCCAGCTTATCGTTCCAGAACCACGACCCACGGCCGCAATATGGCGGGCGCGCGCGGCCTTTGGCGCGCCACGGGTATGAAGGATTCGGATTTCGGCAAGCCGATCATTGCGGTGGTGAATTCCTTCACCCAGTTCGTTCCTGGCCATGTGCATCTCAAGGACCTTGGTCAGCTCGTTGCGCGTGAGATCGAGGCAGCCGGCGGCGTTGCCAAGGAATTCAACACCATCGCCGTTGATGACGGCATCGCCATGGGCCATGACGGGATGCTCTATTCGCTGCCTTCGCGCGAGCTGATCGCTGACAGCGTCGAATATATGGTCAACGCCCATTGTGCCGATGCCATGGTCTGCATCTCGAACTGCGACAAGATCACACCCGGCATGCTGATGGCCTCTCTCCGTCTCAACATCCCGACCGTTTTTGTCTCGGGTGGTCCCATGGAAGCCGGCAAGGTCGTCCTGCATGGCAAGACGCACGCGCTCGATCTGGTCGACGCCATGGTTGCGGCGGCGGACGACAAGATCAGCGACGAGGACGTCAAGGTCATCGAGCGCTCGGCCTGTCCGACCTGTGGTTCCTGCTCCGGCATGTTTACCGCCAATTCGATGAACTGCCTGACGGAAGCACTTGGCCTTTCGCTGCCCGGCAATGGTTCGACGCTCGCGACCCATGCCGACCGCAAGCGCCTTTTCGTTGAAGCGGGTCATCTGGTCGTGGACCTTGCCCGCCGCCACTACGAACAGGAAGACGCCAATGTCCTGCCGCGTTCGATCGCCTCGAAGAAAGCCTTCGAGAATGCCATGGCGCTCGATATCGCTATGGGCGGCTCAACCAACACCGTTCTGCACATCCTTGCTGCCGCCCACGAGGGAGAGGTTGATTTCACGATGGCAGATATCGACGCGCTGTCGCGCCGGGTGCCGTGCCTCTCGAAGGTCGCGCCTGCAAAAAACGATGTCCATATGGAAGACGTTCACCGCGCCGGCGGCATCATGTCGATCCTTGGAGAGCTGGACAAGGGCGGGCTCATCAACCGCGACTGCCCGACCGTGCATTCCGAGACGATCGGCGACGCCATTGATCGCTGGGATATCACGCGCACCAACAGCGAAACGGTTCGCAGCTTCTATCGCGCTGCTCCCGGCGGTATTCCGACCCAAGTGGCCTTCAGCCAGGAAGCTCGCTGGGACGAGCTGGACATGGACCGCCAGAACGGCGTTATCCGCAGTGTCGAGCATCCTTTCTCCAAGGATGGCGGCCTTGCCGTGCTGAAGGGCAATCTTGCGGTCGATGGCTGCATCGTAAAGACGGCGGGCGTCGATGAGTCGATCCTGAAATTCTCCGGCCCGGCCAAGGTTTTCGAAAGTCAGGACGCGGCGGTCAAGGGCATCCTTAGTAATGAGGTCAAAGCCGGCGACGTCGTCGTCATTCGCTATGAGGGTCCGAAGGGCGGTCCGGGAATGCAGGAGATGCTGTATCCGACGAGCTACTTGAAGTCGAAGGGCCTTGGAAAGGCCTGCGCCCTCATCACCGACGGCCGCTTCTCCGGCGGTACCTCGGGCCTGTCGATCGGTCACGTCTCCCCTGAAGCCGCAAACGGCGGCACGATCGGGCTCGTTCGCGAAGGCGATATGATCGACATCGATATTCCAAACCGCGTCATCAGCTTGCGCATTGACGACGCGGAACTGGCAGCCCGAAAGGCCGAGCAGGACAGGAAGGGCTGGCAACCGGCCGAGCCGCGCAAGCGCAACGTCACCACGGCATTGAAGGCCTATGCTGCCTTCGCCACCAGCGCGGATCGCGGCGCGGTGCGCGATCTCAACGGGAAATAAGCCTTTCGCATCGCACTGCGAAAGGTGTGACAAGCTGAATGAAGGCCGTCGCCGCGTGTGCGGCGACGGCCTTTTGGAAAGCGCCGATTGGCGTCCGCGTTGCTTCAGAGATGCCGTATCTCGTCCGGTTCCTCGAACCAGTTGTTGTGCCGCCCATCAAAATAGCGGACTGGAGCTTCGGCCAGCACAGAGGGATCGAGATCATCGAGGCAGGCGAGGTTGACGGAATAATAGGCGCCGCCGATCGCCTCGATATAGCCATGGCCGTAAGGTGCCACGCCGCAACGGGTGCAGAAGCGGTGATGGCTGGAAAGCGTTCCGAACTGATAATCGCCAATGCCGGCCTCCTCACAAAGAAGGCGGAAATCCTCCGGCTTGATCGTGGCTCCCCAGTAGCGGCGCTTCCAGCAAATCGAGCAATTGCACTTGCCGGTGCCAGCATCGATATCGATGTCTGCTTCGTAGCGGATCCTGCCGCAATGGCAGCTTCCCTGATAGGTTTTCTTCATTGTCTCACTCCCATTCTTCCTTTCTTGCGTTTACTCGATGAATATGACAATCTATTGTCATATTGTAAATTGACAGCTTGTTGTCATGACGAAATCGAATCGCACCCCAGAAGGCGATGCCTTCGCCGAGTTTTCGATATCCGTGCTTCGCCTGGCCGGGCACTTGACGGCGGAGGGCGACGCCCTCGCCAAGCCTGCCGGGCAGACGAGCGCGCGTTGGCAAGTGCTGGCCGCTGCCGACCACGCGCCGATGTCGGTCGCCGATGCGGCACGGGCCCTTGGTCTGGCGCGACAGGGCGTCCAGCGCATTGCTGATATCCTGGAAAGCGAGGGTCTCATCGCCTATCGGGCCAATCCGGCCCATCAGCGGGCAAAGCTCATGGAGCTTACACAGCAAGGAAGGGTCGCCCTCTCGGAAATTTCCAAACGCCAGGCGGTGTGGGCCAACCGCCTGGGAGCGGAATTTGGCGAAGGCCGGCTGAGGGATGCTGCGGTTCTGCTGAAGGATGTGATCGCAAGGCTCGCTCATTGTTCACACACCGATTGATCGGCGCGCGTCAAAGGAGGAGGTTCAAAGCGGCCGATTGATATTCTTGTAGATCTGGTCGAGTTGCCGCAAACGCGCGTCATAGGCCGCCTTGATGCAGGTGGTATCTGCCCCGCATGCCTGGCGCGTTTTTAGCCACGCAGTTTGCTCGTCCTGCATCGAACCGCGCGCGCCCATGGCAAGCAGACCGGAAAGCAGGTCGAAGGTTGTCACCATCTTCACATCGGCGTCGTTGAGTGCACGATTGTCGCAAATCGCTTTTTCGTCCGGTTTAAGCTCCTTGGCATCGCAGTCGAAGCTTGCGGCATGGGCGCCGTCGATGGACACAATGGTAATCGTCAGTACGATGATTACGCGACGGAGGCCAGCCGCTACATCTGTCATGTTCGCTCCATCTATGCACGTGTTCCTTTTGCGGCAGGAAGATGATGCATGGTGCCCATAAGGCAAGGATGAAATCACACTGCTTTGAGCTTGCGAGCCCGATTGCTGACCCGAGAAAAGGTTTGAGTGGTTCTCATTCTCGCAGCGAACAGCTGCGCCAGCCAAAATAAATTCCCGGAAGAAACTGGGCTTTTGCGGCCTTTGTCGTTGCCTTATTCTTCCATGCTTCCGCCCTCTTTTCTTTCTAGCGTCGCGCGCTACAACGTCTTCAAAAGAGAGAATTTTTAAGAAGGATTCCCATGCCAGGCTTGCTTAGACGCGCCTCCCTTCCAATCTTCGCTGCCCTGCTTGTCTTGCCGTATTCGGTCTACGCGCAGGCTGTAAAGACCGTGCCTCAGAGTCAGATGGAAATGCAGCTTTCCTTCGCTCCGCTCGTCAAGCAGACTTCAGGCGCCGTCGTCAACGTCTATGCCGAGCGGCTGGTGCAGCGGCAGTCACCCTTCGCCGGCGATCCCTTCTTCGAGCAATTCTTCGGCCAGCAGATGCCGAACCGGACCGAGAAGCAGGCTTCGCTTGGCTCGGGGGTTATTGTCGAGGCGAACGGAACCGTCGTGACAAACAATCACGTCATCGAGGGCGCCGATGATATCAAGGTTGCGTTGCCGGACGGGCGCGAGTTCCCTTGCAAAGTCATCCTGAAGGATGACAGGGTGGATCTCGCCGTATTGAAGATCGACGCCAAGCAAAACCTTCCGGCGCTCCCGATCGGCGATTCCGATGCGGTGGAGGTCGGCGATCTGGTGCTGGCAATCGGCAATCCCTTTGGCGTCGGCCAGACGGTGACGAGCGGCATCGTCTCCGCGCTTGCGCGCAACCAGGTGGTCAAGAACGAGTTCGGCTTCTTCATCCAGACCGACGCGTCCATCAACCCTGGCAATTCCGGCGGCGCCTTGATGAATATGAAAGGCGAGCTGATTGGTATCAACACCGCGATCTTCTCGCGCGGTGGTGGTTCGAACGGCATCGGCTTTGCCATCCCCGCCAATCTGGTCAAGGTTTTCCTTGCCGCTGCCGATCGTGGTGACAAGGGGTTCGAGCGCCCCTATGTCGGCGCCACCTTCGAGCCGGTAACCTCCGACGTTGCCGAAGCGCTCGGTCTCGACAAAGCGCGCGGGGCGCTGGTTGTGAAGGTGACGGAAAACAGTCCGGCCGCCAAGGCGGGCCTGAAGCCAGGTGAGGTTGTCACGGCCGTCAACGGCGTCCCCGTGGAGCATCCGGACGCGCTTCTCTATCGCCTGACGACGGCGGGCCTCGGAAACTCCGTCGATCTTGCCGTGGTGGAAAATGGCCATGAGGCAGAGATGAAACTGGCGCTAGGCCGCGCTCCGGAGACCTCGCCTCGCGATCAGCGTCTGATCGATGGCCACAATCCATTTGCCGGCGCTACTGTCGAAAATCTTTCGCCGCGGGTCGCGGATGAGTTGCGCATGCCGACCGATTCCAACGGTGTCGTTGTGTCCGGTGTCGAGGACGGCTCGCCGGCCTCACGCCTCGGCTTCGAGCCGCGCGACATCATCATTTCGGTGAACGGAACCAACGTGACCTCGACCAAGTCCCTTGTTGAGATTGCGGGCGAAGATCCCAGCTTCTGGCGCGTCGAGATCGAGCGCGACGGCCAGCGAATACGGCAGTTCTTTCGATGAGCGATGACCTTTTTGCACCGCGCATTCCGGAAGAGGTCGCCAACCGGCGGCCCCTCGCAGATCGGTTGCGGCCGCAGACGCTTGCTGATGTCACCGGCCAGTCACATCTGACCGGTGAGGACGGTGTGCTACGCCGGATGATTGCATCCGGCTCGCTCGGCTCGATGATCTTTTGGGGACCGCCCGGCACCGGCAAGACGACGGTAGCGCGGCTCCTCTCCGGAGAAGCGGGGCTGGCCTTTGAGCAGATCTCAGCGATTTTTTCCGGAGTCGCGGATCTGAAGAAGGTCTTCGAGGCGGCGCGCATGCGTCGTTTGAATGGCCGGCAGACGTTACTCTTCGTCGACGAGATCCACCGTTTCAATCGAGCTCAGCAGGACAGCTTCCTGCCTGTCATGGAGGATGGCACGGTCATCCTCGTGGGTGCCACGACGGAAAACCCGTCCTTCGAGCTCAACGCGGCGCTTTTGTCGCGCGCCAGGGTGCTGACATTCCGGCCGCATGACGAAGAAAGCCTCGAGGAGCTCCTGCAACGGGCCGAGAAGGCGGAAGGCAAGACGCTGCCTTTGACGGAGGATGCGCGCGCAAGCTTGATCCGCATGGCCGACGGCGACGGTCGTGCCGTACTGACGCTTGCCGAAGAGGTCTGGCGCGCGGCGAGAAAGGACGAAAGCTTTGATACCGAGGCGCTGACGGCGATCGTGCAGCGCCGCGCCCCGGTTTACGACAAGGCGCAGGACGGCCACTATAACCTGATTTCGGCGCTGCATAAATCCGTACGCGGTTCCGATCCCGATGCTGCGCTCTATTATCTCGCCCGCATGTTCGATGCCGGTGAGGATCCGCTTTATCTCGGCCGGCGATTGGTACGCATGGCGGTGGAGGATATCGGTCTGGCTGATCCGCAGGCATTGGTGATCTGCAATGCCGCCAAGGATGCTTATGATTATCTAGGGTCACCGGAAGGTGAATTAGCGCTCGCCGAGGCCTGCGTGTATCTCGCTACGGCGCCGAAGTCCAATGCGGTCTACACCGCTTTCAAGGCCGCCACGCTCGCCGCCAAGGAAAACGGTTCGCTCCTGCCGCCGAAGCATATCCTGAACGCCCCGACCAAGCTGATGAAAGGCGAGGGCTACGGGGAAGGCTATCGCTATGACCATGACGAGCCGGATGCCTTTTCCGGCCAGAACTACTTTCCAGAAAAAATGGGTCGCCAGACCTTTTACGATCCGCCGGAACGCGGCTTCGAACGCGAGATCAGGAAGCGCCTGGAGTGGTGGGCCAAGCTCAGGAAAGAGCGCAATCCGCGCTGATGTCACCGCGTGGAGATCAGGAGACGCGCTGCATCTTCGATGCGGCGGGAGGCGTGATCAGCTTCACGGCTGAATCCGCAAGACCATGATGGCCTTCCATATCGACGATGATATGCCAGTGACCGCTTTCGGGAACCGTCAGCCGGATCGGTGATTTGCGCGCCACGCCACCCAGATATTTGAAATCGAGGACCTCGGTGAACCGCTGGAAGTTTGCAGCCGTCAGCAGCCGCACATTGTTCACGGCACTCAATGTCACCTCGATGACAGTTCCGGCGCGCTGTTCCTTGAGGTCGTAATGGGTGTAGCGGAAGGCCGGTCTTGGCATCTGTTCTCTTGAAGAATCTGATCCTTTTGAGGCGCTACCTTATCAGTCCGCTGGTTAATGAAAGGTTGGAAAGTGCAGGCTCTGCACGGGGGCAAGGGCGATATGCCAAGCCACGATGAGCCCTCTCCCGAAGACGCGAGAGGGCAACCAGTTCAATGAACGTTCAGTCTCATTTCGAACGGTGTCGCGATATCGAGTACGACGCCTTCCGGAGCGCGGCAGATATCGGTTGGATTGTGATTGCATTCTTCGGCCGCGAAATGCAGCGCTGCAGCCTCATTGACGAAGAGGCCGCCGACCAGGCCCTGCCGGTCCTGTACGACCCAACGGCCGCGCTTGTCGCGTCCTACCATGAAGCGGGCGCGGGAAGGTGTGGAAGATATGCTGCGTTGAAGTTGTTGTGCGTTTGCCATGAGTTTCAGATCCCGTTTTATCAATCGTGCATGCCGCTTAGTGCATCCAGGACATCAGCGTCTGGACGACGCCGGCGAGCACGAAGACTGCGACCAGCCGCGGTGCGGTCGCGACGAAACCGTCATGCAGAGGGGAATGGGAGGAGCTGAACTGTTCGGCCTTCACGGTCGCAATGCCCGAGCCACGTTGAAGCGGGTCGGCGGCAGCGCCGTAGTCGTAAATACGTGACATCACACGTTCCTTTCCGAGTGTCACTTGAACCTTCATCGACATTGCGATTCCGGTGTCACGCTGATGAATCTATTGGCTCTTCAATAGGATTTCCATTTGCCGCCGAAATGGAAAATATAAAAATCTCATAGAGATAAGCTGATCATATATCGAAGCGTATAAGCGAGCCTGCCTCCACGCGGCTCATGCGATCGTTCATGAACGGTTGGAGCGCTGCGTGGATTGCAGCCTCGGTCTCCGGTTCGATAGGCACGAGAGGAAGACGGACCTCGGGATCCAGCTTCCTTAGAAGGTGCAGTGCATATTTAACGCCGACGGGTTCACTCTCGCGCCGCAGGGCACGGATCAACGGGAAGAAACGCTCGTAGATCGAGAGTGCTGTTGGTATGTGCCCGGCATTTGTGGCGCGCTGCATCGAGGCAACCAGCCGCGGTACGACGTTGGCGACCGCGGAGATCGTTCCATGCCCGCCGGCCATCGCAAAGGCGAGCGCCGTCGGATCATGACCGGAGAGTAGCGTGAAGCGCTCCCGCAAAGCGGGCTGCAGCGAGGCGATGCGGCTGACATCGCCGGTCGCGTCGCGAATGCCGATAATGGCCTGTATCTCTGCCAACCGCTCTATCGTGGCCGGTGTCGCATCAAGCGCCGTATGCGACGGGGCGTTATCGACCATCAGGGGAATACCGCTGTTGGCGGCGATCGCTTCGAAATGATGGCATATACCCTTCTGCGTCGGCTTCGAATAATAGGGTATGGTGACGAGGGCAACATCCGCGCCGAGTGCCTCCGCCTCGCGGGTGCGGGCGATCGTGGTGGCGGTGCTGTTGGTGCCGGTAGCGACAATCACTGGCACCTTGCCTTCAGCGATCTCCACCGCAATTGCGACGATCTTCTTCCGCTCTTCGGCATCGAGTACCGGCCCTTCGCCGGTGACGCTGCAGACTGCGAGCCCGTCTATGCCGCTGCGGATCTGCCATTCGACGAGGGCCATCAGACCGACCTCGTCGAGTTTGCCGTCGATGAACGGCGTTGCGAGCGCGGTGATGGCGCCGCGAATGCGCGGGCGAGACTTGCGCGCCGCATTGATAGCGAAGTTCATGACGCTTAGAGGACCCGGAAGATGATGAAGATCTCGACGCAGGCGAGCACGATTCCGAAGATCATCAAGGCGTAAGCGGTCCGCCGTTCCCGCATCTGCCTGTTGCGGTAGCGCAGATGTGGGCGGGAGGAGGGACCGGGTTGAGCCGGATTGATACCTGCAGCTTTGATGTGGTCGCGCGGTTTGCCTGTGCGAATGGGTCTTTCGGCGGCTTCAGGTGTGTGGGTAAGGATATCCCGCATGGCTTTGACCTCTGCTTTGATCCGCGAGGCTACTGCCGCTTGCGATAGGAAATCCATTCGAAGGGGGGATCGAAAAAATATGAAAGTCATAAAGGCTTTTTGACTGCCGGCACGCGCCTGCTCCCCTTCGCAGACGCATGTCACGCTGCGGTGACAGGCAGGATCCGCCGGAAGGAAATCGCCCCTGCCGCACGTCATCGCGTGGCAGAGGCGATAATTCAGCTGCTGACCACTCTGTTGCAGGCCATAGCAACACTTGGATTCGCGACTACGGCCATCATGAGTGACAGGGCGATCAGCGACATGCTGTAGATGAATAACTTCATGGACAGCTCCTTCTCCAGCCCCTCCGGAAGTATGGGGCAGTATTGCGGTCTTTCAAATAACGAATGCTTGATCAAGAAGGGTCTGCGCTCGAATGATTTGCGGTAGCGCCCGTGCACCCGTGATATTGGCGGGCGTCAATGGGGTCCACTGCCCGCGGCAAGTCCGTTGCGTCTAAGTTCCTCGATTGCCAGGATGGCATCCTCGACCGACCATCCGGCCCTGACGGCAGCAGCAACCATCTTCACTTCGGCTTCCTCCTCCAGCGCCAGAAACAGCGGTTCGAGCGCCTCCTGGACCGTTAGGATGTGGTCGTCAGGAGGGGCGACGGTGTGACGTGTTGCTGAAGGGGCCATGTCCGCGGTTCTCCTCTTTTTTCGACCAACGCATTGCATGTCGAAATGGTTCCTCAAAAGGTTGCAAAGAACGCCATCTTGTTCTTTCGCCCCGCCTCTGCCTTCTTAGGTGCTTAATCTGGTTGCCTGATTCGGCCCTCTCCAAGCAGAGAATGAGGCCGGCAGGGGGACGTTCATAAAGGAGATTGCGATGACGGACGCCAAGAGCGGGATTTCGGAAATGCGCCCGAGGATCACGGTGATCGGCGTTGGCGGGGGCGGTGGCAATGCGATCAACAACATGATTTCGGAGAATTTGGCGGGCGTCGAGTTCGTCGCCGCCAATACGGACGCCCAGGTTCTGGCGACATCGAAAGCATCAAGGCGTATCCAGCTCGGCGCACATGTCACCGAGGGACTGGGAGCCGGATCGCTTCCCGAGGTTGGCCGTGCCGCAGCCGAGGAATCGATCGACGAAATCATGGATCACCTGAGCGGATCGCATATGTGCTTCGTCACGGCTGGCATGGGTGGCGGCACAGGAACGGGTGCCGCACCGGTGATCGCTCAGGCGGCACGCAATGCCGGGATCCTCACGGTCGGTGTCGTCACGAAGCCTTTCACATTCGAGGGCAACCGTCGTATGCGCACGGCCGATGCAGGCATCGAGCTGCTTCGCCAGGCGGCCGACACCGTCATCGTCATTCCCAATCAGAACCTCTTCAGGATCGCGGATGCGAAGACGACCTTTGCCGATGCGTTCATGACTGCCGACCGTGTGCTCTATGCCGGCGTCGGCTGCATCACCGATCTGATCGTCAAGGAGGGTCTCATCAACCTCGACTTCGCCGACGTGAAGTCGGTGATGCGCGGAATGGGCCGCGCGATGATGGGAACGGGCGAGGCCTCCGGTGGGGAAAGGGCGTTGAAGGCCGCCGAAGCCGCGATCGCCAATCCGCTGCTCGATGACATCTCGATGAGGGGAGCCAGGGGTGTGTTGATATCGATCTCGGGAGGATCGGACATGACCCTCTTCGAGGTGGACGAGGCGGCGAGCCGTATTCGCGACGAGGTCCAGGATGACGCGGATATCGTCGTCGGAGCGATTTTTGACCGGAACCTGGATGGAAAGTTCAGGGTTTCGGTTGTAGCGACCGGACTCGATGGAGACCCAGCTTCCGCAGGCGCGCAGGGGAGTGTCGGCGTTGTGCAGGGGATGTCGACACGGACTTTGCAGTAAGCCCGACCGACTGTAGCGTCTTGCGTTCTTCCAGACCCACAAAGATTGTAGCACTTTGAATTGCTGCAGCCAGAACATGGCTCGATTGGCTTCGCGTCCGCAGGCATTCCGGCCTGCGGACGCGGTTTCTATCACTTAGTGTTTTGCCGGGCAGTGCATCAATGTTGCGCTGCGGCGTCGACGTCCTTCGGAAAGTCGGTCGAGAGGGCGAGCTCGCGCCATTCGTCTAGTTCTCTCGCCACGCTGGCGTTCTTCTGTTCGAGAACGGCCACGGTGTCGCTGCCGAAGGGCATGCGCAGCGGCGGGTTCGCAGCATTCACTAGCGCAATGATGCCGGAAGCAAGTTTGGCAGGGTTGCCTGGCTGGGAATGGTTGGCATCGGCTGCAAAGTTGCGCATGTTTCCGGCGGGTGTGCCTTCATAATCAGGGATAGAGGCAGGACTGATAGCGAGCGAATTGTCGGCGAGGAAGTCGGTACGGAAGAAGCCGGGTTCGACAACCGTGACTTTGACGCCGAACGGTTCCAACTCGACTGCCATGGATTCGGTCAGGCCCTCGACGGCGAACTTGGTCGAACCATAGACGCCCCAGCCGGGATAACCAATGTAGCCGCCGATCGAGGAGAAGTTCAGCACGCGGCCGGAGCGCTGCTTGCGCATGTAGGGCAGGATGGCGCGCGTCACCTTCAGAAGGCCGAAGACGTTCGTCGCGTATATTCTCTCGATCTCTTCGGCCGATGCTTCCTCGACCGCACCCAGAAGGCCGTAGCCGGCATTGTTGATGAGGACGTCGATGCGGCCGAAACGCTCGACGGCTGCAGCTGCAGCTTCCTTCGCCTGGGCTTCATTGGTGACATCGAGAGCGACGGCATAGAGGTTCGGATGGTCGCCTATCTTTTCGATGACAGACTTGGGGCTGCGTGCGGTTGCCACGACGGCGTCGCCAGCGGCAAGGGCTTCCTTGGTCATCAGCGCGCCGAAGCCGCGCGAGGCACCGGTGATGAACCAGACCTTCATGACGAATTCCTCTCGTTGGTTGATCTCTTGGCGTCGGCATCTCGTGCTGACAGGTAGAATTTGCCGCAATTTTCTCTCATGTATAAGGTTTGTTATTGTTGAGATTATCATGAGTGAGATTCAGCAATGAGGGCGACCGAATTGTCGGAACTGGCGGCATTCGCCGCGGTTGCAAAGCATAAGAGTTTTCGCAAGGCCGGCGAGGAAAGGGGCGTGACGGCCTCGGCAATCAGCCACGCCGTTCTCAATCTCGAAGACCGGATCGGTATCCGGTTGCTGAACAGGACGACCCGCAGTGTCTCCCTGACTGAGGCGGGCGATCTTCTCAAGTCGCATCTCGATCCGGCCTTCGGCGAGATCACTTCGGCATTGGATGCCCTGAACCAGTTCCGCGACACGCCGTTCGGGAAGGTGAGGATCAACGTGCCCAATTCGATCGCGCCTTTCGTGCTCGGCCGCGTCATCGGACCGCTGCTTGCCAGGAATCCTAATCTGCAGCTTGAGATCGTTGCGACCGACAGGCTCGTGGATATCGTCGAAGAAGGGTTCGATGCGGGAATAAGACTAGGAGAGCGTGTCACCGAAGGAATGATCGCGGTCCGCATCAAGCCGCGGCTCCGGCTCGTGGTAGTCGGCTCTCCTGCCTATTTCGAAAACCGAACCCGGCCGCTGACACCGCACGACCTGAGAGATCACGTCTGCATCCAAAACATGTATCCGTCCGGAGTGCGCTATCCCTGGGAATTTGAGAAGGATGGGCAGGCCATCACCTATAACCCGACCGGGCCTCTGTCGCTCGACGATCACGAGCTGATGACGCAGGCGGCCCTGAGCGGCATTGCATTGGCTTATGTATGGGAGGGTCGCGTAGAAAAGGCGATCGCAAGCGGAGAGCTCATCCAGGTGCTTGACGAGTGGTGCCAGCCGGAAGACCATCTCTACCTCTATTATCCGAGCCGGCGCCACATTTCGGCGGGTTTCCGGGCCTTGATCGACACGATGAAGTCCGAGTGAGGCAAGTCCAAGGCGGCTTTTGATCCGCTGAAGATGAATGCCAGATGAACGGATTTGCCGCCCAGACGTTACTCCATCAGGAGGAATGTAGGATGTTCGGTATAGCGTTCCCATCCAGCACATTGCCCAGGGCCTCTCTATCGGATGCCGCCCAAGCGCTGGCGGCTGCGATCGCCTATACGAACGGTATGGAGGATGCCCACATCGAGGTCGTCGAACATGAAGGTTTCTTCTTCCTGGAAGGGACCGCACCCAGCGAAAACATGATTGAGCGAGCAACCGAGATCGCGATATCGATCGTTGGCAGTCGCGTCTGCAACCGCATCCAACCCGCATCGGCCGAAGGGTCAGGGAATGGCGGTCGGTTCGACGCTTCCTGTAACGACCGGATCCGTAAGGTTGCGGCCAAACGGATTAAGCGCAACGAGGCCTGCTAGGGCTACGATCAGCAGGCAGACGCGGAAGAGCGACGACTGAAGTAACATCTGGGTCCTGAATTGCGTATCTGGTGGTCGCCGATAACAGAGAATGATTGAGAGCGCTGGGCTCTGCGAAGAACATACGAAAAAACCCTCAAGGATTCGTAAAATGGGTTGTGAGACCCGTCGCTACAAAGAACGGCGGATCTGGCGGAATGCTGCCCGCCCTAACCGGAAATCGATGTTGAAAACGCTGGGTTGCCACGGATCGTGTTGCTGACCGTGCAGATCTCACCCTCGGCCGCATGCGCGATCTTCCGCCGGGTTTCCTCGTCGATATCACCCTTGATCGTGAAGGCGATGTTGAATTTTTGGACTCGCGAAGGCCCATCCGCCGCCTTCTCACCCGTCACGTCGGCTGTAATTTCAGTGATCCTGTCCATGACGCCCATCTGGCTTGCCGCGATGCGCGCGCTCAGAACCAAACAGGCGGAGAGCGACGAATAGAGCAGATCAAGCGGATTGAACCCCGGCTGCGACGCCCCGGTAACGATATCGATCTCACCCTTGGTCGCGGATGTGACATGGGGAAAACCGGTCCGGCCAAGAACAGCGGTTGCGCCAGTGGGACGCGTACGAACCTTGAGATCGGCCATCGGGAGTCCTTTTTGAGAGGTACAGGCGTCTCTACCATGTTCTTTACCCCCCGCGGAAGCAGCGGCGGGTCGAAATCCGTCGGCCAGTCTCGACAGTCGGGCATCATGCGGGGCGGTCCGCCGTTCGCATGATCCGCACGGTGGCGAACCATAGCACCACGCCTAGACCGATCAGGCACGCCGCGATTACATACTGGATCGGGTCCCGGCCGCTCCATGGACCGGCGAGAAAAATGCAGGAAATTGCCCCCAGAACAGGAAGGACCAGCGGTGTCCGGAAATGCCCGTGGTCCACTGGGTCGTTGCGCAGGACCAGCACAGCGACATTGACAATAGCGAAGACGCACAGAAGCAGGAGCGACGTCGTGCCGCCAAGCGCCGGGACCCCACCGGCAAAAAGGATGAGCCCCACGGCGAGGAGCGACGTGAAAGCAATTGCCACATGGGGTGTACGACGGCCTGCATGTACTTTCCCCAGCACTTCCGGAAGCACGCCTTCGCGAGCCATGCCGTAGATCAGGCGGCTCGCCATCATCATGTTGATCAGGGCAGAATTGGCGACGGCGAACATGGTGATCACGGCGAAGATGCTGATCGGGAAGGATGGTGCTCCCGCCTGGATCACCTTCAGAAGCGGCGTTTCTCCCTCGCCGAGTTCGTTGGCCGACACCAGCGTGATGGCCGAGATCGCCACCAGCACGTAAATCACGCCCGTGATGGTCAGCCCGGTCAGAAGAACCTTCGGGAAAAGCCTGCTCGGCTCCTTGCATTCCTCCGCCATGTTGACGGAATCCTCGAAGCCAACCATTGCGAAGAAGGCGAGGGCGGTTGCCGCGACGACAGGCCAGAAGATGCCGCTGCCCTCCGGCGTCGCGAAGGTCCAGGCGCGGGAGACATCGCCCTGGCCGCCGGCAATCGCCCAAAAGCCGATGCCGATGATGATCAGGAGACCGGTAAACTCGACCAGGGTAAGAAGAACATTCACCTTCACGCTTTCGCCCACACCCCGGAAATTGATGGCCGCAACAAGGACGATAAAGCCGACGGCTGCCAGAGGTACGCCCCAGGCGCCGGAATCCAGTCCCAGGGAAGTCATGAAATTGGATGCGAAGGCGCGTGACGCCGTCGACGCCGACGTAATGCCTGAAGACATCACGGCGAAGGCCACAAGGAAGGTCAGGAAATGCGTGCCGAATGCCTTATGGGTATAGAGCGCCGCGCCGGCCGCACGGGGATATTTGGTCACCAGTTCGAGGTAGCTGCAGGCGGTCAGCAAAGCGACGATGAAGGCGATTAGGAAAGGAAGCCAGACGACGCCGCCGACCTTGGCGGCCACCTGACCCGTGAGCGCGTAAATACCGGTGCCGAGAATGTCGCCGACGATAAAGAGAAGGAGCAGTCCAGGCCCCATGACTCGCCTGAGTTCCGTTGCTTGTTCATCCGCCGCGCTGGCTTGCACGTTCACCATCTCGTTTCTCCTGGCTTGATCCCTCGTTCGAAGCTTCAATGAAAACAAGTCGATGTTGTTCCAAACGAAATGTCCCGGTGCCATCACGAAGCGTAGTGGGGTATGAAGATATCTGATCGAGATTCGGTGATTCTGGATGTTAGGGATTTGTTAACCATGTTGCCTCAGTTTCCGACACCGGACTCGAGCACTGCTTCACTTCTTCAACAGGGAGGCATCCAATGCGGCTAGTCACGATCCCCGGCAAGATAATGCGGAAGGACGCACATACGCTCCTGATCATGGGCGACGGCGATACGCGCCAGGCGGTCTGCTTCCTGCACGGCCCGGCGGATACGGCAGATGTCCAGGAACATCTCGATCTCATCGAAGAAGCCGCGAACCGGAAGGCACTGCGTGGTGAAGTCGCCTTTGACGGCCAGATATGGATTACCGCATCGGATCTTCCGAAGAGCAACGCACACTGATCCGGGAAAGCACTGGCTGCCGTGCCGTCACTTCACTCAACATCGAGCGCCGGTCCAGGAGATGAGAAAAGGGCGTCGTGAACCTTGCCACCGGGCGAGCTTGCGTCATCACGGCTTTGAAATTTCGCGGAATGTGATCGAATAGCGAAGCTCTTCCACCGGCGGAATAGAATGCTCCCACTCCGTACGCGCCGGTCCCGACAACAGATAAGCCGAGCCGGGCTCAGCGATGATTGATGCACGCTCCCACCTGTCGCCGGCGCGGCGCCTGAGCCTGAACGTGCACGGTGAGAGAAGCGAGACGCCGATGATCCTTCCGAACACATGCTTGTCCCTGTGCCAGCCGATCGGCGCTCCGGGAGCATATTCGCTGACAAGAGCCTGCTCCAGTTGGCTGGGCTCTATGCCGAAAAAGTCCGCGGCGACGACCCGCAACGGCTGGAGAAGGGCAGGGATATCCGCTCCGCGCCGCAACTGCTGGATTTCGAAATCATATTTCCAGCCGTAGGATACGACCCGCCGCTTGCCCTCAAAACCGTGAAAATCGAAAGGCTTGAACGGCAGATCGGGGATTTCCCGGAGCAGATCGGACTGGAGTTCCTCCGGGACGACATTGGCTGCGTATCGGAAGCCCTCCGGCAACCGAGGTGGCGAGCTCGCAAACAGCTCACCTTGCAACGATGCGTTCATGGCCTTTCCTTTATTGGAGCAATTCCAGGGAAAGTGTGAAGCGGTTTTCCGTCCGGAATTGCGTAAAAACAAAAGGTTAGAGCGGTTCTGCCATTCTGGAACTGCCCTATCGCCCTTAGTGGACGCTTGGCATCTTCATGACGGCGGCAAAGTCCTCCGCCACGATTTCGCTGATCGCTATCAGGACTTCCTCCGCGGTAAAGCCGGAGGCGACTGTGGCGCGGATCAGATCCTGCAGATCGGGCTCGATCACGTCGCGGCAGTCCTCCAGCCGCTCGTCCGAAACAGTCAAGCTATGCAATTCTTCCATGATACAACCTTTCGATAGTGCATGCCGCTGAGGCAAAAGCCGGCGGCAAATGGTTACCGCGTGGAAGACCGCCGCCGGGGGGCGGCGAGAAGACCTTCCCGCTGCATCTTCTTGCGAGCGGCCTTGCGCTGTCGGGCAATTGCTTGCGCCCTTTCGCGAACCCGGCGTTCGGACGGTTTTTCGTAGGCGCGGCGTTCCTTCATTTCCCGGAACAGGCCTTCGCGCTGCATCTTCTTCTTCAGCGCACGGATGGCCTGCTCGACATTATTATCTCTGACGAATACCTGCATTTCTGTCTCCTAATTGTTGATAATTACTCGTTCAGCCGAGTTGCTCGGCAATGATGGCCCGTAGCTCCCGACGTGTGAGAAGGCAGGGATACGGTTTCCATTGTTTGTCCGGCCGACGGACGGCCTCATCGCGCTCGCGCGGCTTCACCGCCGCGGGCGCGGCAGCGATGTTGGATTTGTTCAATAGAAGTCCTCTGCCGCCGTGAGGCGGCGCAATCGACATGATTGCGGCGCTTGCCCATCGCGCAAAAAAGCGGTGGACACCGTGATGTCCCGACACCCTCATCGAGGCGTCGCCCATGTCATCTTTGAAATCAGGGTTATCAAATAGATAGGAAGCCGACCGATCCGTTGCAAGCAATCGGCTGGTGGCAATCGAGGCGCCAATGAGAAAGGGCGCTCGACCGGTAAGGGGAGCGCCCTTTCGAACCCGGACGGCCTCGAACGCCGCGACGAAATGTCGAGCAGGAGGTCATCGATACGGGAAGTGAACGATAGATACGGTCGGACATTCGGGATTTCAAGTGGCAACGGCTTGAATGGTTTGCGGTCGTCCGGCCCGCTTAGGTGGACGGGCAATGCGTTGGATGCTGGCGGGAAGCGACGGCTCGGATACCGATCGGAAAGCTTCGCGAAACATTCACTATCGAAGATTCTATTTCCTGTTATACCGACAATAGGCAATGCAACGGGCTACCAAGTCTCGCGTTGTCCATTCTAACATCGCCGATTGTAGTAGAAATCTGAAACGTACCGTCGAAGGAGGAAGCCTTGAGCCTGCGTATTAACGATATTGCCCCGGATTTTACTGCCGAAACGACCCAAGGGCCGATCCGCTTCCATGAATGGATCGGCAATGGTTGGGCAGTTCTTTTCTCCCATCCAAAGAATTTCACTCCCGTCTGCACGACCGAACTCGGCACAATGGCTGGTCTTGAGCCGGAATTTGCGAAGCGTGGTGTCAAAATCATCGGCATTTCGGTGGATCCGGTCGAAAGCCATGGCAAATGGAAGACTGACATCAAGGCCGCTACCGGCTTCGATGTCGAATATCCACTGATCGGTGACAAGGATCTCAATGTCGCCAAGCTCTACGACATGTTGCCGGCTGGCGCTGGCGAAAGCTCCGAAGGCCGCACGCCCGCAGACAATGCGACGGTCCGCTCTGTCTTCGTCATCGGTCCCGACAAGAAGATCAAGCTGATCCTCACCTACCCGATGACGACCGGCCGCAATTTCAATGAAATTCTGCGTGCCATCGACTCCATCCAACTGACCGCCAAGCATCAGGTTGCAACGCCTGCGAACTGGCTGCAGGGCGACGACGTCATTATCACGGCCGCAGTCTCCAACGAGGACGCAATCACGCGCTTTGGTTCGTTCGATACGGTTCTGCCCTATCTCCGGAAGACCCGGCAGCCGGCAAACTAAGAGGGCGTCGCACTCTCCCTGTATGAATGAGCTGATGCCGCCTGGTGAAGGCGGCGTCAGCCTATGCTGGATAAGACGACGTCTGTCATGTCCCCGGAAGGCGGCCCCACAGCATTGCTCGAGCAGGCGCAATCCGGAAATCTACACCTCAGCGCCGTATGTTCACCTTCGCCAGATCGACGAGTTCACGGGCGCGGCCGTCCATGACGGCCTTGATCATAAAGAGGCCGAATTTTCTGGCGTCCTCAATCGTTGTCTTCGGCGGCATGATCAATTCCTGGCGCGCACTGACCACGTCGACCAGCGCCGGCCCCTTGTGCTCGAATGCGGCTGCAAGCCCCTCCTTGAGATCTTTCGATTGCTCCACCCGAATTCCCCTTACACCGACAGCCTCGGCCATGGCGGCAAAGTTCGGGTTCTTCAGGTCAACCCCGACATCAAGGAAGCCATTGGCCTTCATCTCGAGCTCGACAAATCCGAGGGTGCCGTTGTTCAGCAGAACTATCTTGACCGGCAGGTCCTGTTGGCCGAGCGTCAGGAAGTCGCCCATCATCATGGCAAAGCCGCCGTCGCCCGACATCGATATCACCTGCCGGTTCGGGTATGTAGTCTGCGCGCCGATGGCTTGCGGCAAAGCGTTGGCCATTGAACCATGATTGAACGAGCCGATAAGGCGCCGCTTGCCGTTCATGTGCAGATACCGCGCCGCCCATGCGGTGGGCGTGCCCACGTCGCAAGTGAATATCGCGTCCTCAGCTGCGAGTTCGCTGACCACCCGTGAAACATATTGCGGGTGGATGGTGCCGCTGCGCGGATTGCTTTCAGCAAGCTCATCGAGCGCCTGACGCGCGCGCATGTAGTCGGATCTTGCGCCGTCGAGATGGTCTGTATCGGTTCTCGTCGTCAGTCGCGGCAGCAAGGCCTGCAGTGTGGCTCCAACATCGCCGAGCAAGCCGATCTCCAAGGGGCAGCGGTTACCGAGGGCTTCTGGACGCAGGTCGATCTGCGCGATCCTTGCGTTTTGGGGATAGAACTGCCGGTACGGAAAGTCCGTTCCGAGCATCAGCAGGGTGTCGCAATTTTCCATCGCATAGTAGCCCGACGCGAAGCCAATCAATCCCGTCATGCCGACATCATAGGGATTGTCATATTCCATGAATTCTTTGCCACGGAGTGTATGGACGATCGGCGCTTTCAATGTTTCGGCGAGCTTGAGCACATCCGCATGCGCGCCCTTGCAGCCGGCGCCGCACAACAGCGTGACCCGGGTTCCGCCATTCAAAAGCGCGGCAAGGCGCTCGAGATCCTGATCTGTGGGAACGACGATCGGCTGGAGCGGCTTCAGGAAAGGAGCCGGCCTGGCTTTCGACAGCTCAAGCGCCACATCGCCGGAAACCACGACGACCGCCACGCCTCGACGGGAGATCGCAGTACGGATGGCCCGTTCGAGCATCTGCGGCATCTGCGATGCCTTCGAGACAAGTTCGACATAGTGGCTGCATTCCTTGAATAGGATCTCCGGATGCGTGGCCTGGAAATAATCGATCCCGATTTCGGTCGACGGGATGTGCGCAGCGATGGCCAGAACAGGTACGCGCGATCTGTGACAATCGAACAAGCCGTTGATGAGGTGGAGGTTGCCCGGGCCGCAACTGCCGGCGCAGACCGCAAGCTCGCCGGTGAGATGCGCCTCCGCGCCCGCGGCGAACGCTCCGGCCTCTTCGTTGCGCATGTGCACCCATTCGATTCCGCCGCTGGCGCGCAAGGCATCGGTGAAACCATTCAAGGAATCGCCCACGATTCCGAAGATGCGCTTGACACCTGCCTGCTTGAGTGTGGCGACCATGAATTCAGCAACCGTCTGCGCCATGAGAAATGTCCCTTCGGCTGAGTTTCAGTTCATTTTCTTGCTAGGTCACTGCGGCATGAGAATCGGTGGCTTTTTGCGACAGGTCCGGCCAATCTCATGCTGCAGCGCTTGAGATCCAAAAATGTCCTATCCGTATTGTGGGCGATATGTTTTTTCCTGGATCAGCGCCGAAAGATCGGCGGGACGCGCGAGATCCGTGAACCCCTTGTCGAAGATGTAGGCGGCGATATGCTCGGCGACGCGAAGCGAAGCCTCCAGAATTCGGCTCTGAGGCGGATAGATCAGCCCTTTCTTTAAGCTCTGCTCACCGACCTGTTCTGCGACCGCCTTCGCGGCTACGGTGAACATCTCTTCGGTCACCCGTTTGGCCTCGGTCGCGAAGATCGCCATGCCCATGGCCGGAAAGATGTAGACGTTGTTTCCCTGACCCGGGACAAAGGTCCGGTCACCGAAATGGACAGGCGGAAATGGACTGCCGCTTGCAAAGATCGCGCGGCCTTTCGACCATCTGTACGCTTCCTCCGCCGTGCATTCGGAGCGGGATGTCGGATTCGAATAGGGAAAGATGATCGGCCTTTCGTTGATGTCAGCCATCGCCTCGATCACCTGCTGATTGAAGAGCTTGGGCACCGTGCTCACGCCGATGATGCCGGTCGGGCGCAGGGCGCGAACGGCGTCGACGAACTTGTCCACGGGCGCGTGATCGATGGCAAACGGCTTTTGAAAATCCGCAAGATCGGTGCGCGATTTCACCATGAGACCATTGATATCGAAGAGCGTATTTCGAGCGCGTGCCTCATCGATTTTGGTTCCCTCTGCCGCCATTGCCAGGCTGATCAGCTCGGCGATACCGGTGGCGGCGGATCCGCCGCCGAGAAAGAGAAAGCGCTGGTCCGACAGCTTCTGATGTGAAATGCGTAAGGCGCCATATATCCCGGCCAATGCGACCGCAGCCGTGCCTTGAATGTCATCGTTATAGGTGCAGATCCTGTCGCGATACCGTTCGAGGATAGGCACGGCGTTGATATTGGCGAAGTCTTCCCACTGGATGCAGCATTTCGGATAGAGTTCCTGAACCGCCTCGACGAACTCCTCGATGAAATCCATGTACGCGTCGCCGCGGACGCGATTTTGTCTCAGGCCAAGATAAAGCGGATCTTCGACCAGCTTGTGATTGTTGGTCCCGACATCGAGCGTTATCGGCAGGCAATGTTGCGGAGGAACACCCGCGCAAGCCGTATAGAGCGCCAGCTTGCCGATCGGGATCCCCATGCCGCCGACGCCGAGATCTCCGAGGCCGAGGATGCGCTCGCCATCGGTGACGACGATAAAGCGAACGTCCGTGACCGGCCAGTTTTGCAGCAGGCTCTTCAATCGGCCACGTGCTGTGATGGGCAGATAAACGCCGCGCGGCGCCCTGAAGATATGATCGAACTTCTGGCAGGCTTCGCCGACCGTGGGCGTGTAGACCAGGGGCATGAAGCTCGCCGGATCGGACATGAGCACGGCATAGAACAATGTTTCGTTGCGGCCCTGCAGGTCCGATAGCAGCAGGTACTTTTGAAGGTCGTTATCAAGATTGGCAAGCTCGGCATGCGTACGTGCGACCTGTATCTCGAGGCTGCTCTCACCGGGCGGCAGCAAACCCTCGAGGTTTTTGGCGCGACGCTCGGCGGCCGTGAACGCGCTGCCGCGGTTCAGTCGCGGATTTCGCAGAAGATCATAACCCTTGAGCTCGATGAGATCAGACATTTCAAGCGCTCCCTCCGGTTCGAATAGAATGATCTTACGGATGACGATTTTGGGATGTTGGCGGGCGAAATTCAGATCGTCCCGAGGAGGCGTGCTCGGCGCCAGCCAGACAGGGCTGAGCGACTTCCGGCCAATGTTCTGCCAGTATGCGCATAGTCCCCTCCGACCGAAGCGCCGACGATGACGTCAGAAGCTCGGGAGATGTAAAGGGCGAACATCAGCGAAAAGGCCCTATCGCGGATGGACCATCGCCCCGACCCAGGCACTATCGGTATTTTCAACGTGTCTTCTGGTAGGGCGAACGCGCGACTGTTGCTCTAACCTCCAGGTTCCACGGCATAGTTTGCGCCAAGCAATTCATTTTGATGCTGGACGACTTCGCATCTCCCTGGAAATCCCCTCCAAAGGTTCTTCCAGATGCTGCAGCATCAATCCGTCTTATGCTCGTGTCAATGCAATCCTTTATCGATCAGCAAGCGGAGCGAGTATCCCAGGCGGCGATGGATCATGGAGGCGGGGAGGGGGCGGATGAATGTCTGCCATTCTTCCAACCGAGAGGGAGCATTGCAATTGCCCCTGTCGTGCTGATGCTGTCTGCAGTCGCGCTGGCCTCCTATCGCTCGAACGCATCCTTCAGGCCGAAGCTCTTGCGGTCTCTGAGATCCAGGTCCGCCTCGATGTGCGAAATATGGTGGACCATGAGATGACAGGCCGTATCGAGATCCTCGTTTTCGAGGGCGGTGATAATCTCGCCATGCTCGTGATGGCCGCAGCTCGAGGCGGTGGTCTGGCCATAGAGGGCGATCACCAGTGAGGAGCGTGCCACGAGCTCTTCCATGAAGCGCTGCATGATCGCGTTGCCGGATATAGCGGCCAATCGTAGGTGGAAGTCGCCGGAGGCCTTGATTTCAGCGCGGCGCGCCGTCTGGCCGCGCTCGCCCATGAGACGGCCTTCCTCCAGCAACAATTGCTTGAGATCCTGGACGTCAGATGGCGTGATCCTGGCGGCGGCTTCCCGCAAAATGCCGGGTTCCACTAGACGGCGAGCGGCGAAAATCTGCCTAGCCTCTTCCAAAGAGGGATAGGCAACAAAAGCGCCGCGGTTTTTCTCGACGCTGACGAGGCCTTCGTAGGAAAGGGCCTGCAAGGCGGCGCGCGCCAACGTCCGGCTCACCTTGAAGAGATTGCCGACGTCGCTTTCCGAAAGCTTGGTGCCGGGCGCGAGCCGACGCTCCACAATGGCGTCACGGATCGCGTCGCGAATCTGCTGGGTAGCCGTTTCGTTGGATTCGTCGGTGTTTTGGAGAGTGGTCGCTGCGGATTTCATGAAATCGGATACCTGCTAATCAGCCGAACACTACCCGCATTTGCATGAAAAGTTAAACGAATTTTGTGCAATATATACTTCGGACTGTATACGATTTATGCCTTAAATTGAAGACAAAAGCCTATTTGATGTGCAGTTCCTCGCGGCTCGCTCATTTGTGCGCTCATCCGGATTCTGCCGAAAGACTTAACGAATACAGCTGCTTACTGCGGCGTGACGAAACTGGCACGCAAGATGCAACGTCTCTCCTCAAACAGGGGAAGACAGGATGTCCAAAGCGGCAGAGATCGACATAGCATCTGTTTCGAAAATCTATGGCGCCACCACGGCGGTCCACGCCATCAGCCTGAAGATACCGGCCGGTTCCTATTGCTGCTTTCTTGGTCCCTCCGGCTGCGGCAAGACTTCGACGCTTCGCATGATCGCGGGCCATGAAAGCATCTCCTCCGGCGATATCCGGCTCGGCAACGTCGTGGTTACTGATTTCCCGCCTGCCAGGCGCGGCACGGCGATGATGTTCCAGTCCTACGCGCTGTTTCCGCATCTCGATCTCATCGACAACGTCGCCTTCAGTCTCAAGATGAAGGGTGTCAGCAAGAACGAGCGCCGTGCGAAGGCGCTCGAAATGCTGAAGCTGATGCAGATGGAAGCCTATGCGACCCGGCGTCCGGCACAGCTCTCCGGCGGTCAGCAGCAGCGTGTGGCGCTGGCGCGCGCGCTCATCACCGATCCGGAAGCGCTGCTGCTTGACGAGCCGCTTTCGGCGCTCGACCCGTTTCTGAAGATCCGCATGCGCGCCGAACTCAAGAAGCTGCAAAAGACACTCGGCATCACCTTCGTGCATGTGACCCACAGCCAGGAGGAGGCGATGGCGCTCGCCGATCTCATGGTCATCATGAATGACGGCAAAATCGAGCAGGCCGCCGCTCCTCGCCAGGTGTTCGAGCGACCGGCAACCGCCTTCGTCGCCCGTTTCATGGGGGATCACAACGTGCTTTCCGGCCGCGTCACTTCAAGCGAAGACAGCGTGCTGACGCTGGTCGCGCCCGAAGGACAGAGCTTCTCGGTGCGCGGCGAGGGAAGGCAGGTCGGAGAGCCGGTCGATATCGGCATCCGCACAGATCGCGTGCGCCTCGAACCGGCATCCGACAAGACGCTCGGCTTTGCCGGCCTCGTTTCCAACATCGAATATCGCGGCTCCTCTGTGAAGATCACCGTGCTTGGCGCGGGCAGCGACGATTTCACAGTGATTGCCGGTGATGGCGATTACTTCGCAAAGCCGGTCTCGGTCGGCGATGCGGTGTCCTTGAGTTGGACCCTGGAGGATGCCGTCCTCCTCGGTCGCGTTTCCGCATGAACTTCGGCATCAAAAAAGGGGAACTGCAATGACGACTGAAACGACTTTCACCAAGGCGGAAAAGGGAATTTCCCGCCGCACGCTTCTGAAGACCGGCGCTGCCGCTGTCGGCGCCATCGCGGGTTCGGGGGCCATCACAGGCTTCCCGACGATCTGGGCACAGTCCAACATCACGCTGCGTCAGTTCGGCACCGGCGTTTCGAACATCAACGCCATCGCCGAGAAGTGCAAGCAGGATCTCGGCATCACGCTCGAAATGACTGCGACGGACTCCGACGCTGCCGCCCAGCGCGCTGTGACGCAGCCCGACAGCTACGATATCGCCGACATCGAATACTGGATTGCCAAGAAGGTGTTCCCGACCGGCGTGTTGCAACCGATGGACGTCAAGAAGCTGAAATATTACGACAAGATCGTTCCGCTCTTCATTAACGGCAAGCTGAAGCCGGACAGCGTCGTTGCGCAGGGTACGGCGCCGCATACCGTCGGTTTCGTCGAAGGGGCCGATTCCAAGAAATTCGCCAAGGAACCGACGCAGTGGATGACGATGGTCCCGACCATCTACAATGCTGACACGCTCGGCATTCGTCCCGATCTCGTCGGTCGTGAGATCACCACCTGGGCCGATATCATGGACCCGAAATTCAAGGGCAAGACCTCGATCCTCAACATCCCATCGATCGGCATCATGGATGCCGCGATGATCATGGAGGCCATGGGCAACATCAAATATGCCGACAAGGGCAACATGACGAAGGAAGAGATCGACAAGACGATCGACTTCCTGATCAAGGCCAAGGGCGACGGCCAGTTCCGCGCCTTCTGGAAGTCCTTCGACGAGTCAGTCAACCTGATGGCGTCCGGTGAAGTGGTCATCCAGTCGATGTGGTCGCCGGCCGTCGCAGCCGTCCGTTCCAAGGGCATTGCCTGCAAATACCAGCCGCTCAAGGAAGGCTATCGCGCCTGGGGTGGCGGTCTCGGCCTGGCGTCGCATCTCAAGGGCGCCCAGCTCGACGCCGCGTACGAATATATCAACTGGTACACCTCCGGCTGGGTCGGCGGCTATCTCAACCGCCAGGGCTACTATTCCGCCTGTATGGAAACCGCGAAGAATTTCATGTCGGCCGACGAATGGGGCTTCTGGATCGAAGGCAAGCCGGCGCAGGGCGATATCCTCTCTCCTGAAGGCAAGGTCATGGAAAAGGCCGGCGCCGTGCGTGACGGCGGTTCGTTCGAGGACCGCATGGGCCATGTCGCCTGCTGGAACTCGGTCATGGACGAGGACCGCTACATGGTCCGTCGCTGGAACGAATTCATCGCAGCCTGACGCAGGTTGGCGGGTGGGCGAGCCGCTCACCCGCCGCCGGATTAAAACGCGGAGACTGAAATATGGCGACGATCGCTTCAGCGCAGACGGAAGGGCAGGTGGACGAGAAGGCAAGCGGCGGCGGCTTCCGGCTTGCCCCCTGGGCAGTCTCCTATCTTCAGGCGGTGCCGCTGGTCCTGATCCTCGGCTTCTTCTTCATCCTGCCGATCGCCATGATCGCGGTGGTGAGCTTCTGGGACTATGATTTCGCCGGTCTCTATCCCGATTTCCTGACCATGAACTACACCGATACGCTCGGGTCATGGGTCACGTGGAAGACCTATCTCAATACGCTGAAGTTTACCGCCATCGTCTGGGCTTTGACGCTCTTGATCGGTTTCTGGGTCGCCTATTTCCTTGCCTTTCATATCCGGCGCACCTCGACGCAGATGATCCTCTTCCTCGTCTGCACCGTGCCCTTCATGACGTCGAACATCATCCGCATGATCTCCTGGATCCCGGTGCTCGGCCGCAATGGCCTCGTCAATTCGGCGCTGGTTCAGATGGGGATCGTGCCGCAGCCGATCGAATGGCTGCTCTATTCCGATTTTGCAGTCGTGCTCGCCATGGTGCACCTCTATACGCTCTTTATGGTGACGCCGATCTTCAACACGCTGATGCGCATCGATCGTTCGCTCTTCGAAGCTGCACGCGATGCAGGGGCGACAGGCTGGCAGGTCCTCTGGAACGTCGTGATCCCGCTTGCCAAACCCGGCATGGCGATCGGCACGATCTTCGTCGTCACGCTCGTCATGGCGGATTTCTCCACCGTGCAGGTGATGTCCGGCGGACAGAGCGCGTCGGTCGCGCTGATGATGAAGAACCAGATGTCGCTGCTGCAATATCCGGCCGCCGCCGCCAACGCCGTGGTGCTCCTGGTTGTCGTTCTCCTGATGGTCGCCGCGATCCTGCGCGTCGTCGATATCCGCAAGGAGCTTTGAGATGAACAGCGAAAAGCGCAGCCTTGAATTCTACGCACTCGCAATCTTTTTCGCCGTCTTCGTGCTGTTTCTCTACGGCCCGCTCTCGGCGATCGTGATCCTGTCGTTCCAGGGACCGGACGGTGGCCTGACGTTTCCGCTGAACGGCGTCTCGCTGCACTGGTTCTTCAATCTCTTCGAAAAGCAGGCGGTCGGCGATTTCGGCGCCTCGTTCCGGCGATCCTTCATGCTCGGGTGCATGGTGATGGTGGTGACCGTCATCGTATCCCTGCTTGCCGGGCTTGCCTTCCGTCGCCGCTTCCGCGGTTCGACGGTGCTGTTCTACGCGACGGTCGCAAGCCTCGTTGTCCCCTCGATCATCATCTCGCTCGGCATCGGCGTGGTCTTCCAGCAGGGTGGACTGAAGCCTGCCTGGTATTCGTCAGCCTTCGGCGCGCACCTGACCTGGACGCTGCCCTTCGGCGTGCTGATCATGTTTGCCATCTTCAACCGCTTCTCTCCCGCCTATGAGGAGGCCGCGCGCGATCTCGGCGCCTCCTCCTGGCAGACGTTCCGCCATGTCGTTCTGCCGATGATCGCGCCAAGTCTCATCGGCGTCGGACTTTTCGGCTTCACGCTTTCCTATGACGAATTCGCCCGCACTCTGATGACGTCGGGCACCTACAACACGCTGCCGCTGGAGATCTACGCGATGACGACCAATGTCACGACTCCGGTCCTCTATGCGCTCGGCACGGTGACGACGCTCTTCTCCTTCACCATCATCCTCCTCGCACTCGCCATCATGATGGTGCTGCGCCGGCGCCAGGAAAAAATAAGCTGATCCCATGCGCATATTGCTGATCAATCCGAACACGACCGCCTCCATGACCGAAAAGGCGGCCACCGCCGGCCGAGCAGTCGCCGCCGCCGGTACTGAGATCATCGCGGCCACATCGCGAATGGGGCCTGTCTCCATCGAGGGACATTATGACGGGGCGCTCGCGGTGCCGGGATTGCTCAGCGATCTGAAGGAACGGAAGGCAGCCGGTTATGACGCGGCGATCATCGCATGCTTCGATGACACCGGCCTCGATGCGGCGCGCACATTCGCGGATGTACCCGTGCTCGGGCTCTGCGAGTCCGCCGTGGCGACAGCCGGGTTCCTGGCACAGCGCTTCACGGTGGTAACGACGCTGGAGCGTTCCCGAGTGCTGATCGACAATCTCGTTCGCCGTTACGGAATGGGCGGTCGCGCGAAGGTGCGTGCCTCCGATATCCCGGTGCTCGATCTCGAAAACGCCGCTTCAGGGGCAATCGGCAAACTGCGAACCGAGATCGAAAAGGCCCTCTCGGAAGACGGCGCCGAGGCAATCGTGCTCGGCTGCGCGGGCATGACCGATCTGGCGCGGGAGCTACAGGAGATTTACGGCGTGCCGGTCGTTGACGGCGTGGCGGCCGCAGTCAAGCAGGCGGAAGCGCTGGTGTCGCTCGGGCTTTCGACGAGCAAGCGCGGCTCCTATGCTTCACCGCTGCCGAAATCCTTCAGCGGCGCGATGAGCCATTTTGCACCGACCGGAACGGCTGGCTGACCTCAATCGACGCCGAAGACCCCTGCGAAGTTCCTCATGCGCTTCACCGCGAGCTCGGGCCTGTCGAGGACATTGGCCTTGTCGGCCAGCCGGAAGATCTCGACATAGTGATTGACGCCACGCGCCGACTGCATTCCTGCGGGCAGGGTGAAATGGCTCTGATGACCATTCAACCAGGCAAGGAACACGACGCAGGCCTTGTAGTACTGCGTTGGGGCCTCGAAGATTTTCCGGGACAAGGGAACGGTCGGCTCGATAACGGATCTGAAGGTCGCCGCGTCTCCAGCGGCGAGCGACGCCAGCGCCTTGGAGGCTGAGCGCGCAACGGCGTCGAATATGCCGAGCAGGGCGTGGCTGTACCGCTCGCCATCGCCTTCGATCAATTCCGCATAGTTGAAGTCGTCGCCGGTAAAGCAGAGGACGCCATCCGGCAGGCGATTGCGGAGCTGGACTTCCTTGGCGTTGTCGAGCAGCGAAATCTTGATGCCTTCGACCTTGTCCTTGTTTTCGCTGATGATTCTCAGGACGCATTCGAGCGCCGGCTCGAACTGCAAGCTCCCCCAATAGCCCGCGAGGTTCGGGTCGAACATTTCGCCGAGCCAATGCAACACGACTTTATCCTTTGCCTGCGACAGGATGCGACCGTAGACCTCGGCGTAATCGTCGGGCGAGGAGGCAACGCGGGCAAGCGCCCGGCTTGCCATCATGATCGCGCGGCCACCGTGCTTCTCGACGAACTCGATCTGGGTCTCGTATGCCTTGACGACGTCATCGATGGATTTTGCGTCAACCGTCGCGAGATGGTCGGTGCCGGCGCCGCACGCAAGGTCCGCGCCCCTGACGCTCCTCGCTTCTTCCAATGACCGTCTGATCAGCTCCTGCGCGCCTGCCCAGTCGAGACCCATGCCACGCTGCGACGTGTCCATTGCTTCGGCGATCTTGAAGCCGAGACTCCAGAGATGGCGGCGAAATGCGATCGTCGAATCCCAGTCGATCGCGGGGCGGCCCCACGGGTCGACGTCCTTGCGCGGGTCCGACACGACGTGTGCGGCCGCATAGGCGATGCGATTGAACGAAGGCGGCGTCACAGGTTGCTCGATGGGCGTCCCGACGAGGCGGTATTCGCCAACGGTTCCGTCGGGATTCGGCAGATTCAGGGACAGGCTCATGGCAATTCTCCTCATGAGATGGAGGATGCAATAATTTGGATCGTTCCAAATTTCAAGAGGATTTTTGGATTGGGCATTATTTGATGAGCTTAGCGAGACGAGATTGGGCGAAAAATCGAAGCGGTGACAAGGCCATTAAAAAACAATAGGATATCTATAAGTTCCCGCTGCGGTGACGGATTTGCAGCGTCTGGCCGTATTAATTTTCGCTTGACATTCTTTGGAACGTTCCAATTAATGATGCTACAAGTTGGCGGAGGCCAGGGGAGGAATTCATGACCAAGGGGCGGGTGACCGTCATTGACATCGCGAAGGCTGCCGGCGTTTCGAAGTCGACGGTCTCGCTGGTGCTGCAGGGGTCCCCCCTGGTCAATGAGGGGACCCGGTCCAAGGTCAACGCGGCGATGCGCGAACTGGGCTACGTCTACAATCGCGGTGCCGCCAATCTTCGCCAGACAAGCGCGAAGTCGAGGATCATCGGCGTCGTCGTCAACGATCTCACGAACAGCTTCTTTGCCGAGCTCGCAGTCGGTGTCGACATGGTCGTGCAGTCGGCGGGTTTCGTTCAGTTTCTGTCGAATACCAGCGAGAGCATCGACCGCCAACGAGAAGTAATCGCCTCGATGCGGGAACATGGCATTTCGGGCCTCATCGTTTCCCCTGCGCGCGCCACGGAAGCAGGTGACTTCAAGCCGCTGGTGGCGGCAGGGATTCCGGTGGTCGTCGTAGTCCGCAGTTTGCCCGGAGCAAAGGTTTCCTCGATCGTTTCCGACAATCGTGAGGGCACTTTTGCCGCGGTGAAGCATCTCGCGTCACTCAGGCACCGCTGGATCTCTTTCCTGGGCGGCTTCCCGGATACGGCAGTGTTTGAAGAGCGCCTGGCTGGCTACCGTGACGCGATGCTCGAGACCGGACTTGGCTTCCATGGGGAACTGGTCGTCTCGTCCGCGCCATCGAGGGCCGGAGGTGTCGATGCGATCGGTCGGGCGATGGGAATAAGCGACCGCCCGACTGCGGCTGTCTGCTTCAACGACGCCGTCGCATTCGGTGTGTGCGATGGGCTGCGGGCCCGCCGCATGGAGCCCGGCAAGGACTTTGCAGTCGTAGGCTTCGATGATGTCATCGAGGCGCAGACGGCCGTTCCGGCCCTGACGACGATCTCCGTCGATCCGCAGGGCATGGGACGACGCGCCGCACAGCTTCTCCTTAAACAGATCAGCGCCGGAAAAGCGGACGCCGAGAGCGTGACAACGGCGGTTCGCCTTGTCGTCCGCGAGAGCTGCGGTGCCGGGCAGAACAAGCCAGGGAGGAAATTGGCATGACGGTCCGTTGGGGTCTTATCGGCGCGAGCACGATTGCACGGGAATGGGTTATCGGTGCCATCAGGGCAACCGGCGGTGAAGTGGTTTCGGTCATGAGTTCGAGCCCGGACAGGGCTGGTTCCTACGCCGTTGAAAACGGGATTGGCCGGTACGTCTCGGACGTCTCGGCGCTCGTTTCCGATCCCGAAGTTGACGCTGTCTACATCTCGACGACCAATGAGCTTCACCGCGATCAAGCCATTGCCGCTGCACAAGCGGGCAAGCACGTGCTCTGCGAGAAACCGCTGGCGATATCCCTGGAGGACGCCCACGCGATGGCGAAGGCGGTGAGGGATGCCGGCGTCGTCCTCGCCACCAATCATCACCTCCGCAACGCGTCCACACATATCGCGATGAGGGATGCGGTCGCTGCCGGCAGGATTGGCAGGCCGCTGGCAGCGCGCGTATTCCATGCGGTTTACCTGCCGCCCCATCTGCAGGGCTGGCGCCTAGACAAGCCGGCGGCGGGCGGCGGCGTCATTCTCGATATCACCGTCCACGATACGGACACGCTGCGCTTTGTCCTGGGACGCGATCCTGTAGAGGTGATCGCATTCTCGCAGGCAGGCGGGATGGGCAAACAAGGTCTCGAAGACGCTGTCATGGGCGTCATGCGTTTCGAAGACGGGATCATCGCTCAGTTCCATGACGCCTTTACGGTGAAGTACGCCGAAACGGGCTTCGAAGTACACGGCACGGAGGGATCGCTGATTGCACGGAACGTCATGACGCAGCGCCCGGTCGGAACCGTGACACTGCGCACGGCTGCCGGTGAGGAGGAACTGCCGACGGGCAACCGGAATCTGTACGAGTCGGCACTGGAAGCCTTCCATGGCGCTATCGCGGGCAACGGCCGTCCGTCCGCGACGGCAGAGGATGGGATCTGGTCGCTCGCGACCGGCCTCGCCGTTGCCGAATCCGCCAAACGCGGTTTGGCCGTCAAGGTAGAAACGGGACTCTGAGTACCAAATGAGCAAGCACATCACCCCGGCCGAAGCCGCCGCCCTGATCCCCGATGGAGCTGTCGTGTCGGTCTCGTCGTCCAGCGGCCTCGGCTGCCCGGACCTCATGCTGAAGGCGATCGGCGAGCGCTTTGAGAGCACGGCTCATCCACGGGATATCACCACGCTGCATCCGATCGCGGCAGGCGACATGAGCGGCATCAAGGGTGTGGACCATATCGCCAGGAAGGGTTTGCTCAAGCGGATCATCGGCGGCTCCTATCCATCTGGGCCGTCGAGTGCGGAGCCGCCGCTGATCTGGCAGATGATCACCAACAATGAGATTCCTGCCTACAATATTCCTTCCGGTATCCTGTTCGACATGCACCGTGAGGCGGCTGCCAAGCGGCCGGGGGTCCTGACGAAGGTCGGTCTCGACACCTTCGTCGATCCAAGGCGTCAGGGTTGCGCCATGAACGACCTCGCCGCCGGCGACCCGGTGGTAAAGCGCGTATCGTTCGAAGGGGAGGACTGGCTGTACTTCCCGTCGATCGCGCCTCAGGTTGCGATCATCCGTGCGACGACGGCCGACGAGCGCGGAAACCTCACCTACGAACATGAAGGCGCCTATCTCGGCGGCCTCGACCAGGCACTTGCCGCGCGCAACAACGGTGGCATTGTCATCGCTCAGGTCAAGCGGATCACGAAGGAAGGTTCGCTCAAGCCGCACGATGTCCGCGTACCTGGCATGCTGGTCGACTACGTGGTCGTCGATCCGGATCAGAAGCAGACGACGCAGACGACCTATGACCCGGCGATTTCGGGCGAGATTTTCCGTCCGCTCGATACGTTCCGTGTTCCGGAATTCAACATTCAGAAGGTGATTGCCCGTCGTGTCGCGCAGGAACTGCAGGCGGGCAGCTGCGTCAATCTCGGCTTCGGCATTTCCGCGAACGTTCCACGCATCCTTCTTGAAGAAGGGCTGCACGGATCGGTGACCTGGGTGATCGAGCAGGGAGCCGTCGGCGGCGTGCCGCTCCTGGACTTTGCATTCGGCTGCGCGTCCAACGCCGATGCCTACATGCCGTCTCCCTACCAGTTCACCTATTTCCAGGGCGCTGGCTTCGATGCCTCGCTCCTGTCGTTCCTCGAGATCGGCAAGGATGGATCGGTCAATGTCTCCAAGCTCTCCTTCCGACCGCATGTGACGGCAGGAGCCGGCGGATTCGTCGATATCACCGCCCGCGCGAAGAAGATCGTTTTCTCCGGCATGTTCAATGCGGGCGCGAAGCTTGCGATCGCGGACGGCAGGCTGGTGATAGAGAAGGAAGGCAAGCTCAAGAAACTCGTGAACGAGGTTGAGCACGTCACCTTCTCCGGTAAGCGAGCGATCGAGCAAGGGCAGGACATAACCTATGTCACCGAGCGGTGTGTTATGAAGCTCACGCCTGAAGGTGTCGTGCTGACCGAAATCGCGCCCGGCGTCGATCTGCGTGAACATATCCTCGACCAATGCGAGTTCCCATTGATCGTGGGAAAGGACCTCGAAGTCATGGACGCAAG
Source organism: Sinorhizobium sp. CB7 (assembly GCF_041357635.1). Classification (NCBI taxonomy): domain Bacteria; kingdom Pseudomonadati; phylum Pseudomonadota; class Alphaproteobacteria; order Hyphomicrobiales; family Rhizobiaceae; genus Sinorhizobium; species Sinorhizobium sp. CB7. Next base: position 160,239 of record NZ_JAULLL010000015.1, read on the forward strand.
GCTTTTCGGCCAGGACAAGATCGGGCTGTCTCTGCCGGGAAAGAGCGCTCGCGTTCTGGAGGGCACTTTCAATGGCTAGCGGTACTGTAAGGGTCAACGTCGATGGCCACGTCGCGGTCATGACCGTCTCTAGGCCTGAGAAGCTGAACGCGCTGGACCTGGACATGCTGAAGGCGCTCGGGGTTGCGGCCGATGAGGTCGAAGCCAATTCCGACGTGCGGGTCGCGATCCTGACGGGCGAGGGCAAGGGCTTTTCTGCAGGCGGTGATATCAAGGCATGGGGCGGCATGCGGCCTGAGGAGTTCGGGCATGCCTGGGTTCGGCACGGTCACCGTGTCTTCGAGAGGTTGGCGACGCTGCGCGTTCCTCTGATCGCTGCGTTGAACGGCCACGCCCTTGGGGGCGGCCTCGAACTGGCAGGCGTCGCGGACTTCCGGATCGCGGAAGAACACATCAGGATCGGCTTGCCCGAGACCGGACTTGGCATGGTCCCGGGCTGGTCCGGCACCCAGCGCCTGGTGAAGCGCTTCGGTGCCCAGGTCGTTCGCCGGATGGCATTGGGCGGCGAAGTCTTCACGGCCGAGGAAGCAAGGCTGCTGGGTGTCGTCGATGCGGTCACCTCGAGCGGAAACGGTGTCGATGCGGCACGGGAGTACGCTGAGCGGGTCGCCGCGCGCGGGCCTGCCGCACTGGAAATCGTGAAGCTTATGATCGCGGCGGCGAACGGTGAGGACAATGGCACCGCCGTGGAGGCGCTCGGCGCCATTCTCGTCGCGAAGACCGGCGATCTGAAAGAGGGCGTCGCAGCCTTTAGTGAGAAACGACCGGCAAGATTCAAGGGAGAGTGGTGATGACGGTTCTGGTGAATCCAAAGGCGCTGAGCGACCATAAAGCCCGTGATTTCAAGATGCTGATCGACGGCAAATGGGTATCCGGCAATTCTGAGCCGATCGATCGTGTCGCGCCCGGCCACGGCGTCGTCGTCAGCCGGTTCCAGACGGGAAGCAAGGCCGATGCAGAGCGCGCAATCATGGCCGCACGCAAGGCCTTCGACCATGGTCCGTGGCCCGGAATGACCGCTTCCGAACGCTCCGCCATCCTGCTCAAGGCCGCCGATCTCATTGCTGCGCGATCCGAGGAGCTTGCCTATCTGGACGCGGTCGAGGCGGGTAAGCCGATCAGCCAGGTCCGTAGCGAAATCGCGGGATCCGTTGATATCTGGCGCTATGCCGCAGCACTTGCCCGAGACCTGCATGGTGAAAGCTATAACACGCTCGGAGATGGCACCCTCGGCGTGGTCCTGCGCGAGGCCATCGGCGTGGTCTCGATCATCACGCCGTGGAACTTCCCGTTCCTGATCGTCGGGCAGAAGCTTCCTTTCGCTTTGGCAGCCGGCTGCACCACGATCGTCAAGCCGTCCGAATTGACGTCCGGTTCCACGCTCGTTCTGGGCGAGATCCTTGAGGAGGCCGGCGTTCCGGAAGGCGTGGTCAACATCGTCACGGGAACCGGACCCGAGGTCGGCGCCGTCATGACCTCCCATCCGGAAGTCGACATGGTGTCCTTCACGGGCTCCACGGGCGTTGGCAGACTGACGATGACCAATGCCGCGCAGACGTTGAAGAAGGTGTCCTTGGAGCTCGGCGGCAAGAACCCGCAGATCGTCTTCCCTGACGCCGATCTGGACGCATTCGTCGATGCGGCGGTGTTCGGCGCATATTTCAACGCCGGTGAGTGCTGTAATGCCGGCTCGCGCCTGATCCTGCACAAGAGCATCGCATCGGACATCGTCAGGCGCGTGGCGGAGTTGGCAAAGGACGTCAAGGTTGGCGATCCGCTCGACCCGAGCACACAGGTAGGCGCAATCATCACGCCGCAGCATCTGGAAAAAATCACGGGTTACGTCACGGGTGCCGAGAGCAATGGTGCGGAGGTCGCCCATGGTGGCTATGCGCTTGACCTCGGGATGGGCCAGTTCATGGCTCCGACGATCCTTTCCGGTGTGACGCCGACCATGGCGGTCGCCCGCGAGGAGGTCTTCGGTCCGGTCCTTTCCGTGCTGACATTCGAGACGGCCGCCGAGGCGATCGACATCGCGAATTCCGTCGACTACGGCCTGTCCGCCGGCGTCTGGAGCCGGGATTTCGATACCTGCCTGACGATCGGAAGAAAGGTCCGCGCGGGAACCGTTTGGATGAACACGTTCATGGACGGTGCCTCGGAACTTCCGTTCGGCGGCTACAAGCAGTCCGGGCTCGGCCGTGAACTCGGACGCCATGCCGTTGAAGACTACACTGAGACAAAGACGCTCACGATGCATATCGGCGGCCGTACCAGCTGGTGGATGCCGCAAGGGGAGAAGCGGGCTTAGCCCGGCGTAATCGACGTCGCCTGAGGAGGGCGATTATTCGGTGCGGGAATGGGTTCCGCGCCAGAGAATCTGGGAGGATTACCATGCGTAAGTTGATGGCATCGACGGCAGTGGGAGCGCTGTTGC
>NZ_JAULLL010000016.1:0-162573 GCF_041357635.1 Sinorhizobium sp. CB7
TCACAGGGATCCAGCCGCGCCGTGTCCACGGCGCGAATGACTCGCCTCTTCACAAACCCATCAGATGGAAAGAGATGTCCTCCCATTCCGGATTGCTCTGCTCGATCTGTTTGCGGGTGGGCAAGGACCGCAAACAGCCGCCCGAGCTCACATCTAGCTCTGGCTTTGACTCTGACTCTGGCTTTGCCCCCGGTCTTCCACGCTTACCGTGACCGACAACTTCTCCCCCGGTGTGCCGATGCGCATGCCGGAGACAGGAGCCGCGTCGCGGTAGCAGAGGCCGGAGGCGAGGCGGACGTAGCGGTCGTCGGGGCAGATCTTGTTGGCGGGATCGAAGCCGACCCAGCCAAGGCCAGGAACGTGGGCCTCGCCCCAGGCATGCGTCGCCGCCTGATCGATCTTTTCCTCCATCATCAGATAGCCGGAGACGTAGCGGGCGGGCACGTTAAGGGCGCGCGCGGCAGCGACGAAGATATGGGCATGATCCTGACAAACGCCGCTTTTCTTCTCCAATGCCTGCTCGGCCGTTGTTTGCGTGTCGCTGCTTCCCGGTTTGTATTCGACCGTCTCATGGATCGCCGCCATCAACGCATGCATCTTCGCGAGATCGTTCTCGCCGTTGAGCCCGCGGATCAGCTCCTTGGTCAGCTTGCCGGCCTTGGTGCGCGCGCTTTCCCGCAGGAAGAGCCAGAGCGGGCAGAAACCGGTATGGGCGCCGGTGACGCCGTTCAGATCCTTGGTCTCAACTTCGCCTTCGGCGACGATCCGCGTTATCTCCTGCTCGCCTTCCAGCGAGACGAGATTGACGTGGTTGCCGAATTGGTCGTCATATTCGACCTCCGGCTTGGCGCCCTCGACGTGAAGCGCCCAGTTCAGCACCTTCTGTCCCGCGAAATTCGGCGGCGTCAGCCGCAGCCGCTGCAGCGAGAATTGCGCCGGTTCCTCGTAGCGGTATTCGGTGACGTGACTAATCTTCAGTCTCATGATCTCGCCCGCTTAAACGTAAAACCGGTAGCCATCGGAAATTTGCATGCCGAGTTTGTTGTTGTGGGAGACGAAATCCTCGAGGAATTCGTGCAGTCCCTGATCCATGATGTCCCGGATTGCCCGCGTCTGCAGCGTGATGCGGATGGCATCGGCCGTATCGTGGGCGGCGAGCCGTTCGCCATAATCCTGCGCCAGATAGCCGAGGTTGCTGACGATCTTCTCGTAACAATAGGCGAGCGAGCGCGGCATCTGGATGTTGAGGATCAGGAAGTCGGCGATGTTGGCCGGCCGGTATTCGGCGTCATAGGCCCAGCTATAGGAGCGATGCGCAGAGACCGATCGCAGGATCGATTCCCATTGCACATTGTCGAGCGACGAACCGACGGCCGAGACCGAGGGAAGCAGCACGTAATATTTCACGTCAAGAATGCGGGCGGTATTGTCGGCGCGTTCGATGAAGGTGCCGATGCGCGCGAAGTTGTAGAGCTCGTTCCTGAGCATCGAGCCATGGAAGGCGCCGCGAATAAGCCCCGCACGCCGCTTGATGACATCGATCACCTCAGGCAGCTCTGCTGCCTTCAAGCGCTTGGAGAGCAGCGCCTTCAGTTCGATCCAGCATTCGTTCGTCGCTTCCCAGGTCTCCCGCGTGAGCGCGGTCCTGACCATGCGGGCATTGTTGCGGCCGAAATCGATGCAGGACATGACGCTCGAGGGATTGGCGAGATCGCGCAGCAGGTAGTCGATCGCGTCGGCCCCTGTCAGCTTGCCATGGACTTCGGCATAGGCTTCGCGCACGCCGGCGCTCTGCAGGACGCCGTCCCAATCTTCCTCGCCGGCGCCGCTGCGCGTCAGCGACATGCGCAGGCCGGCATCGATCAGGCGGGCGATATTTTCGGCACGTTCGATGTAACGGAACATCCAATAGAGTCCGTTGGCAGTTCTTCCGAGCATGTCAGGACCTATAGAGGGTAAGGCGGGATGCGAGGGAGTTGGCGGAGCTCCGCCGGCAGGGGAGATGGCGCATTCGTCCTAGTCCTCCAATACCCAGGTGTCCTTGGTGCCGCCGCCCTGGCTGGAATTGACCACGAGCGAACCCTGCTTCAGCGCGACGCGGGTCAGTCCGCCCGGAATGATCTGCACCTTGTCGGAGACAAGCACATAGGGGCGAAGGTCGACATGGCGGGGTGCAATGCCCTTATTGACGAGGATCGGAACGGTGGAGAGCGAGAGCGTCGGCTGGGCGATGTAATTGTTCGGCTTGGTCTTCAGCTTCTCGGCGAATTCGGAGCGCTCCTTCTTCGAAGCCGTCGGGCCGACGAGCATGCCGTAGCCGCCCGAGCCGTGGACCTCCTTGACCACGAGCTCGTCCAGACGTTCCAGCACATATTTCAGGCTCGCGGGCTCCGAGCAGCGCCATGTCGGCACGTTCTCCAGAATCGGCTTGCGGCCCGTATAGAATTCGACGATCTCGGGCATGTAGGAATAGATAGCCTTGTCGTCGGAAATGCCGGTGCCGGGCGCATTCGCGATGGTGATGTTGCCGGCACGGTAGACATCCATGATGCCGGGAATGCCCAAGGCGGAATCGGCGCGGAAGGTGAGGGGGTCGAGGAAGTCATCATCGACACGCCGGTAGAGCACGTCGATCGCCTCGTAACCACGTGTCGTGCGCATCTTCACGCGGCCGTCGATGACGCGCAGATCCGAGCCTTCGACCAGTTCCACGCCCATCATGTCGGCGAGGAAGGAGTGTTCATAATAGGCGGAGTTGTAGATGCCTGGCGTCAGGACGGCCACCCGGGGCTTACCGCCGCAGCCGCGCGGCGCGAGCGAGGAGAGCGACTGGCGCAGCAGAAAGGGATAATCCTCGACGCGCTGCACCTTGTTCAGATGGAACAATTCCGGGAACATCTGCATCATCGTCTCCCGGTTTTCCAGCATGTAGCTGACGCCGGAAGGCGTGCGGGCATTGTCCTCCAGCACGTAGAACTGGTCTTCGCCAGTGCGAACGATGTCGGTACCGACGATGTGCGTGTAGACGCCACCCGGCGGGCGGAAGCCGATCATCTCGGGCAGGAAGGCGACGTTGGTCTCGATCAGCTCACGCGGAACCCGGCCGGCACGGATGATCTCCTGCTTGTGATAGATGTCGTCGAGAAAGGCATTGAGAGCGACGACACGCTGCTCGATACCCTGGGCGAGCTTGCGCCATTCGCGGCCGGAAATGATGCGGGGAATGATATCGAAGGGGATGAGCTTTTCGGAGGAGTCCGCATGTCCATAGACCGCAAAGGTGATGCCGGTTTTCCGGAAGATGTTTTCCGCGTCGCGGGACTTGGTGATCAGATGGGTTCGGTCTTGGCTATTGTACCACTCAAAATACTTTTCATAGGGCGGACGCGGACCTTCGTCCCCGGTAATCATTTCATCAAATGCCAAAGGTGTGGCTCCCCTTTTTTCTTCATTTGAATACAACGCTGAATGCAATGCAAGAACCATGCACAGTCAGGGCGAACATTTCGACTCTTCCGAAAAATGCAGAAATCCGCCGAAAATCCGTGCGTTTAGCCAGCCTGGCGCAGGTCCTGGCCGGACTGGTTCTATGCGCCTGCGCAAAATCTAGGCAGGTGATCAATCCGGGAGCGGCATTCGATTTAAACGGCACCGCAAGCCAGCATCAAAAAACCTGATGCATGCTTCAATTGTTCGCTTTTGACGGTCGGAATGCATTCCGCTATCAGCGGGCTCCAAATCAAAAGTTAGAGCGGGATGTCGCCTGAAACCGCACGCTTTCGGCATGCCACTTTAGCCTCTCAGGTCCGCTCAATGTCCTTCGACCGCCTTGCACCCGCCATCTTCGTCTTTCTTTGGTCCACGGGCTGGATTGCGGCGAAATATGCCGCACTTCACTCGGAGCCCTTCACCTTTCTGACCATGCGCTACGGCCTTTCGGCGGTCGCCTTTCTGGCGCTCTGTCTGGTGACGGGCGCGAAGTGGCCGCGTGATCGGGAAAGCGTGCTGCGTGCCATTTACTCCGGGCTCTTCCTGCACGGTTTCTATCTCGCCGGTCTCTGGTGGGCGATCGCAAACGGCGTGCCGGCCGGCATCTCCGGCATCATCGCGGCGCTGCAGCCGCTGCTGACGGCAATGGCCGCGCCTTTCCTCGTCGGAGAGAGGCTGCAGCCGACGCAGCGCCTCGGTCTGCTGCTCGGCTTCACCGGGATCGCCATCGCGATCTCGCCGAAACTCATGCAGCCCGGTTCCGTCGACATGGTGCATTCGGCAGTGCCGCTTGCCGTCAATCTTCTCGGCATGGCCTCCGTTACATACGGGACGCTCTATCAGAAAAAGCACCTGCAGAGTGGGGATCTGCGCACCATCGCGACGCTGCAGTATCTGGGGGCGATCATCGTGACGGCGCCCTTGGCGCTCTCCTTCGAGAATCTTCACTTCGACGGCTCGACCGAAGCCATCCTGACGATGATGTGGTCGGTCTTCGGCCTGTCGATGGGGGCGATCGCGCTGCTGCTCTATCTCATTCGTCGCGGACAGGTCTCGCGCGCCGCTTCGCTGATCTATCTCATGCCGCCGGCGGTCGCCATCGAGGCGGCAATCGCCTTCGGCGAGCCGTTGACGTCGCCCTTGATCGTGGGAACGGTCGTGGTCGTTACGGGAGTCTATCTGACCAACCGCAAGACCGTAGAAGCAGCCACCGCCTGATCGTAGTCGGTGGCTCCTAGGCGGCCGAGCCGGAGCGCGTCAGTTCGGCGACCTTCTTTATGTGGCTGACTGCTGCGCTGCCACCGGCCGTCTTCGTGAAAAGAGCGAGCTTTTCGTCATCATCGTCCGCGACGGGCGTCAGGGCCTGGTCCATATAGGTCTTCGACGCCGGGTCCTTTGCGATGAAATAGGCAGATACCGCGAGCCGTGCGATGACGCCCGCCAATGCCATATGCTTGGTAAAGGTTTCCCAGGCAAAACGCGGCCAGAAGAGCAGGGGATGTTCCTGCCGCAGGCCGGGGCGCCGTTCGGAGGGGTGCTTCAGCCGCAACAGGCCGCTCTGCAGCGGATGGACATTTTCGAGCGGCACCGTCGTCGCAAAGGAGACGAGCACCTTGACGAGGCTCGCCAGCGGGACCCCGGTTGCGACCGCGCGGCGCAGCAGCGTCTTCATATGCTTCGGAGAGTAATAAAGCGACCAGGCCTCCTGATAGATGTCTTCCCATTCCCGCTTGCTCATCTTCGGATGGGCGGTGCAGACATGCTCGACATCATAGATGTTGAGGTCCGGATCCATCTCGACGCCCTTCTTCCAGAGCGTCTGATGATCTTCCGAACCGGGGAGCGGCGTCAGGACGAAGAACTCGATGACGTCGAGCGGCAGCTCTTCCTGAATGATCGCGATATCGCGCCGGATCGATTCCGGCGTATCCGAGGGAAAGCCGAGGATGTAGCCCGCCAGCGTCATGATGCCCTGGGCCTTCCAGGCGAGCAGCATCTTGCGATATTCGGTGATCTTGTTCTGGTTCTTCTTGGCCGCTGTCAGATTGTCCGGATTGACGTTCTCAAGGCCGATGAAGACGCGGGTCACGCCGGCGCGCTTGGACTTCTCGATAAAATTTGGAATCTTGTGGCACAGCGTATCGACCTGGATCATCAGGCCGAGCGGGATGCCGTCCTTCTCCCTGAGTTCGATCAGGCGATCGAAGATCGCTTCCCAGTCCTTGTTGCGGGCGAAATTGTCGTCGGTGATGAAGAACTTGTGGATACCCTGCGCCCAGTTCATGCGCACCAGCTTCTCGACATCGTCGGCGGAGCGAAAGCGCGACTTTCGTCCCTGGACGTTGATGATGGTGCAGAAGGAGCACTGGTAGGGGCAGCCGCGGCCGGCGTCGAAACTGGTGCTGAGACCGAGCGTATGCTCGATATTCTCCTTCGGCAGGAACGGAACGGGCGTGCCGCCGATGCCGGGCAGATCGTTCATGAAGTTATAGACGGGTTCCAGCTCGCCGAAGGCAGCGTCGCGCAGCACCCGCTCGAGGCGGCCCTCGGCCTCGCCGGCAAACATCGAAATACCCATGTCGCGGCAGGCGTCGAGTTCGATGGCCTTTCCATCGAGCATTGCCAGGCAGCCCGAGATATGGAAGCCGCCCATGGAGACTGGCAGCTTTGCCTCGCGGAACGGTCGCGCGATGTCGAGCGCGCGCGGGTACTGGTTGGATTGGACGCCCACCAGGGCGACCATGCCGAAATTGTCATGCTGACGAAATTTCGCGAGCAGCGCGGGGATATTGACGCGCGTGTTGGTCTCGTCGATGACCGTGATGTCTATGGCGACATCAGGTCCGAGCACCTGGCGCTCGGCGCAATCGGCTGCGATGCCGTAGAGGGCGGCCAGCGAATTCGATGGAATCATCGCTCGCCACCAGCGAATAACGTAGCCATCGTCATCGTAATGGGACGGCTTGATCAGGATTAACTGGAAACGTCTCTCATTAGTCTTTGCAAAATTTGACAAAATCTATCTTTCGCGTTGGATAGCTGGTTCTTACGCTAGCATATCGAGAGCGGCGCGTCGTCATGTGCTTTGATGAAAAGCGAATGCCGTCCACTTGCCTTTGTCAATGTTCGCCAGGGGCGACTTACCGATGCGCATCCCTTTTCCTTGGGAAGGGATTGTCCCTTGGAATGGCCCCTCACCCTAGCCCTCTCCCCGCAAGCGGGGCGGGGGGACTGCTGCCGAGCCAGGATAAGCCCCTTTGCCCGCGTCAACGAGAGGTGGACGAGCGCCATCGCGGAAGTGAAATGGCGAGCGCCGGATGAGGGTAATTCCCTCTCCCGGGGAGAGGGTTAGGGTGAGGGCAGAATTCTCAGCGAACCCAAATAGCCGCGGATGGAAGCACGGCCGATTTGGACTGAGAAGCCCGTTGATTTACGCCCGCTCGCGACGCTGGCCGCCGCCGTTGCGCGAACCGCCGCGGCGGTTGCCGCCGTTGCCGTCGCGGCGCTGTTCGCCGTGGGGATGCTGGCCGCGCTCCTCGTTGTGCCGGCCGGAAGGACGGCCGTGGGCGTGGCGGTTGCCGCGGTGATGGCCGTTATTGCCTTCGTGCTGCGCGCCGTTGGCGCTGTTCGGGCCGTGATGCTGCGGCTTTCTGGTGGGGCGGAAATCCGAAGTCGATATCAGATCGTTGTCCACCTCTTCGCGCGGCGCCCGCTCACCGCGGCGCTGGCCGCGAAAATCCTCGTTGCAACGGCTCTCGCGTTGCGGCCGATCTTCACGCCGCTGACGCTCGCCACGTTCCTCGCCGCGCGCCCGGAATTCGCCATCCTGTCCTTCAGAGCGGGGACGACGCGGCTGACGATCGGAACGGCCACCGGCGCCTTCGGCCCGGGCCTGGCCGTTGCCGCGACCCTGACCCTGCCCACGACCACCGCCGCGACCGCGTCCGCCGCGATTGCCGGCCGGTGCTCGGCTGAGAGTTGCCGGAGGCTCGCCGCTCGCAATGGTGATCTCGATGCCCATCAGTCGTTCGATATCGCGAAGAAGGCGGGCCTCATCCGGAGCGCAGAAGGCGATGGCGACGCCGTCGCGGCCGGCGCGCGCGGTGCGGCCGATGCGGTGGACATAGGCGTCGGGTACTTCCGGCAGATCGTAGTTATAAACATGGCTGACGCCCGGAATGTCGATGCCGCGGGCGGCGACGTCTGTCGCGACGAGGACGCGCACGTCATTGTCCCGGAATGCCTTCAGGGCCCGTTCGCGCTGACCCTGGCTCTTGTTGCCATGGATGGAGGCGACGGCAAAGCCGACGTGATCGAGATGCTTCATCAGCTTCTCGGCGCCGTGCTTGGTGCGCAGGAAGACGATGGCACGGCCGTCCGGATTGTCGGTCAGCGAAGTCTTCAAGAGATCGGTCTTGTCGTTCTTGCCGCCGACGAAGTGCACGAATTGCTCGACCTTGTCGGCAGCCTTGCCTGGAGGTGTGACTTCGACCTTGACCGGATCGGTCAGGTAGTCGGCGGCGAGATCGGCGATCGACTTCGGCATTGTCGCCGAGAAGAGCAGCGTCTGGCGCTTGGCTGGGACCAGTTTGGCGATCTTGCGCAAATCATGGATGAAGCCGAGGTCGAGCATCTGGTCGGCCTCGTCGAGGACGAGATGTGTTACCTGGCCGAGCGTCAGCGCACGGCGGTTGATGAGGTCGAGCAGGCGGCCGGGTGTTGCGACGAGGATGTCTGTGCCGCGCTCGAGCTGGAACTGCTGCTTGTTGATAGAGACACCGCCGACGACGATGTTGATCTTGAGCGGCATCTTGCGGATGAAGTTCTTGAGGTTGGTGGCGATCTGGTTCACCAGTTCGCGCGTCGGCGCAAGGACGAGGGCGCGCGTGCTGCGCGCCTCTGGCCGCTTGCCTTCTTTCAGGAGCATTTCGATGATCGGCAGGCCGAAGGCGGCCGTCTTGCCGGTGCCGGTCTGCGCGAGGCCAATAAGGTCGCGGCTTTCGAGAACGAGCGGGATAGCTTCCGCCTGGATGGGAGTTGGCGTTTCGAAACCCTGCTGGGAGAGCGTGGCAACGATCTGCTTGGAGAGACCAAGCGAATGAAAATCGGTCAATTCAAAACCTTTCGGGGGCGCCAAAACAGATCGCCGGATCGCACCATGCGGTCCGGTGTCATTCTGGCGTCAAGAACCCCGCGTGAAGTGGGAACTTGTGTGGTGGAAAATGCTTTCCAGCGCGTCAGGCTGACCCTTGCGGCCAACCTCTTGTCCTAATGCGCTTTTGTCCTTCTTCCTGCATCTGTTCTATCGCAGGGGCACGCTCACGCGGCGGCCGAAAGGTGAAAGCTGGTGCGCATTTGGTCTTATTCGGACGGAAAGTCAAGGGGCTGGCGTATCACATCGAAAATCGCAACCGATTTCCAGACCGATGCGCCAGCTAGGATTACAGGTGGGATTATCGGCAGATGTCGACGCGATAGGGGTAGCCCCAGCGGTCGTGGCGCCATTCGGAGTAGCAGGCCGGGCGGTAATAGTCGCGGTAGTATGAGCGATAGGCCGGGGCGGGATAGACGGCGTAGGGATAGGCGGGGCGAACTGCCTCAGAGAGCAGAACGCCGCCTACGGCACCGGCGGCAACGCCTCCCCAGAAGGCGTCGTGCGAGCGGGCGTCGGCCGCGGTTGCAGTGGCAAGCGATGCGCCGGCTATGGTCAGCGCAATCAGGCCCGCCGTCATGACGTTATGAACTACGGACATGGATCAATTCCTTTCAATAACATCGCTCCTGTGAGCAATTCGAATCTGGGTTCGAATCAAGGCGGCTCGATGTTTGGAGCTCCGGCGGCGAGATTAAATTTCGTTCATCAACGCCGCCGGAAACCTTCGGACCCGCAAGCGATTACGAGCAAACCTCCACCTCCCGGGGGTGACCGAGGCGATCGTGCGTCCATGTCAGCTGGCAATAGTCCAGGTAGTCGTCGTCGTTATCGAAGAAACCGAAGAAGGGGCCGCGCCGGAAATGATCGTGACGGTCATGGGCGAAGGCGAAACTACGGCCGCCATCGAAATGGCGATCATTCATGGAGAGGCCGCCGCCAAAGTGTTCACCGGAGAAGTGGCCGCCTCCAAAGCCGCCTCCGAAGCCTCCGCCGTGTCCGCCGCCCCCACCGTTGCCATGGGCAAAGGCCGGTGTTGTTGCGCTAATTGATGCGACTGCGACCGTCATCGTGATCAAACCTGTCGCCAAGATGTTACGAAGCATGGACATGATTGCATTCCTTTCGATACGAACTCGTTGCGAGCCGTAGACAAGATATGTGCATCAATCCTGGCGCGGCCTCGCCACATTCAATGGCTTTTGGTCACTTTCTGTTCACGTTTGATCGCGGCGAAGGGCGGTGTCGGTGAGATCGATTTACCGCGCCATTCCCAAGGCTGGGGCGCCCTTTGCGCGTCCTATCCGACGCGCGGCACTCTGTACCTGGAAAGGCGATCGCGGAATGCGGCCGGCGCCGACGGGAGTTGAATGGCGCCGGCCATTCCGGCTTCAATGACGGTGGGGATCACTACCGGCAAACGTCGACGCGATCGGGGTAGCCCCCAGCGGTCATGGCGCCATGGTCGCGGTAGTATGGGCGATAGACCGGCGGGCGGGCCTCGGCCGAGGTTGCAGTGGCAAGCGACGCGCCGGTGATCGTCAGCGCATCGAGCCTGCCGTCACGGCTTTATGAACTGCGGACATGCGCAATTCCTAATCAAGGCGGCTCGATGTTTCGGCACTCGGCGGCGAGACTAAATTTCGTCCATCAACGCCGTCGGGAAACTTAGCAGTCCTGAGGGATTAAGGGCAGACCTCCACTTCCCTTGGATAACCGAAGCGGTCGTGGGCCCATCCTACACTGCAATAGTCGTCGTCATCGAAGAAACCGAAAAGCGGAAAACCGCGATGGAAATGACCATGATGGAAGTGACCGTCATGGAAATGACCGAAGTGGTTATGCCCGAATGCGAAACTGCGGCCGCCACCGAAATGTTCGCCGCCAAAGCGTCCACCGAAGTGACCGCCGCCAAAGTGTCCACCAAAGTGGCCGCCGCCGAAGTGTTCACCACCAAAGTGTCCGCCGCCGAACCCTCCCATATGGCCGCCGCCGAATCCCCCCATGTGTCCACCGCCTCCTCCGTGCCCGCCACCTCCGCCGTGGCCGCCATGAGCAAAGGCCGGTGTTGTCGCGGTGATTGAGGCAACCGCGACCATCATCGTGATCAAACCGGTTGCCATGATTTTACTGACCATGGGCATGATTGCATCCTTTCGATACGAGCTCGTTCCGAGCCGTAAGAAGGATATGTGCATCAATCCTGGCGCAGCCTCGCCACATTCAATGGCTCGTGGTCACTTATTGTTCACGTTTGATCGCGGGGAAGGGCGGTGCCGGTGAGATCGATTTACCGCGCTGGCGCCCAACCATAGTGCGGCGCGCATCCAACAGGACACGCGGCGCGCTATCTCTTTGAATACGCGCTAGAAATCGGTCGGAACACCGCCTTCCTCCTTGCGCTTCGCCACGAAAGCGTCGAGCTCCTCCTCGATCGCTGCATCGAGCGGTGGGCGCTCATAGGCGTTCAGCACATCCTTGAAGATGCGATTGGCGTGGTCATAGGTGGTCGGCCGGCCGGCTTCGGTCCATGTCTCAAAGTTGCGCCAATCGGAGAGGATCGGCGAATAGAAGGCGGTTTCGTAACGCGCCAGCGTATGGGCAGTGCCGAAATAATGGCCGCCGGGACCGACGTCGCGCACGGCATCGAGCGCAAGAGCGTCCTGGCTCACGTCGAGAGGGCTCAGGAACTCGGCGACCATCTGCAGCATATCGACGTCGAGAATGAACTTTTCGAAGGATGCGGTCAGTCCGCCTTCGCTCCAGCCTGCCGCATGCAGCACGAAGTTGCCGCCGCCCTGGGTCAAGGCCCAGAGCGAGAGGGCCGATTCATAGGCGGCCTGCGCATCGAGCGTATTGGAAGCATTGGTGTTGGATGTGCGATAGGGAATGCCATATCGCCGGGCAAGCTGGCCGCCCGCAATCACTGCCTTCATATATTCCGGCGTGCCGAAAGCCGGCGCCCCGGTCTTCATATCGACATTGGAAGTGAAGCCGCCATACATGACGGGTGCGCCCTTGCGCACCATCTGCGTGAAGGCAATGCCGCAAAGCGCCTCGGCATTCTGCTGCACAAGCGCGCCGGCGACGGTTACCGGCGCCATGGCCCCGGCAAGCGTGAAGGGTGTCATAATGACGACCTGATTACGCGACGACATTTCGATGATGCCCTGTAGCATCGGTCCGTCCAGGCGGAGCGGCGAAGAGGAGTTGATGACAGTAAAGAGGGAAGGCTCTGCTTCCATCTGTTCTGTCGTGATGCCGCGACCGATGCGCGCAATCTCGATCGCATCGAGATTGCGCTGTCTGCCGAGCGAATAACAATGGAAGGCCTTGTCGGTAAGCTTTACGATATCCGAGAGGCAGTCGAGGTGGCGCACGGACGCGTGTATATCCACCGGCTCGACCGGGTAGCCGCCGGTCATGTGAATGACGTCATAGGACTGGGCGAGCTTGACGAGCTTGCGAAAATCCTCCCGATTGCCGGCGCGCCGGCCGCCCTCGCGGTCGGCCACGAAAGGTGCGGATGCAACCTGCGCGAAAACCAGGTTCTTCCCACCGATCCGAACATTGCGCAGCGGATTGCGGGCGTGAAGCGTGAAGTCCGACGGGACCGAACCGAGAAACTCCATGATCATGCCGCGGTCGAATCGCACGCGCTCAGTGCCGGGGGTAACGTCGGCGCCGGCCGCTTTCATTCGTTCGCGCGCTTCCGGCAGGATGATATCCATGCCGATTTCTTCGAGGATCGTCAGCGAAGCATTATGAATGTCCTCAAGTGCCTCGGGTGAAAGGATCTCCGTTCTTGAGAGATCGTTGACAAGATTAAGATATTTCTGCGTGGCGGTTTTGCGAACCCGCTCCCCTCCGCGACTGCCGCCGCGCCTGCGCCGCTCAACCGGAGCCATCGTACTTTCAGTCTCGTGCAAACCCTGTTTCGGAAAATCTGTCATTGGTTTTCGCTCGATTTGTCGCCCGGAATTGTTGGCAGAAATCTTCCCGACATGCCCCTGTTATTTGCGACGAAAGGCTGACCGTTCTGGAATAGCGATCCGGTGCTTGCCAAGCCAAAGGCATGAGTTGCGGGATTTTACGGTTAACAACTTGTAAAAAATCTTTGTGGTACAAGGATTATGTTGCAAAAGTTTCATCAGCCTGGGGAGAGGGGCATTTTTTGACGGGTCAGGAAGAATTGCTGGAGATGGCCTGCCGGCGGATCACCGATCTGGATCGGCCCGCCTATGTCAAGAACAGCGAGCTTCGCTATGTAGCCGTCAACGATGCCTATGCGCGCTTCTTTGCTCGCGACGTTTCCGATTTCATAGGCCGCCGCAGCCTGGACGTGCTTGAGCGCCCGGAGGAGGAAGAGCGCGAGGACAAGGAGCGCAGAGCGCTCGTCTTCGGAAGCGAAGAGACGGCGATCTGTTTCAATCTCGCGGGCGACCGTCATTTTCGGGTGCATATCGAGAGCTTCATGCCCTCGGAAAACCGCGCCTATGTGCTCGGTCTCTTTGAGGAAGCGCCTGCAGAGCCACGCGCCGCTGAGTCTCAGAGAAAGAATGTCGATTCGATTCGGGATGACGGCGCATCGGGACTGCCAGCTAACCTTGCGGAAGGGGCCCTCGAGTTCCTCGATGTCGGCGTCTGCATCTACAATGCTGACAACGATCTCATCTACGCCAATGCGCGCTGGCATGAATTCTACAGGCCTGTGCTTGGCAATGTTGAGCTTGGCGTCTCGCTACGCTGGATGCTGGAACGCGTCTTCGACTATTGGCTCCGGAACTATCCGGAACAGCTCGGCTCGGCGGCTGACGATCGCGAAGGATGGATCGCGGAGCAACTGGAATATTGCAGCAAGCCGCATCATGACGCGACGGAAAGGCTCTGCGACGGCCGCTGGCTCAGAGGCATCAACAAGCGCCTCGAAAACGGCCTGCTGATCGGCCTGCGCATTGACATTACGGACATCAAGGAACAGGAACTGCTGCTTCGCCGTCACGTCGATGAGACGGACCTCTACCGGACGATCCTTGAGGATCTGCCCGTGGCCGCTTTCGTGCGCGATGCCAACCACCGGCTCGTCTATGCGAATGAGGCCTATGTCCGCGTCAGCGGCAAGGAACGCGCTGAAATGCTCGGCAAGACTGAGCATGAGATGTTTTCGACAAATGCGGATGCCATCTACGAGGAGAACGCGCAGGCCTTCCGGGATGGCGCCCTTGCCGAGATTGAAGGCGAAATGCCGAGCGCCGACGGCACACTTCTTCCGATCGTGACGCGTGTCAACCGGGTGGTGACATCGGACAACAAGCCCTATGTCGTGGGATCATTCACCGATATTTCCATGCTGAAGCTTCGCGAGAAGCAACTCATCGAAGCGCAGAACCGGGCCGAGATGCTGCACCAAGATCTCGAAAGCGTCCTCAGGGCCTTGCCGAACGGCATCATGATTCTCGATGCCGATCTCAACATGGAATTCATCAACGATGCCTTCTATGAGATATGGGATCTTCCGCTCAGTGAGGAATTGAGGGGCCGTCCGTTCCTCGACGTCATCGTGTTGAACCATTCGCTCGGTCGTTATGGCTATGCCGAAACTCCCGAAGAGATCTTCGCCTCGCGAAAAAATCGTTTTCTTTCCGAGGATCCGAAGCCGCCGATCGAATTGAACTGGGCGGGGGGCAAGTCGGTCGTCTTCGACAGCCGTCGCATCTCCAATGGCCGTTTTCTGCTGTCCTACGTGGACATCTCTGCGGTTCGCCGGCATGAGCGCGAAATTCACGAGACGCGTAACGCGCTCGAACGTCTCGGCGAAATGATGAAGGATGCGACGCACGCGATGTCGCAAGGGCTGCTCATCGTTCAGGAGGGGGTGATCATCCTCTCCAATGATGCATTGTCCGAAATCCTGCGCATTCCTCCGGATTATCTTGCGGCTGGGAAAACCTGGGCGGACACTTTCGGCTATTGCGCGGCGCGGGGCGATTTCGGAGCGGAGTCGGAAAAGCTCTACGAGGCCTGGCAGGAGAGCATTGCGGCCAAGCGCCCGATCTCGTTCATGTTCCACGTTGCCGGCGAGTGCTGGGTGCAGATGGAAGCTGGTGTCAGCGAGCGTCAGCATTGGATGGTGCTCTTTACCGACGTCACGGAGATGAAGGAGCGCGAGGAGGAGCTGCAACGGCTTCTGCGCCGGGCGGAAACGGCCGACCGCGCCAAATCCGAATTTCTCGCCAATATGAGCCACGAGATTCGCACGCCGATGAACGGCGTGCTCGGCATGGCGGAACTGCTTGCCAGGACGGATCTCGATGCGCGCCAGAAGACCTTCATCGATATCATCGTCAAGTCCGGCAATGCGCTGCTGACGATCATCAACGACATCCTCGACTTCTCAAAGATCGATGCCGGCCAGTTGAAGTTGCGCAAGGTTGCCTTTGACCCGCTGGATGCCGTCGAGGACGTGGCGAGCCTGCTGTCGACCTCGGCGGCCGAAAAGGATATCGAGCTCTTGGTGCGTGCGGCACCCTCCGTACCGCCCATGGTGACCGGCGATGCGGGGCGCTTTCGCCAGATCGTGACCAATCTTGTCGGCAATGCCGTCAAGTTCACGGAGCGCGGCCACGTCCTGGTCGATATAGGCTGTCGTCGGCATTCTGATGGCGAGATTATGCTCAGCCTGCGCGTCGAAGATTCCGGCATCGGCATTCCCGACGAGATGCTGGAGAAGGTTTTCGAGAAGTTCTCGCAGGTCGACGGCTCCTCCACGCGCCGCCATGAGGGAACCGGGCTAGGCCTTGCGATCACAGCCGGCCTGGTCGATCTCTTCGGTGGCTATATCGAGGTCGAGAGCGAGCCGGGCAAAGGGTCTGCTTTCACCGTTCATCTGCCGTTTTCGCCGTCGGCCCTGCGCGAACAGAAAATGCTCCCGGTCAATGTGAAGGGTGCCCACGTCCTGGTCATAGACGACAACGAGATCAACAGGCAGATCCTGACCGAACAATTGCAGATGTGGGGATTTGACTGCGTTGCTGCGGAGGACGGCGCGATCGGGATTGCGATCCTGGAAGCGGCGCATGAGATGGAGCTTTCGGTCGATGCCGTCATTCTGGACTATCATATGCCGGAGATGAACGGTGCCGATGTGGCGCGAATCCTGCGTGGCGACAACAGGTTCAGGGAACTTCCGATCATTTTCCTCACTTCGATGGATGTGGCAGGAAGTGAAAAGGAATTTGCCGCGCTGAATGGACAGGCGCATCTGATGAAGCCTGCCCGTGCGAACGTGTTGCGCAATACGATCGTGGAGGTGATCCGGACCGATCGGGCACGGCGTTCGACAGCCGCCGCCGCGGCGCTGGAGGCGGGACCGAAGCTTGCCGATCGCGAACCGCATCCAGCCGACAATGCCGTAATTGCCGGCATTGAATCCCAGCTCGACGTTCTCGTTGCCGAGGATAACGAGGTCAACCAGATCGTCTTCACGCAAATCCTGCAGCCGACGGGGCGGCGTTTCCTCGTTGTCGAGAACGGCCGGGAAGCCGTCGATGCCTATGATCGATATCGGCCGCAGCTGATCATGATGGACATTTCGATGCCGGTCATGAACGGGCACGAAGCGACGCGTGCCATCCGCGCGAAGGAAGCCGCGACCGGCGGTCATGTTCCGATCATCGGCGTGACGGCGCATGCGCTCGACAGCGATCGCGATCTTTGCCTCGAAGCAGGCATGGATGATTACATGTCGAAGCCGATCAGTCCCGAGCTTCTGGAAGCCAAGATGCGGCGCTGGCTGGGGGAGGCCGTCGCCGAGCCCGGCCGGTCAGGCCTCTGAGCTTCGTTTGATGCCGCAAAGCATTTCGCGTTTACTGGCGAACCCCTTGCGACGCTCGACGTCGAAGCCGGCGGCGATGAGGTTCCGCCGCACGAAACCGGCAGCCGCATAGGTGGCGAAGCTGCCGTCCTGTACTGTTTTTGCACAGACGAGACGCATCAGCTCTTCCGACCACATGTCACCGTTGCGCGAGGGCGCGAAGCCGTCGAGATACCAGGCATCAAACCGGTCCGTGGCCGCCTGGACGCCGTCCAGGGCAGGGCCGCAGACAACTCTTAGCGTCGTCTGCGCGTCCAGTTGAAGAGTGACGGTGCCTTGCGGCCTGTCCGGCCATGCGGAGACCAAAGTGGTCCGTTCGGCATCGATTTCCGGCCAGTGGGACAGCGCGCGGTCGATTTCCGTCGCCCGCATCGGATAGAGTTCGAAGGATGTGAAGCGCAATTCAGCGCCGGGCTCGCGCCGCTCCTTCCATTGCCGCCAGGTTTCGCAGAAGTTCAGACCGGTACCGAAGCCGAGCTCACCGATCAGGAAAGACTGCCGTCCCTTCCAGCGATCGGGCAGACCGTTGCCGGCCAGGAAGACATGGCCGCATTCCAGCCGGCCATCCGTCTGGCAATAAAAATGATCGCCAAAGGCGCTCGAATAGGGCATATCGCCGTCGCGCCACTCAAGCTGCTGGCTCATCGTACCATGGGTCTGGCCGGAAATAGTCTCTGTCATGGAAAAAGCCGATAATCCCGTAAGGCTGGCCGGTCAATCGTCTGTAGATCTGCTGATCGTCGGGGGCGGCATCATGGGGCTTTGGGCAGCGGTTCATGCGGAACGGCTCGGCATAGACACGCTTCTCATCGACGCGGCGCGACTGGGCGAGGGCGCAAGCGGAGGCCTTCTCGGCGCGCTGATGCCGCATATGCCGGACCGCTGGTCGGAAAAGAAGCAGTTTCAATTCGATGCGCTGGTGTCGCTGGAAGCCGACATCGCCGAGCTTGAGGCGGCGACAGGTCTCTCTGCCCATTATCGTCGCTGCGGACGGTTGATACCGCTGCCGAAGCCGCATCTGCGCAGGATAGCGCTCGGCCATTCGCGCGATGCCGAGGAATGCTGGCGTCACGGAGATCGACGCTTTCACTGGCATGTGCTCGATGCGCCCCCCGTTTCGGGCTGGATAGATGCTGCCGCGGGAGAGAGTGGCTTCGTGCACGACACATTGGCCGCGCGTGTTGCCCCCCGCGCACTGGTTGCGGTGTTGAAAGCGTTTCTGGGACGAGCCGCGCATGTTCGGGTCGTCGAGAATCTACCGGTCGAACATGTCGATCCGAGAAAAGGAGTGGCGATCACCCGTGATGGCGCCATCCAATTCGGCCGCTGCATCCTGTCGGCAGGCCATCGTTCCTTTCCGATGCTGGATGAGTTGACATCCGGCTTGCAGGCGGGGCTCGGCCAGCCGGTGAAGGGGCAAGCGGCCCTGCTGAGGGCCGATGTCGATGCCGGCCTGCCGGTGATCTTTCGTGACGGGCTTTATATCGTGCCGCATGAGCAGGGTCTTGTGGCGGTGGGCAGCACCAGTGAAAATCGCTTCGACGACCCCGTTTCGACGGACGAGCAGTTGGACGGCCTCATCATCATGGCCGGCGCCATGATACCCGCCTTGCGGGATGCTGAGGTGGTAGAGCGCTGGGCGGGATTGCGCCCGAAGGCGATCGATCGTGATCCGATGGTGGGACGGCATCCCGAGCATCCGCGGCTCCTTGCGCTCACGGGCGGCTTCAAAGTCAGCTTCGGTCTCGCACATCGTCTGGCGGCCTTCGTCGTAGCGGAAGCCGCGGGGTTGCCATGCCCGATTCCGCTGCCTGACGGCTTCTCGCTGTCAAGCCACATCACGGTCGCTTCACGCAAAACGTGAATCTCGCCAGCACCACTCTTCGTTATTCTGTCACGCAAATCACCTATCTGCTTCGCCAATGGCAATCGACGATAGATTCGCGGTTGTATTCGACGGAGGTGGTCGCATGCGCTATGCCATTTGCTTTACACCAACTGCGAGCGATCCGCTCTCGCTGGTGGCTGCCAACTGGCTTGGGCGCAACATCTATTCCGGCGAGATGGTCGAGCCTCCGGCCATTCGCGGTCTCAGCATCCACGAGATCGCGTTTCACACGGCGCTGCCGCGACGCTACGGGTTTCACGGCCTGCTGAAGGCTCCCTTCCGGCTGGCCGAGGAGGCTTCGGAGCCACTGCTGCTGCGCGACCTCATGCACTTCTCCGGCTCCTTCATTCCGTTCGAGATCCCCCGTCTGGAAGTCGCCCGGCTCGGAAACTTCTACAGCCTGACGCCGGCCCATCCTTGCGAGCCGCTCAACTATCTGGCTGCAGCGCTGGTGCAGGAATTCGACCGCTTTCGTGCGCCGCTCAGCGAGGTCGAGATCGAACGCAGCGACCCGGACGAGCTGTCGGCGGCGCAGTTTGCCAACCTGCACCGCTGGGGCGATCCCTACGTGATGGACGAGTTCCGCTTTCATATGACGCTGACGGGGCCGGTGAGTCATGGCGATATGCCGCGCATCGAGCGCGTGCTGCGCGATTTCTTCGAGCCCGTCCTGGTAGAGCCGGTGACTGTTTCCAACATCGCCTTGATAATGGAGGAGGGGGCTGGTGGGCCTTTCCGTGTGCATTCGCTGCATCCGATGGGAAAAGTCAGCGCCCGCAAGATTGCCTGACTTCATCCCATACGAAGCCGTCCCACTTTCCGTCTCGACATTCCGGTCATGAGTGCTACCGTCGTCGCATCGTTCGACGAGGGTGATTTGATGATGTCCGAAGCCTATCCCCGAGATCTGGTTGGTTACGGCCGAACAGTTCCCGACCCCAAGTGGCCAGGCGACGCCCGCGTTGCCGTGCAGTTTGTCGTGAACTACGAGGAGGGCGGGGAGAGCTGCATTCTCGACGGGGATACGGCTTCCGAATGCCTGCTGTCGGAGATCGTGGGCGCGCAGCCCTGGCCGAACCAGCGCAATCTCAACATGGAATCGATCTACGAATACGGATCGCGAGCGGGATTCTGGCGGCTCTGGCGCATGTTCACCAGCCTGAAGGTGCCGGTGACGGTCTACGGCGTGACCCTTGCCATGGCGCGAAATCCGGAAGCGGTCGCCGCCATGAAGGAAGCAGGTTGGGAAATCGCAAGTCACGGCTATCGCTGGCTCGAATACAAGGATTTTCCCGAGGATGTTGAACGCAAGCACATCACGGAAGCCGTACGCCTGCATACCGAACTGACTGGAGAACGGCCTTATGGAATGTACCAGGGCAAACCCTCGGCACATACGCTGCGACTTGTCATGGAGGAGGGCGGTTTCCTTTATTCGTCGGATTCCTACGCCGATGATCTGCCATACTGGGTGCCGGGCCTGGATGGCGTCCCTTTCCTCATCATCCCCTATACGCTCGAGACCAATGATATGCGCTTTGCCACGCCGCAAGGCTTCAATTCCGGGGACCAGTTTTTCACCTATCTCAAGGACAGCTTCGACACGCTTTATGAGGAGGGCCGCGACGGCAGCCCGAAGATGATGTCGGTGGGCTTGCACTGCCGCCTTGTCGGCCGACCCGGCCGGGCCGCGGCCCTCAGGCGATTCATCGAATATGTGCTGAAGCACGACAAGGTCTGGATCCCACGGCGCGTCGACATTGCCCGCCATTGGCACCTGAACCACAGGCCGGAATCGATCTGATGATTTCGCGTGACGACTTCGTGGCGCGGTTCGGCGGCATTTTCGAGCATTCCCCGTTCATCGCCGAACGTGCCTACGATGCGGGTGACGTCGGTGAACCGCTGAGTCTCAGCGGCGTCCATGCAGCGCTTACGTCCGCCTTTCGCGCGGCCACTCCGCAAGAGCGGCTTGGCATCCTACGCGCGCATCCGGATCTGGCCGGGAGACTTGCCATTGCCGGCAAGCTGACCGAAGACAGCAAAAGGGAGCAGGCCGGCGCCGGTCTCGATCGGCTCAGTCCGGAAGAGCATGCGCGTTTCACCGCGCTCAATGCCGCCTATACCGAGAAATTCGGCTTTCCCTTTATCATCGCGGTGAAAGGACTCGATAAGAACGACATCCTCGCGGCGTTCGAAGAACGTGTCGACAATGACCGCGATGAGGAGTTTTCGACCGCCACACAGCAGGTCGAAAAGATCGCTCTGCTGCGTCTGCAGTCTATGCTTCCAGAGACCTGAATGAGCGGCGATGGGCCAAAGGCTTGATATGCGCGAGCGGCAAGCAGTCGATTACCTGAATGATATACAGAGGGCGGCGTCGAACGCTCGCCTTTTCACTGAAGGCATGGACAGCGATACTTTCGCGAAAGATCCGCTCACGCAGCACGCCGTCGCCTTTTGCCATGTGGCGATTGCGGCCTTGGCATCGAGACTGCTCGATACACATCCGGAATTTGCCACTGAACACCCGGATCTGCCGTGGACGGCAATGCGTGAAATGGGTGATCGCATTGCGCATGATTTTTTCCAGTTGCATCCGCAGGACATCTGGGACGCGACGCAGCGGGTTTTGCCCGAGCTTCTTTTGCAGATCGATGCGGTGCATCACTGGCGAGCCCAGGGCGAGTGAGTAGTTTGGTCAAAATTTCCCGCAAACTGCCAGCTTTGCATTCCGGTTTGTGCCATACTAGAGCCGGATGATTTCAGGTCGAATCGACCTGAAATCTGAATCCGCCTCTAGATCAAAGAGTTAGAGCGGGATGTCGCCCGAAAACCGCGTATACTTTTCGGCATCCCGCTCGAGAGCGCATTCCTTCCATCATTTTGATGGCGAGAACCGGTTCTTGTATAGATTCCTGGCCCGATGGAGGATCAATTGACCCAGACTCTGGACATCCTGCCGCTGACCAAAGCCGCCTTCGCACCTTTCGGTGAGGTCATCGAAGCCGATCCGGCAGCCGTACGCCTCATCAACAACGGCACCACCGAGCGGTTTCACGCGCTCGCAAATGTCGAAGCCGCTGGCGAGGGCGCCCGGGTCATCATCAGCCTCTTCCGTAGCCAACCGCGTCACTTCCCGCATGAAGTGGGCATGATGGAGCGCCATCCCTTTGGCAGCCAGAGTTTTTCTCCGCTTTCCAACCGCTCCTTCCTCGTCGTCGTCGCCAAGGATGAAGGTGGCAAACCGGGAAGGCCACAGGCATTTCTGGCGCGCGGCGGCCAGGGCGTGAACTACCACCGCAATGTCTGGCATCATCCGCTGATGGCGCTTGGCGAAGTCAGCGATTTTCTGGTTGTCGACCGGGAGGGGCCGGGCAACAATCTCGAGGAAGTCCTTTTCGATACGCCTTTCATCATCGGAGCGCCGCCTGCATGACCGGACTGACCACCCATGTTCTCGATACCGCCCTAGGGAAACCGGCATACGGACTGCGGATCGATCTCTTTTCTATTGATGGCGACACCCGCAGACATATCAAGACGGTCGAGACAAACGCAGATGGACGGGTCGACGGCGGTCCGATCCTAAGCGGCGAAAGCTTCAAGGCGGGCAGCTACGAACTGCTCTTCCATGCCGGCGACTATCTGCGTGCCGCCGGTACTGTGCTGCCGCACCCGGCATTCCTCGACCTCGTGCCCATCCGTTTCGGCATAGCGGATACGTCGGCCCACTACCATGTACCGCTGCTGATCTCGCCATATGGTTATTCGACCTATCGTGGAAGTTGAAACGGTCGGTCGTCCGGGCGCGCCTATGCTACTGAATTTAAGTTGGCCCGCCTCTCGACAGGAGGACGATCGGCTTGCTTGCTAGCGTCTAGGATGATTGAGGAATTCACCTCGTTGATGTCCCGTTTGCCGCAAAGAGCCATGGTGATATCCATCTCCTTGCGGATGATGCCGAGCGCCAATGTCACGCCTTCCTTGCCCATGGCGCCGAGGCCGTAGAGGAAAGGACGACCGATATAGGTTCCCTTGGCGCCGAGGGCCACTGCCTTCAGCACGTCCTGGCCGGAGCGGATGCCGCCGTCGACGTGAACTTCGATGCGGTCACCGACGGCGTCGACAATCCTCGGCAGCATGCTGATCGAGGAGGGGGCGCCGTCGAGCTGACGTCCGCCATGGTTCGAGACGACTATCGCATCGGCACCGGTTTCGGCGGCTTCCCGGGCGTCCTCGACGTCGAGAATGCCCTTGATGATCAGCGGTCCGCCCCAACGCTCCTTGATCCAGGCGACGTCTTTCCAGGAAAGCTGCGGGTCGAACTGCTCTGCCGTCCAGGTGGATAGTGAAGAGATGCTGGAGACATTCTTGGCATGGCCGATGATGTTACCAAAGGTGCGGCGCTTCGTCTTCAGCATGTTCATGCACCAGACCGGCCGCGTTGCCATCTGCCAGACATGTTTCGGCGAGAATCGCGGCGGCGCCGACAGGCCGTTGCGCAGGTCCTTATGACGCTGGCCGAGGATTTGCAGGTCGGCCGTCAGTACCAGCGCCGAGCATTTAGCGGCTTTGGCACGGTCGATCAGGTTCATAACAAAGTCCTTGTCCCGCATGACGTAGAGCTGGAACCAGAAGGGCTTCGAGGTCACCGAGGCGACGTCTTCGATCGAGCAGATGCTCATCGTAGACAACGTGAAGGGAATACCGAATTCCTCGGCCGCGCGCGCCGCCAGCATCTCGCCGTCTGCGTGCTGCATGCCGGTCAAACCCGTAGGTGCAAGCGCTACCGGCATCGAGACCTTCTGTCCGATCATCGTCGTTTCCAGCGTGCGGTTGGTCATATCGACCATGACGCGCTGGCGCAGCTTGATTTCGCGAAAGTCCGCCTCATTGGCGTCGTAGGTCGATTCTGTCCAGGCGCCCGAATCCGCATAATCAAAGAACATCTTAGGCACGCGGCGCTGTGCAAGTTTCTTCAGATCGCCGATGGTGAGCGGTGTGGCCATGACGGGAACTTTCAAGTCAGGATGCTGTCATAAGCCTATAACATGAATTCCATGGGCGCGTTACGGGAAATGAGAAGCTGCGTTCAGAGTGCGCACTTCACGGCTTTTCCCGCGACATAGGTTTCCACGACAGCCCGATCGTCCCCCATCGTCTGCAGCAGGAACAGTTCTTCCGGCAGCGTCTTGACGACCTCCATCTTCAGCGCCATGGCGGGTGTTGCCGCCGCGTTGAGCACCACGACGTCGGCGTCCGTGCCGGGCTCCAGCGTCCCGATACGATCGGACAACGAGAGGGATTCCGCATTGCCGAGCGTCATATAGTAGTAGCTTTCCAGCGGATTGAGCCGTTCGCCCAGCAATTGGCTCACCTTGTAGGCCTCGTCCATCGTTCTCAGCATGGAATAGCTCGATCCGCCGCCGATATCGGTCGCCACACCGATCCGCACCGGTTTTTCGCGTCGCGCCAGTGCTTTCAACGGAAACAGCCCTGAGCCGAGGAACAGGTTCGAGGTTGGGCAATGTACGGCGACGGCGCCGGCTTCGCTCATGGCATCCGCTTCACGCTCGGAAAGATGAATGCAATGGCCGAAGAGACTCTTATTTCCGAGCAGCCCGTAGCGCGCATAGATGTCGGTATAGTCGATCGAATCCGGATAGAGCGCGCAGGTATAATCGATCTCGTCGCGATTTTCTGAAAGATGCGTCTGGATGTGCAGGTCCGGAAACTCGCGGGCAAGGGCGGCGGCTGCTTCCATTTGCTTCGGTGTCGACGTGATGGCAAAGCGTGGCGTGATGGCGACATGATTGCGGCCTTTGGCGTGCCAGTCGGAAATTACCTGCCGCGTCTCGTCATAGGCCATCTCCGGTGTGTCGAGCAGGCCTTGCGGCGCATTGCGATCCATCATCACCTTGCCGCCGATCATGCACATGTTGCGTTTCAGCGCTGCTGCGAAATAGGCATCGGCAGATGTCTTGTGGACCGAGCAATAGGCGACCGCCGTCGTGGTACCGTGGCGGATCAGTTCGTCATAGAAATAGGTTGCGATGCGCTCGGCATGGGCGCTTTCGACGAAGCGGCATTCCTCCGGGAAGGTATAGGTGTTCAGCCATTCCAGCAGGTTGGCGGCATAGGAAGCGATCACCTGCATCTGCGGGAAATGCAGATGCGTGTCGATGAAGCCGGGCAGGATCAAATGCGGCCTGTGATCGATCTCGACGACATCGACCGGCGCTGTCGCCTTGATATCGGCATAGGCTCCGCGCGCGGCAATGACGCCATCCTCGATCAGAAGTCCGCCGTCGCTTTCATAGACATAGCTTCTGGAGTCGGTTGCGCTCTGCGGCGCGCGCAGGAAGGAGAGCAGGCGACCGCGCAGGAGTATCTTTGTCATTGGGTTTTGCCTTGAGTCTGGCCTTGCTTGATGGCGCTTTCATACCATGCGACCAGCAGCTTTCTTTCCTCCGGCGTCACGTCGGTGACATTGCCCGGCGGCATGGCATGGCTGCGTCCGGCCTGGATATAGATTTCACGGGCATGCATGGCAATCTCGCCGTCATTTTCCAGCACGACGCCTTGTGGCGGCCGGGCTATGCCCTCGTAGACCGGCTCGGCGGCATGGCACATCGTGCAGCGTGTCGAAATCATCTCTTTTACTGCGGGGAAATGCGCATCGCCAGCGAATTGCTGAAAGGCTGGCGAAACCGCCTGGGCATCCTTCTCACCCGGCAATATCTTCGGCACGGTCGAAAGCCACATGATCAGGATGAAGAGAATGACCGTCACGATCCAGGTCCAGGTCGGCCGTCCCTTTCGAGCATGGGTTGTGTTGAACCAGTGGCGGATCGTGACGCCCATCAGGAAGACGAGCGCCGCAATGATCCAGTTGAAAGCCGTGGCAAAAGCCAGCGGATAGTGGTTCGACAGCATGAAGAAGATGACGGGCAGCGTCAGGTAGTTGTTGTGCAGCGAACGCTGTTTGGCCTGTGCGCCGAGCTTCGGATCGGGCGATCGGCCGGCGATCAAGTCGGCGACGACGATCTTCTGGTTGGGAATGATGATGAAGAAAACATTGGCCGACATGATCGTCGCGGTAAAGGCGCCGAGATGCAGGAAGGCCGCGCGCCCGGTAAAGACCTGGGTATAGCCCCAGCCCATGAAAACCAGAACGACGTAGAGGACCGCCATCAGGCCCCAGGTGTTCTTGCCGAGCGGCGATTTGCACAGGAGGTCGTAGACGAGCCATCCGATGGCGAGCGAGACGAGAGATATTCCGATTGCGACCGGTTTACTGATGTCGAGGACATGCCGATCGATGAGAAAAAGGTCGGCGCCGCCGTAATAGACGATGCAGAGCATCAGGAAGCCGGAGAGCCAGGTGAAGTAGCTCTCATATTTGAACCAGGTTAGGTGCTCCGGCATGGCCTCGGGTGCGACCAGATATTTCTGGATGTGGTAGAAACCACCGCCATGCACCTGCCATTCCTCACCGTGGACGCCCGGCGGAAGATGCGGACGCTTCACCAGCCCGAGATCGAGCGCGATGAAATAAAAGGACGAGCCGATCCAGGCAATGGCTGTGACGACGTGGAACCAGCGGGCGGCAAAGGCCAGCCATTCCCATGCAATGGCATATTCATACATGCGCTTTCCCTGTCTTCCTCCGACTCGTCAGCATGCAAAAACTTCCGCGCGGAGGGAAGGGGATATCGTGCGATGCAGCCGATGCCTTATCGCCATCCGCCCACCAATTTATCAATTCACGATTCAACGATTTTCAATTCATCCAATATCCAGCTCCGGAAGGTGCGGATCTTCGGAACATTGCGCCTGTTTTCAGGGTAGGCGAGCCAATAGTCGGTACCGTCGCTGCAGAGAAGATCGAAGGGCTGATAGAGCCGGCCCGCAGCGAGTTCGTCGACGTAGAATTGCGGCGTCAGGATCGCGACGCCCTGGCCGGCAATGGCCGCGCTCGCCTCGAAGGACTGCGCGCCGAGCCGGGTTCGCGGTCTTCCGGCGAGATCGGGATCTGAAACTCCTGCTCTTTGAAACCAAGCTTCCCACCAGGGATCGCCCGGATCGATAATCCGAAGCTTCAGAAGATCCTCCGGCTTGCGGATGCCACCGATCGACGCAGCGAGCGCCGGGCTTAGCATCGGGGTAAAATTCATCTTCATGAGCATGTGGGTCCGCAGGCCAGGCCATGTTCCCTTGCCGCTGCGGATAGCGATGTCGGCCTGTTCGCGCGAAAAATCGATAACCGCGTCGGAGGTGGCAAGTCTCACGGCGATGTTTGGATGCCGCAACTGGAAGGATCCGAGATGCCGGGCAAGCCAATGGGAAGCGAAGGTTGCCGTCGAGTGGATGATGAGCGTCGCCTCGCCGTCTCCACGCACGGCGGCCATGGCCTCGTTCAGCAGATCAAAGGCTTCGGCAACCTTGGGAGCCAGGCTTTCGCCCGCTTCGGTCAGGCTGATTTGGCGCGGTCGACGCAGGAAGAGCGGCTCGCCGATATTCTCCTCAAGCAATTTGATCTGGTAGCTGACGGCCGTCTGGGTCATGCCGAGTTCGTCGCCCGCCCTTGTGAAGCTGCCAAGCCGGGCGACCGCCTCGAAGACGCGCAACGCATTGAGCCGAAACTGCTTCGACAGCTTCATGAATAAGTTCTCTTTATGCATGCAGATCGTAGTTCGATTGGAATTGCAGCATTTTAAGGCGCATCCTGCAATCACAAAATAAAATACGCATAGGTGCTGTCATGGATTGCTACGCTGTCGAACGCGAAAATTGCGCCGAGCCCAGGCTTATTGCACGTATCATCGCAGGCTTGATTGCCGCCTTTACGCCGACCGCCGAACGTGGCCCGCGGCTCGATCTGGAGATCATGCCGGATCGCATCAAGCGCGATCTCGGCTTTCGTGACGGGCGTGAGCCGCGCTACGAGGAAGATCTGAGGCGATAGACCGACAATGCTGTCAGGATTTCGGCAACGGTCATTGCCGCGATGACTTCCGGGCGTTTGTCGCGGACCGCGGAACCGCCGATTGGAAGGGTCAGCCGGTCCAGCATCGCTCTGTCGCCACCTTCCCGGAAAAGCCAATTCGAGAAGGTGGCGCGCTTCGTCGCCGAGCCGATCATGCCGACATAGGCGAGATCGGCACGGGCAAGCGCCTCGCGAGCGATGAGAAAATCGAGCGCATGGTCATGGGTGAGAATGACGACGGCGCCGCCGGGACGAATTTCCGAAACCAGGGCTTCCGGCATGGCGACATGTCGGGCCTGCGTCGTCGGCGGCAGATTTGACAATTCCGCCTTGCGAGTTTCGACGATTGTCGTGAAAAGGGGAAGTGGCGCGAGAGCCGCGGCAAGGGCGTGACCGACGTGGCCGGCGCCGAAAAGGTAGACTTCAGGACAGCTTTCCGCCTCGATGTTCAACCGCTTGCCGAATTCTTCCATCAGTTGCTGTGTCATGACGCGGAACCGCAGTTGCGTTCGCCCACCGCAACACTGGCCGATTTCCGGACCGAGGGGAATGTCCATACCCTCGCTGCCGCCCGATCCGGCCAAGAGATCGCGGGCGTTGTGAATTGCCATGAACTCGAACTGCCCGCCGCCGATCGTCCCCCAGATCGCATTTTCCGCCACCAGCATGAAGGTGCCGGCTTCACGGGGCGTTGAGCCCTGGGCGTGGGTAATCTCGACAAGGATGATGCGCGGGTGGGCGGAGAGAAAGGTGCGAAAATCGGTCATAGGGAGTATGCCGCGAAGGCCCCCTCATCCGACCCTTCGGGCCACCTTCTCCCCGCTGGGGAGAAGGGGAGACCGGCCAACCCAGGGCTTCCCTTCAAGCCTTTAAACAAGAGGGATTTGATTGGCGTTGAGCGAGCCTCTTGCTCCCTCTTCTCCCCAGCGGGGAGAAGGTGGCCCGAAGGGTCGGATGAGGGGGTGTTATTCGAACGATTCATCTGCCGTGAACCCCTGAAGGATCGATCGCAGGATAGAAGCGCGGTACATCATCCCTCTGAAATATCCGACCTTCAAGGACGGCCACGATGGTTTCGAGAGCCGAACGTCTTTCCCGCGTCACTTCGTAATTCCAGAAGCGGAGAACAGAATATCCTTCGTGATTGAGCCATTGCGTCCGACCCATGTCGGATGGAGCGTCCGCATGCTGAAAGCCGTCGACCTCAATGATCAGCCGCATTTCCCGACACAGGAGATCAACCACATAGGGACCAAGGGGAACCTGACGCGTAAACTTGTGACCGTTCAGCCGACGATTGCGCAGGTCACTCCAAAGCCGATATTCCTCCTCCGTTTCATTTTGGCGCAATCTACGGGCTTGGTCAGTCTTGCCGGGCCGTCTTTTCGTGATGTCGGCGGGTGTCATTCCCTGGTCTTCAGCCTCTCCACCGCCATCAATATCCGCTCGGGCGTTGCGGGCGTGTCCAACCGCGGGCAGACCTTGTAATCCGCCACGCTCGCAACCGCCATCGACAGGGCCTCCACCACAGAGATCGCCAGCATCAGGGGCGGTTCGCCGACGGCCTTGGAGCGGCCGATGGTGGCTGCGGCATTTTCAGACCATTCGGCAAGCTGGACGTTGAAGATTTTCGGCCGGTCGGAGGCGAGCGGGATCTTGTATGTCGAGGGGGCATGGGTGCGCAGCCGGCCCTTGTTGTCCCACCACAGCTCTTCCGTCGTCAACCAGCCCATGCCCTGAATAAACCCGCCTTCGATCTGACCTAGGTCGATCGCCGGGTTCAGCGAGCGGCCGACATCATGGAGAATATCGGTGCGGTCGATCAGATATTCGCCGGTCAGCGTATCGATCGAGACCTCGGTGCAGGCTGCGCCATAGGCGAAATAATAGAAGGGGGTGCCGCGGCCCGCCTTGCGATCCCAATGGATCTTCGGGGTCTTGTAGAAGCCGGCGGCGGAAAGCTGCACGCGGGCGAAATAGGCCTGATTGATGAAGTCGGGGAAGGGGATTTCAGTGTCGCCGACACGCACGCGGTTCGGCAGGAAGACCACTTCGGAAGGTTCCACACCCCATTTCTCGGCGGCGAAGGCCACGAGACGTTCCTTGATCTGGCGGGCGGCATCGAAGGCGGCCATGCCGTTGAGATCGGAGCCGGAAGAGGCGGCAGTGGCCGAGGTGTTCGGCACCTTGCCCGTCGTCGTCGCGGTGATCTTCACCCGCTCGATATCGACCTGGAAGGCATCGGCTAGGACCTGCGCCACCTTGGTATAGAGACCCTGACCCATTTCGGTGCCGCCATGGTTCAGGTGGATGGAGCCGTCGCGATAGACATGGACGAGGGCGCCGGCCTGATTGAAGGCGGTCATGGTGAAGGAGATGCCGAATTTCACCGGCGTCAGCGCAATGCCCCTGCGGATGTAGCGGCTGTCGCGATTGAACGCGATGACGGCGTTGCGCCGCGACTGGTAGTCCGCGCCTTCTTCCAACTCCTCGACCACCCGGGCGATGATGTTGTCCTCGACCTCCTGGTGGTAGGGCGTCAGCGTACGACCGGAGCCCTGCTGACCGTAGAAGTTCAGCTTGCGGACCTCCAGCGGATCCTTGCCGACGGCATAGGCGATCTCTTCGATGACGCGTTCAGCTCCGAGCATGCCCTGGGGGCCGCCGAAGCCGCGAAAGGCGGTATTCGAAACCGTATGCGTCTTCAGCGGCTTGGAGGTCAGGCGCACATGCGGGTAGAAATAGCTCGAATCCGCATGGAAGAGGGCGCGATCGGTGACCGGGCCGGAGAGATCGGCGGAGAAGCCGCAGCGCGCGGCATAGGTGGCATCGAGCGCATGGATGCGACCCTCATCGTCGAAGCCGACCTCGTAATCGAAGAGGAAGTCGTGCCGCTTGCCGGTGGCGACCATATCCTCGTCGCGGTCGGGGCGGAATTTGATCGCGCGGCCGAGCTTCTTTGCGGCGACCGCGGCGAGCGCCGCAAACTGGTTGCCCTGCGTTTCCTTGCCGCCGAAACCGCCACCCATGCGGCGCACGTTGACCGTTACCGCATTGGAGGGAATGTTCAGCACGTGGCCGACAATGTGCTGGATCTCGCTCGGATGCTGCGTCGACGACCAGACGGCGACCTCGTCGTCTTCGCCGGGAATGGCCATGGCGATATGGCCTTCCAGGTAAAAATGCTCCTGGCCGCCGATCCGCATCTGCCCTTTGAGCCGGCGCGGGGCGTTGGCCATTTCCGTTTCAGGATCGCCGCGCTTCAGCGTCATGGGCTCGACGACCAATGGGCCGCCGTTCTCCAGTGCGCCATCGATGTCGCTCCAGTGCGGCAGATCGCGATATTCGAGCTTCGCCAGCCTCGCGGCATGGCGGGCAGCGTCACGTGTCTCGGCAATCACGGCAAAGATCGGCTGACCGTGGAACTCGACCAGGGTTTTGGCCAACAACGGCTCGTCATGCCTGCCGGTGGAGCTGACATCGTTGCTGCCCGGCACATCCTTGCCAGTGAAGACCCAGACGACACCGGGGTAGGCGGCAACCGCGGAAAGATCCATATCGACGATCTCCGCATGGGCGCGATCCGAAAGCCCGAGGGCCCCGTGGAGCAGGCCGGCCGGTTCCGGAATATCGTCGATATAATCGGCAGTTCCGGTCACATGCTTATGTGCGGAATCATGACGTAGCGACCCGTGCATGGAACCGATGATAAGCTTGCGGTCTTCGAAGGTGGATTTGTCCATTATCAGGCCTCCGCTTTCTGCCTTCTCCCCAGCGGGGAGAAGGTGGCCCGAAGGGTCGGATGAGGGGGACTCTCCTTGCGGCGAGTGCTGCCCGCAGCTTGCGCTACGGGCGTTCGCGGCCGCGGCCGCTCACACCCCTCATCGCCTCGCTTTGCTCGGCACTTCTCCCCGCTGGGGAGAAGAAGGGATACGCCGCGCCTAATCGTCAAACTCTCCGCCGCCATCACGCCACTCCCTCGAAACGCTTCAGTTCCTGCGGCGCACCGACGGTCTCCAGGTAGAAGCGCGTGAGCAGATTCTTGGCGGTCAGCTGCCGATACTCGGCTGTCGCGCGCCAATCTGTCAGCGGCGTGAAATCCGCATCGAAGGCGTCGCGGGCGTCCCGGACTGCTGTCTCCGTCCAGCGCTTGCCGATCAGTTCGGCCTCGACTGTCCGGGCACGTTTTGGCGTTCCGGCCATGCCGCCGAACGCAATGCGGATGTCGGTGACGTTCTCTTCCTGGTCCAAGGTCAGATAGAAGGCTCCAAGCAGGGCGGAGATATCCTCGTCGCGGCGCTTGGAAATTTTGTAGACGGCGAAATGACTGCCTTCGGCGGGGCAGGGTACGAGGACGCTTTCGACGAATTCGCCGGGTCTCCTGTCCTGCCTGCCATAGTCGATAAAGAAGTCTTCCAGCGGCAGGACGCGTGCACCGAAGGCCGAGCGCAGTTTTACCGTCGCGCCGAGGGCGATCAGCGGCGGAGGGGTGTCCCCGATCGGCGACCCGTTGGCGATATTGCCGCCGATGGTGCCCATGTTGCGGACCTGTTCCCCGCCGATGCGATCGATAAGGCGTCCGAGGGGGGGAATTTTTGGCGCGATCGTTGTGAAGGCGCGACTGTAGGTAACTCCAGCTCCGATGATGAAGCCATCGTCGCCTGCGACAATCGATTGTAGTTCGTTCAGATGATTGATGAAGATCACGGGATTCAGTGCCCGCATCTGCTTCGTCACCCAGAGACCGACATCGGTCGCGCCGGCGACAATGGTGGCACCTGGCTCTTCTGTCAGGATGCGGGCCAATGCATCGACCGAACGCGGAACGATCAGGCGACCTTCGTCGCTTGTGATTGTGATCGTGTCTCCAGCCTGCATCGCCCAGAGGCGACCGACAATTTCGGAGCGCGTCCTTTCCAGCGGGTCAAACAGGGCGCTCGGGCGCGTGGCGCTTATCTGCTCGGCGGCCTTGACGATCGGCTCGTAGCCCGTGCAGCGACACAGGTTGCCCTGCAGCGCTTTCTCGATCTCGGGCCGACTCGGCTTTTCGGTCGAAAGCCAGAGGCCGTAGAGCGACATGACGATGCCGGGCGTGCAGAAGCCGCATTGGGAACCATGACAGTCGACCATTGCCTGCTGGACCGGATGGAGCATCCCGTCGCGTGCCGCCAGATGCTCGACAGTGACGACATGGGTGGCGTTGAGAGAGCCGATGAAACGAATGCAGGCATTGACCGACTCATAGAAAAGCTTGCCGTCGATCAGACGCCCGACAAGGACCGTGCAGGCGCCGCAATCGCCTTCCGCACATCCTTCCTTCGTGCCCGTCAGTCGCCTTTTCAGCCGCAGAAAATCGAGAAGTGTTTCTGTCGGCCGGACATCCTTCAGAGCAATGTCCTCGCCATTGAGGATGAAACGGATGCTGTCGTTCATGATGTTCCTGTTTTCATTTTCCGAAATGGTAATGCCGTCGTCCAGTTCTCGTCAATTCGCCGCGCGGGCGGACGTGCATCACCTGCGTGTTCGTCGCCGAATCCGGAGCGCTTGTAGAGCGTTATCGGCACTTCGTTTCCGCGGGATTGCAGGACGGCCAAGCATAATTACAGATGCAAGCGGCCACCCGAGCAAACCACGCGAGGCTCGACGGATCCGTGAGATGGACGATTTACGCTGCCAATTTCGTTCGGAGTTGGCTATTCCGCCGTCCAGCCTCCGTCGATCGAGATGTGCGTACCCGTCACCTGCCTGGCTTCATCGCTGGCGAGATAGAGCGAAAGGGCGCCGATCTCTTCGGCCTTGACGAATTCGTGTGTCGGCTGCGCCTTCAGGATCACCTCGTTCTTTACCTGCTCCTCGGTCATGCCGCGCGCCTTGGCGGTATCGGGTATCTGCTTCTCGACAAGCGGGGTCAGCACATAGCCGGGGCAGATCGCGTTCACCGTCACGCCAAACTCCGCAAGCTCCAGCGCCGCGGTCTTGGTCAGGCCCAATATACCATGCTTTGCGGCGACATAGGCGGATTTGAACGGCGAGGCGACGAGACCGTGCGCCGAGGCAATGTTGATGATGCGGCCATATTTCTTCGCCTTCATCAGCGGGATGGCGGAGCGCATGGTATGGAAGGAACTGGAGAGATTGATGGCGATGATCTGATCCCATTTCTCGATCGGGAAATCCTCGATCTTTTCGACATGCTGAATGCCGGCATTGTTGACGAGGACATCGACCGCGCCGAAGGTCCCGGCCGCCGTTGCGATCAGATCGGCAATCTCGGCGGGCTTGGTCATGTCGGCCGGATGGTGGATGACGCGACCCGCGCCAAGGGCTTCAAGACGCGCAACTATCTCCCTGACCTCCTCCTCTTTCCCGAAGCCATTCAAAACGATGTTCTCGCCCTTGGAGGCGAATGCCGTTGCGATCGCGAGCCCGATGCCGCTGGTGGATCCGGTGACGACGACTGTTCTGGCCATGATGATCTCCTGGGTTCTTGGTTGCGGCGCAATAATGAGGGGAGGTTATGCGCAAATGCGAGGCTCTGGCAATTGCGTAGAAAGGCAAAACTTCCCCCGCAAAGAAACCGTGAACGAAAGCTACATTTGCGTTTTATCTTCTTTTCTCTTTCGTTTGATTGTCATATCGATTTTACTGAAAAGCAGGCATTGAGCGGTTCCGTTTTCTAATGGAGCTCAGACCCGCTCCAATCTTTCGTTTTGCGCAATTCCGAACGGAAAACCGCTTCGCACTTTTCCTGGAATTGCTTTGGGGAGGAAGCATGAACGGATATGTTCTGGCCATCGACCAGGGAACTACATCAACCCGGTCGATCGTTTTCGACGGTGAAATGAAAATCGCCGGCATGGGCCAGAAGGAATTCACCCAGATCTATCCGCGCTCCGGCTGGGTCGAACACGATCCGGAAGATATCTGGGAAACGGTCGTATCGACTATCAAGATCGCGATTACGAAAGCGGGGATCGACGCGACGGAGATTGCAGCGATCGGCATCACCAATCAGCGCGAGACGGTGGTCGTCTGGGAGCGCGAGAGCGGAAAGCCGATCCAGAACGCTATCGTCTGGCAGGATCGGCGCACGGCCAGCTACTGTGACAATCTGAAGAGACAGGATCTCGAGAAGGTCTTCACGAAGAAGACTGGCCTGCTGCTCGATCCCTATTTCTCCGGCACCAAGCTTTCCTGGATGCTGGCAAATGTGAAAGGCGCGCGGGCGAGGGCCGCCAAGGGCGACCTTTGCTTCGGCACGATAGACACGTTCCTGATCTGGCGCCTGACCGGCGGCCGGAGCTTCGTTACGGATGCCACCAACGCTTCGCGCACGCTGATGTACAATATCGGCACCAACGAATGGGACGAGGATCTGCTCGATATCCTGCGTGTTCCTGCAGCGATGCTGCCGGAGGTCAAGGATTGCGCCGATAACTTCGGCGTCACCGATGCGGAAATCTTCGGTGCTGCGATCCCCATCCTCGGGGTCGCCGGTGATCAGCAGGCGGCGACGATAGGCCAGGCCTGCTTCGAGCCGGGCATGCTGAAATCGACCTACGGCACGGGCTGCTTCGCGCTGCTTAATACCGGCGACGACATGGTACGCTCGCGCAACCGCTTGCTCACGACCATCGCCTATCGCCTTGGCGGTCAGACGACCTATGCGCTGGAAGGCTCGATCTTCATTGCGGGAGCGGCTGTGCAATGGCTGCGCGACGGTCTTGGTCTCATCAGCAGGGCCGAGCAGAGCGGCGAATTGGCCGAGAAGGCCGACCCCACGCAGGAGATCTATCTCGTTCCGGCCTTCACCGGTCTCGGCGCGCCGCATTGGGATGCGAAAGCGCGGGGCGCGATCTTCGGTCTCACACGCGCCAGCGGCCCTGCCGAATTCGCGCGTGCTGCGCTTGAAGCCGTCTGCTATCAGACGCGCGATCTGCTGGACGCCATGCACAAGGACTGGAAGAACGACGGCGAGGATA
This sequence comes from Sinorhizobium sp. CB7, assembly GCF_041357635.1. NCBI lineage: Bacteria > Pseudomonadati > Pseudomonadota > Alphaproteobacteria > Hyphomicrobiales > Rhizobiaceae > Sinorhizobium > Sinorhizobium sp. CB7. Next base: position 35,377 of record NZ_JAULLL010000016.1, read on the forward strand.
CTGTGCTGCGGGTCGACGGCGGCATGGTTGCTTCCAACTGGACGATGCAACGGCTCGCGGATCTGCTAGACGCGCCGGTCGACCGTCCGGCCATCCTCGAGACGACAGCGCTGGGTGCAGCATGGCTCGCAGGTAGCAAGGCCGGTGTGTGGCCGGATCGCGACGGCTTTTCGGCCGCCTGGAGGTGCGAACGGCGCTTCGAGCCTGACATGGACGAGAAGACGCGCGCAGCGAAGTTTAAGGGCTGGCGCAACGCAGTGAAACGTACGCTCACCGAGAGCTAAGGGCCGAGGCCATGGCAGTCGACTAATCGTGTTTATTGTCGAAGTTGCTAAATAATACTCTATAATTTGTTGATTGAATTAGAGGGGGGATGCCATGGGCACCTTGCGCCTCATGCTGACAGCAGCCGCACTCTTTTTCTGCCTCGTTACGACTGGCTCCGAACTTCAGGCGCAGGTGCGCGAACGCATAATATACTTCGCAACCTCGACTCCTACAGGCAAGGCGACGGCACGACCTAATCCGAACTGCAAGCTCGTCGAGATTGGCGGCAGAACCCTATGGGCTTGCCCGACAAGGGCGCCACGCAAAGATACGTTTGCCGGCTCCGATAATAGAAATGGAGGATTTGGCGGACATGGCTCAGGTGGTTCCGGCGGCATGGGTTCGGATGGCGGCCGTGGCATGGGTGGAGCGGATAGCGGCGGCGGGATGAACTGAGAAACGAAGCTTTCTCCTCATCTTTACGAAGCACAATTCTGGCGGCCGCGGAGCGGTCAGGCTTCTCTTCAAGCATGGCGGCAACTCCGTTGCAAAAGTTGCCGCGATCGCCGGCGATGATGGCAAGAGCGCCGCCGAAGCGGCTATCGCCAAGTCGTGAGACTGGGTCTTTGTCGATGCAATTCCGCGTTGGCGCCCTTACTTCTTCAACCATGGAGCCGATTTGCTCCAGAAGATGATGCTTGCCCCAAGATAATCCTCCGCGAAGCCCTGGAACTCCTCCTTCGTAAAGGGTTTCTTGGTCTTGGGATTCTTGTAGGTCAGCGTCGGCTCCTGCACGGCCATGGCGACGAGAGGAAGCTTACCCTTGTATTGATTGAAGAACGGGTAGGAGTTCTTCATCTGCCCTTTGCGATAGGGGACAATGTCCGGCCCACCGAGGCCGACGCCGTTCTTCGCTGCATAATCGAAGAGGCGGCCCATATAGTTGTGGTCGTTTTCCCATTCGCAGGGCCAGAAGTTGACATATTGCACGACGTGCGACTTGGCGAAGGTCTTGCCGGCGAAGGCGAGGTTTTCCATCTCACCTTCAAAATAGGCATCGCAACTGTAGCCTTTCGGCAGACGCTTGGGGTCGAGATCGATTGCGGTTTCCGGCAAGTTGACGCCGAAGACGCGGCCGTCGAATTTTTGCGCCAATGCCTTGAGCAGAGCCTGATAACGTTCGCGCACCGCCGGGTTCCATTGCTGCGCCACCCAACCGGAACCGATCGGCTTGTTTTCCCCGGGATTGTCGAATTGCGGCGTAATGCCGCCGTCATATTCCGGATCGCTCATCAGGTAGTCCGGGACGTTCTTCGCCTTCGGCTGGAAGAAGCGGTCCTGGATCTGGATGAAGAGCTTCTTGTTCAGCGACTGCGTGAATGCCAGATCCTTTTCGATCCGGGAGAAATCATATTTGTCCTTCCCGGGTTCGAGATCCTTCCAATTATAGACGATCTGAACGCCGCCGATGTCAGTCCGGGCGAGCAGCTCCCTGGATGCCGCCAGATCTCCGGAGCCCATGAACAGGAAACTTTCCGGGGCAGGATCCGCCACAGCCGCGGCGTGCAATGACAGGATAATTGCCCCAGCAATCGTGAAGCGTGTAAGGGTTTTCATTATATCGGTTCTCAACAATCACATGATGGTAAAAGTTGTCCAGCTTTTGGACGGTGCGGGGCCAGCCGTCGTCGACGAAATGGGCAACTTCGTGGCGCCGATCCTCCATCGACATGGGATGGTTAATGGCGAGACCTTGCCCATGTATTCAACGATTCCATAATTTTTTGATGCGCCCTGTCGGCTATCACGGTACTTCTTCGTCATTCAGGAAGAGGAGTAACCGAATGCTTTATGCAATCCTTTGCTATGCCGATGAAGACACCGTCTTCTCTTGGTCCAAGGAGGAAGAGGGTGCGGTGATGACGCGGCTTCAGGCGGTGCAGAAGCCTCTTGCCGAAGCCGGCAAGCTTGGCCCGGTCGGAAGGTTGATGCCTACGACGGCGGCAGCCACGTTGCGCAAGGGCAAGAGCGAACCTTTTGTCGTCGACGGGCCCTATGCCGAAACCAAGGAGCAGCTTCTCGGCTTTTATGTCGTCGATTTCAATTCACTCGACGAGGCGGTTTCCTTCTCGAAAGAACTGGCGGCTGCCAATCCCGGAGCCGGCGCCTATGAAATCCGGCCGTTCTACGTATTCCGGCCGGGAGAGAACCCAACATGACAGACATAGCCTGGATCGATGTTACACTCGCCTCGGCCCGGCCGAAGGCCCTTGGCGCACTGCTGCGTTATTTCCGCGATCTCGATATCGCGGAGGAAGCTTTCCAGGAGGCGTGCCTGCGTGCCATACGCACCTGGCCCGACAAGGGACCACCGCGCGATCCGGTCGCCTGGCTGATCTTCGTCGGCCGCAACAGCGGCATCGATGCCGTGCGCAAGCAGGCGAAGACACAGGCCCTGCCGGACGAGGAACTGATCTCCGACAAGGAAGATGCCGAAAGCGATATGGCCGAGCGGCTCGACGGCTCGAACTACCGCGATGATATCCTGCGGCTGTTGTTCATCTGCTGTCATCCGGACCTGCCGGCCACCCAACAGATCGCGCTGGCGCTGCGCATCGTCTCGGGGCTTTCCGTCCAGCAGATCGCCCGCGCCTTTCTGGTCAGCGAAAGCGCCATGGAGCAGCGCATTACCCGCGCCAAGGCCCGCGTCGCCAAGGCGGGCGTTCCCTTCGAGACGCCCGGCGCGGTCGAGCGGACAGAGCGGCTGACCATCGTCAGCGCCATGATCTACCTCGTCTTCAACGAGGGCTATTCCTCGATCGATCCGAAGCGCGAAACCTGCGCCTTCGGGGACGAGGCGATCCGGCTGGCGCGGCTGCTGCTGCGCATCTTTCCCGGCGAGCCGGAGATCATGGGCCTGCTGGCTCTGATGCTTCTGCAGCAGTCGCGCATAGCCGCACGCTTCGACGCGGAAGCCCAGATCGTCCTGCTCGAAGATCAGGATCGGACGCTGTGGAACAGGGGTATGATCGATGAGGCGCTGGCGCTGCTCGACAAGGCAATTCGCCATCGCCAGCCGGGGCCCTATCAGGTGCAGGCGGCGATCGCGGCGCTGCATGCCCGCGCGAAGACGGCGGCGGACACGGACTGGCACGAGATCGAACTGCTTTACCGGATGCTCGAGGGAATACAGCCGTCCCCTGTCGTCACGCTCAATCGCGCCGTCGCCGTCAGCAAGCTCAAGGGTGCCGAAGAGGCGCTGGCGCTTGTGGAATCGCTTGCCGAGCAGCTCAACGGCTATTTCTATTTCCACGGACTGCGTGGCAATCTGCTGATGCAACTTCAACGCTATCCTCAGGCACGCGAAGCTTTCGATTGTGCCATTGCCCTTGCCCATTCTCCGGCCGAGGCTGCGCATATCCGGCTGCAGCTTGATCGGTTGAAAGCGGACGCGTTGGTGCCGACCGCAAAATAAATTGCAATTTTCTCAAGCAATTGTCGGAAGCGTCCGAGGTCACACGTCATTGAGATAGCACGCCGGAGAGGCATGGTTCGGATCATAGAGGAAGGATCAAGGCAATGAATGCAGAGACCCAGAAGGCAGGGCATGAGCTGGTACTAACCCGCGAGATCGACGCGCCGCGCGAGAAGATCTTCAGGGCGTGGACAGATCCGGAGCTGCTGAAGCAGTGGTTCGCGCCGTTGCCCTATACGACGCCTGTCGCCGAACTCGACGTTCGCGTCGGCGGCTCCAACCTGATCGTCATGCGCGGCCCTGATGGTAACGAATTTCCGAACCGCGGTGTCTATCTGGAAATTGTCGAGAACGAGAAGATCGTTGTCACGGATGCCTATACCAGCGCCTGGATTCCTTCTGAAAAGCCGTTCATGACAGCGGTCATTCTCCTCGAAGATATCGGCGGCGGCCGAACGAGATACACGGCAAAGGCGCTGCACTGGACGGCGGAGGACCGTGAAGCGCACGAGAAGATGGGCTTTCACGAAGGCTGGGGCCAGTGCGCCGATCAATTGGCAGCGCTTGTGGCAAAGCTCTGATTTGTCGAGTTAAAACTGGAGGATAGACCTATGTCCTATGCAATCGATTCAACGCCGCTGCCGCGCTGGCAGACCATTACCGGCACGGTCATGAGCGGGCTGATCGTGGTCTTTCTCGCATTCGATGGAGCGATCAAGCTGGTGCCGATCGCTCCCGTCACCGAGACTATGGCGGCGCTTGGCTATTCCGCGGACCCGATGCTTGCCCGCGGACTCGGCATCATCACGCTCGCCTGCGCGCTTCTCTATGCCATTCCGAGGACCTCGGTCCTCGGAGCCATTCTTCTGACCGGCCTGCTCGGCGGGGCAATCGCCACACATCTGCGTGTCGGAAGCCCGATCTTCTCGCACCTGCTCTTCGGCCTCTATCTCGGCTTGATCGCCTGGGGCGGTCTTTATCTTCGCTATGAAGCCGTTCGGAAGATGATTCCGTTCAGGCTTTGAAGTGGTTGATTTCAGATTCGAATTGGCGCTCCTGTGAGTGCGCGGATTTCACGCGACAGGTCAATTCGATCTGAAATCATCCGGCTCTATTGAAATGCCCCGCCATTTTTCTCAGTGACCAGATCAATCAAGTCTTATCAACATTCTCGAAGATCTCGTTCCAGAATTTATATTTGCCATACACACGGAGCATCCTTATCTCCAGCACAAGTTCACAAGGATCCGTGTCATGGAATTGGGCATTTACACATTCGCGGATGTCGATCCGTATCCGGTGGGCGGTAGGGGGCCTGAGGGGGCGCGGCGGCTGAAGAATCTGATGGAGGAAATCGAGCTCGCCGATCAGGTAGGGCTCGATGTCTTCGGGCTCGGCGAACATCACCGTCCGGACTATGCAGCATCCGCGCCAGCGGTCGCGCTTGCGGCGGCGGCGGTCAAAACAAAGAACATCCGGCTGACCAGCGCCGTGACGGTTCTGAGTTCGGATGATCCGGTGCGCGTGTTTCAGCAGTTCGCAACGCTCGATCTCCTGTCCAACGGGCGTGCCGAGATCATGGCAGGGCGAGGTTCCTTCATCGAATCCTTCCCGCTTTTCGGTTACAACCTCGAAGATTATGACCAGCTCTTCGAGGAGAAGCTCGATCTGCTGATGGCGCTCAGGGATAGTGAAATCGTAAACTGGTCGGGCGAATTGCGTGCGCCGATCCACGATCGCGGCGTCTATCCCCGGCCGTTGCAGGATCCGCTGCCTTTATGGGTTGCAGTCGGCGGTACGCCGCAGTCGCTAGCCCGCGCAGGCGCTCTCGGCCTGCCGGTGGCACTTGCCATCATTGGCGGCGAGCCGCGCCGTTTTGCGCCGCTCTTCGATCTCTATCGCGAGGCGGCTCGTCGCGCGGGTCAGGATACGGCAAAGCTCAAGACTAGCATAAACGTCCACGGTTTCATTGCCGACACGACCGATGCTGCGGCCGACCAATTTTACGGTCCCCAGGCGGAGGTGATGAACCGGATTGGCCGCGAGCGCGGCTGGGGACCGACCAGCCGGGAACATTTCGACATGTCGCGCGGACCGAGCGGAGCGCTCTTCGTCGGCGACCCGGAGCTGGTGGCGGAGAAGATCATTGCACATGGCCGCCTTTTCAAGAACGATCGCTTCTTACTGCAGATGGCGATCGGTCTGATGCCGCACGACCAGATCATGCGCGGTATCGAGCTCTATGGTACAAAGGTCGCGCCACTGGTCAGGAGGGCGTTGACTGAAAGCGGGGAAGGGGCGAAAGCCTCCGCCTGATCCCGCAATGTCCTGAAAACCAGAATCGGTTTAGGACAATACCTATATTAAGAATACGGCCGCGTCATTGCGCGCTAAAGCGGCGCCAGCGCGGCCGGGGAGCGGTTTGTGGCCGCACCGAAGAAAGCCGGATACTGATGGTTATTGCAAACGACGATGAACTGGCCAAGCTCAAGGAGATTGGCCGCATATGCGCGAATGCGCTGCACACGATGGCGGATGCGCTCGAGCCGGGTATTACGACGCTCGAGCTGGACAATATCGGCCGCAAGGTGCTGGAGGATGCCGGGGCACGATCGGCGCCGGAATTCTGCTACAAATTTCCTGGCGCGACTTGCATCAGCGTCAACGAAGAGGTCGCACACGGCATTCCCGGCACGCGCGTCATTCAGCCGGGAGATCTCGTCAATCTTGATGTCTCGGCCGAAAAGGACGGTTTCTTTTCCGACACCGGTGCTTCCTTCGCGGTACCGCCTGTCAGGCCGAAGATCGAAAGGCTTTGCCGGGACGGCAAACGCGCACTTTGGGTCGGCCTCAATCAGGTGAAGAGCGGGCAACCTTTGGCGAAGATCGGGCAGGCGGTCGGCGCCTTCGCTGCCAAGAACCGCTATACGCTGGTTGCCAATCTTGCTAGTCACGGCATCGGTCGGTCGCTGCACGAGGAGCCGGCGGAGGTTTCTACCTGGGCCGACCCTTCCGAAAAGCGAATGATGACGGAGGGGCTGGTCTTTACAGTCGAACCGTTCCTGTCCCTCGGGGCCACCTGGGCGGAGGGCGGCGACGATGCGTGGACGCTCTACAGCGATCCAAGGGCGCCGACCGTTCAATATGAACATACGGTCGTCGCCACGCGCAACGGCCCCATCATCCTGACGCTGCCGGACTAGAGCGGGATGCCGAAAAGTGTGAGCGGTTTTCGGCATAAATCCCGCTCTAACTCTTTGATGTAGATCAGGATTCAAATTTCAGGCCGATTCGGCCTGAAATCATCCTGATCTAGTGCGGGATGAGGAAAAGTGTGCGCGGTTTTCCGCGCGCATCCCGCTCTAATTTATGAGAATCCGATCACGATGATTTTGGGTCGATTCGACCCAAAATCATCGTGATCTGGCGCAACTGAATTTATTCGCGCGTGGATCCCGGCTCTTGCAGAATTTCCGCGGCCGCGCGTTCCAGGATCCCGGCAATGCGTGCGGCCTCGCTCTTGGACCAGGGATACCGGAGCCGTAGCGCCGATCTAAGCAGCATGCGGGCGGCATGGACGTTGCCGTTGCCGTGCATGAAGCTGTCATCATCGCTTTCCTCCGCGCCATGGCGGTCGGATTCGAAGACGCGCCTGACATAGGCCATCTTTTCGCCGATGCGTTCCAGCCTGCCGAGCGTCTGCGCGATCATGGCACGATTTTCATCGACCCGTTTTCGACCGCTCTCGGTAATCCGGTAAAGCTTTTTGGCGCCTTCGTTCTCAACTTCGGCAAGGCCGGTTTCTTCGAGATAGGTAAGGGCAGGGTAGATCACGCCCGGGCTCGGCACATAGAAGCCACCGGAACGTTCCTCCAATATCTTGATCAGTTCGTAGCCGTGTCTCGGCTGCTCGGCCAAGAGCGCCAGTATGACGAGCTGTAGGTCTTCGGCGGCGAATTTTCGCCCCATGCGAAACCCACCCCCGAACATGCCACCTTTGAAACCACGCATAATATCACCTCTTTAGATGTATCGTTGACTATATCGTAAAATATATATCGTAAGATAGTTTTTCAAGGGCGCGGAGGCGGTGGTTTTGCAAGATTGATCGAACGATCAGAAATAGTTGATTGTGCGCGTCGTTGTGCACTGCGATAAGCGATGCATGTCCGCGCTTGTCGAACGATCCGAGGTCAGCCTTTTCAACACCGGTCTCGCCGGAGCGATCGCCATGGCGGCCGCGATGGGATTCGGCCGGTTTTCGTTCACGCCTATCCTTCCAGGCATGATGACTGGAGTACCGCTATCGGCTGCCGATGCGGGCTTCATAGCATCGGCGAACTTCGTCGGTTATCTCGTCGGCGCGGTACTTTCGGCCTATGGCTGGGCGGCGGGCCGCGAGCGACTCGTTGCTCTTCTTTCACTGCTAGCGACCGCACTGCTCCTGGCGGCGATGGCGATGACGGAGTCGGTTGCCGTCTTCTCGGTGATCCGCTTCCTGGCAGGCATGGCAAGCGCGTTTGCCATGATTTTTACATCGTCGATCGTGCTCAGCCATGGTGCGGAGGCCGGAAACGACCATGTGCAGGCGGCGCATTTTGGCGGGCCAGGGGCGGGCATTGCACTCTCTTCCGTCATGGTAATGCTGATCGGCATTGCCTTTCACGACGGGCCGCATGGATGGCGAGCGGACTGGATCGGTGGCGCAATCTTTTCCGGCTTCAGCTTTTTCGCTGTCTGGGGGCTTCTGCCTCGGGGGCCGGCACGGTCGGCGCCGACGGGCAAGGAGCCGCCGCTCGTCTGGGATCGGCCGATGGTGCTGCTCACGCTCTCCTATGGCCTTTTCGGCTTCGGTTATGTGATAACCGCGACCTTTCTGGTGGCGATTGCCCGCATGAGTGCAGCGGGACAGACGGTGGAATTTCTCTCCTGGTTCATAGCGGGGCTTGCAGCGACAGTTTCGCTCTTTGCCTGGAAGCCGCTTGTGCGTTCGTTCGGCATCGGAGGTATCTATCTCGCTGCGCTCTTCATCGAGGCGGTCGGGGTTCTTGCGACGGTCGTGTTGCCGCATTCGATCGCGCCGCTGGTCGGCGGTGCACTTCTCGGAATAACCTTCCTGGCGATCACCGCTTATGGCTTGCAGATCGGCCGGAAGCTTTCCCCGGCAAGTCCGCGCCGGGCCATGGCTCTGATGACCGCATCTTTCGGCATCGGGCAGATCGTCGGGCCGATCGTGGCGGGCTGGACTGCCGAGAGCACGGGTAGTTTCACGGTGCCGTCCATCATTGCGGCGGTTGTCCTTATTCTCTGCGCGGCTCTTGTTATTCCGGTGATGAACAAAATCCGCTGAGTCGTTACAAATGCGTAACAATGGGGCGAACCCATTGCCGCCTTCTTGGAACTGCCTTAGTTTCCGGCAAAATCAGTGTATCCGACACTCCGAAACTCCAGTTCAGGAAAGCAACCTCTCCGTGTTCCATTCCTTCTTCCCCCAGCCGAAACTCTTTTTCACGTCTTCTGTCCTCTGGATGATGGCATGTATCGCGATCTGGTATACGGTCGGCGAATCGGCCGGGGTCGCGCTTGGCTATGGCCCGTTGGCGGAAGGGGCTGAACCCCCGATCGGTCTGGATTTCTTTGTCCTGCCGGATAACCTGTTCTTCTACGCTTATTTTCTGCTCTGCATCCTTCTCTTTTGTGGTTTCTGGCACATTAAGGCAGGCGATCATCCTTGGAAGATATGGTCGGTCTGGGGGTCGGCCGTCATCATCCTGTCGACCTATTTCGGCGTGCAGATTTCTGTCGCGATCAACAACTGGCGCCGTCCGTTCGGGGACACGCTGCAGAATGCCCTGGCGAAGCAGGCGGAAGTGACGGTCTGGAATTTCTACGATCTCATGCTGATCTTTGCCCAGATCGCATTTCTCAGCATGTTCGTTTCGATTCTGACGGATTTCTTCACGAGCCACTATGTCTTCCGCTGGCGCATGGCGATGAACAATTTCTACATGTCGAAGTGGACAAAGCTTCGCCACATCGAAGGTGCCGCTCAGCGCGTCCAGGAAGATACGATGCGCTTCTCGTCGATCCTCGAAGGACTGGGCGTCAACCTGATAAATTCGGTCATGACGCTGATCGTCTTCCTTCCGATCCTGTTCGCCCTGTCGAGCTACGTCACCCAGCTTCCACTCGTCGGAGAGATTCCCCATACGCTTTTCTGGCTGGCGCTGTTCTGGTCAATCTTCGGTACCGTGCTGCTTGCCGTCGCGGGCATCAAGCTGCCGGGTCTTAACTTCCGCAATCAGCGTGTTGAGGCAGCCTATCGCAAGGAACTCGTCTACGGGGAGGACCACGAGGATCGGGCGCAGCCTATAACGGTGGCCGAGCTCTTCTCGAATGTTCGCCGCAACTATTTCCGCATGTATTTCCATTATCTCTATTTCAACGTCGCCCGCTATTTCTACATTCAGGCCGACGCCCTTTTCGTTACCTTCATGCTCGTTCCGACTATTGTCGCAGGCACGATCACATACGGTATTTTCCAGCAGATCCTGACGGCCTTCGGCCAGGTCAGCAATTCGTTTCAATATCTCGTCAATTCCTGGACGACGATCATCGAGCTGCTTTCGATTCACAAGCGCCTCAAGGCTTTCGAAGCGGCGATCGATGATGAGCCGTTGCCTGGCATCGATCAGCGTTATCTCGAGCGAGAGGCAGGGATCGTTCACGTTGACGGCTGAATTGGGCGCAATGGAAGCCTGATATCGCGCGGAGAGGGTTTCGCGCGATTTTCCGGGTTGAATTCGACGTGGGAAGCGGTCGTCGCCCTCGATCACCGAAGATCTCAAATCCAGTCCTGGGCGTTGCGTAGCCTGATGCCGCTCGCGTGCAGGCTGGTGTTCCACAGATCCTTGAGAGGCCGCAGCGTGTCGATCATCCGCAGATCGATGTTTCTCGGCCCGAATTCCTCATGCAGTTGTGACATCGCCGTGCAGCCGATGGGAACGATCGTCTGGCTGGCGACCCACATGCCCGCATCATGTAGGTTCTCGAATACATCAGGAGGCATCTCGTAGCGATAGATCATCGTTGATCTGAGGGCTTCCATCCAGCGCCGCTCGATAAAGGCGGCCGCGCGCCAACCTCCCAGCCAATGTTGTCGGTCGGCCTGCGAGGTAGCGGCTGTGGCCCAGATCAGGATGCGCGGACAATCCCGGGGAAACAGATACAGAAAATCATGCTCTTCATCGATTGCCCAGACCAGGGGTCCGTTCAGCTATTCCTGCCCGAGCCAACGCCTGGACCGGATGTGAACCGGCCGCGGTTCAAATGACGCGATATTGGGATCGTCGCTGAAATGGAAGAGCCTCATGCTGCGTCATATCCCGCGAGAAGAGGGCGCCGCATGGGCTAAAGCCCGTCGCGTGAAAAGAGCTTCACGCGACAGGCTTTAGACTGTTGTTTCATGCATGTCGTTGCCGCAAAACCGCTGCACAGTTTGCGCGACATGCATTTAGAGGCCCGAAGTCTCCTGAATTTTCCCGCGGGCCTCGATCATGGGGATCGCCTCCGAATAGCTGACGCATGCGACGTCGGCGCGATGGCAGACATCGCTGACTAGCCGGTCGAGCGCACGCCAGTAGGCCCCGCCATTCATCTCGACGAAATGAAAGCCGAGCTGCAGCGGAATGCGGCCGCCTTCATATTGCTTGTCGAAGGCTTCCTTGAAGGCGGTATAGGCGCGATCCTCGAATTCCTTGGAATCTGTTTTGTCCTCGGCACCGCCTGAATGGCGAACGAAAAGATTATAGTCCATGCCGATGATCGGGCGTTCCTTGGGCCCTTCCGGAATGAGGGGTAGGCCGAAGCGGATGATGCCGTTTTCCTCCTCCGGCATGGCCGGTCCCTTCGTCACCAGGCTTGCGTCGTAGGTGAAGCCTGCCTTCTTCTCCGCCACGATCATATCGACGCCAGCACTCGTGGAAAGATAGGGGGCGCGAAAGCCCTTGATGCCGTGATCGACGAGATCCTGCCAGCCGTCCGGCTCAGGGAGATCGACACCTTTCCAGGCATTCCTGAGCGTCTGGTGAAAGGTCGCGAACTCCTGCGACCATTCCGCCTCGGTCCATTGCCGGCCGTCGAAATGACCACAGGCGTGGCTCGATATGTCATGACCTTCGAGATGCGCGTGCCAGATATTGCCGAGGCGCTCACGGATTTCGTCGTCGCTTTGGGCAAAGCCGACATTCGAGGTTCCGCGCTTGTGGCCAGGGGCCTGATAGGCCTTCTTCGCAGCCTGATTCATCAGGAAAGTGCAGGACAGAAAATAGGTGAAGTGCGCTCCGTTGCGCGCTGCCATCTCGCGACTCTTTTGCCAGAGCGCATTGTCATGAGCACCGTCGAAGGAGATCAGGACGAGCTGTTTCGGCTTTTCGCCGGCGACCGCCGTGGTGGAAACAAGCACAGAAATGACAAGGGAAACAAAGGAAATAAAATGAAACATGGACACCGTGACAATTTGCTTTGCGGTTTTCCTGTTACAGAAATACGGCGAAGCTGGGGTACGGCTGGCATTTTTTCGCGCTTACCGGTAATTCAAAGTAACAAGCGAAACGGGATTTCATTCATGACATTGCTCGTCATCGGACTCATTCTCTTTCTCGGCATCCACCTGATCCGGGTCGTCGCGCCGGGTCTTCGCCAATCGATGATCGACAGCGTCGGGAAATCCGCCTGGCGTGGGATTTATTCGGTCGCGAGCATCGCCTCGCTCGTCCTGCTCATTTATGGTTTCGGCCAGGCGCGGCAGGTGACCGGTGTTCTCTACTCGCCTCCGGTTTGGACGGCGCATATCGCGATCACCCTGATGCTGATTGCGATGATCTGTCTTGTCGCCTCGCTGCTTCCGGCGGGGTACATCGCCACGAAGACGAAGCATCCGATGGTGCTATCGGTCAAGATCTGGGCCTTCGCCCATCTGCTCGCCAATGGCGAAACCTCCTCGGTACTGCTTTTCGCAGGTTTTCTGGCATGGGGGGTGATCATGCGCATCTCGCTCAAACGCCGGGAGCGTGCAGGCGAGGCCGTCCTTCGCCCGTTCGTCTCGGGGCGGTACGATCTCTTCGCCGTGATCATTGGCATCGTGCTTTGGGGCCTGATCATCTGGCGGTTGCACGAATGGCTGATCGGGGTTTCACCGCTGGTTATGTGAGGATTTCTGCGCTTCCCCCTTACAAGCGCCACAAAATGGAGTAGAAGGCCCGACAAACGCGTATAATGCGCGGATTGAACTTTATACGGGGCGCGAGACAGAAATGGTATTCAACGAAGACAGCTTCATCCGTGAAGTCAACGAGGAACTGCGCTCCGACCAGGTCCGGAGCGTGTGGCGCCGCTTCGGCCGCTATGTCATCGGTTTTGCGGTTCTGATCGTTCTCGGCACCGCCGGCTGGCGCGGCTACGAATATTGGCGGGATTATCGCTCTTCCGGCACGGGCGACCAGTTTATAGCCGCTATGAAGCTTGCCAACGAGAACAAGCCGGATGAGGCGCTCGCGGCTCTCGAAAAGCTGGAGAAAGAAGGTCACGGCTCCTATCCGGTGCTTGCCCGCATGCGCGCCGCAACGGTTTACGCGCAGAAGGGCGATACGGCGGCGGCTGTTGCTGCCTTCGACGCAATCGGCAAGGATACCAGTGTCCCGCTCGCGATCCGCGATGCTGCCCGCTTGCGCGCCGGCTGGATGCTGATCGATGGCGGCACCTACGAACAGGTATCCGCGCAGGTCGAAGCAATGGCCGTTCCCGAGAACGCATTCCGCAATTCAGCCCGTGAGGCGCTTGGTCTTGCGGCCTACAAGAAAGGCGACATGGCCAACGCAAAGCAATGGTTCCAGCAGATCGTCGACGACGGTCAGGCGCCGCGCAATGTTGCCAATCGCTCGCAGATGATGCTTGATCTCATCACCGCCTCCGGCAAAGCTCCGGAAGCCCAGGGTTGATGTTTAAGGAAAATTGAATGAGCTTCACGGTCGCGATCGTCGGTCGTCCGAACGTCGGCAAATCGACGCTTTTCAACCGGCTGGTCGGGAAAAAGCTCGCCCTGGTCGATGATACGCCGGGGGTCACGCGTGACCGGCGGCCCGGTGACGCGCGCCTTGTCGATCTGAAATTCCGCATCGTCGATACGGCCGGTCTCGAAGAGGCCGCAGAAGAGACGCTGCAGGGACGGATGCGTGCGCAGACGGAAGCGGCGATCGACGAGGCTGATCTTACACTCTTTGTGGTCGATGCCAAGATGGGCCTGACGCCGGTCGATCAATCCCTTGCCGAAATGCTCAGAAGGCGAGGCAAGCCGGTGGTGCTCGTCGCCAACAAGGCGGAGGCCCGTGGTTCCGAAGGAGGGTTCTACGATGCCTTCACGCTCGGGCTTGGCGAACCATGCCCGATTTCAGCCGAACATGGCGAGGGCATGCTGGATCTCCGCGATGCCATCATCGATGCGATCGGAAGGGACAGGGCTTTTCCGCCGAAGGAGGACGTCGCCGTCACGGATGTCGACGTTCCGGTTACCGCTGCCGGCGAAGAGGATGATGAAGAGCCGGCCTACGACGAGACGAGGCCGCTGCGCGTCGCAATCGTCGGCCGTCCGAATGCCGGCAAGTCGACGCTCATCAATCGCTTCCTTGGTGAAGACCGGTTGCTGACCGGGCCGGAAGCCGGGATCACCCGCGATTCCATCTCGGTCGATTGGCAATGGCGCGGCCGCACCATCAAGATGTTCGATACCGCCGGTCTGCGTCGCAAGGCGAAGGTGATCGAAAAGCTGGAGAAACTTTCGGTCGCCGATGCGCTTCGTGCCATTCGTTTCGCCGAGACGGTCGTCATCGTCTTCGATGCGACCATTCCCTTCGAAAAGCAGGATCTGCATATCGTCGACCTGGTGCTGCGCGAGGGGCGCGCGGCGGTGCTCGCCTTCAACAAATGGGACATGATCGAAGACCGGCAGGCCGTTCTGTCGGATCTGCGCGAGAAGACGGATCGGTTGCTGCCGCAGGCGCGCGGCATCCGCGCCGTTCCGATCTCTGGCCAGACGGGCGAGGGGCTCGATCGGCTGATGCAGGCGGTCATTGACACCGACAAGGTGTGGAACAAGCGCATTTCGACCGCCAAGCTCAATCGCTGGCTGGAGATACAGCAGGTGCAGCATCCGCCACCGGCGGTATCAGGGCGCCGCATCAAGCTCAAATATATGACGCAGGTCAAGACGCGCCCGCCGGCCTTCATGATTTCCAGCACCAGGGCCGGTGCTCTGCCGGAATCCTATGTGCGCTATCTCATCAACGGACTGCGCGAGGATTTCGCCATGCCGGCGGTGCCGATCCGGATCCATTTCCGTTCGCCGGAAAATCCGTTCGAGCCAGCCAAGAAAAGGCGATAGTGCGGTTCGGCTTTATGGAAGCGGAGAACCGAATGGAAAACCGCTTCGCACTTCAGGCTGTGTGCCTGTCGAGGGCGGCGCGCAGTGCCACGATCTCGCTCTTCAGCCTGTTCAGTTCATCGATACTCGCTTCGGTGGCCTCAGCGATGCAATCGGGAACGGAAGCGGCTTTTTCCTTGAGCTTCACACCATCTTCGCTGAGGCGGATCACGACGACGCGTTCATCCTCGTTGCTGCGCTCCCGCCTGATATAGCCTGCGGCTTCCAGGCGTTTCAGAAGCGGCGTCAGCGTACTCGATTCCAGAAACAGCTTGTCGCCGATTCCGCCGACGGTTTGTCCGTCTTCCTCCCAAAGGGTCACCATCACCAGAAATTGCGGATAGGTCAGCCCGAGTTTGTCGAGCAGTGGCTTATAGACGCGATTCATCGCGTGGTTCGCCGAGTAGAGCGCGAAGCAGATGAAGGTGTCGAGTTTCAAGGGATTCTGCATGATCGTCATCTCCAAAATTGCATCAAAATATATCGTGCAATAAATAATCGTGAACGCTTTTTGCGCATAGCAGCTATGCGCGATTTTAAATTGTGCGATAAACAGTCGTGCGCGATATAAGGTCTGTCTCACGACGAAACCAGATCCAGAAGGAATTCGATCATGTCCAAGATCAAGAACGCAGTATCAGCCGCCGCTATCCTGGCCGCTTCCGCTGTTGGCGCCCACGCCGATCCAGTTCTCGAACCGACGACGCAGAAGTTCATCGACTCGCTGGCGGGTGCCCCGCCGATCTATACGCTGTCACCCTCCGATGCCCGCGATGTTCTGGCCGGCGCCCAGAAGATCAAGGTGAAGAAGCTTGCCGCCTCGGTCGAGAACAAGGTCATTCCGGTCGGCCCCACGGGCAAGGTCAAGCTGCGTATCGTCAGACCGGAAAAGGCAGAGGGTACCTTGCCGGTGATCATGTATTTCCATGGCGGGGGATGGGTACTGGGTGATGCCGACACTCATGATCGGTTGGTGCGCGAGATCGCTAACGGCGCCCATGCTGCGGTCGTTTTCGTCGATTATGACCGTTCGCCCGAAGCCCGGTATCCGGTCGCCATCGAACAGGCCTTTGCGGCGACGAAATATGTTGCAGAGCACGCAAGAGAGTTCAGGGTCGATGCGGAGAGGCTTGCCGTCGTCGGCGACAGCGTCGGCGGTAACATGACAGCTGCCGTAACCCTGCTCGCCAAGGAACGCGGCGGCCCGGCCATTGACCAGCAGGTGCTGTTTTATCCTGTGACCGACGCCAATTTCGAAACCGGTTCCTATAATCAATTCGCCAATGGTCCGTGGCTGACGAAGGAAGCGATGAAGTGGTTCTGGAACGCCTATCTGCCGGACGAAGCCAAGCGCAATGAGCCGACCGCAACGCCGCTCAACGCTTCGCTCGAACAGCTGAATGGCCTGCCACCGGCACTCGTCATCGTCGATGAAAACGACGTTCTGCGTGACGAAGGCGAAGCCTACGCCCGCAAGCTCAGCCAGGCTGGTGTGAAGGTCACCTCAGTCCGTTACAATGGCACGATCCACGATTTCGTGCTTCTGAATGCGATCGCCGAAACGCCCGCCGTGCGAAGCGCGATCTCGGTTGCCAATGCGACGCTGCGCCAGGCATTCGCAAAGTAAGCAAGAGCTATCTCAGGTTAATGGCCCGTGGGGAGTGTTCCGCGCGGGCCTTTCCATTTCGACGCGATGTTTTTCAATCGTGCTTTGATGGATTTTGCCCGCGTATTGGCGGAGCGGATATTGGTGATGAACTGGCGGGTCGCCGATTCCCAGGAATAATTGAGCGCCAGGTTACGAGCGTCTTCTCGCGAACAGGAGAGAGCCGCAAGGCAGGCCTCGCGCAAATTCTCGCTGAGGGCGCCCGCCGACGCATGCCCGCCGAGGATATCGAGGGGGCCTGTGACCGGATAGGCGGCGACCGGGACACCGGAAGCCAGAGCCTCCAGGATGGTATTGCCGAATGTATCGGTCAGCGAGGGGAAGACGAAGACATCCGCCTGTGCATAGGCGTGGGCAAGATCTTCGCCGAACTTGGCGCCGGTAAAGAGCACATTGGGATGGCGCTTTTCCAACTCTTCGCGTGCAGGACCATCACCGACAACGACCTTCGAACCGGGCAAGTCGAGATCCAGAAAGGCCGGCAGGTTCTTCTCGAGTGCAACACGGCCGATCGTCATGAAGATCGGGCGTTGCAGTCCGAACGGCGTTTCCTCCAACGCCATCGGCTTGAACTGCGAGGCGTCGATACCTCGGCTCCAGGGCATCAGGTTGCGGATACCCTTTTCCTTCAGTTCGCGCGCAAGGCTTTCGGTCGCCACCATGCAGCCGGATCCGCCGTTATGAAACCATCTGACAAAGGCATAGAGCAGGCTTTTGGGAACCGGCAGGCGGGCCGCGACATATTCGGGAAAGCGCGTGTGATAGCTGGTCGTGAAGGGCATCTCGTTTCTCAGGCACCAGCGCCTAGCCGTCAGGCCAAGGGGACCCTCGGTCGCAATGTGAATATAGGAGGGGTTGCTCTTTTCGATTTCCGCTGCGACGCGCCGGTAGCTGGCGATCGAAAGACGGATCTCCGGATAGGTCGGGCAGGGGATGCTGCTGAAGCGCTCCGGCGTCACCATCGACACTTCGACGCCCATATGGGCCAGTTCGCGATTGGTGTTCTCGATCGAGCGTACGACGCCGTTGACCTGCGGGTGCCAGGCATCGGTGATGATGACCAGCCGCTCGGGTACGGTGCCGGCGGCCGCATTGGCCCAGCTCTGGCCATGGTAAGTATTCGTCGGACGTTGAAGCATGTTCGATTTTCCATCCGTGCCTCCGCCGTAGGCGATGACACAACCCATCCATGCCGCGCGCTCCGGCAAGTGCGCGAGAGACACCGCAACCTTCTGAAAATCGCATAGATCCCTCTGAAAATCGATTAGGATTTTCGGGTTATGCGGCCGTGCATCAAGAACGTGATTCCCACCTCACGCTATTCTGAAGACCGTCTATGATGGAAATATTACAGGAAAATTTCACCCGATCCGCAGCTTTTCCGGCGCAACGAGAGCGCCGTGTTCGCTGACGACGCGGGCGGCAATCCGGGCGGCGAATGTCGCCGAGGCGATGGGATCCGATGTCTGAAGATAGTGGGCGAGAAATGCGCCGTTGAAGCTGTCGCCCGCGCTTGTCGTGTCGACCACCTCTTCCACCTTCTCGGCCGGAACGAAGTTCGTGACGCCACCGAAGCTTAGTGTGGCACCTTCCGCGCCGTTCTTGACGACCACGTGAGCGGCACCAAGCGCGCGATAGCGGTGGATGGTGCCTTCGATCGAATCATCGCCGAAATGGGCAGCTTCGTCGTCGAAGCTCGGCATGACAATGGTCGAGGAGCGCGCACCCTCGCTGATGGCGGCATGCATGATGTCATAGCCCTGCCACAGCCGGGGTCGGATGTTGGGATCGAAAACGACGAGCTTGCCTGCCGCCTTTGCGCGGCGCATTTCCAGAAGCAGCGTGTCGACGTCCTCGCGCGGCAGGATGGCAAGCGTGATGCCGGAGAAATAGAGGACATCCGACGCTTCGGCCGCTTCGCGCAGATGATCGGCATCGGCGGCGAGCTGCCGGGCAGCGGAACTATCGCGCCAATAGCTGAAAGAGCGTTCGCCATCCTTCAGATTGATCATGTAGAGTCCGGGCGTTTTGCCGCGGATACGGCAGATGCTGCCGGTCCCGATTCCTGCCTTTGCCATGAAGGCAAGCATTTCATCCGACATCGGATCGTCGCCAAGGGCTGTCAGATAATCCACCGACCATTCTGCGGGCAGGCAGGCGCGGGCGTACCAGGCCGTATTGAACGTGTCGCCGGCAAAGCCTTTGCGAAGAAGCCCTTTGCCTGCCTGCGACAGTTCCACCATGCATTCGCCGATCGACAGAAAACGTCCGCTCAAAGCCTTCTCCTCAAATTCCCATACCCTGCTGATACGCGGAGAGGGTGGAAGTGACAAGTGCACTTTGCTGCGGACGGTCGATGCTCAAACACGCGGTACGCCGGAGCCGGCGTACCAGCCTTTCTGACGGAGTGAGGCGGAACCAGCACTCGCATGGTCCGCTCGAAACTCAATCCGCACTATGGCCTATCCGCATGGTAGCAGGCGGCGGTTTGCCCAGGACGCATCTCTTCCGTCGGCGGCATTTCCGTACGGCAGATATCCGTCGCCTTCCAACAACGGGGCGAAAAGACGCAGCCCGGCGGCGGGTTGAGCGGTGAGGGCGGGTCGCCCTGAAGGCGGATGCGTTCGCGCCTGCGTGCCAGCTTCGGATCGGGCACGGGCGCTGCCGAGAACAGCGCCTGGGTATAGGGATGTGCCGGATGATCGAAAACCTTTGCGCAATCGCCAGCTTCCACCACCTTGCCGAGATAGAGCACCAGCACGTCGTCCGAGATCAGGCGTACGACGGAAAGGTCGTGGCTGATGAAGATCAGAGTCAGGCCAAATTCCTTGCGCAGCCGCCTGAGGAGCGTAATGACCTGGCCCTGGATCGAAACGTCGAGCGCAGAGACAGGTTCGTCGCAGACGATCAGTTTCGGTCGCGTCACCACGGCCCGAGCAATCCCGATACGCTGCGCCTGGCCGCCGGAAAATTCATGAGGGTAGCGATTGATCATCTCCGGCACGAGGCCAACGGCGGCCATGATCCCGCGCACGCGTTCCTGCCGCTGCGCTTTCGTAAGCTTCGGCTCGAAGACGGTCAGCGGTTCGGCGATGATATCGCCGACCGTCATGCGTGGATCGAGCGAAGCGATCGGATCCTGGAAGATGATCTGCATGTCCCGACGGGTCGACCGCATTTCCTCTTCCGTCAGATCGAGCAGGTTCCGGCCCTGCCAGAGGATGCGGCCCTTCTGCGATTTGAGCAGCCGCAGGATCGAGCGGCCGAGCGTGGATTTGCCGCAGCCGGATTCACCGACGATGCCAAGCGTGCGGCCCTCCTTCAACTCGAAGCTGACGTTGTTGACGGCGGTCAGAAGCGGCGGCGGCTTAAAGAAGGATTTCGACGGCAGTTCGAACTGGGTCGTCAGGTTCTCGACCCTCAGAAGCGATCGCTCAGCCATGGCTTACAGCCTCCTCTCGGCGATGGAGCGGATGGAAGCAGGCCGCACAACGGCGCGGCGCCAGCGTTTCGAGCTTTGGAGGCGCATCGAGACAGTCATCCTGCGCGTGCGAACAGCGTGGTGAGAAATTGCAGCCTTTCGGCAGATGCTGCAGGTTCGGCGGCCTTCCGGGGATGACGGCGAGATCGTCGACATCCTGGTCCGGGCGCGGGATCGAGGCGTGCAGCGCGGCTGTATAGGGATGCGCCGGATTTTCGAAGAGGTCATCCACAGGAGCCTCCTCGACGATACGGCCGGCATACATGACAGCGACGCGGTCGGCGAGACCGGCGACGACCCCGAGGTCGTGGGTGATCATCACCAGTGCCGTATTCATCTCCGCCGTCAGATCGTTGAACAGGTCGAGGATCTGCGCCTGGATCGTTACATCGAGTGCTGTCGTGGGCTCATCGGCGATGAGGAGCTTCGGCTTCGTCAGCAGCGCCATCGCTATGACGATGCGCTGACGCATGCCGCCCGAGAGCTCATGTGGATAAAGACTAAAGCGCCTCGTGGGATCGGGAATGCCGACGCGCTTCAGCATATCGAGGGCAGCCGCGGACGCAGCTCGCGCCGTGAAGCCGCGATGAACTTCAAGCTGTTCAGTGAGTTGTCGGGAAATCCTCAGAGATGGATTCAAGGCCGTCATCGGGTCCTGGAAAACCATCGCCATATCCTTGCCGCGGACATTGTTGAGCTCGCGCGGCTTCAGGGAAAGCACGTCCCTGCCTTCGAGCAGGGCCTGGCCGCTGGTCTTGCCGTTCTTGGCGAGCAGTCCCATGACACCAAGGAAGGTCTGGCTCTTGCCGGAACCGGATTCTCCGACGATCGCGACGCGTTCGCCGCGCCGGATCGTCAGGTTCATGTTCGAAACGGCCTTCACCTGACCGTCCGGGATGTCGAAGGTGATCGAATAGTCCTTGAGTTCGAGAAGGGTGTCGGTCATGTCAGCGATCCTTCGGGTCGAAAGCATCGCGCAATCCATCGCCGATGAAAAGTAGGCTCAGCAGAAGCGCCACCAGGAAGGTTGCCGGGAAGGCCAGCAGCCACGGCATGCTTTCCATCGCATCTGTGCCCTCGGCAATCAGGGTCCCGAGCGAGGTCAGAGGTTCCTGAACACCGAAGCCGAGATAGGAGAGAAAGCTCTCCGTCGCGATGATCTCCGGAACGGTGAGCGCCGCAAAGATGACGACCGGGCCGACGAGGTTCGGAATGATATGTTTTATGATGATCTTGAACGGCCGCTGTCCAGAGGCGCGTGCCGCCTCGATGAATTCACGCTGCTTGATCGACAGCGTCTGGCCGCGAACGATGCGGGCCATGGTCAACCATTCGAGCGCGCCGATCGCTGCAAAGAGCAGGTAAACGTTGCGGCCGAAGATCACCATCAGCAGGATAACGAAGAGGATGTAGGGAAGCGCATACATGATATCGACGAAGCGCATCATCACCGCATCCAGGCGACCGCCGATATAACCGGAGATCGCTCCGTAGAGCACACCGATGACGACTGAGACGACGGTTGCAGTCAGCGCGACGGCGAGCGAGACGCGCGTGCCGTAGAGGACGCGGGCGAGGAGATCGCGGCCATTCGGGTCGGTGCCGAAATAATGGCCGTTTTCGAGCGAGGGCGGCATGCGGAAGGCCGCCCAATCCGGATCCTCGTAGTTGAAGGGAATGAAATTTGGGCCAATAAAGGCAGCAAGGATCAGGAACACAAGGACCGCAATGGAAATGACGGCAGCCTTGTTACGCATGAGGCGGCGAATGGCGTCCTTCGTCAGCGAACGACCCTCCGGCGCCAGACCTTCGGCCTCCAGCAGCTCGGCTGCAAGCAGCTCCCTTTTTGCAGGATTGAGGATCATCGGTTTCTCACTTTCGGATCGAGCCACGCATAAGCTATGTCGACGAGAAGGTTCAAAACGACGATCAGCACCATGTAGAAGATGACCGTCCCCAGAACCATGCCATAGTCGCGATTGAGCGCTGCATTGATGAAATAGCGCCCAATGCCCGGCAGCCCGAAGATACTCTCGACCACCAGCGAGCCCGTAAGAAGGTAACTCGCGGCCGGACCGAGATAGGAGACCACAGGCATCATCGCCGGTTTCAGGGCGTGACGCATCACCGTAAGCCGTGGGCCGATGCCTTTTGCCTTGGCCGTCCGGATGAAATTCTGGTTCATCACCTCGATCATTGACCCGCGAGTGATGCGCGAAATACGACCCGCATGCGGAAGCGCCAGAACGATGATCGGCAGAACCAGGAATTTCAACGATCCGTCGCCCCAGCCGCCGACGGGAAGCCAGCCGAGACGAATGCCAAAAATCAGCTGAAGGATGGGGGCGACAAGAAAGTTCGGCAGCACCACCCCAACAACGATCACCGCGCCGAGCCAGTAGTCCGGTGCTTTGTTCTGGTAGAGTGCCCCAAGACAGCCGGCGGCGACGCCGACGATGATCGCGAGCAGGAATGCGGCGGTGCCGATCGTGAAAGTATAGGGCAGACCGATCATGATCTGCTGGCCGACTGTGAAGTCCTCATTGGCGAACGAAGGGCCAAGGTCGCCCTTGAGCACATCGCCGACATAGATGAGGTACTGCTGTACTAGCGGCTTATCCAGATTGTAGTGAGCGGCGAGATTCTTCAGGATCACCGGCGGCAAGGTTCTTTCGCTATCGAAGGGACCGCCGGGGGCAAGGCGCAAAATAAAAAAGCAGGCTGTCACGGCAATCCACAAAACGGGGATTGTCGACAGCAGTCGACGGAGTGCGTATTTGATCATGATCGTGGACAGGCTCTTCCCGGAGGAACCGGGAAGAGCCGTACGCCTTTATTCCTTGATGGACAGCCAGCGGGTGCGGTGGATGTCCTGCACGTTATCCACGAAGCCCTCGATCTTGGGCGAAACCACGTTCTTCGAAACGTAGTAGTAGATCGGCATCGCTGCGCTGTCGTCGAGCGCAAGCTGCTCGGCCTTCTTGAAGAGCTCGGCGCGTTTGTTCAGATCCGTCTGCGCGTTGCCTTCCTTGATCAGCTTGTCATAGTCCGGGTTGCTCCAGCGACCGTAGTTCATCTGGACCCCTGTGACGAGCAGGTTCAGGAAGTTGTCAGGATCGTTATAGTCCGCGAGCCAGCCGGCGCGGCCGATTTCCACGTCACCGCGCTGCATCTGGTCGTAGTGGACCTTGGTCTCGACATTGACGAGCTCGACGTCGACACCAAGCGGCTTCCACATGGAGGCAATCGCGACGGCGATACGCTTATGATTGTCGTTGGTGTTGTAGCGGAGCTGAGCATGCAGCGGATGATCCGGGCCAAAACCTGCTTCCGTCAGCAGCTTCTTGGCTTCCGCGACCTTCTGGTTATAGGGCTCGTCCTTCCAGCTTACATATGCCGGCTCACCGTAATTCGCCGTGCCCGGCGGAACCCAGGAATAGGCCGGAAGTTCGCCGGTCCCGAGAATGTTCGGTCCGATCACCTCGCGGTTGATTGCCATCGAAAGCGCCTGGCGGACACGCTTGTCGCTGAAGGGCGGCTTTGTGGAGTTGATGACGTAATAGTAGAGGCCGGAGAAGGGGGCGACATGCGCCTGGCCCGGAAGGTTCTTCTTCATCCATTCGTACTGATCGGTCGGAAAATCGGTCAGGATATCAAATTCCCCGGCACGATAGCGCTTCAACGCGGCTTCCTGATCCTCCAACACGAAGAATTTCGCGCCATCGATCTTCACATCCTTCGCGCCATAATACTGGTCGTTCTTGACCGTCGTGACATGCGAGCCCGGAACCCACTCAACCGGCTTATAGGGGCCGTTCGTAACGATGTTGCCGATCTTGACCCAGTCTGCGCCCTTGGCTTCCACCACATGCTTCGGCAGCGGGTAGGCCGTATAGTGCATCAGCGCATTGATGAAGTAGGGGGTCGGGCTTTCAAGGGTGATCTCGAGCGTCTTGTCGTCGATCGCCTTGATACCGAGCTGATTGAGATCGGTGATCTCGCCCTTGTTGATCTTTTCCGCGTTCTTGACGGTGAACTGCAGGTAAGCGTAATCCGCCGCATTCTTGGGGTCGATCAGGCGCTGGAAGGCGAAGACAAAGTCGCCGGCCGTCACCGGAGTGCCGTCGGACCACTTGATGCCGTCGCGAAGTTTGAAGGTGTAGACCAATCCATCGTCGGAAACGGTCCAGCTCTCAGCCTGGCCCGGAATAGGGTTGTCCTTCGGGTCCTCGGTGACGAGACCTTCGAAGATGTCGCCGGCAATGCGATTCTCCCAGTCGCCGGAGAGCTTTTGCGGGTCGAGCGACGATGGGTCGCCGCCGTTGTGAATATTGATCGTGGCCGCATGGGCCGAGAAGGCCAGCAATGTGCCAAACATTGCGGAGGCTAGAAATTTTTTCGTGATAGAGTTCATGGTGGGTCCACCTTTCTAGGCTTTATCGCCTTTTTAGTCATTTGTTCCCGATTGGACCTGTTACGTACAAGTCAACGCGCACCTTATCGCAAAGAATTAGCCTTGCAACCCCAAATAAGGGGAGGTGGCGTGCAGGTTTTAACAGGCCTATAAACTGCCGATTTTACCAGAAATCACGGAGCCATTCGACGCGCCGATACGCACGGCAGATGGTGACCGTTTGCTGCTCTCTGTTGTCTTTTGCTTCGCCATCTTTAGTGTGGGAGCGTCAAGAAGCCAGGAGTAATAGCCGATGTCTTTGCGGGTAATTGAGGGTGCGGATTGGTGGCGCGGCGCGGTCATTTATCAGATCTATCCGCGCTCGTTTCAGGACACGAACAGTGACGGGCTTGGCGATCTCAAAGGGATCACCCGTCGCCTTTCACATGTCGCCGGGCTTGGCGTCGATGCGATCTGGCTATCGCCCTTCTTCAAATCGCCGATGGCAGACATGGGTTACGACGTTTCGGATTACTGCGATGTCGACCCGATTTTCGGTACACTGGACGATTTCGATGAGATGCTGGCGGAGGCGCATCGCCTCGGCCTCAAGGTCATCATCGATCAGGTCATCTCCCACACGTCCGACCGGCACCCCTGGTTCGTCGAGAGCCGGACAAGCCGGACAAATCCCAAGGCCGACTGGTATGTCTGGGCCAATCCGAAACCCGATGGAACGGCGCCGAACAACTGGCTCTCCATCTTCGGAGGGCCGGGCTGGGAGTGGGACGGCGTGCGCCGGCAGTATTACCAGCACAACTTCCTGACCTCGCAGCCGGATCTCAATTTTCACAATCCCGATGTGCAGGACGCCGTGCTGGACACCGTCAGGTTCTGGCTCGATCGCGGCGTCGACGGCTTCCGTCTGGATACGGTGAACTACTATTTCTGTGACAAGCGCCTGCGGGACAATCCGCCGGCCACACCAAGCGAGGGGAGCGCCGGCCTCGATGCGCCGGATACGAATCCCTACGGCATGCAGCACCACCTCTATGACAAGACGCAGCCGGAGAACATCGGGTTCCTGAAGCGCTTCCGAGCGCTTCTCGACCGGTATGAAGCGCGCACAACTGTAGGTGAGGTTGGAGACGGGGCCCGTTCGCTGAAGACGGTTGCCGCCTATACCAGCGGCGGCGACAAGCTGCATATGTGCTATACCTTCGACCTACTCGGCCCGGACTTCACTGCCTCCCATATCCGAGGTTGCGTGGAGGCCTTTCAGCAGATGGTAGTCGACGGCTGGGTCTGTTGGGCTTTCTCCAATCACGACGTAATGCGCCATGTCAGCCGTTTCGCACTGACGGAAGACGAACGGCCGGTGATCGCAAAGCTGGCGATCTCTGTGCTTGCAGCATTGCGCGGCTCGATCTGCCTTTATCAGGGCGAAGAACTCGGCCTTCCTGAGGCCGAACTCGCGTTCGAGGATCTCCGTGATCCTTACGGCATCCGCTTTTGGCCCGCCTTCAAGGGACGCGATGGATGCCGTACGCCACTTCCGTGGGAAGCGAGCAAGGTGCATGCGGGCTTTACCAATGCCGAAAAATCCTGGCTGCCGGTGCCCTATGAACAGGCAGCACTTTCAGTCGATGTTCAGGAAGCACATGCCAATTCCGTGCTGCACCATTACCGTCAGACACTGGCCTTTCGCAAAAGTCACGCGGCGTTGCGTGACGGCGACATGGACTTCATCGATACCAACCAGGACCTGCTTGCCTTTGTCAGGGAGAAAGGCGACGAGGGGCTGCTTTTCGTCTTCAATCTCACCCGCACGCCGGCCGAGTTTACCTTGCCGGCCGGAATGGGGCTTGGCGAGGCACTGGCGATACCCGGTTTCGAGGCGGCGACGGGCAGGGGTCCGATCACGCTCGGGCCGCTCGACGGCTTCTGTGCGAGGGTTTATAGCGCCGCGAGTTCGAACGAACGCGTAATGGACACGGCGATCTCATCCTATCAGTATGAACCTGTCGACATCGACCAGGCCGCGGTCGGAAATCTTCAGGTGAGGGATGACGGGTAGCGGCAAGAAGGCGAGCTGCAAGAAGGGTTCATCGAGGGTAGCGCCAAGCTCGAAAGCTGCTTTGCGCAGCTCATGCAGCGTATCGCGCACCTTTTCATAAGGGTCCAGGCTCATGAGGCCGGCGACGGGCAGGGCGATTTCGCCGGTCACGCGGCCATCTGCGACCACGACGAAGCCGCCATTGATCTCGCCGAGACGATTGGCGGCTTGCGCCATGTCATCGGCGTTGACACCGACGACACAGATATTGTGGCTGTCGTGGCCGACTGTCGAGGCAATGGCGCCCTTCTTCAATCCAAAGCCTTGAACGAAGCCGTTGGCGTGGTTGCCGTTCTTGCCATGGCGCTCGATGACCGCGACTTTGATGATGTCGTTGGCAAGGTCGATATCGGTCCGGTTGTCCTTGACCGGCAGGCGATAGCGGCGGTGCTCGGTGATGATCTTGCCCGGCACGATGCCGATGACAGAGGTTTCGCCTGCGACCGCAGGCACGCTGAAATCTGCGGCGCAGACTGGTGCCGCCTTCACGCTGTCGAGGCCAATTGGGGCAACCGGCTTGCGCGTGGAAAAAAGCGTTTCCGTGACGTGGCGTCCGGCGGAAAAGACGATTTCGGCTCTGCAGCTTCGCAGATCGTCGATGACGACCAGGTCGGCGCGCCAGCCCGGCGCCACGAGGCCACGGTCGCGCAGGCCGAAGGCGCGGGCGGCGGAAATGGAGGCGGCGCGATAGATAGCGATCGGTTCGACGCCACCGGCGATCGCCGTGCGGATGATATGATCGAGATGGCCCTGTTCGGCGATATCGAGTGGATTGCGGTCGTCCGTGCAAAGGGCGAGATGAGGCGAGAGCCGCTCGGTGATAACAGGCATCAGCGCCTGCAGATCCTTGGACACCGAGCCTTCACGCACTAAAATGTGCATGCCCTTGCGGATCTTTTCGAGCGCTTCAGCCGCCGTGGTACATTCGTGTTCGGTGCGGATGCCGGCGGCGATGTAGCCGTTGAGATCGTTTCCCCGCAGTAGCGGTGCATGACCGTCGATGTGAGCGTCCTGGAAAGCTGCAAGCTTGGCCATGCAGACCGGATCCTTGTGGATCACGCCCGGAAAATTCATGAATTCGGCAAGACCGATGACCTTCGGATGGTTGCGCAGGGGAAGGAGTTGCTCCACCGACAGATCGGCGCCCGCAGTCTCCAGATGTGTCGCGGGCACGCAGGAGGAGAGCTGCACGCGGATATCCATGATCGTCTCGAGTGCGGAATCCAGAAAGAACTGGATGCCCTCGACCCCAAGCACATTTGCGATCTCATGCGGGTCGCAGATGGCGGTCGTCACGCCATAGGGCAGAACGCAACGATCGAATTCGTGCGGCGTCACCAGTGAGGATTCGATGTGGAGATGGCTGTCGATGAAGCCGGGCACGACGATGCGGCCGGAAATATCGATCTCGGTCTTGCCTTCGTATGCCCCGCAGGTGCCGACGATACGATCGCCGCAAATCGCAATATCGGATTCGACCAGTTCGCCCGTCACCAGATCGAAGAACCGTCCGCCTTTCAGAACGATATCGGCGGGCTCCCGGCCGGTTCCCTGATCGATGAGGCGTTCAAGATATGCGGTCATCGTGTTTCCCCTCGATTCCGAGTTGCTCCTCCTTTGTGCCTCTATTGTGCATCCGCAATCAAGCCTCGTCTCCGAACGTCTCGAATGAGCCGGGTGCTGGGACGCTCATTAATGCGGCAAAAGGGGCTACTATTTGCCAATTGCTGGCCGGAATCTCAGATCTGGTGCATCGACAGGCTCGACAAGTCGACCCTCGCAAATTGCAAGGATCGTATCGAGGACGGAGGGCATGGATGTCAGTGCATCCACGTTCCAGAAGCGGACGACGGACCAGCCTTCCGTCCCCATGAAATGGTTGCGGACATCATCGTGTTTGCTTTGCGCATGCTGGCTGCCATCAAGCTCGATGACCAATCGTCGTTCGCGACAGGCGAAATCCGCAAAATAGGGGCCAATCGGCAGTTGGCGGACGAACTTGAACCCATTCAGCCGTCGGTCCCGAAGTTCAGACCAGAGCTTCGCTTCTGCGTCGTTATCCGACTGGCGGAGGGCTCGGGCACGGTAAGTTCTCTTCTGATCTGGACCGCGCATTCTTGTAGCTCCGGAGAGTTTGCCCCTCACCCTAGCCCTCTCCCCGCGCGCGTCCGCGCGCGGGGAGAGGGGACTTATTTCGAGTTTGCCTCTAGAGCTGAACAGGATTCGGATGGGCTCCCTCTCCCCGCGAGCGGGGAGAGGGTTGGGGTGAGGGGCAATCTCGGGGGAAAAGACAGCGTCAGATATTATCTTTCAGTATATCCCTCAGCTTGCCGAAGAGTTCGTCGATATGGGACTTCTCGATGATGAGCGGTGGGGAAAGCGCGATTGTATCGCCCGTCGTGCGGATGTAGAGGCCGTTCTCGTAGGCCTTGAGGAAGGCGGCGAAGGCGCGTTTGGTGGGCTCGCCGGCGATGGGGTCGAGTTCGATCGCGCCGATGAGACCGAGGTTGCGCAAGTCGATCACGTTCGGGCAGTCCTTCAACGAGTGGACGCCGTCGGCCCAATAGTCGGCGAGTTCGCTCGCGCGGGTGAGCAGGCCTTCTTCCTTGTAGGTCTCGAGCGTCGCGAGACCAGCGGCAGACGCGATCGGGTTGCCCGAATAGGTGTAGCCGTGGAAGAATTCGATCATGTGCTCCGGGCCACCCATGAAGGCATCATGGATTTCCGAGGTCACGAGCACGGCGCCCATCGGAATGACGCCGTTGGTCAAGCCCTTGGCGGTCGTGATGATGTCGGGCTTCACGTCGAAATATTGGGAGGCGAAGGGCGCGCCGAGGCGGCCGAAGCCGGTGATGACTTCGTCGAAGATCAGCAGGATGCCGTACTTGGTGCAGATCTCGCGAAGCTTCTGGAGATAGCCCTTCGGCGGGATGAGGACGCCCGTGGAGCCGGCGACCGGCTCGACAATGACGGCGGCAATGGTCGAGGCGTCGTGCAGGGTGACGATGCGCTCGAGTTCGGTCGCGATATCGCCGCCGTGCTCTGGCTCGCCACGTGTAAACGCATTCTTGGCGGGAAGGTGGGTGTGCGGCATGTGGTCGACGCCCGTCAGCAGCGTGCCGAACATCTTGCGGTTCGAAACGATGCCGCCGACAGAGATTCCGCCAAAATTGACGCCGTGATAGCCGCGTTCACGCCCGATCAGGCGAAAGCGTGAGCCGTCGCCCTTGGCGCGATGGTAAGCAATCGCGACCTTGAGGGCGGTGTCGACCGATTCCGATCCGGAATTGGTGTAAAGAACATGGTTCATGCCTTCCGGCGCGATATCGACCAACCGGTTGGCCAATTCGAATGCTTTCGGGTGCCCCATCTGAAACGCCGGCGCATAATCGAGCTCGCCTGCCTGTTCGCGAATCGCTTCGGTGATCTTCGGACGGCAGTGGCCCGCATTCACGCACCAGAGACCGGCAGCGCCATCCAGGACCTGACGACCATCCGCCGTGACATAGTACATGTCCTTCGCGCCAACGAAGAGGCGCGGTTCCTTCTTGAACTGACGGTTTGCGGTAAAGGGCATCCAGAAAGCCCTGAGATCGTTCGGCGTGGTATTCAGTCGATTGGACATGCTGTTCTCCATGGCCATTCGGGGGCCATTTTCCCGGGCGGCGCAGCCGCTCGATTATTGACTGCCTGGTCAAATTATCAGCGCACCCGGATGCGTCAAGATATCGAAGGCGCTTGCCGGCTTTGTATCTGCCCATCCACCACAGGAGATTTCATGGCGCTGCGGGAGGCGGGTTCGACGGGCGCCGTCATCATAGCTTTGCCCGCTTCTGCTACCAAAGGATGAAGGCTATTGGCCTAACTGTAAGAATTCTTCTCAATTTATTGAAGTTCAACGTATTCTTGGAGAAAAAATGTCGGATCGCCAAAAAACAAGGCCGCGCCCCAACCCGCGCCGCGCTTTCGCAGAAAGCTATGGAGAAATTCTTGCGCAGGGCATTTGTCGTCGCAGCGTTCTGAAAGGGTTCTTGGCAACTGCCGGAGCTGCCGCTGTTCCCGCAGTCTTCGACGTTCCGTCAGCCCGAGCCGCGGAAAGTTCGACGCTGACCTTTTCCGAATTGAAGCGTGTCCGCGACGATGCCGATCACTGGCCGGAAGGTTACGGCCGTCAGATCCTCATCCGCTGGGGCGACGCTCTCTTTCCCGATAGCCCCGCCTTCGACCTTGCAACGCTCGACGGCAAGGCGGCCGAACGCCAGTTCGGCTACAACAATGATTTCACCCAGTTCTTGCCCATGCCCTGGGGTGAAAGGAACTCCGAAAACGGGCTGATGGTCGTCAGCCACGAATACGCAACGCCCTTTCTGATGTTTCCCGGCCTGACGGACGAGGACTACCGAGAGAAGATGACGGACGATCAAATCCGTGCCGTGATGGCCGCGCTCGGCGTCAGTATCTTCGAGGTCCGCAAAACGGACAACACATGGCAGGTGGTACGCGACAGCAAATATAACCGCCGCATTCACATGAGCACCCAGATGAGCATTTCCGGTCCGGCCGCTGGCGACGACCGCATGAAGACCAAGGCGGACCCTACTGGCACGGTGGTTTTCGGTACGATCTCAAACTGCAACGGTGGTATCACACCCTGGGGGACTATGCTTTCCGGAGAGGAAGGCGCCATGGACGTGTTCGCGGGCGATTACAAGGTGCTCGCCAACCAGGAGCTCGTCGAGCGCCAGGGATGGGACGAGGACGAAAACGATATCTATTCCGTCAGCCGTATCGAGCCGCGCTTCAAGTTCGAGGAAGAGCCGAACGAATGGATGCGCTTCGATTGGGTGGTCGAGATCGATCCGTTCGACCCCTCCGCAAAGCCGGTCAAGCGGACCTCTCTCGGCCGCATGACTCATGAGGGCGCGCAGTGTTGCGTTGCGCCGGACGGGCGAGTTGTGATCTTCATGGGCGATGACGATGACTTCGAATATCTTTACCGCTTTGTGACGCGCGACCCGTGGAACCCGGACGATCGGGCCGCCAATAGAGACCTGCTCGACCATGGCACGCTCTCGGTCGCGAAGTTCGAAAGCGATGGCACCATGAGGTGGCTGCCGCTCGTGGCGGGCGAGGGAGCTCTGACGGCGGAAGCCGGATTCGCGACACAGGCCGACGTTGTTCTCAACACCCGCGGCGCTGCCGACCTCGTCGGTGCGACGCCGATGGATGCGCCGGAAGGCTTCATCCCGCATCCCGGCACGGGCAAGCTCTATGTTGCCATGACCGAAAATGAGGATCGCCAGCCGCAGGGGCAGGGCGACGATGAGAGCGAGATGGTCAATGTCGCCAATCCGCGGGGTCCCAATCCGCACGGTCATCTGCTCGAACTCGTGCCGCCAGGAGCAACGGAAAAGACCGACTACGCTGCCGACAGCTTCAAATGGGATATCTTCGTACTATGCGGCGATCCGGCCAAGCCGGAGGATCAGGCGATGTTCAATCCGGGGACGTCGAGTTCCGGCTGGTTCACCGATCCGGACAATCTGGCCGTGGATCCGTCAGGCCGGCTTTGGGTCACGACGGATGGCCCGCCGCCGGAGGGTATTGCGGATTCGGTCTATGTCATGGACACTGAAGGCCCGGGACGAGCATTGCCGCGGCTCTTCTATATTGCTCCGGTCGGCTCCGAATGCTGCTCTCCGACCTTCACCCCAGACGGCAGCAGCGTCTTCATTTCGATCCAGCATCCGGGCGAACTGCGCATGGCCGATAATGACGATGCAAGCTCGATGGAAGACGCGGGCACACGCTGGCCGGATTTCGCCGACGGCATGCCGGCCCGTCCTGCGCTCGTGGTGCTGAGCCGCGACAACAACGGCGTCGTCGGAAGCTGAATCCAGAGGGTGTTAACAGGATGCGGGCGGAAAACCGCACGCACTTTTCCTTATTCCTCTAAAGCCTGTCGCGTGAAGGTAGGTTCACGCGACAGGCTTTAGCTCGTTGTTTTCATGCATGTCGTCGCCGCAAAACCGCTGCACACTCTGCGCGACATGCATTAAAAAACAAACCGGCAAATTTTGTTTGCCGGTCAAAGGGAATACATCTGGTGATGAAACATGCCTGTTCGCACGCTGTGGGATTACCCACGCGACGAATTTTCTACCGACATTATGTCAGCGCTATCATCAAGCAGCAGTCTTGCTTCTTTCTGGTTCGCAATAGATGTCTTCCAGCGTGGCCAGAACCTTAATGACCGGCTCAGACGAACTGGAATAGTAAATGGTCTGGGCGTCGCGGCGGGTCTTGACCAGCTTCTGAGCGCGCAGCTTGGAGAGGTGCTGCGACAGAGCGGACTGGCTAAGACCAACCTGGGTGGCAAGCACGCCAACGGGAACTTCTCCCTTGACGAGGCTGAGGAGGATCATCAGTCGTTTCGGGTTTGCCATTGCAGATAAAAGGGCGGCGGCCACTGTTGAGTGGTCGGACAAGTCAGTCGTTTTCATCTTTTCAATCTTCCTAATGCGGATCGTACATCAGAACCGAGCACAGGTTATCAGCCGGGGAGCTAACTGATGCTAAAAGTTAGCAATACCCGTGGAAGATTGTATATACCTAAATTTCAGGTATTGAGTATGCTATTTTAGATATGTGTGAAGCAATGTCGCACCCCTCCTGGATCCGCGGTTCAAACTCGAACCGCAGCAGAACATCGGCGGAAATAAGGTCCAAACCCTCGGCGTCAAGCCCACTTATTGCCCAGTCTTTGCCCTTTTCCTGCCGCAATTTTTTTGCGAGGACATCTGCGATGTCGGGATGGCGCCCTACTAATTCTCGCACTGCATCAGCGGCCCTGGCGGCCACGAACTGGCTTAGGGCAGAGGGAATCACCAGATCCGAACCGGGGAGAACATAGGCTCGCCCAAAGCCTCCGTTGAGGCTCGCTGACTGTGGCACAAGCCTGAAGAAGCAGAAATCCGGAAAGTCGATATAGAGTCCCGCTTTTGGGTGACGGTTGAGGAAGCGCTCGCGGATACGGGCATGAAGGGCACTTTCTCGGTCGATCCGCTCGGCGAGGCACTGCACGGTCAGACGCGGGTGGGCGAGGGGATCACCCTTGCCAGGCTCGCCGGCAAGCAGCGATGAACGCGCATCGGCTAACAGTGCTTTCGTATGAGCCGAGAGCCCGGAAACGAGCACAACGGGAACGCAATCGATGTCGGTTCCGATGAGGACGCGACTGGCCGAAGGAAAGCCCGTTTCCGGATCGAGCACGGCGAGCGCGGCGTAGCGAGCCGAACGCAGGAGCGTCCGCGCCAGTTTGCGAGCCTCGTCGTCCGTTTCGCGCAGTACCGAGGTTTTGTCATTCACGATCATTACTCGCCGTGGGGCTCGGGCGACCCAATCGTCAGGGCTACTCTTTCCGCCTGTGACTGGTCAGCCCCGCCACGATGTCCTGGGCGGAGATCGTGCCTATGATCGCGCCGTTGTCAACCACGCCGATGCTGCCCGGCTGCCGGGCCAAGGCATCGAGAATATCGACGAGCGGCGTCGTGGGGCGTGCCGTGGCGCTGACGCTGGCACCGGCGGCAGCCTGTCCGAGGCCCGGCTGCATGACATCCTTGGCGGTCAGCATGCTGATCGGATTCAAGTGCTGGACGAAGTCCGCAACATATTGATCCGCCGGGTTCCTGACGATCTCTTGCGGCGTTCCGCACTGGATGATGCGGCCGCCTTCCATGATCGCGATGCGGTTTCCGATGCGGAAAGCCTCATCCAGATCATGGCTGACGAAGAGGATGGTTTTCCTGAGCCGGCGCTGGAATTCCAGCAATTCGTCCTGCAGACGCGTGCGGATCAGCGGATCGAGCGCCGAGAATGGCTCGTCCATCAGCAGGATCGGCGCGCCGGTCGCAAAGGCGCGGGCAAGGCCGACGCGTTGCTGCATGCCGCCGGAAAGCTCGTTGACCTTGCGGTTCGCCCATTTCGTCAGGTTGACCAGCTCGAGCTGTTCGCCGACCCTAGTGCGGCGTTCGGCCTCGGCAACGCCGGCGAGCTCGAGCCCGAAGCCGACATTTTCCGCCACTGTCCGCCAGGGCAGCAGTGCGAACTGCTGAAATACCATGGACACGGTGTGCATGCGCAGATCACGCAGTGTCTTGCGATTGGCAGCATAGGGATTGACGAGGCCGTTCACTGTGGCGACGGAAACCTCGCCGCGCACCACCGGCGCCAGCCCGTTGACGGCGCGCAGCAGCGTCGATTTGCCGGAGCCGGAAAGGCCCATCAGCACCAGGATCTCGCCTTCCGTGATGGTGAGGGAGGCGTCGGCGACCCCCAGCACAAGGCCAGTTGCGGCGCTGATCTCATCGCGGGTCTTGCCTTGATCGACAAGAGCCAGGGCAGGCTCAGGCTTGTCGCCGAAGATGATATCGACGTTCTTGAAGGTAACCGCCGTCATGCGTCGTCTCCCTCGCCGGATGACCGGAACATGCGATCAAGGATGATTGCCAGGATGACGATGCAGAAACCGGCTTCGAAACCCTTGGCGATATTGACCGTGTTGAGGGCGCGCACGACGGGGACACCGAGGCCAGGGGCACCGACGAGCGCTGCAATGACGACCATGGAGAGAGACAGCATGATCGTCTGAGTGAGACCTGCCATGATCTGCGGCGTGGCGCAGGGCAACTCCACCTTGCGCAGAACCTGCGTCCGCGTGGCGCCGAAGGATTCCGCTGCTTCGACCAGCGATGGCGGCGTGGAGATGATGCCAAGGCGCGTCAGCCGGATCGGGGCGGGGATCGCAAAGATGACCGTTGCGATCAAGCCGGGCACCATGCCGAGGCCGAAAAGAATAAGCGCCGGAATCAGATAGACGAATGTCGGAATGGTCTGCATGAGGTCGAGGATCGGGCGCATGATGGAGTAAACCCATGCGCGGCGCGCTGCCGCTATGCCGAGAGGGACACCGATCGCCATGCTCACGAAAGTGGAGGCAAGCACGAGGGCAAGGGTCTCTGTCGTCTCTTTCCAGTATCCCTGGTTCATGATCAGCAGGAGCGCAAGACAGGTGAAGACCGCAACCGTGATCGAGCGGCGCAGAAAATATGCGATCAGACTGATGGCAAGCACAACGATGAGGGGATGCGGCGCCTGCAAGACATAGAGCAGCGCGTCGATCACGTGAGCGAGCAGGAAGGCGAGCTGGTTAAAAAACCATTCTCCATTCGAGGTCAGCCAGTCCACGGCCGACTTGGCCCAAGGGCCGATCGGAATTCGGGCTTCGGTTATCCAGTTCACGGTGCTCGCCTATATGAAATTCAAAAGATCACAATGAAAGGAAAGCGGGGCAGCATTGCTGCCCCGATCCTGTCCATCAAAGGCCGAGGCCGGACTTCACAGCCGCCAGACCATCACCGCCGTCCTTTGCCGTGACACCGGCAAGCCAAGGCTCGATCGCTTTCGGATTGGCCTTGAGCCACTCGGAAGCAGCCGTTTCCGGCTCCTCGCCATCGTTTAGAATCTTGCCCATCAATTCATTCTCCATTTCCAGGGAGAATTTCATGTTCTTCAGCAGGGTGCCGACATTCGGGCATTCCTGAAGGTAGCCGGCGCGGACATTGGTGAAGACCTCGGCGCCGCCGTAATTCGGTCCGAAGATGTCGTCGCCGCCCGAAAGATAAGTGAGCTTGAAATTAGTATTCATCGGGTGCGGTTCCCAGCCAAGAAAGATGATCGGCTTTCCTTCCTTTTCTGCCCGGGCGACCTGCGCCAGCATGCCCTGTTCGGAAGACTCGACCACCTCGAAGCCCTTCAGGCCGAAGGTGTCCTTGTCGACCATATCGATGATCAGGCGGTTGCCGTCGTTGCCAGGCTCGATGCCGTAGATCTTTTCTTCGAGGTCATCCTTATGGGCGGCGATATCCTTGAAGTCTTTGATGCCCAGTTCGACGCCCTTGGCATTGGTAGCGAGCGTGTATTTCGCGCCGACGAGGTTGGGGCCGAAGGATTCGACCGATTTGTCATCGAGATAGGGGCGGATATCCTTTTCCTGCGTCGGCATCCAGTTGCCGAGGAAAACGTCGATGTCCTTGTTCTTGAGCGAAGTGTAGGTCACCGGAACGGACAGAACCTTGACGTCCGTCTGATAGCCGAGGCCCTTGAGAACGACGGAAGCAGTCGCGGTCGTGGCCGTGATATCCGTCCAGCCGACATCGGAGAAGTGCACGGTGGAGCAGCTTTCCGGATCGGCGGCAAAGGCGGTGGTAGCGATAGAAAGTGCCGCAACGGCAGCCGCGGTGGCAAATTTGAATGTGCTTGTTGTTTTCATTTCTAGACTCCCAGTCTGACGTTCCCAAGCCAAGCACCAATATCTGACATTTTCAAGCGACCTGCGTGTGTTTGCGCCGGTTTAGACGGTTCGATTGCGACGTCTGCAATTTTCTTGCGCGGTCGCGACGGGAACGCCGGTGTGCTAGAGCGGGATGCCGAAAATGTGTGCGGTTTTCCGGCGACATCCCGCTCTAACTTTCTGATTTGGAGACGGATTCAGATTTCAGGTCGATTCGGCCTGAAATCATCCGGCTCTAGCCGCACGGAAAACCAGATTCTTGCATTTTCTGTGGTTTTTCGCATGGGAGCCTTTCCTTTACGCCATGCAACTTCCATGAAGCCGGCAAGGAGAATGCAATGGCGAAGCTCTATTTCAACTACTCGACCATGAATGCCGGTAAATCGACCCTCTTGTTGCAGGCATCCTATAATTATCAGGAGCGCGGCATGCATACGATCGCGCTGATCGCCGCCTTCGACGAACGGGCAGGGCGGGGGAAAATCTCATCACGCATCGGGCTTATGTCGGATGCAATCCCGTTCGAGACCACCGACGATCTTTTTCGGATCGTGGAAAACCTCAACGCGGAAAAGACGATCGCCTGCGTCTTCGTCGACGAGGCTCATTTCATGACGCGCGACCATGTCTGGCAGCTTGCGCATATCGTCGATCGACTGGCTATCCCGGTGATGGTCTATGGGTTGCGAACCGACTTCCAGGGCAAGTTGTTTCCGGCGTCCCAGGAGCTTCTCGCGATCGCCGACGAATTGCGCGAGGTCAGGACAATATGCCATTGCGGACGCAAGGCAACGATGGTGGTCCGCCTCAACGGCGAGGGCAATGTCGTTCGCGAAGGAGCCCAGATCGATGTCGGCGGCAACGAGAAATACGTCTCCCTCTGCCGCCGCCATTGGGAAGATACGATGAATGGGGTCTGATCCAAACCGGCGCTGCGTCACTCGGTGGGTGCAATACCGCCCGGTTTTCTTTGCCGGAACCGCAGGATAGGCTTCTCCTGCAGCGATTCCATGGAGAGGTTGGTGGGCAAGCTTCCATCATTTGAAAACCAGATCGAAAATGCCGACAAACTCGCCGCGGAAGTGCGCTCCGACGCGGATCATTGCGCGGCCTTTCTCAATCAAGTCGCCAGGCAGTTTTCCGGGCATGGGACAGAGGTCGGTGAGACCGATTTCCAGGAAGAAGAACCTCGATTTCAGGCGTTCGAGAGATGCAGAGATGCTTTCGATCTGCTGCTGGCCAAGCTCGTCCTTCACCTTGAACAGGCAACCACGGACGTCTCGGCCGAGCTCGACAATGCCCGGAGCCTGACCTTGCGGGAAAAGATTGCCGGATTGCTTTCGCGCAAGCGC
The DNA here is from genome assembly GCF_041357635.1 of Sinorhizobium sp. CB7. NCBI lineage: Bacteria > Pseudomonadati > Pseudomonadota > Alphaproteobacteria > Hyphomicrobiales > Rhizobiaceae > Sinorhizobium > Sinorhizobium sp. CB7. The sequence continues at coordinate 73,954 of NZ_JAULLL010000016.1, forward strand.
ATGTGGCGCATTCATGCCGATCGTGTCCGCGAGGCGCCGGTCATTGGGCGGCTATTGGACCTGCTCGCCCAGTCGAACAGCCTGGCCGGCCTCGTCAATGAGCATCGCAGCTTCCTTCAGCATTCCCACAGAATGTCGGAGGCCGATCTCGTTGCGATCGTCGAGCATCGCCGGCACCTCGTCAGTAGCATCGATATTGCCCATATCCGCATCAAGGAACTAAGGGCCAAGGCCTTGAATACGGAGGGCCGGATCGGCCTCTATGGCGGCAGGGGCGAAAGAGAACGGCTGGAGCAGGAGCGGATCGAACTGGTGGCGGAGGTCGGTCGCATATCTGCAGAAGAGGAAAGGTTGCGAGAGGCAAGCCGGCATCACGAACGCTTCATAGGCATGTTCCAGGTTTTCGTCGACGGGCTCAACGATCAGATCGGTGTTTGCAACGCCATAATCCGGAAACTGATGATCGATACGGAGGAGCGGCTTATCCTCTACAGGTCTCAGGTGGGGAAGGAGGCGCTGGATTCGAGTTCTGGAAGCCGACCAGGTTATGCGCATATCGCCGATCTTATGAAGCTCCTCGATCAGAATATGCTGGTTCCGCAGGAACTGGAGAGGCGCAAAAGCCTGGCGAACGGCGCTTTCAAAAAGCGCTTCCCGGCATTTGCGAAGCCGCAGAGCAACGCCGATGCGCCAGTCTTCTAATCTCAGAGGGACCGCCTCGCACTGGTCGATGAAAAATACCGCCTTCTTGTTGTGCAGCGGCCCGTGAACACATATGTGCTTGCATCGGAAGGCCTAGAGGAATTTTTCGCATAGGAGATGACGACATGCTTGACCGGGTCACGGCCTTCTTCGAACGGCTGTTTCGTGCCATAGGCCGAGGATTCGGATTGCTCGTCGCCTGGCTGGTCTGGCCGTTTCTCGCGGCGCACGGCTGGTATGCGAAGCGAAACTGGATGATCAGGATCCCGATCATCCTTCTGCTTTTGCTTCTTGTCGGGCTTTATGGCTACTTCTTTTGGCAAACGCAGGCCTGGTCCGGATTCAACCCCAACTTCGTCGACAATTATAAGCTCTCGGAACGCAAGGTACCGGCGGGGCAGGAATTGCCGACGACCGACGCCACGACGGCAAAGACCTGCCAGCGCTCGGCCATCGTCGACGTTTCGGCCGATCTCATCGACTTCAACGTCAACCAGAACGCGTGGATATCGTCGATGCTGCTCTACAAGCTCGGCTTCTTCGGAATCGACTGGGACCACACGCCGTTTCTCGATAACAAGGCTTCCTTCCAGCGCGGCATCAATCAGGCGGTGCGGCGCACGGCGGTGGAACTCGTCGATACGCTCGGCCGGGTTCGGGGCACCTCGGGTATCAATAACGATCTGCAGAGTGCACGCGGCAACATCCAGTTCGATGAATCGAGTTGGTATTTCGGGCTCAATCCATTTGGTCCAAAGACGCCGACGCCGAGCTTCTACCGCGCGGCGATGAACAGCCTGCGCAAGTTCAATACGGACCTTGCCGCCTGCAATGCGGTCTTCGACAGCCGCGCCGACAACCTCATCCAGTTTGTCGACCGCATTGCCAACGATCTCGGCAGTACATCGGATATGCTTGCCGAGCGTTCGCAGAACCACAATCGCGGCTGGTTCGATACACGCGCCGACGACCGTTTCTGGTTCGCCTACGGTCAGCTCTACGGTTACTACGCGATATTGAGCGCAACTCAGGCGGATTTCTCGCAGGTCATAGCCGAGCGGAATATCGCCACACTCTGGACAACAACAATGAGGCAGCTCCAGGCGGCGCTGCGCATACAGCCGGCGATCATCTCGAACGGCCGCGAGGACGGCTGGATCATGCCGAGTCATCTGGCGACAATGGGCTTTTACATCCTTCGCGTCCGCTCGAACCTCGTGGAAATCCGCTCGGTGCTCGACCGATAGACGCACAGCGCTGTAGCGTCCCATCGGAATGCCGATCTGCGGCCTTAGGATTTGCCGACAGTTTTGCCCCTTATCCTAGCCCTCTCCCCGCAAGCGGGGCGAGGGGACAAATCGAGCAAGCGGCTGCGGATCAACGCCGCAGTGAGGGACGGTGGAGGGTGCGACTCCTCCTTCGCCCCGCCTGCGGGGCCGGAGGGCGGATGAGGGCCTGCCCGCCGCCACACTGTCGTATACTGTGTTCCATGAAAAAGCTGAACCGCTCTGGCAAGTCCTGTCGGACGCTCGGCGATCTAGTTGATAAGCTTTAGTCTGATTGCCTTGGCGACGAGCTGGGTGCGGTTGACGCAATCGAGCTTCTTGATCGCGTTGGTCATGTAAGCATTGACCGTATGATCGGAGAGCGAGAGGATCTGGCCGATTTCGACGGAGGTCTTGCCCTGGGCTGTCCAGCGGACGACCTCGAGCTCGCGGGCAGAGAGCATGTTGATCGGCCCGCCATCGCTTCGCTTCAGGCCGTTGTAGGTGTCAAGCGCCTGCAGCATGATCATGGCGAGTTCATTGACCTCGCCCTGGTGGAGGGGCGTGCGGCTCCCGGTAAACCAGAACACCAGCCGCTGGCCATCGATAGAGTTGATCGGAAAGAGATTTCCCATCATTAGTTGATGGCGCAACAGCAGCGCGCGCAGTTCGCCCTGAATTTCAGCGGCGGTGGATTGGCCTTTTTCCTTCAGGTTCCAGAACTGCGGCAGGACGGATTCACGGATGCGCTGAAGCAGAGGGCTGTTGCGCAGCATGTGACTACGGTCGAATTCCCGAAAAAAGAATGTCGGGAGGGATGTTTCGATTACCAGTGGGGAAAGCAAGGTGTCTTCGGTCGCGGGGGCGTTGATCAGCGCGAAATAACTGAAGCCGAAAGCCGCCGTCACGTGCTCCATCGCCTGCGCAAATAGGCCTTGCGTGCGGGCTGCCGAAAGTTCGGCTGAAAGCGCTGACTGTCTTTCTGAGGCGACCATATAGGACATTAACAAACGAGCCTGCCAGATGTTATCGCTATCAAATACTGGAATGGTTATATATGCTAGCGGAAATTAACCTGGTTAACAGTGATTAATTCATTTTTTGAACATTTAATCATCGTGCGCATCAAACCGGCAACAGCGCTGTGCCTTTGACTTCTTCCATAACAGCGTAAGTGTGCGTTTCCCGAACACCGGGGAGGGGAAGAATAACCTCCGAGAGAAACTGCCGATAGGCTTCCATTCCTGCTACGCGCGCCTTGACGAGGTAGTCGAAACCGCCTGCCACCATATGGCATTCCATGACATCGTCACTACGTTTGACCGCGGCGGCGAAGGCGTCGAACACATCCGGCGTTGTGCGGTCCAGTTTCACCTGAACGAAGACGAGAAGTGTGCGGCCGAGCTTTTCCGGCGACAGGATCGCCATATAGCCGGTAATATAGCCGTCGCGCGTCAGGCGCTTCACGCGCTCGGCCGTTGCCGTCGGGGAAAGGTTTACCCGTTCCGCGAGTTCTATATTGGACAAGCGGCCTTCCTTCTGAAGCGCGCGAAGGATCTTGCGATCGAGACGATCCAGCTCTTTCATAAGTCACGGTCTTTCTTATGCTTGCTAGTCAAAGATATTTTTGTAGCCATCCATTTTAGTGAAAAACACCATGAATGAATAGCTATGTTGCGGATATCACGGAGAGAATCTATGCCGACCCCGATTTCCACGCAGCTGCCCCTTTTCAACGCTCCTTTCGCCGGCGATGACGACCGGCTGCTGAATGCATTCGCCGACAAGCTCGAGTTCACGGCCGGACAGGACAGTGCGATCGACAAACGGGCCGGCAAGATGATCGAGGCAATCCGCGCCAATTCCGGCTCGATTGGCGGCGTCGAGGATTTTCTCAGGGAATACGGACTTTCGACCAAGGAAGGCCTCGCGCTTATGGTGCTGGCGGAGGCGCTGCTGCGCGTACCGGATGCGCTGACGCAGGACAAGTTGATCGAGGATAAGCTGAAGGAGGGCGGTTGGAGCGAGCATGAGGGACGCGGCGAGAGTTGGTTTGTCTCGGCCTCGGCCTGGGCGCTCGGCTTGTCAGCCCGCATCATCCGTCCAGGGGACACGCCGGAGGGCGTCGTGCGCGGTCTCATCAAGCGATTGGGCCTGCCGACGGTGCGCAATGCCACGAAACAGGCCATGCGTTTCCTCGGCCATCATTTTGTGCTCGGCGAAACCATTAAAGACGCGCTTTCGCGCGCTGCCAAGAGCGAGGAGAAGGGCTATCGCCACTCCTTCGATATGCTGGGCGAGGGCGCCCGCACAGCTGAAGATGCCAAGCGTTATTTCGCCTCCTATGCAGCGGCGATCGAGGCGATTGGCGGATGGATGGCGAAGAATGGCAAGAACAAGGAATTGCCGGATCGGATGGGAATCTCGGTCAAGCTCTCGGCGCTGCATCCGCGCTATCTTGCAACGCATCGCGACCGTGTGATGAAGGAGCTCGTGCCTGACCTCCTGCGGCTTGCGCAGATGGCCAAAGCCCATCAGCTCAATTTCACTGTCGACGCCGAGGAGGCCGACCGGCTTGAATTGTCGCTGGATGTCATCGCCGCCGTCTTCAGCGACCCGTCGCTCGAAGGCTGGGACGGGTTCGGGCTGGCGATCCAGGCCTATCAGAAGCGCGCAACGGCGGTGATCGACTATATCGATGATCTCTGCGCAAAGCTCGGCCGGCGCATGATGGTTCGCCTCGTCAAGGGTGCCTACTGGGACACCGAGATCAAGCGTGCACAGGAGCGGGGCCTGGAGGATTATCCGGTCTGGACGCGCAAGCAGGCGACGGATCTTTCCTATCTCGCCTGTGCGCAGCGGCTGCTCGACAAGCGGCAGCGTATCTTTCCGCAATTTGCGACACATAATGCCCTGACGGTCTCGACCATCCTGGAACTCGCCGGCAACGATCGCTCCGGATTTGAATTCCAGCGGCTGCATGGCATGGGCGAAACGCTCTACAATCACCTGCTCGACAGCAACGACCGCATTGCTTGCCGCATCTACGCACCCGTCGGCGGCTATCGCGATCTGCTTGCCTATCTCGTTCGACGTCTCCTTGAAAACGGTGCGAACTCCTCCTTCGTCGCACTGGCCGGTGACAAAAACGTGCCGGTGACGGCGCTGCTGGAGCGCCCGGCTGCAAAACTGCAGCTCGACGTCGGGGCTAGCGCACGTAACAGTAGAATTCCGATGCCGGCGGAACTTTACAGCAAGCGCAAGAACAGCGCCGGGCTGGAATTCGGCCATCGCCGGACACTGGACAAGCTGATGACCAATATCCGCCAAGCTGTTGCTGCCACCGCAGCGGAGCCGTTGATTCCCGGCGTCATCGCAAGCGGCGCCGAAATAGCCGTCATTTCGCCCGCCAACCATCAGCAGAAGGTTGGCTCGGTGCGCAATGCGACCGCGGACGATGTCGCCAAAGCGTTCGCAGTCGGTGCCAAAGGCTTCAAGTCATGGTCGCGCAAGCCAGTGGAGGAGCGCGCTGCCGCGCTGGAGCGGATGGCGGACCTGATGGAGGAAAATCGCGACAGGCTGATCGCGCTGCTTGCTGCAGAAGGCGGCAAGACGCTGGATGACGGCCTCGCCGAAGTTCGCGAAGCGGTCGATTTCTGCCGTTACTATGCGGAGCAGGCCCGCAGGTTGTTTGGTGCGATGGTAAAGATGCCCGGTCCGACGGGAGAGGATAACCGCTATCTCTGGCGCGGTCGCGGGGTATTTGCCTGCATTTCGCCGTGGAATTTTCCGCTGGCGATCTTTCTGGGGCAGGTCTCTGCTGCTCTGGTGGCCGGCAATGCCGTCATCGCCAAGCCTGCCCCGCAGACCCCGTTGATCGCCTACGAAGCCGTGAAGCTGTTTCACAAGGCGGGCGTCCCGACGGATGCGCTTCTTTTCGTGCCCGGCGGCCCTGAGGTCGGCTCGACGATAACCGTGCATCCGGCACTCGCAGGCGTCGCCTTCACCGGTTCGACGAAGACTGCCTGGGCGATCAACCGCGCCCTTGCCGCAAAGGACGGACCGATCGTGCCGCTGATTGCTGAGACCGGCGGCCTCAACGCCATGATCGTCGATGCGACGGCGCTTGCCGAGCAGGTGGCGGACGACGTCATCACATCGGCCTTCCGCTCGGCCGGTCAGCGTTGCTCGGCGCTGCGTCTGCTCTTCCTGCAGGAGGATGTGGCCGAACACATGACGCAGATGATCGAGGGTGCTGCCAAGGAACTGCAACTCGGTGATCCGAGCCTGGAGACGACCGATGTCGGCCCGATCATCGACGAGAAGCAGAAGGCGATGCTCGAAGCGCATATCGCGGAAATGAGGCAGACGCAAAAGCTACGGTATGCCGGACGTGCGCCCGCCGGCGGCAGCTTCTTTGCGCCTCATATCGTCGAGCTCGACAAGCCCGGTGCTCTGACGAAGGAGGTCTTCGGACCCGTGCTCCACGTCGTCAAATGGAAGGCGAAGGAACTGCCGCAGGTGCTTGCCGATATTAATGCCTCCGGCTACGGCCTCACACTCGGTGTCCATAGCCGCATCGAAGCGACGATCCGCACGGTGGCCGACGCGCTCGATACCGGCAATGTCTACGTCAACCGCAATATGATCGGCGCCGTGGTCGGCACGCAGCCTTTCGGCGGCTCCGGTCTTTCGGGCACCGGCTTCAAGGCGGGAGGGCCCGCCTATCTGCAGCGTTTTGCACTGGAGCAGGTCATCTCGGTTAATACGGCAGCCGCCGGCGGCAATGCCAGCCTGATTGCGATGGGAGATGGTTGAACCGTGAAGGTGAAGCCTTCGGCCTGAACCGGAAGCTTCGCCGCTATTGTGCGGACGACAGTATATGCTAGTGCGGTTTTGCCCTGCTCATCATCGCTTCGAGAAAGCCGAGCATTACGGCTGAGATCACAAAGGCGAGATGCATCAGCGTCAGCCACATGATCCTGCTATCGGTATATTGTTCCACATTCAGGAAAACCTGCAGCAGGTGAATGGATGAAATGGCAACGATCGAGGAGGCGACCTTGATCTTCAGGCTGCCGGAATCGAGCTTTCCGAGGAAGGACACCTCGTCCTCGCCCTCATCGAAGCGACTGACAAAATTCTCATAGCCGGAGATCATCACCATGACGATCAGGCTCGCGACCAGCGCGGCATCGATGAGGCCAAGCATGGCAAGGATCATCTGCGCTTCGTCGAGTTCGAAGACGCCGCCTGCGACTTTCAGGAACTTATAGCCGAAGGAAAATGCGTAGACTGCCAGAGCAGCAACCAGTCCGAGATAGAAAGCCACAAGCAGCCAACGGCTCGACAGGATGATGCGTTCGACGAGGACTTCCAGTGATCTCATGCCCGGCTTATCTCCACTTCAGATTCGTCTGCGGCCAGTTAACCCGCCCATCGTGCCGTCAGCAAGACCGGAGACAGGCGCTGCCCTTCACTTCGCGCCTATTCACAGCATGACCGGATTCGGCTATGCCCGAGAGGGCTCGCCCGCTCCGGGGCGCAGGAACGGGAAGCAAATCGAATGTCCACGGTGAAATCCGATATCGAAATTGCGCGTGCAGCGAAGAAGAAGCCGATTTTCGAGATCGGGTCGTCGCTCGGCATTTTGCCGGCCCAACTTATGCCGTATGGCCACGACAAGGCGAAGATCAGCGCCGATTTCATCGATGCGCAGGCAGGCAAGCCGGACGGGAAGCTCATCCTCGTCACTGCCATCAATCCCACTCCCGCGGGCGAGGGGAAGACGACCACCACCGTCGGGCTCGGCGACGGACTGAACCGCATCGGCAAAAAGACGATCGTCTGCGTGCGCGAGGCCTCGCTCGGACCCTGTTTCGGCGTGAAGGGCGGTGCGGCCGGCGGCGGCTATGCGCAGGTCATTCCGATGGAAGACATCAACCTGCACTTCACCGGCGATTTTCACGCTGTCACTTCCGCTCACAATCTGCTCGCCGCGCTCGTCGACAATCACATCTACTGGGGCAATGAGCAGGACATCGACGTTCGCCGCATCACCTGGCGGCGCGTCATGGACATGAACGACCGGGCGCTGCGCAGCATGGTTTCCTCTCTCGGCGGCGTGGCAAATGGATTTCCGCGTGAATGCGGATTCGACATCACCGTTGCCTCGGAGGTGATGGCGATCCTCTGTCTCGCTTCCGATCTCAAGGATCTCGAACGGCGCCTGGGGAAAATCATCGTCGGATATCGTCGTGATCGGACGCCGGTTTACGCCAGCGATCTGAGGGCGGACGGGGCGATGGCGGTGCTCTTGCGTGACGCCATGCAGCCCAATCTCGTACAGACGCTCGAAAACAACCCTGCCTTCGTGCATGGCGGGCCTTTTGCCAACATCGCACACGGCTGCAACTCGGTCATCGCCACCACTACGGCACTGAAGCTTGCGGATTACGTGGTGACGGAAGCGGGCTTCGGCGCCGATCTCGGTGCGGAGAAATTCTTCGACATCAAATGCCGCAAGGCGGGACTTTCGCCGGATGCGGCCGTCATCGTGGCGACGGTTCGCGCGCTGAAGATGAATGGTGGCGTCAAAAGGGAAGATCTCGGCAAGGAAGATGTGCGGGCGCTGATCAAGGGCTGCGCCAATCTCGGCCGTCACGTGGCGAATGTGCGCAAGTTCGGCGTCCCGGTCGTGGTCGCCATCAATCATTTCGTTACCGACACGCCGGCCGAGATCAAGGCGGTACAGGAATATGTTTCGCGTCTCGGGGCGGAGGCGATCCTCTGCAAGCATTGGGCGGAGGGGTCGGCAGGCATCGAAGAGCTGGCCTACAAGGTGGTCGAACTTGCCGAATCCGGCCAGGCCAGGTTCCAGCCGCTCTATCCCGACCATCTGCCGCTCCTTGAAAAGATCGAGATCATCGCCTCGAAGATTTATCATGCCGGCGAAGTGACCGCCGACAAAGCTGTGCGCGACCAGCTCCTGGCCTGGGAAGAGCAAGGCTACGGCAATCTGCCGGTCTGCATGGCAAAGACGCAATATTCCTTTTCGACCGATCCGAACCTGCATGGGGCGCCGGAGGGGCATATCGTGCCGGTCCGCGAGGTCAGACTATCGGCTGGAGCCGGTTTCGTTGTCGCCATCACGGGCGAGATCATGACTATGCCGGGATTGCCGAAATCGCCGGCGGCGGAGCGGATTTTTCTCAACGATCAAGGCTATATCGAGGGATTGTTCTAGAGCCGGATGATTTCAGGTCGGATCGACCTGAAATCTGCATCCGTCTCTCCATCAAAGAGTTAGCGGGATGTCGCCCTATCGGCAAAAGCGGAACCCGCCCTTTCTCTCGATCACATCGAGATGGAAGTGGGTTTCGTGCGCGGCATCGCTCTCCGGGTCGAGAACGGTCGTGAAATAAAGGCAGGCGGAAGCGCTGACCGCTCGCTGGAAGGCGCCGGTCAGCGTCGGGTCTTCGCGGCGCGGCTGGACAGCGACGGGCTCGCCTTTCTCGAAACTGAAGCTTGCGACATCGACTGCGTTTCCGCGCGCATGTTCGGAAATCTTGCCCGTGGCCGCACCATTGCGCAATCGGCAGATATAGGTCGAGGCCTGATTGATTGCTGTGATGCGTCCCTGATCCGGAACCGCGATGGAAGCGGCGGGAATGACGACTTCCTTCATCCAGTGGGCGAGCGCCAAGGCGGTTTCGCAACGCATTGTCCCTTCGGGTTTCAGCTTCATTCCGGGAAGGACTTGCGAAACGACAATCGGCTTGTCGATGCCGCAGCCATTGCCATCGTCGATCCTCGGGGCATCCTTAAATGTTGCGCCCATTGCCTGCAGCGCCTTCACGCAGGTGTCATGCGCCTCGGTGGTTTCAGGTTCGATGGTCGGGGGCGGGGGCCATGGAGGTCCCATTTTCGGCGGTATCGGTTGCGCTGTCTGAGGTTTGGGGCTCGGTACAGCGGGAGCCTCTTCTTTCTCTTCCTGGGAATTCTGCGAGATGTCGGGTTTGGCCGCCGGGATCGGACCCTTTTCCGGTAGTGTCGCTGAAGTAAGCGATATCATGAAAATTGCGGCCAATGCCGTCTTCAAAGTCCTTCGCACGCTCTCATCCGTGTTCATTGCGGGCAGGGAAGAGAACGCTCGAGAGCGGATTCAGTTGCAATTGGGCAACGGAAACTGCAATCGTTAAAACTTGATATTTTATTCATGATTTTGAGGTTGCGTTATATTGACAATCACACTCATGTTTTTTATGCGGCAAAAAGAAGGCGCTCACGCCTTCATGTTCATCATGTGAAAGCCTAGCCAGCCCCTCGAGCGACGACGCTCCGACCAGCCAGCCCGGTAAGATCTTTTGAAAGGGTTGGTTTACGATGGTCCGGCGATCACGCTCGGTTCTTTTGGCCTGCACAGCGGCCGTCCTGATAATTCCTGTTTCCCATGCCGTTGCGCAGAGCGCGCCCACTGCCGAGACCGCCACGCAGGAGGGAGCCACCGCCCTCCAGAAGATCGTGGTCAAGGGCAAGCGGGCACCCGCCGCAGGAAGCGTTGCCGAGACGCCGCTCGCTTCGGAGACGACGGCGCAGCAGATAGACGACAACCAGATCACCAGCATCGAGGATCTGGGTCGCAGCCTAGAGCCGGGCGTCAGCTTCGATCGCTCCAACAACAGCATCAACATTCGCGGTCTGGACCAGGACCGCGTCTTGACGACGGTCGACGGCATTGAGATCCCTTATCTTCTCGATGGCGCCCGCGAGGCCGATGGTGGCGTCACTAGTTTCGACTTCAATTCGCTGTCCACCATCGACATCGTCCGCGGCGCGGATTCGAGCCGTGCGGGATCAGGGGCGCTCGGTGGCGCCGTCGTGCTACGGACGTTGGAGCCCGAAGATCTGATCGGACCCGATGCGACCTGGGGCGGCATCTTCAAGCTCGGCTTTGACAGCGAGGACCAAAGCATCGGCAGTTCCGCCGCTGTTGCCAAGCGGATCGACAACACGGCGATCCTGTATCAGGGCGGCTACAGCAACGGGCATGAAAGGGACAACAACGGCGATGTCGGCGGATATTCGACGGCCCGCTCCGATCCTGATCCCAGGGATTTCGATCAGTACAATCTCCTGTTCAAGGTCCGCCAATATACCGACAGCGGCCATGTCTTCGGTCTGACCGCCGAGCGGTTCGATCGGGATGAAGATATTGATCTCAGGCACAGCCAAAGTCTCACCGGAAACCTCCGCCCGGACAATTGGGACGGCTTTGAGGATGTCCGCCGCGACCGCGTCTCCCTCGACTACAGGTTCGAGGCGGTTGACGACGATGCCCTGATCGACAGCGCCAATGCCATCTTCTATTGGCAGGACGTGCTACGCGAGAGCGGGACGGCGGGATACCGTTATCGATCCGTCGTCGGAGACTATGCCCGCAGCAACGAAGTCGAGGAACGCAGCATCGGCTTCATTGGAAACGTTGAAAAATCTTTCGATACCGGCGGCCTCAACCACCGTGTCACGGCCGGGCTCAATGTGGCCTTCTCCAAAACAACGCAATATTCCGCCGGCGTGGACAGTTGCTCAGGTGGGCCCTATTCCCCGTTCGATCCGTGCAACTTCCTGCACTCGAACCAGTCAGACATGCCGGATGTTGACGGCAAGCGGATAGGCCTGTTCATCGATGACAAGATCTCGCTTGGAGACGGTCCATTCTCGGTGACCCCGGGCCTGCGCTTCGACTGGTACGACTACTCGCCGAAGGAAACCGCTTCCTACACGGAGAATCCGAATTTCGACGGCCTTCCTCCCGGCCAGTCCGACAGTCAGTTTTCGCCGAAACTGCGCGCCTCCTATCAGCCGCGTGAGGATGTCGAGCTTTATGCACAGTGGTCGATGGCTTTCCGCGCGCCAAATGTTAGCGAACTTTATCTCGATTACGGAGCTCCGGGGACTTATCTCCGTCTTGGCAATCCCAACCTGAAGCCGGAGACGGGCAACGGCTTCGAGCTGGGGGCAAATCTCGGCGACCAGGATTTCGGCGGCCATATCGGCCTCTTCTACAACCGCTATCGCAATTTCATCGATACCGCGGCCTCCACCGATCCGACCGGGACCTATCCCCTAGGTGTAACGGAGTACTTCAATCGTGACAGGGTTCGCATCTACGGTGTCGAGGTTAAGGCGCACAAGGCTCTCGACAACGGGATTCACTTCTTCGGCGCTCTCTCCTACGCCGATGGCAAGGATACCGAGACTGGCGACTATATCCGTTCCGTTGCGCCCTTTAAGGTGGTTCTCGGCACCGGATATGCGGCAGAAACCTGGGGAGCGGATATCAGGCTCGTCGGCACGAGCGGCATGAAGGATGACAATGACGACACCACCTTCGATGCCCCGGGCTATGGTATCGTTGACCTCACGGCATGGTGGGAACCTGAGCAGCTAAACGGGATGACCGTCCGGGCGGGGATCTACAACCTGTTCGACAAGACCTATTACGATGCCTTGACCGTCCGCGATGTCGACCTGACGTCGGCCACATCGCAGCCGAAGGAATATTATTCAGAGCCGGGCCGCACCTTCAAGCTGACGCTGACGCAACGGTTCTGATCTCTTTGCGGATGATCTCCGGGCGGCGTGGCTCGCGCCGCCCTTTCGCTTGCGGCAAATTCGGTTTTATTACCGCTTGCGCAATACAAAGTCTGGCGCTAACAATTCCGCCATGAACACGACATTGAACATTGCGATCTGGTGGTGGGCTCGCTGACGCGGCCTCGACCAATCGTGCCTTGATACGATGAGCAAGCCGCCCGGAAAATTTCGAGGCGGTTTTTTTGTTTTCAAGCCGCCTGTCATCCGGGCCTGATAACGGAGTGAGGAATAATGGTAACGATCCTGCGGGATGATGGAGCGGAAATCTACGAGACCAGGGGCGGCATTACCGTTACCCGCCAGCGTCGGCCGATTCCCTATGCGGATGCGGTCTCGTCCTATGTCGATAAGCTCGACGAGCGCCGTGGCGCGGTCTTTTCGTCGAACTACGAATATCCCGGCCGCTATACCCGCTGGGATACGGCCATCGTCGATCCGCCGCTCGGTATTTCCTGCTTCGGCCGCGATGTCTGGATCGAGGCCTATAACGAACGCGGCGAGATCCTCCTCGGCTTCATTGCCGAGCGATTGAAGACAGTTTCGGAGCTTACGCTCGGTGCATCGACTGCTTGCCGGCTCGACCTGACGGTGAAGACACCAGATCGGGTCTTTACCGAGGAGGAGCGTTCGAAGATACCGACGGTCTTCACGGTGCTGCGCGCCGTTACCGATCTCTTTCACTCGCAGGCGGATTCGAACATCGGGCTCTTCGGGGCGTTCGGCTATGATCTGGCCTTTCAATTCGATGCCATTGATCTCAAGCTCCAGCGCCCGTCTGACCAGCGGGACATGGTGCTCTACCTGCCGGATGAAATCCTCGTCGTCGACAACTATTCCGCAAAGGCGTGGATCGACCGCTACGATTTCGAAAAGGACGGCCTGACCACCGAAGGCAAGGCGGCCAATATCGCCGCCGAGCCCTTCCGGCATACGACTGCAATCCCGCCGAAGAGCGATCATCGGCCGGGCGAGTATGCCGAGCTCGTGGTGAAGGCGAAGGAGAGCTTCCGTAAGGGCGATCTCTTCGAAGTTGTGCCGGGGCAGAAGTTCATGGAACGTTGCGAAAGCAAGCCGTCCGATATTTCCAAGCGGCTGAAAGCGATCAACCCGTCTCCTTATTCCTTCTTCATCAATCTCGGAAACCAGGAATATCTGGTCGGCGCTTCGCCAGAAATGTTCGTGCGCGTCTCAGGCCGGCGTATCGAGACTTGCCCGATCTCCGGCACCATCAAGCGCGGCGACGACCCGATCGCCGACAGCGAGCAGATCCTGAAGCTCCTCAATTCGAAGAAGGACGAATCCGAGCTGACCATGTGCTCGGATGTCGACCGCAACGACAAAAGCCGCGTCTGCGAACCGGGTTCGGTCAAGGTCATCGGGCGGCGCCAGATCGAGATGTATTCACGCCTGATCCATACGGTTGACCATATCGAAGGGCGTTTGCGCGACGACATGGATGCTTTCGACGGTTTCCTTTCGCATGCCTGGGCGGTGACCGTAACGGGAGCGCCGAAGCTATGGGCGATGCGCTTCATAGAAGCCCATGAAAAGAGTCCGCGCGCGTGGTATGGTGGAGCGATCGGCATGATCGGTTTCAATGGCGACATGAATACCGGCCTGACGCTCCGCACCGTGCGCATCAAGGACGGCATCGCAGAAGTGCGTGCCGGCGCAACATTGCTGAACGATTCCATTCCTGACGAGGAAGAAGCCGAAACCGAACTGAAGGCCTCCGCCATGCTTTCCGCTATCCGTGATGCCAAGACTGCGAACACCGGCAAGGCGCAGCGCGATGTTGCCTCTGTCGGCAAGGGGATCAATATCCTCCTGATCGACCACGAGGACAGCTTCGTCCATACGCTTGCGAATTACTTCCGCCAGACAGGTGCTACGGTCTCGACCGTGCGCAGCCCCGTACCGGAGGAGGTTTTCGATCGGATCAATCCGGATCTCGTCGTGCTGTCGCCCGGACCGGGCAATCCCAAGGATTTCGATTGCAAGGCGACGATCAAGAGGGCGCGTGCCCGTGGCTTGCCGATTTTCGGCGTGTGCCTCGGCCTGCAGGCGCTGGCGGAAGCCTATGGCGGCGAGTTGCGCCACCTGGCGCTGCCGATGCACGGCAAGCCGTCGCGCATTCGCGTATTAGAGCCCGGGATCGTCTTTTCAGGCCTTGCGAGAGAGATCACTGTCGGGCGCTATCATTCGATCTTCGCCGATCCTTCAACCCTTCCGCGCGACTTCATGATCACCGCGGAAAGCGAGGACGGCACGATCATGGGTATCGAGCACGTCAGGGAGCCGATCGCAGCCGTCCAGTTCCATCCGGAATCGATTATGACACTCGGCGGTGATGCTGGCATGAGGATGATCGAGAATGTCGTGGCGCACCTGGGAAGGAAAGCGAAAACCAAGGCTGCCTGAAGGTTTGACATTCCGCCCGAATTGGCGGATAGGAAGGTCAATAAGCCGCCTGCGCGATCCCGCGCGGGCGGTTTTGCGTTTTAATACCGTGGCTTTTGCAAATCGGTTGCATCTGCACAGGAGAATGACATGGATGGACAGGGGAATCGGACCGTGCAGCGCCTGGCCCTCTGGGGAATCCCCGTTTCGCTGGGGGTGATGGGGCTGAAAATGCTCGCCTGGTGGGTAACCGGCTCGGTGGCGCTGCTTTCCGACGGGCTCGAATCCTTCGTCAACGTGGCGGCCGCGTTCATCGCCTTCTTCGTGATCCGCTATGCGCAGAAACCCGCCGATCACGACCATCCCTTTGGCCATCACAAGGCGGAATATCTTTCTGCTGTCACCGAGGGTGTGCTTATCGTTGTCGCCGCGCTGTTGATCGTGAACGAGGCCATTGACCAGCTTGCCGCTCCGCGGATGCTGGATGCGCCGGTGCTGGGTCTGACGATCAACTTTGCCGCCGGTGTCATCAACGGAATCTGGGCGCTGCTCCTGATCAGGACTGGCCGAACGCACCGCTCACCGGCGCTGACTGCGGATGGCCAACACATCATGTCCGATGTCGTGACTTCCGTCGGCGTGCTCGTCGGCCTGTTGCTGGGGCTTGCGACGGGCTATGCGATCTTCGACCCCATTCTGGCAATCCTGGTCGCTGTCAATATTTTGTACCAGGGGTGGAAGGTGATCTCCCATTCGATCGGCGGACTCATGGATCAGGCTGTCGATCCGGCAGAGGAGGAAGCGATCAAGCAGGCGATTGCCACGCATGCGAACGGCTCCATCGGCGTACATGATCTGAAGACGCGCAAGGCGGCCTCAGTCACTTTCGTCGATTTCCATCTCGTCGTGCCGGCGGCCATGTCCGTGCGCCAGGCGCACGATATCTGCGACCGCCTTGAAGATGCCATCCGCGCGATCCATCCGGGAGCGGAAATAACCATCCATGTGGAGCCGGAGGGCGAGAAGGCCCATGGCATCCGCGTCAAAGTCGTAAAGGAGGCTTGAATGCCCAAGACCGATGTTTCCGGGCTGTCCATGCTGGGCAGCAAGACCGAGACCGCGAACAGTCCCGAAGAAGCCGTTCTGGAAAAGGTGCCCTCCGGCCATAAGGGCACCGATTACGTGGTCCGCTTCACCGCGCCGGAGTTCACCTCGCTCTGCCCCATGACCGGGCAGCCGGACTTCGCCCACATCGTCATCGATTACATCCCGAAAGAATGGCTGGTGGAATCGAAATCGCTGAAGCTCTTCCTGCATTCCTTCCGCAACCACGGCGCCTTCCACGAGGATTGCTCGATCTATATCGCCAAGCGGATCGTCGATCTGCTTGATCCGAAGTGGCTCAGGATCGGCGCCTACTGGTATCCGCGTGGCGGCATTCCGATCGATGTCTTCTGGCAGACCGGCAAGCCGCCAGAAGGCGTCTGGCTGCCGGATCAGGGCGTCCAGTCCTATCGCGGGCGCGGCTGAGATTGCTCCCTGCACGCCGGGTTGATGTGCAGGGAGAGATTGGCTTTGATCTTCCCTGTGCCCCTTGGACAAGCGAAAATCTATGCTGCGCGCGGTCGCCCTTCGTCATGGTGCTTGGCGTTCGCGTTGTGGCTGCCGGAGACTGAGGAAATATCGAGCCGGAATTGCGCGAGGCGGTCGGACAATACGGTTACTTCGGTTGCAAGCGTGTGGGACGCGGCATTCGACTCCTCAACCATTGCCGCATTTTGTTGAGTTGCCTGGTCCATCTGATTGACGGCGGTGTTGATTTCCTGAAGCCCCGTCGATTGTTCGCGGGCTGATTGAACGATCGCGTGGACATTTTGGTCGATTTGCTGCACTTCCTCGACAATTCCATTCAATACGGCACCTGTCTGGCTGACAAGATCGACGCCGTGCTTGACCTGAGCTCCTGATGAAATGATGAGGGTCTTGATCTCCTTGGCCGCGCCAGCCGAGCGTTGCGCAAGTTCACGGACCTCCTGCGCGACCACGGCGAAGCCTTTGCCGGCCTCGCCGGCACGCGCGGCTTCCACGCCGGCATTGAGGGCGAGCAGATTCGTCTGAAATGCAATGTCGTCGATGACCCCTATGATGTTGGAGATCGAATTCGACGACTGCTCGATGTCATGCATTGCTTCCACGGCGCGGCGGACAATTTGACCCGAGCGCTCGGCATTCTCCTTGGTACGTGCGACCATGGATCCTGCTTCCTCGGCGCGAACGGTGGAATCCCGGACCGATGTCGTGATCTGTTCGAGCGCTGCAGCGGTCTCCTCGACAGATGCAGCTTGCTGTTCCGTCCGCCGTGCAAGGTCGTCGGCGGCTGCGCGAATTTCGTCGGCGCCGGCCTATATCACCTGCGCATTCTGCGAGAACGAGATCATTGCGGAACGCAGTTTGACTACAGACTCGTTAAAGTTGGTTCGGGTTTCATCGAGCGCTGGCGTGAAAGGCCGTTCCAGCGCGACAGTCATGTCGCCTTCAGCAAGTCTCGCAAGACCATGCGCCAGTTCGCCGACGGCGAACTTCACGTCCGCTTCCTGAGCCTGGCTGACCCGTGCCCGCTCGGACCGTTCCTGATCCTGCTGTATGCGGCCCGCTTCCGCCTCGGCCTCGAGCTGCGCCTTATGGCGGTTGCCTTCCAAAAGCACATTCAGGGAACGCGAGAGATCTCCGATTTCATCAGGTGCATCAGCGCCGCTGATGTGCACATCGAGCTTGCCGGCCGCAATCCCGGCGGTCTCACCGATGACGTTGGAAATCCGAGCAACGAAGCGGCGCGCAATCAACCATCCCACCAAGCCCAGCAGCAGGGCGGCTATGCCAGTGGTTATCGCGGCATCCCGCACCATCGTGTTGAGCTGGGCAAAGAGCGTTGTCTTGGGAACCGATACGATCGCAAACCAATTCGAGCTCTCCGTAAGCTTCACGGGAACGGCTACCGCCAATGACACCGTGCCATCCTGGCCTGTCACTTCCTGCTCGTCGCCGGGATTGGCGATCAGACGCTCCCAGCCCGCCGTTTCGACTCCACTCTCCGAGAGATTTTTCCCGATCAGCCCGGCGTTGGGATGGCTGACGATCTTTCCAGCACCGGTCACAAGGCCGATGAAGCCGGTCCCCATCGGATGAATCTGCGAAAACGCCTTGTTGGTGTCCTGAAGCGAAAGATCGAGCCCTGCCACTCCGACCGCTTTGCCATCGATGACGATCGGCTTGGTGACCGAGGTCATCAGCACGTCCTTGCCATCAATAGCGTAGAGATAAGGCTCGATGACAACTGTCTTGCCCGTCTTGAACGGGACCTGATAATAATCGCCCGGGCCGGGGACGGCATAGTCCGTCAAAGCCGTATGCGTAATCTGCCCGCCGCTGCGAACCCAATAGGGGATATAGCGACCCGTCTGGTCGTGTCCGTCCTTGTTGGCGAACTCCTTGTCCTTCCCATCAAAGGCGTCTGGCTCCCAGCCTGTCCAAGTCCCAAGTACATTCGCATTCGCCTGAAGCATGTTCATCAGGATCTTGTCGGCCTTGGCGCGGTCGGCATCGCCAGTCTGCTTCATCGTCGACAAAACCGTGTCGAGGCTGTCGACTATATGGACCGTGCCACCGATATCTCTTTCGACCGCAATGGCCTCCGACCTGGCGATCTGTCGTATCTGCTCGATGCTTTCAGCGTGAATTGCCTTAAATGAGCTATAGAATAGAACCCCTGAAGCCGCAACAACGGCAACGACGCCGCAGGCAGCAATAGAGAACAAATTACGACCTGTCGTTGATTTGAACAGCATCCCCCACCCCAAGTAATTATGCCGCTACCATTTCCCTCCGGCCAACTCTTGCGCCTCTGTCGGTCACTTATGATTTCGCAGGTGCAAAAAGTTGGATTTGAAGCATTTTAGCTGAACACAATTAAGAAACTCTTTGTTCTCCTCCTAATTGGTTGACGAGCGGCGCCAAGCATCCAATCCCATGTCGACAGGCACCGCTTTCATGCTGCCGCTAGGCCGTAGTCGATGACGGCGATCGTCATAACGATGCCAAAGAGCGAGCCGCCGAACTTCGCAAAACCTTCATCGGCCTTACGGTCCGTTTCCGGAGTGATGATGATGCGCCGGTTATCCCTGCACGGAAAAACCTCCTAGACTATACGTCCATGCTGTCGTCGCCCATGTCGGACGAATCGTCATAGTCGTCATCGCTGCCGTCGTTACTGTAGTCCGCCTGCTGGACGCCGGCATTGCTGTCACCGCGGTCATTGCCGTCATTGGCTGACCGATCGTCGTCGTTGCCATAGTAGTTGTTGATGACGGTCTCTTCGACAGGGGCGCTGGCATTGCCGAAGGGATTGCTGCCGAAGGGCGAGCCCCAGCCGAGCGACGACATATGATTGCCGAAGATGCCGCTCAGCGAATTGGCAAGCAGCATGCCGCCGGCGACACCTGCGGCCGTGCCGAGTGCGCCCCGCAGGAAGCTGCCGCCGGCAGACGGGGCATAGGGCTGCTGCGTCCAGGGACCCGCCGGCTGTTGTTGCTGCGGCGGCATTGCCCGAAGATTATCGTCGTAGCGGCCGGGCTGCTGATACTCCTGACGCGGGATGCTACCCCAAGGGCCAGAGGCCGGGGCGGGTTGCTGCGCTTGGCTGTTGCCGAAGACGGAGCTCAGGAAGCCACCGCCCTGTTCAGCCTGGTGGCGTTCACTCTCGCCGGCCTCCAACTGCCGGACCCGCTCTTCGAGCTGTTTGATGTGATTGGCGGCCGCTTCCAGGCCCTTTTCCTGGACGATGACCGCCTGCGCCAGATAATAGGTCGCATAGGGTTGTTCGCGCGAGCTCTGGTCGATCAGCGCTTCGGCGTCGCGATCGCGCGGCGTCGCTGACGCGGTCCTGACGCGATCGAACAGGGCAGTAAGCAATTGGCGTTCTTCCGGCGACATGACGATCTCCTTCGTGATCCTGCGCGAATAAGGCACGTAACGATGAGTTAGGAAAGGATTTCGGCATTTCAAAGCCTTGGCAGATTACATTTGAGTAAGCCTGCGGGCATCGTAAGAATATCTTCACTCGTTCCGCGCCTTGTCTTTTTCCCTCATTGTTTTACGCATTGAGTCGCACTATGTGCGAGAGACCGGAATTTATGCTGGAGAAGTCCGAATGAACGACGACGACGAACAGGAAGAAAAGAAGACGGAACTGCCGCTTGGCAAGGAAACGGAGGCGAATCTTTTCAAGTCGCGTTCGATCTTCATCTACGGCACCATCACGATGGAGCTTGCGCAGAAGGTCTGCTCACAGCTTGTGGCGCTTGCGGCCGCCAGCGATGAGGACATCCGGATCTATGTCAACTCTCCGGGCGGCCATGTCGAATCGGGCGATTCGATCCATGACATGATCAAGTTCATCAAGCCGAGGGTCTGGATGATCGGTTCCGGCTGGGTCGCTTCCGCGGGAGCTCTGATCTATGTCGCCGCTCCACCGGAGCAGCGCCTCTGCCTGCCGAACACGCGTTTCCTGCTGCACCAGCCGTCCGGCGGCACGCGTGGCATGGCCTCCGACATCGAGATCCAGGCCCGCGAGATCATCAAGATGAACGAGCGTCTGAACAAGATTTTCGCTGCCGCAACGGGCCAGCCGATCGACAAGATCGCCAAGGACACCGACCGTGACTATTGGCTGTCGGCTGAGGAAGCCAAGTCCTATGGTCTCGTTTACCGCATCATCACCTCGCAGGCGGAAATCTGATCTGAAAATTACTGGACCCCTCGCTCATCGGAAAGGCGGGCGAGGGGTCTGCATGTGACGGTTCGCCATTTGGCAATGAATCCGGCTCTTGGGAAAACGGGCCGGCTCCTGCGTTATGCCGGGCGTCTGGTGATGGGGGTTCGGTCACTGATCCTGCAAAAAGGGCGGGGAGGATGCCGATCTGCGTGCACGGCGTACTTGCAAGGCCGTGGCTTATGAGGCTCCATACGCGTCCTTGCGTTTCCCCGGGACCTCCGCCGCAACCATGCTCAAAGATTTCTCCGTTCAAGCCCTCTTCATGGGCTGCCTCACAGCCTTCGTCGGCTTCGCCAGTTCCTTTGCCGTCGTGCTGCACGGGCTTCAGGCGGTTGGTGCGACCGATGCGCAGGCGGCTTCCGGCCTGATGGCGCTTTCGATCTCCATGGGTGTCTGTGCGATCGCATTGAGCGCTCTGACGAAGCTTCCCGTCAGCATCGCCTGGTCGACGCCGGGAGCGGCATTGCTCGCCAGCACGGGCGCCGTAGAAGGCGGATTTGCGGCCGCTGTCGGTGGGTTCTTTCTTTGTGCGGCGCTCATCATCATAGCCGGGCTGTTCCGACCGCTCGGCCGCGCGGTTGCCGCGATTCCGGCGCCACTTGCCAATGCAATGCTTTCGGGCGTCCTGATTGGCCTTTGCTTCGCGCCCGTCAAGGCGATCGGTTTCAGCCCGCTGCTGGGATTGCCGATCGTGCTGACATGGATCGTTGTCGGCGCCTTCAAGCGGCTCTGGGCGGTGCCGGCAGCGCTTGCGGCATTCGCGCTGGTGCTGGCCTTCGGGGTCGATATTCCGCAGGGCGCCCTGTCGTCGCTGGAACGTTCGCTGATCCCCACGATCGAGATCGTGCCGCCGGTCTTCAACTTCGCCGGTTTCGTCTCGATCGCCGTGCCGCTCTTCATCGTCACGATGGCGTCGCAGAACATTCCAGGCATCGCAGTGCTGAAGGTCAATCACTACGATCCGAAGCCGGGTCCGCTTTTTGCCGTTACCGGCCTTTTCTCGGTTTTATCGGCGCCCTTTGGCGGACATGCGGTCAATCTTGCGGCGATCACGGCGGCGATGTGCGCCGGACCGGATGCCCATCCCGATCCTGCACGGCGCTATTGGGCGGCGCTGGTCTCAGGCATTGGATATGTCGTTTTCGGCCTGCTCGCGGGTGCCGTTACCGCTTTCGTGGCCCTGGCCCCGCCGATCCTGATCCAGGCGGTTGCCGGTTTGGCCCTGGTCGGAGCCTTCTCCTCTTCGGCGATGGCGGCTTTCCAGCCGCAGGAATCGCGGGAAGCCGCGGCCATAACTTTCCTCGTCACGGCCTCGGGCGTCTCTTTTGCCGGTATCTCCGGTGCTTTTTGGGGATTGGTTGCTGGAGGGCTGATGCTGGCGCTGGCGCGCTTCGTGCAGACGGCAAAAGGGTAGGCGAGGGCTTGTCAGTATGTTCGCCCAAAGCTATAAGCGCGGGTATGAGGATCACAGGCGCAGAGATTTCCAGACAGAGTGCACGGGGCGATATCGCTTTGCGTGTCCGTTCGCGCGCCCTTACCTCGCTTCTTCTCCTCGGCCTTACACGCGGTTGCCGGGTCCTTTGAGGAGCGCTCGGCGGCCGAAAGCCCGCCCGGCAAGCGCTCCTCGCGAAATCCCCAATTGAACCAATGACCCCATCAAGGTCCGCATTTGTTGTCGCCAAGCCGTGCTCGATCGGCTAAGACGCGGACAAATGCCGGGACGAGGAAGAGACGAGAAATGGACACAAACACCCAATCCCCAGCCAAAGGCATGTCGACTGCGGCTGTGAAATACCGCGCTTACCCTCAGGTGAATATTCCGGACCGCACCTGGCCGTCGAAGACGATCACGAAGGCGCCCGTCTGGTGCTCGGTTGACCTGCGCGATGGCAATCAGGCTCTCGTCGACCCTATGGGGCACGACCGCAAGGCCCGCATGTTCCAGCTTTTGCTCGACATGGGGTTCAAGGAAATCGAGATCGGCTTTCCGTCCGCTTCACAGACAGATTTCGACTTTGCGCGCTGGTGTGTCGAGCAGGGCAATGTGCCTGATGATGTCTCCCTGCAGGTTCTGGTGCAGTGCCGGCCGGAGCTGATCACCCGCACCTTCGAGGCACTGGAAGGGGCCAACAGGCCGATCGTCCACTTCTACAACTCGACCAGTGAGCTGCAGCGTCGCGTCGTATTTGCCAAGGACGTCCACGGCATCAAGCAGATTGCAGTCGATGCGGCGAAGATGATCACCGACATGGCCGCGAAAGCCGGCGGCGGCTACCGTTTCGAGTATTCGCCGGAGAGTTTCACCGGTACGGAACTGGAAGTCGCACTCGAGATCTGCAATGCCGTCATCGAAGTGGTCAAGCCGACGGCGGACAACAAGCTCATCATCAACCTGCCGTCGACCGTCGAGATGGCGACCCCGAACATTTATGCCGACCAGATCGAGTGGATGTGCCGCAATCTCGACAACCGCGAGAACCTGATCGTCTCGCTGCATCCGCACAACGACCGCGGCACCGGCATTGCCGCCGCCGAAATGGGTCTTTTGGCCGGCGCCGATCGCGTCGAAGGTACGCTCTTCGGCAATGGCGAGCGCACGGGCAATGTCGACGTGGTGACGATGGCGCTCAATATGTTCACGCAAGGCGTCGATCCGGAACTCGACTGCTCGAACATCGAGCGCATCAAGGACGTCTTCGAATATTCAAATCAGATGGCGATCGGCGAGCGCCACCCCTATGTCGGCGAGCTGGTCTACACCGCCTTCTCGGGTTCACATCAGGACGCGATCAACAAGGGCATGAAGGCGATCAAGGTCGCCAATACCTCCGTCTGGGAGGTGCCTTATCTGCCGATCGACCCGCAGGATGTGGGGCGTACCTATGAGGCGATCATCCGCATCAATTCGCAGTCCGGCAAGGGCGGCATCGCCTATATCCTGCAGCAGGATCACGGGCTGAACCTGCCACGGAACCTGCAGGTGGAATTCCGTGAAGATATCCAGCGTATCACCGATGAAGAGGGCAAGGAGCTACCGTCGCGGCGCATATATGACCGTTTCATCGAACGTTACGTGACGCAGCCGGCCGGGCGAATCCGCTTCGTGGACCACCACACCTTCGCCGATCCCGAGCGCAAGGGGCAGCGCGTCGTTGCAGCAGAGATAACCGACAAAGGCGAGACCAAGCGCATCGAGGGCCGCGGCAACGGGCCTATCGACGGCTTCATCAACGCGCTTTCGATCTATCTCGACATTCCGATGTCGGTAGAGGACTATTCCGAGCATTCGCTGCAGCACGGCTCCAATGCCGCTGCCATCTCCTATGTCGAGACGTCCTATCCGGGCGGCAAACTTTTCGGGGTGGGCATCAATACCAATATCGTTGCTGCTTCGCTCGAAGCGATCGTCTCTGCCGCTAACCGTGTGCTCGAGATAAAGGCGCAAAACGGCTGACTGGGTCTGTGACTTTGACAGGATAGCGGAGCCATCGGCTCCGCTTTTTTATTCCGCCGCAGCTTGAGCCAACCGATGCGTTCGCTCGGTTGAGCTTCGCGGGTAGATCACGCAATCGGTGACTTCTGCCAGCTCATTCTGCGCTTCGGCATGGTGTTGACCCCATTTGCACAGCGCAAGGAGTATCGGCTCCAGGCCGAGGCCCAATTCCGTTGCCGTATATTCGACGCGCGGCGGGACTTCGGTAAATATTTCGCGGCGGATGAGACCATGCTCCTCCAGTTCACGAAGCTGCTGGATCAAGACCTTCTGCGTGATGCCCGGCACCATCCGTTTCAGTTCGGACAGGCGCCTGGGTCCATCGAAGGCGTGATAGAGGATGACGGGTTTCCAACGGCCTGAAATCACTTTGAGCGCACGCTCGACCGGCAGCTTCGGCAATCTTTTTGTCGGGTCCGCCATGGTCACCTCCTGGTGAGTATGGAACGAAAGGGTGTGTATTTTCGACGCGAAACTTACTGCTAATGACCGCCTCATGCCAATTCAACGTGAGGCCTAACATGAAAGCCGTTCAACTCAACCGCTTCGGCGGACCGGATGTTCTCGAGATCGTCGATGTGCCGACTCCGGAGCCGGGTCAAGACGAGGTCCTGGTTCGCATACATGCCGCCGGGGTCAATTTCTTCGAGGTCCTCATGAGGGCTGACCGCTATGCGGTTACTCCCGAATTGCCGATGATTCCAGGCGTGGAGGTTGCCGGTGTGGTCGAGCAGGTCGGGCCGGGAGCGGACGAAACATTGCTCGGGGCGCGGGTCGCCGTGCCGCTCTTCGCCATCGGTATCAGTTCCGGAGGTTACGCAGAGTTCATTGCAGTCGATGGCGCATCCGTAACACGCCTGCCGGATGGGCTCTCCTTCGAGGATGCGGTAGCCTTGATGGTCCAAGGATTGACCGCATTCCACCTTGTCCGGCGAAG
The DNA here is from genome assembly GCF_041357635.1 of Sinorhizobium sp. CB7. Lineage (NCBI taxonomy): Bacteria > Pseudomonadati > Pseudomonadota > Alphaproteobacteria > Hyphomicrobiales > Rhizobiaceae > Sinorhizobium > Sinorhizobium sp. CB7. Next base: position 99,240 of record NZ_JAULLL010000016.1, read on the forward strand.
CGTGCCGAAGGGCAAGAGCGTCATGGTCAATGCGGCCGCAGGCGGCGTCGGATCGCTGTTAGTGCAGCTCGCGAAGGATGCAGGCGCGCGGCGGGTGATCGGTGCTGCGGGGTCACAGGAAAAGGCTGCCCTGGTGCTCTCGCTCGGAGCGGACGCCGTGGTCGATTACAGCCGCCCGGATTGGGTGGACCGCGTCAGAGAGGCGAGCGAAGGGCAGGGCGTCGACATCGTCTACGAGACCATCGGCGGCTCCATGTCCAAAGCATCGCTAACCGCGCTTGCGCCGTGCGGGGAGCTCGTCTTTGCCGCATTGGGACGCTTCGAACTGGAGAAGGCAGAACTGGAGCGGATGATCTCAGGAAATCAGTCTCTCAAAGGTTTCGCGCTACTGCCCTTGTTGCAAGGGGAGGAAATGGCAAAGAGCCTCGGCAGCCTTTTCGAAATGGCGGCCTCTGGGCGGTTGAAAATCCTCCGGGGCGGACGCTATCGCCTGCAGGAAGCGGCGCTGGCACATGATGCACTCGAATGTCGGCGGACGATCGGCAAGGTTGTCCTCGTTCCATAGCCGGCCTTGAATTTCGGCCACGACATTGCGGCCAGCTTGTCGAGCATTGGTTGGAATTGGGCCGACCGCGGCGGGACCGAGTAGAGCTTCCGCCGATATTTGCGACCATGACGAGCGCTTGTCGCGATTCGATGAAAAGTCCAAAAAAGAGTGCCGCAAAAAATTGACAACCGGGATCTCTGGCCTAATTCCCGTCGGGAAACGGGGTCCATCGTTCGTTCGCGAACATGGAATGATCTCGTTTTGTCCTCTTTTCTGCCCATAACCATGGGTACGGAATTCGCAGGCATCCTTGTAAATGACGGGGCGGTCGCGTCTCCGAACAGTGGGAATTTGCGCGTAATATGACCAGCATCACCGGGCGGCTCGTCAAGGGAAGCATGTGGCTAAGCCTGTCGCGGGCAATCGTGAATGGTTTGGCTACGCTGAGCACTTTCGTTTTGGCGCGCTATTTGGCGCCCTCCGATTTCGGCGTTGTTGCTCTCGGCATGACAATCTTGCTGATTGTCACCACCGTCACCGAATTCTCGCTCGCCGAGGCCCTTATACGACATAAGTCGCCCGGGGAATCGCATTTCAGCGCTGCCTGGACGCTCAACGCGGCACGCGGACTGGCTCTCTGCCTCCTTTTTGCGATCTGCGCCTATCCGGCGGCGGCCCTGTTCCAGGAGCCGAGGCTGACTGGTGTCATGTTTGCCCTGGGGCTGAGCGTGCTGATGAGCGGTTTGACCAATCCGCGGCGGATCATGCTTCAACGCGATCTGATCTTTTGGCAGGAATTCGTTCTTGCCGTCTCGCAGAAGCTCGCAGGTTTCGTTGCCTCGGTTGCCATAGCGATCATCTATCAGAGCTATTGGGCACTGGTGATTGGAACGCTGGTGACCCAGGCGACGAACGTCATTGTCTCCTACCTCGTGCTGCCGTTCCGGCCGAGGGTCACGTTTCAGCATATGCGGGAATTCTTTTCCTTCTCGGCCTGGCTCACTGCGGGGCAGATCGTCAGCACGCTCAACTGGCGTTTCGACTATCTGCTTGTGGGCAAGATGCTGGGCGGCGGCGCTCTCGGCTATTATTCAGTCGGCAGCAACCTCGCCATGATGCCGACGCGTGAAGCGACAGCGCCGCTCACGCAGACCATCTATCCTGCCTTCGCCGGTATTCGTGATGATCCTGGACGCCTCGCTGCTGCCTATCAGCGTGTACAGGCGCTCGTCACCGCGATCGCTCTTCCGGCGGGCATCGGGGTCGCCGTGGTCGCCGATCCGCTTGTCAGGCTTGCGCTTGGCGACAAATGGACGCCTGTGATCTTCATCATCCAGTCGCTTGCCGCGGTCTTCGCACTTCAGACGCTGGGTTCGCTGGTGCAGCCGCTCGGCATGGCAAAGGGAGAGACGCGAACACTGTTTATCCGCGACGCTCAGATGTTGTGCCTCCGGGTGCCGATTATGGTTGTCAGCCTGATATTGTATGGACTTCCAGGGGTCATTCTCGGCCGGGTGTTTACCGGATTGTTCAGCACTTTCGTCAACATGATGCTGGTGCGGCGCTTCGCCGGTGTCACGGTGCTGAAGCAGCTCTCGGTGAACCTGCGTGCATTGATAAGCGTCGCGATGATGGCAGCGGGTGTTTCGCTTGCTTCCAGCCATCTGGCCCAAACCAGCGATAAGGCGATGCTCGTTCTGCATCTGGCGATCCTGGTGGCATTGGGGGGCCTTTTGTACTGCGGGTCCACCTTCCTGTTGTGGGCATTGATGAAACGGCCGAACGGCCCTGAAACGGAGGTGCAGAATATTCTCGGCAAAGTCCTGCCGAGGTTGCGTCTCGCTTGAGAATGCGCGGCAAATTCCCGCCGCATTAGTTGCAACGCCAGCCGGGGAGAATGGGGAATGACCTCACAATCGAATCTGGTCCTGATCGCAAGATTGCAGGACATGATCCACAATTGCCTGAAGGACTTTATCTCTGACGATGAGCCCTTGGCGATCCTGGATTTTCCGGATATCCGAAATTGCGGCGATTCAGCCATATGGCTGGGAGAAATGGCCTATCTCAAGGATAGATACGGTAAGCGGCCGACCTATGTTTCGCGAATAGATGATTTCTCGCCCGAGGATCTCGAGCGCGTGATGCCGACGGGGCCGATCTTCGTCCACGGCGGCGGCAATTTCGGAGACATCTGGGAAGCGCATCAGGACTTCCGCGAGCGCGTGCTCGAGAGGTTTCCCAATCGCCAGGTCATCCAGTTTCCGCAGTCGATTCACTACAAATCGCAGAAGCGGGTGGAAGAAAGTGCGCGGGTCATCGGACGTCACAAGAATTTCGTGCTGCTGGTCCGCGATGAGGAATCTCTGCACTTCGCGCAGAAACATTTCGATTGCGATGTGCGCCTCTGCCCGGACATGGCCTTCGCCATCGGCCCGATCCGGCCGGATCCATCCGAATTTCCGGTGCTTGCAATGTTAAGGGTGGACCTCGAAAAGGTGGGCGACGCCGATCTCTCTGCCTATCCGGACATTCCGAAGGAAGACTGGACAACCGAATCCGCCAGGAGCGTGCGCGTGTCCAAGGCAATGGGCGCCGCAACGGCACTCCTGGCTGCCAGGCCGTCCGAGATGCGGCTACGCAAGCTTGACGCTGCCGCGCACAACCGCCTGCGGCGCGGAATCAAACAGATTTCACGTGGGCGTGCGATCGTCACCGATCGCTTGCACGTCCATATCTGCTCGCTGCTGCTGGGGCGGCCGCATGCCGTCCTCGACAACAACTATGGCAAGATACGGCGTTTCATGGCCGCATTCTCCGGAGGAACCGATCTGTCCTACCAGGCGAAATCCCTCGACGATGGGATTGCCTGGGCGCGCCAGCAGGCCGGCCAAAGAGCCGCTGCGTGATCGACCGATAGGACAAATGAGGAGATGAAGGGGAGTTCAAACCCCTTCATCGGACGATCGCGGATGTAGAGAACACTTGAAGCCGCCGGACGAGCGGCAAGGCTGCCCTCGCTCCAGCGAACTTCAAATTTCGGCGGCTATCTTTCCGGCGAGCTCGTCGAGCGTTGCCTCCGAGGAGGGGCCGACCACCACATAGGCCGCGCCGGCATTGTGCCAGGAAACAAGGCCAATATCGTCCTTGATCATTTCCTTGAAGTCGTCCGTCTCTGTCGAGGCGCTCTGTTTGGTGAAGCAGATGGAAATGACATCGCCGTCGCTATTCTTGTAGACGAGCAGCCCGGCGGGTTTGCCGCCGGCAAGCAGCAGGCGCGCGCCCTGGAACTGCAGTCCATCAGCTGAGAGATCCGGCGTAGTGAAAGGTACCCCGACACTGGTCGTCAGCCAGTTGGAGATTTCGGCCGGCATCGAGGCTGGAATTTCGACCAGATGACGCGGCTGGCGCGAGAATATCCGTTGATAGGCGGCAATATCGGCAAGCCAGTCGTCATTCGATGCGGCGCTGACTGTCACTGGCGTTACGGCCTTTGCCGAGGGATCAAGGCCGAAGAGATAGCCGAGACCACAGCCGATGACGAAAAGAATAAGGGCTGCCGCGAGCGCCTGCGGGCCGGTCGGAGCTAATTTCAATGACGGACGGTTGAGACGAGGTGCAACCGGAGCCTTCGGGGGCTGTGCGCTCTTTATGGATCGCACCATGGCGAGGGGGACCGGCTCCTTGAGCAGCTCTTCGAAACGCCTCCTGCCGAACTCTGCTCCCCGACGCAGCCGGTCGTAGATCCTGCGGGCTTCGGCATCGGCTGAGATGCGTCGCTCCAGTTCTTCCTTCTGCTCGGGCGTCGTCTCACCGCTCAAAAGGGCGGAAAGCTGTGCATCGAGCGGCATTTTCATGAGGTCGGACAAATGCTCAAAACCTCCGGCCGGCACTGTCTTCCGCCCTAGCCATACATTGAAGCCGGGCGGCACAAAGCTGCGCGTTCACCGTTTCGACGGATATACCCATAATCTCCGATGCTTGCTTGTAGCTGTGACCTTCGACATCGACGAGGAGGAGCACGCTTGCCAGTCCTTCAGGCATGGATGCGATGATCGCATGGACTTCGGTTGCGTTGGACGAGGTGTCATGGGCCATGGCCACCATCGGCTGATGATTCTCCAGCGCATTGTGCTTGCCGGAGCCTGCGCGAAGCCTGTGCCTGCGCATCTCATCCATCCATTGGTGCCGTGCCATGGTGTAGATCCAGCTTTCAAGCCGTCCTTCACCGTTCCAGAGATGGATCTTGGTGATCGCCTTCTGACACACCGACTGCACAAGTTCGTCGGCACTCGCGACATCACTCGTCAAGGTCATTGCAAAGCGGCGTAGCTTGGGAAGGAGTCCGACAAGGTCGCGTCTGATGTCTGTGGCTGTTACCGGTTGACGCATTGTATTTCCAACGGAACGTTCTTGACCGGTTCGTTGTCCGGTCGGGGCGGGTACTCATGTCTGCGGCGGCGGCGCGGTTGCGGCTGCGGTAACGCATATCTGCCGAAACGCACTTCCTTATGGAACAATTTCATTCCGTTCTGCAAGCTTTCTGAGGCGCCGGTCGCTCGTTTCCCTGCAGCCATTCCTTCGACGCCTAGCCTCGTCGCCGATCAATAGCCGTTGTAGCCATGGAGTGACTGCAGCAGCGAACGATAGGCCCAGGTATCCTCACCGCCGCGGTCGCGAATTTCCACCAGTTGTACCTTGGCCCCCTGTATGTCGCCCTGTTCGATCAGGGCCTGGCCCATATAGGAGCGCGCAAGGATAAAGTTTTCGTCCACCTGCAGCGCCTTGCGATAATAGCTCATGCCGAGCTCCATCCGGCCCGCCTTGCGGTTGGCATAGCCCAGATAGTTGAGGATGCGCGGATCGTTCTGATTCTTTGCAAGGCTCAAAACGGTGATCGCATTTTCATACTGACCGGCATAGGCGAATTCGCGCGCGGCCCCGTAGAGCTTGTCGTCATTGAGGCTGCTCTTTTTCGGATCGACGCATTCCTTCTTTTCCTGGTCCCAGACCTTGCCGTCCTGGCATTCCGTCGTCGTCTGCGACTGGGAAGGAGGACTCGTTTCGTCGGATTGCGAACCGGCCGCAAAGGCTGATGTCGTCACGCCCAAGAGGATACCTGCAGTCAACGTCATGCGGGAGGCGAGAGCCGGGAATTTCGTCATGGGCATTTCCTCCGTCTGCAGATCCGTCTTGCAGAATAGTAATCCGGGGCGCGCAAAAACGCCACGGGCAAGGCATCGGGCGAACGGAAAATATTCCCCACGGACAAGCCTTATGCCTCATGAAAAAGGGATTGAAACTCGGGAAGAAAATGACACCTCAGCCGAGGCTAACGTGTGAATATATCTCGGCTTTCCTGCGATACCGTTTCGCCACTCTCATCGAGGCTGAAACGCTCTCCTTTCAGTTCCCAAGCCCCCGGCGATCCCGCAATGGTGAACAGGTTATAGGCGCCGGGCGGCTTGATGCCGCCGGGACCTTGCGAGGCTGACGCAATACCCACGACCGGGACTGTTCCAGTCTGGCCCCTGAGCCAGTAAAGCGTGTTGAGGTGGGTGTGGCCGTGCAACACGAGCTCGGCTCCACCGGTCGACACCACGGCCGCGAAACGGCGAATACCGATCATGCGTTTGTAGAAGGAAGTCGCTCCGCGGATGGGCGGATGATGGATCATGACAATACGAAAGAGACCGGCTTCACCCGCCGCGCGCAGCATGTTCACCGTTTCGCGCGCCTGCCGGGCACTGAAGTAGCCGCTGGCCGCGAAGGGCGGTGTTGCCACCGCAGTGGAGCAGCCGATTATCGCCACCTTCTCCCTGATCCGGAGATAGGGAAAGATATGTCGGTCTTCTTCCCATTGCGGCGGAGCGAGATCGCCACGTACGTAATCGTACCAGGTCCGCATCGATTTTTCGTATGCGCCGGGAACGTAGGCATCGTGGTTGCCGGGAACGATGGAGGTCTTTGTGGGGTCACCGAGTGCACGCAGCCATTCGCCAGCCGTACGGATTTCGATGCTGCTCGCAAGATTGACCAGATCACCGGTTACTGCGAGATGGTCGATGTTTTTTTCCCTGATGTCATCGAGCAAGACATCGAGCGTACTTTCTAAAAGATGCTTGCGCCGATGGCGGTGCCAGTTCACAAAGCCGGTAATGCGTTTGGAAAAAAGTTCGCGAATGGAAAGACGAGGCAAGGGGCCCAGATGAATATCGGAAATATGCGCGAGCTTGAACATGCGACCAGACATAGACCAAGATATTTGCAAATCAAATACAGGTCTTGCCCGTGCCGGGGTTCCTTGAGCTGCAAGAGTTGGTGAAAGGCGAAGGACATGAGTGAAGCCCCCCCCCCGGATACCAGAAGCTGGAAGACGCGGCTGCTGCTGGGCGTCGTCCACTCCTATTTTGCTGTCGCGCGAGGGATGACGATCGGTGTTCGTGCTGCCTGCTTCGATCCCCAGGGCAGGCTTTTCCTCGTTCGGCATTCCTATGTCCCCGGCTGGCATATGCCGGGTGGTGGTTTGGAGCGTTTCGAAACCGTCGAACAAGCATTGGAGAAGGAACTTCGCGAAGAGGGCAACCTCGTCATGACCGCCCCGCCGCAGCTCTTTCACGTTTACTTCAATAAATTGGCAAGCAAACGCGATCATGTCGTCTTCTATCGGGCGAGCGTCGATCAGACCAAGCCGCGCCCTCCCGATCGTGAAATCGTCGAATGTGGCTTCTTCGAACTCGACGAATTGCCTGTCGGCACGACGACGTCCACATTGCGACGGCTGGCGGAATTGCGTGGGGACCAGCCTCCGTCTGCCTACTGGTGAGGCGTCTTAAAGCCTGTCGCATGAAGGTAGGCTCACGCGACAGGCTTTAGCTTGTTGTTTTCATGCATGTCTTTGCCGCAAAACCGCTGAACACTTTTGCGCGACATGCATCAGACCGCAGTGGCCATGCGTTCCCTGCCATGCGGCCGATCGAAGTTCAATTCGGGCCCAACCGGCACGATGCCGGTGGGATTGATGGTGCGATGGCTGCGATAGTAGTGGTTCTTGATGTGATGCAGGTTCACCGTCTCCCTGACGCCTGATGTCTGGTAGAGATCGCGCAGGTAGGCTGAGAGGTTCGCATATTCCTCGATCCGGCGAATATTGCACTTGAAGTGGCCGACATAAACGGCGTCGAAACGCGCGAGCGTGGTGAACAGACGCCAATCCGCTTCGGTCTGCCGGTCGCCGAAAAGATAGCGTCCGCGGCCGAGCCGTTCATCGAGAATATCCAGTGTTTCAAAGAGCTTGCGGACATTGACTTCGTAGGCTTCCTGCGTGGTCGCAAAACCAGCCTTGTAAACGCCGTTGTTGACGGTGTTGTAGACAACGTCATTCAGGGCGTCGATCTCGGCGCGAAGGTCTCGAGGGTAGTAATCCGCGGTCGATCCCGTCAGCTTGTCAAAGGCGCTGTTGAACATGCGGATAATTTCGGAAGATTCGTTATTGACGATCGTGCCTGTCTTCTTATCCCAGAGCACCGGCACAGTGACGCGACCCGAATAGTTCGGTTCCGCCTTCATGTAGATCTGCCAGAGCGCTTTCGAGCCGAAGAGATGATCGCCGGTCGCGCCGTCGCGCACGTGGAATTCCCAGCCGTTTTCGAGCATTAGCGGGTCAACGACGGATACCGAGATCAGGCTCTCCAGCTTTTTCAGCTTGCGAAAGATCAGGGTGCGATGAGCCCAGGGACAAGCGTAGGAGACGTAAAGATGGTAGCGGTCGGCTTCTGCCTGGAAACCACCGGTGCCGCTCGGTCCGGGTGCGCCGTCGACCGTTACCCAGTTGCGAAATTGCGAGGCCGCACGCTTGAAATGGCCGTTGGTTTCCTTGGTGTCGTACCAGACGTCATGCCAGACGCCGTTTACCAGCATGCCCATGGGTTTCATCCTTCCGTTTCAGCTTGCGGAGGAAGATACGGCACTTTGGCGGGTTTTCGAGACGCCAAAAGATGAACAATGCGTCACGGCATTTTGCTGCTGTGCTATTTTTTGGATTGGACGGAACGGATTTTTCCTGCTATCGGCCATTTCGTAACTTAGCGCGACACCTCTGTGGGCGTCGCTTCAGGAACCCGATTGATGAGCGCATACACAAGCCTGCGACGACGTTGATGATCCCGAACGCTCCGAGAGCGTTTTCGAGAGCCATCCTTTCTGTCTGCACGGTTTTGTTGTTTCATGCTCATGTTCAAGCACGATCTGGTCTACCTTACTGAGGATGCGTCGCACGACGCTGCCATCGAACACATCAACGAAGAAGCGTTCGGCCCCGGGCGGTTCGTCCGCGCTGCGGCACGCATCCGCGAGCAGGGACCGCATGACCGTTCGCTGTCCTTCATCTGCGCGGATAATGGTGAGGCGATCGCCTCGGTACGGATGACGCCGGTGCTTGCCGGATCGGTGAGGGGGCATCTGCTAGGACCACTTGCCGTGCGGCCCTCGCACAAGAACCAGGGAATCGGGCGCGAGCTTGTCCGCATCGCCGTAGAGGCTGCCCGGCGCAAGGGATCGGAGGCCGTGATCCTCGTCGGCGATCCTCCCTATTACGGACCTCTCGGTTTCGAGAAGGTCGCCTACAATGCGCTGATTTTTCCCGGCCCGGTCGATCCTGCCCGCGTGCTTGTCGTGCCGATTGCCGACGGCGTTCACGAGCATTTGAGCGGTGTTATTCGCTGGAGAGAAACGGCTCTTCCGTCCTGAAGCGATACGCGTCCATCGGGCGCGCCAAGGACGCTTTATCCCTTGGAATTGACTAACAATTCTTTGTCCAATGGGCACATATCGGCTGTGCCGGCGGATCGGAATTCGTGGCGTCCAGACTGTCACACCATTTTCATATATCTGTTATGCGGCCCCCATAAGGTTTAAAAACACTCTAAAGACGGAGTGTGGCAGTCAACACTATGGGGGTAGTTCAAATGACTGAACATCTTTCTCAAAAGGATATTTTTCCGACAAGCCAGCTCGAGGAAGCCGATGGTGAGGGACGTAACCTCACCGATAATCCTACGATGGGCGAAATTATCAGCAGACGCTTTTCCCGTCGTGGATTCCTCCAGGGATCGCTGGCGGTTTCCGCCATTGCCGCAACCGTAAGCCCTCTGGCACTGATCACCGCTGAGAAGGCGCGTGCCGCCGGTACGTCGGCCTTCTCGTTCAAGGAAGTCGAGGCCGGCGTCGATGCCGATCATCACGTTGCCGAAGGCTATAATGCCGACATATTGCTGCGCTGGGGCGATGCCTTGTTCCCCGATTCACCGGCATTCGATCCAAAGAACCAGACGGCCGAGGCGCAGCGCCGTCAGTTCGGCTACAATAACGACTATGTCGGCTATATCCCGCTCGAAGGCTCGTCCGAGCACGGTCTGCTCGTCGTCAATCACGAATATACCAATCCGCATCTGATGTTCCCGGGTATCGTCACGATCACCGACGGGAAGATCAAGCAGGCGCCGCTCAGCAAGGAGCAGGTGGATATCGAAATGGCCGCCCATGGCGGCACCATCGTCGAAATCCGCAAGGTCGACGGCAAGTGGCAGGTGGTGCCGGACAGTCGGTACAATCGCCGCATCACGGCAATGACGGAAATGCAGCTTACGGGACCGGCTGCCGGCAATGCGCGGCTGCAGACATCAGCCGATGCGAGCGGCACCAAGGTCATTGGCACCCTCAACAATTGTGCCGGCGGCGTGACCCCATGGGGCACTTACATCATGGCGGAGGAGAACTTCCATGGCTACTTCTCCGGCGAATTGCCGGCAGACCACAAGGAAGCCGCCAACTACAAGCGTTACGGCGTTCCGGAAGGCTCCTATGAGTGGGCGAACTTCTACGATCGTTTCGACGTCGCCAAGGAGCCGAACGAACCCAATCGCTTCGGATGGATCGTTGAAGTCGACGCTTTCGATCCGACGTCCACGCCGAAGAAGCGCACCGCTCTTGGCCGCACCAAACATGAAGGTGCAGCATCGATCGTCTCCAAGAACGGAAATGTCGTCTTTTACCTCGGCGACGACGAGCGCTTCGACTATGTCTATAAGTTCGTGACATCCGGCACCTACAACGCGAACGATCGAGCAGCCAACATCGACCTGCTCGACAGTGGAACCCTCTATGTTGCCAAGTTTGCCGAAGACGGTACGCTGCAATGGCTTCCGCTGACCTTCGGTCAAGGTCCGCTGACGGCCGAAAATGGCTTCTCCAGCCAGGCCGACGTCCTCATCGAGACGCGTCGTGCCGCCGACCTGCTCGGAGCCACGAAGATGGATCGGCCGGAAGACGTCGAGCCGAACCCGGTCAACGGTAAGGTCTACGTCATGCTGACCAATAACAGCAATCGCAAGCCCGAGCAGGTCGATGCCGCCAATCCGCGCGCCAAGAATGCGTTCGGCCACATCATCGAGATCAGCGAGGAGGGCGGCGAGTTCGCGGCCACGACAGGCAAATGGGAAGTGCTGCTGAAGTGCGGCGATCCGTCCGTTGCCGAGGTTGGTGCATCCTTCTCGACCGAAACGACCAAGAACGGCTGGTTCGGCATGCCGGATAACTGTTCCATCGATTCGGCTGGCCGTCTGTGGGTGGCGACCGACGGCAACAACAATAAGGCAACCGGCCGTACGGATGGTCTTTGGGCGATTGATACCGAAGGCGATGCGCGCGCGACGTCGAAGCTGTTCTATCGCGTACCGGTGGGCGCTGAGCTCTGTGGTCCGCTGATCATCCCCGGCGATGAAACGGCGTTCGTTGCCGTGCAGCATCCGGGCGATGGCGGCGATGACTGGAGCGGTCACGGACGCCCGTCTTACTACGAGGACCTCTCCACCCGCTGGCCGGACTTCAAGGATGACATGCCCGTTCGTCCGGCCGTTGTCGCCATCACCAAGATCGGCGGCGGCAAGATTGCCGTCTAAGGTCTGACGCAAAAAGTTAGAGCAAGATGTTGCCCGAAAACACACTTTTCGGCATCTTGCTTTAGGACCGGCCGACGCCCGCCTGGCACCGAGCCAACCGTCGCCGTGAGGGACGACGGAGGCTGCGACTCCCCTTCGCCCCGCTTGCGGGGAGAAGGTGCCCGAAGGGCGGATGAGGGGCTTTCACCGCACTCGAATTTTGATCTGCAACTATCGGATTTTCTGAGAGTTTTGCCCCTCACCCTAGCCCTCTCCCCGCACGCGGGGCGAGGGGACGATCGAGCAAGTGGCAACTGCGAACCAACAGCCTCGGTGAAGGACGACGGGGGCGCGACTCCCCTCCGCCCCGCTTGCGGGGCAAGGTGTCCGGAGGGCGGATGAGGGGTGGTGCAGCACGGTCTGTCCTCCGCTTGCGCTCCGGTGAACTATTTGGCTGGCACAAACCGGGCAGGTGCTCTATTCAGCGACAGGGCGGGATTCGCCGAAAAAGGCGAGGCACCTGGCTCCATGGTGAGGGTGGAGGTCGTCGAAATGGCTCGGATTTTCATGGACGAGGCACTGGAGCGGGCCGGCACCGGCAATTTCCAGCGACGCCTGATGGGCATATTCGGTCTGGTGTGGGCCGCCGATGCTATGCAGGTGCTGGCCGTCGGCTTCACTGCGGCCTCGATCGCCGCGAGTTTCGGCCTGACCGTGCCGCAGGCGCTTCAGACCGGTACGTTGTTCTTTCTCGGCATGCTAATCGGTGCGATCCTGTTCGGCCGGCTTGCCGATCGCCATGGTCGCCGGCGCATCCTGATCGCGACAGTTGCCTGCGATGCTGTCTTCGGCCTGCTGTCGATTTTCGCTCCCGATTTCTTCACTTTGCTGGTCTTGCGGTTTCTCACCGGGATGGCGGTCGGTGGCACATTGCCGGTTGATTACGCGATGATGGCCGAATTCCTGCCGCCGAAGAACCGTGGTCGTTGGCTCGTCATGCTGGAGGGTTTCTGGGCGGTGGGCACGCTTATCGTTGCGCTCGCTGCCTGGGCCGCAAATGCCGCAGGTGTTGCGGATGCCTGGCGTTACATCTTCGCGGTAACCGCAATGCCGGCGCTCATCGGCGTCGGTCTGCGTTTCCTTGTTCCGGAATCACCGCTCTATCTCATGCGTTCTGGCAATGCGGAGGAGGCGCGAACCATCGTCAATCGCATGCTCATGCGTAACGGAAAGCCGCAACTTGCAGCCGATACGGAATTGGCGCCTTCCCCGCAGACTGGCCCAACCGCGATCTTTTCCGACACGCTGCGGCGGCGCAGCGTCATGATCCTGTCGATCTGGTTCCTGGTTTCCATCTCCTATTATGGTGTCTTTACCTGGATGCCGGCGAAGCTTGCTGGTGACGGCTTCGGCTTCGTGCGCGGCTATGGTTTTCTCGTTTTCGTGGCGCTGGCGCAGATCCCGGGCTATGCGCTTGCCGCCTATGGCGTCGAAAAATGGGGTCGCCGTTCCACGCTGGTCGGCTTCTGCCTGCTTTCGGCGATCGGTTGCCTGCTCTTCGTCTTTTCGGTGGCCGACATCCTGGTGGGCGCGGCATTGCTCATCATGAGCTTTGCTCTGCTTGGCACCTGGGGTGCGCTCTATGCCTACACACCGGAACTCTATCCAACCGCTTCGCGGGCGACCGGCATGGGCGCGGCAGGCGCGATGGCAAGGCTCGGCGGTCTTCTTGCCCCATCCCTGATGGCCTTCGTAGTCGCGCAAGGATTTGCGCTTGCGATCGGTCTCTTTGCCGGATTCCTGGTTGTTTCCGCGCTGGCGGCTTTCATGATCGATGCGGAAACACGGCAAGTCTCGCTTGCCTGAAGCAACGGCTAAAGACGTTTTCGCAGAAAGGAACGTGTCCTGCCGGGAGGATAGTCCGGCAATTCGCCAAATATCTCATATCCCTGACGCCGATAAGCACGTAACGCCTGCGGATTAAACGTGTCGATCCAGGCGCCGTGACAACCGCGGGCACGGGCTTCCTCTTCGGCTCTTGTGAGAAGTTTTCCCGCCAGTCCCTGGCCACGCAAATGCTCCGGCACGAAGAGATATTGTATGAAGAGCCAACCCCAGCCGGTGCGGCCGGAAAGTCCACCGATTATTCTGCCGTTCTCGTCACGGATCAAAACGGCAAGCGACTTGCGCGGAGAGGGGCCAATGTCCTCGTCATTGTAGGCAGATATGCCGTCTCCGATAATGGAGAGGTCGCTCTCCGAAGGCTGATCCGTCACTTCCAGCAGGGGCATGCAATCACCGACCCTCGCGCCACCACATGGCGGCAAAAGCGAAGAGCAGGGCGGCTACGCCGGCGAAACCGGCAAAGAGCGGTAGCGTATTGATGCCCTTGAGAACGGTCTCGTCTGTCATCCGGATCGTCATGCGGCGATCGTCAGTGATACGGACTGGGCCGCGAACAGGCAGAATGGACGGGACGCTGATATTTCCAGCCGTATTGGCGACTCGCGTCACCAGCCCTCTGGTCTTGTCCGCGATCGGCTTCAGCAGATCCGGCGTGGAGATCATTGCCTTGAATTCCGGCGCGTCGACGGCGCCGACATGGACGAGCGTCGACAGATTACCATTGCTAATCTCGAACAGGCCGATCTCGTCCATTCGCTTCTCGGCCCTGTACAGGCCCGGTTCCGATGGGGTGAGCGGCAGGGTTTCGGTTTTGCCCGAGGGGTATTTGACGGTCGCTTGGCCGGGATTGTCGCCAAGCGTCTGCCGCGTGATCTCCAGCGTACGCCCCGACGCTCGCGCCGTCAGCGCCTCTTCCTCGAGAGCCGGCTCTTTCATCAGCCAATGGGCGATCCGGCGATAGAGAGCCACATGCGGACCACCACCCTCGAAGCCGCGTGCCCAGAGCCAGCCTTGATCGGACAGCAGCATGGCGACGCGACCCTGACCGGCGCGGTTCAGCACAAGCAGGGGGCTATTATCAGCGCCGACCATGACAGTCTGGCCCTGCGGAGGATCGACATCGACGCTGCGGAACCAGCGGCCCCAATGCGGCGGTTCGCTGCCCGAACCATCGAGGCCTCGGGTCACCGGATGTTTGCGTCCTTCCTCAGAGAGGCGGGGATAGAACGCCTTGTCGATCATCCGGCCTGTTGGCGCGGCGGGCAACACCGCCGAAAGTGGCGTCAGCGCAATCGAATCCTCGCCGGCATGCTCCGGCCCGGCGGCGATCAGCAGCGCTCCGCCATTTTGTACATATTGCGCGATGTAGTCGTAATAGAGGATCGGAAGCACGCCGCGATGCTGGTAGCGATCGAAGATGATCAGATCGAAATCATTGATCCTGTCGACAAACAGCTCCCGTGTCGGAAAGGCGATCAGCGAGAGCTCATTGATCGGCGTGCCATCCTGTTTTTCCGGTGGGCGCAGGATGGTGAAATGCACAAGATCGACCGAAGCGTCTGATTTCAGCAGGTTGCGCCAGGCGCGTTCACCCGCATGCGGTTCTCCCGAAACGAGGAGGACGCGCAGGTTTTCGCGAATTCCCTCTATCAGTTGCACCGCGCGATTGTTGGCCGTGGTGACCTCGCCGGGCACTTCGGCGACGCTCAATTCGAGCACGTTGTTGCCGCCATGCGGCACCTTGAAACTGAAAGGGGTATCCTGACCGGGCGTTGCCTTGAGGGTGGCAATCTCGTCGCCGTTCAGCTTCACCGTGACATCCGCGGTAGTGCCCGGGCTCGGCCCGTCATCGAAGACCCGCAGCACGAGTTGCTGTTCCTCGCCGACAATGCCGAAGCGCGGTCCGCGAATAACTTCGATGCGGCGGTCGAATTCGTTCGGTTTACCGGTGATCAGGCCGTGGATGGGCGCATCGAAACCGAGGGCCTGGTTGGTGCCGGGAACATCGTGAATCTCGCCATCCGTCAGGAAGATCGCACCGCCGATGCGAGAGGGTGGGACGTCGGCGACGGCCGAGGAAAGCGCTTCGAAGAGACGTGTGGCCGGCGCATCGGAATCCCTCTCTTCCGTGGAGTCGATGAAACGGGGCTCGATGCGGGGAAAGCGAGCGAACTGTTCCTTCAATTCCGTCAGGCCCTGTTCCGTCATCGCCCTCCGTTCCGGTGTCTGCTGACTCTGGCTGCGGTCGACTATGACCGGAACGACGGTCGAAAGCGGATCGCGATCCTCCTGCAGCAGCACGGGATTGGCAAGCGCTGTCAGCAGAGCCAGAGCCGCGAGGCTTCGAATCCAGGCGCCACGTATGCGACGCCAGATCGCAAAGACGGCAATGACGGCGACAATCGCCGCCAGGACGGCAAGCACAGGCCAGGGCAGGAAAGGCGAAAAATCAAGCGTCATGTCACTGTCCCAACCGTTCCAGCAAGGCCGGCACATGCACCTGGTCGGTCTTGTAGTTGCCGGTCAACATGTACATCATGATGTTGACGCCGGCGCGGTAGGCATATTCGCGCTGCATTTCGTCCTCCGGAACGGTCGGCAGCAGGGGTTGGCCATTGCTATCGACGGCCCAGGCGCCGGCGAAGTCGTTGCCCGTGATCAAAATGGGCGAGACGCCGTCGGCCGATGCGGTGGATTTGTCATCCTTGGGACGGGTGTCCTGTCGGGCTTCGATCCAGAGCGGGCTGCCGTTGTAACGGCCGGGAAAGCTCGACAGCAGATAGAAGGATTTCGTCAGGACGTGATCGGCAGGAACCGGCTCGAGCGGTGGAATGTCGAGATTGCCAAGGATCGCTTTCAGACGCTCTCCGTTCTCGCTCGAACCGCTATTGTCGCCGAGCGCATTCAACTGATCGCGGGTGTCGAAGAGGACCGTGCCGCCGCTGCGCATATAGGCATCGATCTTGTTGATTGCGGCTGCGGAGGGCATTGGAGCACTGGCTGAAATCGGCCAGTAGATAATTGGATAAAAGGAAAGCTCGTCCTTGGTGAGATCAAGGCCAACCGGCGCCGCAGGTTCAAGCGATGTGCGGTAGGTCAGGAACTCGGTAAGTCCTTCCAGACCGCGTTCAGACGTGCGATCCACGTCGTCCTCGCCTGTCACCACATAGGCAAGGTGGGTATTGTCGAGCCTTTGAAGGATGGTGTCGTCGCCGGGCTGTGAATCGTTGGCGCGCAAATCCGTTGGATGGAGAAACGCAAGCACGCCAATGGCGGCGATCATCACCGCGAGATTGCGGGTTGCGGGCCGCAGCCGTCTGGCAAAGGCGCCGTTCATGAAAAGAACGATGAGGCTATCGGCAAGGAGTAACAGAAAGGCAATCAGGAAGAGCATGGGCTTGGCAGACCAGGTTTCTCCGCCGATCAGTCCGGCACGGACGACGGTGGCTCCCGCAGTATCGAGCGGCTTGATCTCCGCACCGGCAGGCAGAACGTTAAGGGCCGTGAAGCCTTCCTCAGAACCATAAAGGCCGGGCGGATTGTCGAAATTGGCGACCAGCGCGCCGGCGTTCGCAGGGATCAGCGGCCGTGCAATGCCGGTCTCGGCCACCAATATCCCCTTGGCCGTCAGGAGCCGGAAGGGCGGCAAGGCTTCGCTGGTTCTGACGCTGCTATTTGACTGCGATGCCACGCCACCGGACCGCGACAATTGCACAAGACGACGCAGCATCTCGACGAAGTTGCCGGAAATCGGCAGGTTGGACCATGTCGCTTCCGCACTGGTGTGAAACAGAACAATGCGGCCGGCATTGATCTCCTTTACGGTGACCAGCGGCGTGCCATCGGCGAGGCTTGCCCAGGTACGCTCTGCCAGGTCTGGCGTCGGCTCCGCGAGCACCTGCCGTTTCACGAGGACATCGGTCGGACGCGCCATGCCGGCAAAGGGACCGATAGCAGGAAAATCAGCGAGCGGCTGAGGCTCCGCCCAAGAAAGGGAGCCGCCAAGCGCGCGTTCACCCTGGCGCAGGATGACCGGCACCAACGGATCATCGGCGGGGGCGGCGGCGAGGCGAGGGCCGGCAAAACGAAGCAGCATGCCGCCATTGGCGATCCAGCGCTGCAGCGGCTCGTAGGTTTCCTGAGGCAGGCGGCCGATATCGGCCATAATGATGACCGACGGATTGCTTGCAAGCAACTGAGGGATCGTAACGGAAAGATTCGAATCCGTCGGCTCTAGCAGGTCGGCATAGGGCTGCAGTGCGCGCTGGATATAATAGAGGGGGGACAGGAACGGCTGGAGTTCGTCGCGGGCCTCGCCGGACAGGAGCACGACGCGGCGACGCTTGAAGCCGTCATCGAGAAGATGGACGGCACCTGCCGTCGCAAGATTATCGATGCCGACGCGAGCGAAGTCGTTTCGCATTTCGAAAGGGGCGGCGATCGATCCGGTTGCGACAGTTTGCCCGGGGGCGAAATCGATCGTGCCGTTGGCGATCGAGCGTCCCTGCGTGTCCTGAGCGCTGATGGGTAATGAAGCTCGGTCGCTGCCATTCAACCGCGTCGCTGTGACGGTCATGGCATCTGCGGCATTGGTTGCGCCGTTAATCGCAACGGTCTGGTTGCCATCGCCTTCGATGAGGCGAAGCTCCGAGGGCCTCAAATCAGCAAGCTCACGGACGGCCGGGTCATTGTCCTTCGCCTGAACGCCATCGGCTAGGAAGGCGATCGTGCCGGGAGGAGTGCCGTTCAGCGCTGCGCGCACGGCCTCGAAGGTCCGCTCGCGGTCGGGAACGAGCGGCTTTGGTTCAGCCGCCTTCAGCTTGTCTCTGGCCGCTGTCGCCGTGCCCGCCGTGGCGTCATGGGTCTGATCGGCGGTGAAGACGATCGAGACCGGCGTTCCATTGGCTTCGGCATCGTCGATGAGCGCATTCGCAGTCTGTACCCGACGATCCCAATCGGGCGCAGTTGCCCAGCCGTTATCGACAAAGAGTACCAGCGGTCCGCCGCTCGCAAGCGAATTGGTACGCGGATTGAAGACCGGGTCAGCTATCGCGAAGATAACGACTGCGGCGAGCAGCATACGCAGAGCCGTCAGCCACCACGGGCTTTGAGCGGGCGTTTCCTCCCGTTTCAGCACAGTGGCGAGGATCTTCAACGGTGGAAAAACTTCCAACGTCGGGCGTGGCGGGGTCAATCGCAGCAGCCACCAAATGATGGGAAGCGCCAGCAACGCAGCCAGCACGGCGGGATAGGCAAATGCGAAGGAGAGCGCGCTCATAGCTGGCCTCCATGCGTTGCCTTGGCGGGCATGCCGGAGAGATACATGTGAACCGCGACGAGTGCTTCCGACGCAAGACGGTCGGTGCGGTGACTGAGGAACGTCCAGCCGAGATGACGCAGCGATTGGCCGAGGCTCTCGCGCCTTGCAAGATAGGCGCGCCGGTAATCTTCGCGGACATTTTCGGCGCGTCCGGAAACGAGTTTCGTGCCGGTTTCGGGATCGGCGAACTCGGTTCGGCCGTTATAGGGAAAAATTTCCTCGGCCGGATCCGCAACCTCTATGACATGGCCCCGCAACCCGCGCCGTGCAAGGGGTCCCAGCCGCTCCATGACGCTCGCGGCATCATCCAGGAAGTCGCCGATGAGGATGAGATCGCTCCAGCCACGAACCATCCCGACTTCAGGCAGGCCGCCGGTCAGGGGTGCATGCACGATGGCTGTCGCGAGCCTTTCGGCGGCGTTGCGAGCCGATACTGGCTCCATTACACTTGGGCAACCAATGCGCTCGCCGGAACGGGCAAGGATCTCCGCAAGCGCCAGCATCAGAACCAGCGCCCGGCTCTCCTTGGAGGCGGCACCATAGGTCGATTTGTACATCATCGACGGCGACATGTCGGCCCAGAGCCAGATCGTGTGGGCCGCTTCCCATTCCCGATCGCGAATATAGGTATGATCATCGCGAGCGGAACGGCGCCAGTCGATGCGCGAAAGGCTCTCTCCATCGGTGTAGGGACGGAACTGCCAGAAATTCTCGCCGATGCCGCGTTTCCTTCGTCCGTGCCAGCCAGCTATGACGGTATTGGCAATGCGTCGGGCTTCAACCAGGCAGTCGGGCACGAGACTGGCGCGCTGGCGGGCACGGGAAAGCGCATCACTTCCGGGTGTCGGATTAACGAACTGTCCGATCGATGCCACGCCTTACACTCTCCTCACACTTTGGCCTGCTTCACCAGACCTGCGATGACATCGCGCACGGACATGCCTTCGGCACGTGCGGCGAATGTCAGCGCCATGCGGTGTTCGAGCACCGGCTCTGCCAGCGCATAGATATCGTCCAGTGAGGGAGCAAGGCGGCCTTCGTAAAGAGCCCGGGCGCGGGTGCAGAGCATCATGGCCTGGCCGGCACGCGGACCGGGTCCCCAGGCCACATGCTTGTCCGTGTCGGCATTACCCTGGCCGGGTCGGGCGGAACGCACCAGCGAGAGAATGGCGTCGACAACCGTATCGCTGACCGGCATCTGGCGGATCAGCCTCTGGATGTCCGCAAGCCTTTGGGCATCGATGACGGCATGCGGACGCGCTTCCGTCAGACTGGTCGTCTCCAGAAGGATCTGGCGTTCGGCCTCGAGTTCCGGGTAGCCGACGTCGACCTGCAGCAGGAAGCGGTCAAGCTGTGCCTCGGGCAGGGGATAGGTACCTTCCTGTTCCAGCGGGTTCTGCGTCGCGAGCACATGGAAGGGAGCCGGTAACTCATAGTGCTGGCCGGCGACCGTGACGTGATATTCCTGCATGGCCTGCAGAAGCGCGGACTGAGTGCGGGGCGAGGCGCGGTTGATCTCGTCGGCCATCAGCAGCTGGGCGAAGACCGGGCCTTTTACGAAACGAAAGGAGCGCCGGCCGCTCTCGTCTTGATCCATGACTTCTGATCCGAGAATATCGGAGGGCATGAGATCGGGCGTGAACTGGATGCGGTTGGCACTGAGGCCCAACACCTCGCCGAGCGTCGTGACAAGCTTGGTCTTCGCCAGACCCGGGACGCCGACCAGGAGCGCGTGGCCGCCCGACAAGATCGCAAGCATGGTATTCTCGACCACGCTTTCCTGCCCGAAGATGACCCGCGCAATCTCTTCCCGAATGGAGGCGATATCGGCCAGAGCCTGCTCGGCGGAAGCGATGATAGCCTTCTCGTCCAGGCTCATTTCGGTCGATTTCATCATACCCATAGGTGTCTCCAACGGCTGAAAAGCATGCGCCGCGAATCGCAGCCTCTACACTTCTGTCTCACTCTGAATACAACTTATCCCCATGATGCGGGCTGACAAGCGCGTTTCAAATGACTATCTCGTGAGTAACGTGGTTAACGGCAAACCGGGACGGAAGAATGGCAGCCGGCGAAATCAAGGCTATGGCGGATAGCGCTGCGCTTGCCGCGCTGATTTCGCGCGCTGCGAGCCAGACTGGTGGTCAAAAGAAAGATCTCCCGCCGGTAGCTCGGTGGAACCCTCCCTTTTGCGGCGATATCGACATGGAGATACGCGCTGACGGAAGTTGGTTTTATATGGGGACGCCCATCGGCCGGGAGCCGCTTGTCCGCCTTTTTTCCACGGTTCTGCGCAAGGACGAGGATGGAAAAACCTATCTGGTCACCCCCGTGGAGAAGGTCGGCATCAGGGTTGCCGACGCGCCTTTCGTTGCCGTCGAGATGAGCGTGACGGAGAGGGACGGCATGCAGGTGCTCACGTTTCGTACCAATACCGGCGACGTGGTCGAGGCGGGAACGGGCCATCCGTTGCGCTTTGTCGTTCATGGCGGCAATTGCGAACTTAAACCCTATCTGCATGTGCGCGGGCGGCTGGAGGCTCTCCTCACGCGAGCCTTGACATACGACCTTGTCGAGATCGGTGAAACGGTCGAAATTGAAGGCGTTCCCACTTTTGCCGTGCGCTCTGGCGGCGCAATCTTTCCGATCATGCCCGCCGCCGAATTGGATGCGCTTGCCCGATGACCGAATACCCGCTTTATTCCGCTGCCGAATTCCGGCGTCGCGCGCTTGATCAGAACGGCGGCCCGGTGGATCACGCCTGGCGTGACCATGGCGATCACATTCTCAATCCCGATATCATCGCCCAAGTGGAGAGCATAACGCTGCGTGATGCGGCAGTGCTCGTGCCTGTCGTCGACGACGGGCAGGAGGCCAAGGTTATCTTCACCCAACGTACTGCGACGCTGCGCCGGCATTCGGGACAAATCGCCTTTCCGGGAGGAGCGATTGATCCCGACGACGTTTCGCCCGAGATGGCGGCGCTGCGTGAGACCGAAGAGGAGATTGGCCTTGACGGTACCTTCGTGGAAACGGTCGGCCGGCTGCCTTACTATTTCGCCGCCACAGGCTTCCGCATCACCCCCGTGCTCGGTGTCGTCACACGCGGCTTCGAACTCGTCCCCAATCCAAACGAAGTCGACGATGTCTTCGAGGTGCCGCTTTCCTTTCTGATGAATCCCGAGCATCACATGCGCGACAGCCGCATATGGGAGGGGATCGAGCGGCAGTTCTATCGCATGCCCTATGGTTCGCGGATGATCTGGGGGATAACAGCCGGTATAGTCCGCACGCTTTATGAAAGGCTCTATGCATGACCAGCCTTGCCCGCGAGCCCTGGTTCCAGGAACCTGGACTGACCCGAATCTTCACGCTTCTGAACGCAGATGGCGGCGAGGGGCGGGTCGTTGGCGGCGCCGTGCGCAACAGCCTGATGGCCTTGCCGGTCAGCGATATCGATATCGCTACGACGCTGAGGCCGGAAGTGGTGATGGAACGTGCTGCGGCTGCAGGCATCAAGGCCGTGCCAACCGGCATCGAGCACGGAACCGTGACATTGGTCCTCAACGGAAAACCCTTTGAGGTGACGACGCTGCGCAAGGATGTCGAGACGGACGGACGACGCGCGATTGTTGCCTTCAGCACAGACTGGCAGGCGGACGCGGAGCGCCGCGACCTGACGATCAACGCCCTCTATGTCGGCGCCGATGGAGAGGTCATCGACCTCGTCGGCGGATTGCCGGACATTGAGAAGAGAAATGTGCGTTTCATTGGCGATGCGGCCACGCGAATTGCCGAGGATTACTTGCGTATCCTGCGTTTCTTCCGGTTCTTCGCCTATTACGGGTCTGGTCGTCCGGATGCGGACGGTCTGAGGGCCTGCGCTGCTGCACGCGCAAAACTCGCCTCGCTTTCGGCTGAACGTGTCTGGTCGGAGATGAAGAAATTGCTTTCGGCCGAAGATCCCGGCCGGGCGCTGCTCTGGATGCGGCAGGTTGGTGTCCTGACCGAGATCCTGCCGGAAACCGAGAAATGGGGGATCGACGCCATTCCGGCGTTGATTTCAGCGGAGCAAATACTGGGCTGGAGATCAGACCCGCTGCTGCGGCTCGCCGCCATCATGCCGCCGGATGTCGTGCGGCTCGAACAACTTGCCGTTCGATTGCGACTTTCCAATACCGAAGCCGCGGCTCTCACGGGCTGGGCGCTGGCACCAGCCATCAAAGACGATCTGTCGCTGTCGGCCCTCGACAGACTTCTATACCGCTACGGAGCCAATGGCATCACGATGCGGCTGAAGCTGGCAACTGCGGCAGCGCGGGGCAAGGCTGAGACCAATCCTGATGAAATGTCCCGGACGGCGCGTTTGGGAAGGCTCCTTGATCGCGCGCAGACGTGGAAGAAGCCGGTTCTTCCCGTCAGTGGTGCAGACATTATCAATTCTGGTATTCCGGCCGGGCCGCGTGTCGGCGAGTTGCTGTCTGCCCTCGAGCACGACTGGCTCGAGGGCAACTTCTCCGCCGACCGGGAAGCACTGCTGGCTCGGCTCAAGGAAATGACCAAGTAGCCAGTCTTCAGGCGGCGGTCGCTTCGTTGCGAATCCTCGCCTTGATATTTTCTACCATATTTTCACGAATGATCGTCTCGCCATGGGCGGTCCGCATGTGCTCGACGGCGCGACGGACGACTTCTGCGTCATTGTCCGCCCGGGTATGCCAGTCGCAACCGGGCACAAGGGTGCCACATTCGAACAGTCGCATATCTGCCTCCTCATTTTTTTGAAAACATAAAATCCTCACGCTCATGGAGCATGGACTCTAAGAACGCGGAAATATGGTAAAGGTTCGAACCCTTGCACGGCCTCCTCAAGCCTTGCCGGGCTATCTCCTCCGCTCGGTTAATCGGGCATTGCCCAGGATCTGAAGCAATCAGATGACTGGTATTGAGCCGAATTGGAATTGGCCGGAGCTTTTTCCTTTGCGGCCTGCAGTTCCTCGGTGGATTTGCCACTCGCGAGCTGCAACTTGATCTGCTCCAGGAAACAGGACACCGGAAGATCCGAGCCGCTTCGCGCTCTCAGTTCTTCCGCCAAACGATAAAGGAATTCCGGGGTACCCGCCGCCTGCAAGACTTCCTGCCCGCGAGCGACAGTCACGCTGCTTTGTGATGCCATGACAATCCTCCTCCGATTGAAACGTGCATACAAACTAATTTAGGATTCTTTTGAGCTCGTGCTAGATCTCCCTGTTCGATTCAGGGTCTCGATTTTGTTTTACGGCCAACGCACTACCGGCGGCAGGGAAGACAGGATGGATTCGACATTGCCGCCCGTCTTCAGCCCAAAGATTGTACCGCGATCGTAGAGCAAATTGAACTCCACATAACGCCCACGACGGATCAATTGTTCATCACGATCCGCTTCTGTCCAGTCCTTGTTGAAGTTGGCGCGGACAATCTTGGGATAGACGAGGCTAAAAGCACGGCCGACATCGCGGACAAAGGCAAAATCGGCGTCCCAGCCACCGATTTCTTCATCCGAATGCAGCCAGTCGAAGAAGATGCCACCGATGCCGCGCGCCTCGTTGCGGTGCTTCAGGAAAAAATACTCGTCGCACCATTCCTTGTAGCGCGCGTAATCTGCGACCCGATGTCGCTGGCAGACAATTTCCATGGAGCGGTGGAAAAGCACACTATCGGAATCCGTCTGCGTGCGACGCCGGTCGAGCACTGGGGTCAGATCGGCGCCCCCGCCGAACCAGTGGCTGGTGGTTACGACCATGCGCGTGTTCATGTGGACCGTCGGCACATTGGGATTGACCGGATGCGCGATCAGCGAGATGCCGGAGGCCCAGAAGCGCGGGTCTTCGCTGGCGCCCGGGATCTGTGCGCGGAAATCCGGCGAGAATTCGCCGTGCACCGTCGAGGTGTGCACGCCGACTTTCTCGAAGACCCGGCCTTCCATCATCGACATGCGGCCGCCACCGCCTTCGCCGCTTTCACGCAGCCAGTCCTTGGCAACGAAACGACCAGGTTCCTGGTCCGAAAGCGGTCCGGTCAGCTCATCTTCAAGGGCTTCGAACTGAGCACAGATCGTATCGCGCAAGTTCTCGAACCAGGCGCGCGCCGCAGCCTTCTTGTCTTCGATATCCGTCGGCAGGCCAATCGGCAGTTCCGGTCTTTCCATTCATCGTCTCCGCGCAGGCTGGAGCGCCGCGGGTCCGACGCTCTATTACTTTGAATCTGCGCAAATCGTTGCCGGAAATCGATGTCGATTTTCGGGATTTAGCGCGTGTGTCGTAGCTTATTCCCACAACGCTGTGGCATGGTCGCGACTCAT
Source organism: Sinorhizobium sp. CB7 (assembly GCF_041357635.1). Taxonomy (NCBI): domain Bacteria; kingdom Pseudomonadati; phylum Pseudomonadota; class Alphaproteobacteria; order Hyphomicrobiales; family Rhizobiaceae; genus Sinorhizobium; species Sinorhizobium sp. CB7. The sequence goes on from NZ_JAULLL010000016.1 coordinate 124,286, forward strand.
CTGCTTTGTTCGCGATCAATTTCCCTTAAAACAAAGACTGGCGGGATTGAATGCTTCTCTTGGTCACGGTGGCCGTGATTATCCATGCCAGATCGCCATGGCATCACACGCCCAGGCGTTTCCGCCTGGGCGCCGGGTGCTCCAATCTCTTTGGTTGTCGCTATGCCGACAGCATTCGTTCGTTGCGCAGTAGAATGTCCAGCTTCGTTGCGACATCGTCTTTCCACGCTGCGTGCGACCTCAGCGCTGTGGGGAAGAGACCGGGAAGCGCATATAGCGCCTCAGCCACTGCCTGGCCGTTCCGCGGAACGTCGCGGAGGCGTTCCGCGATTTCCGCAGCGCGGGGATCGCGCAGATCATAACGCTTGCCGTTGCGGTCTTCACCGACGGCATAGCGCATCCAGGCAGCGACCGCGAGCGCATAGGTTTCTGCAGTGTCGCCCCGGGACAGCGCTTCGGTGGCCGGTTCCAGCAGCCGCTGCGGCAACTTCTGCGTTCCGTCCATGGCAATCTGGTAGGTGCGATGTGCGATAGCCCTATTGGCGAAGCGGGCGATGAGCTGGGCTGCATAGTCGTCGAGATCGATGCCGGGAACCGGATCGAGTGTTGCGGCGGCTGCTTCCATGTGACGGCGGGCGAGTGCGGCAAGAGCGGCATCGTCCATGACGTCACGGATGAATTCGTAACCCTGGATGAAACCGAGATAGGCAAGCAGCGAATGCGAGCCGTTCAGCATTCTGAGCTTCATCTTTTCGTAGGGCGAAACATCCTCGACCATCAAGGCGCCCGCCTTGTCCCATGCCGGGCGGCCGTTGGCGAAACGATCCTCGATCACCCATTGCGTGAAGGGTTCGGTCTCGATGGCAGCAAGATCCTTGCGGCCGGTCAGGCGCTCGGCGTCGCGATAGGTATCGTCGGTGCTTGCCGGCGTAATGCGGTCGACCATGGTCGACGGGAAGGGGACATTGTCCTCGATCCAGCGCGCGAGCGCCGGATCGACACGGCCGGCAAAATCCAGCACGAGGCGCCGCAGCAGGGCCCCATTACCCGGCAGATTGTCGCAGCAGAGGGGAGTGAAGGGAGCGATGCCCTTCTGTCGGCGGCGCGAGAGACCCTCGACCAGATAGCCGACCGCACCGCGCGGCGCGTGCGGATTGGCGAGATCGGCCGCAATATCGGCATGGGTCAAATCGAGCCCGCCGGTTGCAGGATCGACACCATAGGCCTTTTCCGTGACCGTCAGACTGACGATGCGGATCGCCGGATCGCTCAGGCGTTCGAGCAGCGCCGCCGGATCGCGGGTCGCCACATGAGCGCACAGGACGGCACCGATAACCTGCGCCGTCGTTGCCGCCGTGTCGCGCACGAGAACCGTATAGAGGCCGTTCTGTTCGTTCAGATGATCGGCGACATCAGCGGTGCGCAGGCTTGCCACCTCGATCCCCCAGTCACTACCACCCACGGCAATGGCATCTTCAGTGAATGGTGCGACATGGGCACGGAAGAACGCGCCGGGTCCGAGATGCAATATGCCGGAGCGCAGCTTCCCGCGGTCATAGGTCGGCAGCACTGCCGTGGTGGCCAGTCCTGAAAGGTCTTTTAGACGATCTGTCACAGCTTGTAGGCCTTCTTCGCAGATGTGTAGGAAAGCTCCGTCGCCACCACTTCGGCCTCCTTGCGGCTGATGCGATGCTCGGCTGCGAGCTGCGCGAGGAAGCGGCAGACCTCGCGTCGCCAGACGTCATGGCGCGCGGGAATGGACAGCAGAGCGCGCGTGTCGTCGTTGAAGCCGGCGAGATTGACGAAGCCCGCAGTCTCCACGACCTGGTCCAGATAGCGGCGGATGCCGTTCGGACTGTCGTGGAACCACCAGGGCGGACCTATCATCAACGACGGCCAGTGGCCCGCCATCGGTGCCAGTTCGCGGGCATAGGTCGATTCATCGAGCGTGAAGAGAATGATGCGCAGGTCGGGTGCGTGGCCATACTTCGACAGCAGAGGCTGCAGCCCTCCAACCCAATCGCTGCGGCCCGGAATATCGGCACCCATGTTGGCGCCGCGCGTCGCAAAAAGCTCGCGGTCCGTGTTGCGGCGGGATCCCGCATGAATCTGCATCACCATGCCGTCTTCGGCCGAAAGCGCCGCCATTTCCGTCATCATCTGACCGCGGAAGAGTTCCGCCTCGGCCGCGCTCAAGGAGCCCTTCAAAGCTTTGTCGAGAAGCTGCTGTTTCTCAACCTCTGGCAGGTCGGCGGTAAATGCGCTGGGCACGCCGTGATCAGTCGCGGTCGCGCCATATTTGCGGAAATCGGCTCGGCGTTTGCGATGCGCATCGATCATGCCGGACCAGGTGGTAACATCCGCGCCGGTAATATCACCGAAGCGTATCAGGTTCTCACGGAAGCCGGGCGCTTCCGGGTCTGTCACGCTATCGGGTCTGTAAGTCGTGCGTACGCGTCCGATCCAGCCGTCAGCGGCGAGCTTCTGGTGATGGATCAGCGGGTCGAGCGCGCCCTCGGTCGTGGCGATGGTTTCGATGCCGAAGCGCTCCAGCAGGGCGCGCGGACGGAACTCAGGGAGAGCAAGCTGCGCGTTGATATGGTCATAAAGCGCATCGGCGTTCGACGGCGTGAGAGGTTCCGCGCAGCCGAGCACGGCCGACATGGCGTGATCGACCCAAAGGCTCGAAGGGGTGCCGCGGAAAAGATGATAGTGGGCGGCGAATGCGCGCCAGATCGCGCGGCCTTCCGCGACCGGTTTGCCATCGAGGCGTGGAACACCGAGATCATCGAGGGCGACGCCGACGCTATGCAGCATGCGGAAAAGATAGTGGTCCGGAATGACGAGCAGAGAGGCGGCATCCCCAAAAGGTTTGTCGTCCGCAAACCAGGATGGCTCGGTGTGGCCATGCGGGCTTACGATAGGAAGATCGCGCACCGTCTGGTACAGATCCCGCGCAATGGATCGCGTCGCCGGATCGGCGGGAAACAGCCGGTCCGGATGAAGAAAGCCGTCACCTACACTCATCATAGTCCTCCTCTTGCCTTCAGGGCGTACTCCACCCCGCGCAGCTCGGCAAGGCCCTTCAGCCTGCCGATTGCCGGATAGCCAGGTTGGGCCCCACGCTTCAGATCGTCGAGAATGTCCTGGCCGTGGTCGGGCCTGAAGGGAAGCAGCCAATCCGGACGGCCCTCGGATTTCCGGCGCGCCTCCTCGCGCAAAAGCGCGGCGATGACGGCGACCATGTCCGTGTCTCCCGCAAGGTGCTCGTCCTCATAGAAGGAGCATGGAATCCGTTGCGCTTCCTTCCTTACGTTCCGCAAATGCACGAAGTGGATCCGCGGACCCAGCCGTTCCGCCATGCCGGGCAGATCATTGTCCGGTCGGGCGCCAAGAGAACCGGTGCAGAGGGTGACGCCGTTGGCGGGGCTGTCCACAGCATCGAGCAGGAGGCGATAATCCGCCTCCGTCGAGGTGATGCGCGGCAGACCGAGCAGCGGGAAGGGCGGGTCATCCGGGTGGCAGCAGAGCCGCATGCCCAGCTTCTCGGCGGTCGGAACGACTTCGGAAAGAAAATCGATGAAATTGCGACGCAGACGGTCAGCATCGATTTCGGCATATCGATCGATCTCGGCACGCAGGCCGTCCAGCGAATAAGTCTCCGTGGCGCCCGGCAATCCCGCATTGATGTTGGCGGCAAGCTTCCTGCGGGCGGCCTCATCCATTTCATGAAACCGACGGGTCGCGTCTTCGACGACTTCCGCCGGAAAATCGTTGGACGCACCCTTGCGGCGAAGAATATGGATATCGAAAGCGGCAAAATCGGCAAGATCAAAACGCATTGTCGTGCCGCCATGGGCAACGCACCAGGCAAGATCAGTGCGGGTCCAATCCAGTACCGGCATGAAGTTGTAACAGATGACCTCGATACCCGCTGCCGCCAGGTTTTCCATCGATGTCCGATAATTTGCGAAATGTTCGCGCCAGGCACCCTTCTGGGTCTTGATTTCCTCCGATACCGGCAGGCTCTCGACCACTTCCCATGCAAGCCCGCTTGGTTCGCCGCTAGCGCCGGTCGCGACTTCGCGCTTGCGCTTTTCGATTTCTTCCCGCGTCCAGACGGTCCCGTAGGGGATATGGTGCAGCGCGCTGACGATGCCTTCAGCGCCGGCTTGCCGGGCGTCGGCAATGCTCACTTTGTCAACCGGACCGAACCATCTCCAAGTCTGTCTCATTCTCGAGCTCCCAAGAGGAATGTTGCGCTTTCACTTTGAGCGAAAGCAAAATTCGACAGCAATAGAATCAGGCTGGTCAGAAAGAGCAGGGCTTGGATAAGGACGAGACGGGCTACACAAATGGAATCCTATCAACAGTATAATCCCCGATCTTCATGTTCTTACGGTAGAGTGATGACCGGCGAGCCGTGCCGGATAATCTAACTCTTAGGCTGCTGTGATGCCTTCGGAGCGGATCTGAACGCGACGAATTTCATCATTCCTTCCGAAATGCAGGTTCCTCCTCCAAGCTATCTTCCAACGACTAGTATGGTAGTATAAAGATGTCAACATGACACTGGACTTCAGGCTGGCCGCGCTCAGTACGGATACGCACCGCTCACGTCAGGCGACGATTGGCGGGCGTGTCTACGAGGCTGTGCGAAATGCCATCGTCCAGCTGCAGTTCAGCCCGGGAAATCTGCTTTCGGAAGCCGATATTGCGGGACAACTCGGCGTGTCGCGCCAACCGGTCAGAGAAGCCTTCATCAAATTGGGCGAGGTCGGCCTCGTGGAAATCCGGCCGCAGCGTGGCACCTTCGTCCGCCTGATCTCGATACGAGAAGTCGAGAACGCGCGCTTCATCCGGGAGGCGATCGAAGTTGCGATCGTGCGCAAGGCGGCAATCCAGGCTACCGAGGTCGACGTCACGGCGATGGAAGTTGTGATTGCCGATCAGCGATCGGCGGCGAGGCGAGGGGAGAATACGCTCTTCCTGAGACTCGATGAGGTATTCCATCAGGCGATTGCGGCGAGCGCAGATTGTGAGGACGCCTGGCGCGTGCTCGACGGGCTCAAGGCACAGATGGATCGTGTACGCTATCTATCATTGCCCGAGGCGACTCCTTCGGAGGTCATCATCAGGCAGCATGCAAAGATCCTTCACAGCATCAAGCGGCGCATGCCGGATGAGGCGGAAGCGGCCATGCGCCAGCACCTGACGGAAATCCTGATTTCGCTTCCGAAGCTTGCGAAGGAACATTCAAGTTATTTCACAGAGTAGCTGGACCTTGCAGGCTTGCCCTCCGCAGCGTCAATGCGGTTTCGAATTTTCCGGGCCAGATGATGGACTCATCCGGTGGTGGCTTATCTCCGGCATTATTTCGCGGGTCAGCACGGTAACCTTCGTCTTCTTTACCGAGGGAGTTCGGCGGGGAATCGGGTCTTTCTGCTGTTCCCCTTCGTCCCTTTCTTCGATCGGCTGCTCCTGCAATATGGCAGCGACTGCCTGATTGTCCGCTAACTGGTCCGCCGCTTTCGGTTTCAAGGCAAGTATTTCATGGAGCACGGATGTCACTGGCAGGTGGCCGGCAAGTTCCGTGTTGGTATGGTGGCCGGCATTGGGGATGCGACGATCGGCAGCGATCGACGGGCGCGAGTTCATCTCGCCGAACCAGTCCCATTCGCCGATCACATGGATGACGTCCTTGAAAATCGGCGGCATGGCTATCCTCGCGCCGAATGTGACGATGCGCGCGGTGGCGGCCAGATGCTCCGCCCTTGCAGGATTGGTCTGCCCAAGATCCTGCAAGGCCTCCGAGAGAACGAGATTCCCTTTCGAGTGACCGGTCAGCAGAGTGAAGGAGAGCTCAGGCTCCATCAGTATCGCACTGACGGTCTTCGCATCGAGGCTCGAGCGGATCGGTTGTTCTCTGCCGAGATTTGCGGCTCCCAGTTTCGGCCTTCCCCAAAGCTCGTCGAATATCTGGAGCGAATGCCGCAGGCCGCTCATGTGACCAAACAGGAAATGGCCGCCGAGCCCCTCCAGAACTATGTCGCCAAGCCCATAGCCCGAAACGACGACAGCGACGGGTTCGCCGACCGCATCGGCAACGTTTCGGGCGAAAGCAGCGGAGCCGAGCGCGGAGCTGCCGACTCCGGCCACAGCCAGCACATGCACGTCGCGCCCGCCGCGCAGGACGAATTCCTCAAGTGTGTCGCAGAGCATCAATGAGCCGCCGCCGGTTGGTGGCACGATCAGGATCGAGCCTTCGGCGGCAAGCGAGTCGCTGATGTAAAAGGCTTCCTCGGGACTGATCGTTTTCACGTCATAGAAGACCGCGTCCAGAGCCGTGTTCCTCTGGCGCAAGACTTCCAGCGCCAGATTGCGAACCGGTGTCTTCTGGAGACGCTCCGGAAGGCTCAGGCTGCGTGCAAATTGGGTGAGGGTGAGAGTGAATGCTGTCTGAAACATGGGTTCGCCTCGCCAATGGCTGCCGGTGTGTGTAAGCATTCTATGTATCAGCTTCTCACAAAATAATGGGCCTGCCAACGGCAATATCGGCGTGCGCTATAGCCTGATGATTTCAGGTCACATCGACCTGAAATCTGAATCTGCCTTTAAATCAAACCTTTGAATCGGGATGTCGTCGCCCGAAAACCGCGCACACTTTTCGGCATCCCGCTCGATCAGTTCCAGCCGGTCTGGCGCATGGCTTCGCCAACGATCATTGCCGCTGATATCGCGACATTGATCGAGCGTTGCCCCTCAACCATCGGAATGAGGATCCGTGCATCCGCGCTTTCATGGACATGCTCCGGCACACCGGCGCTCTCGCGGCCGAAGAGGAGGATGTCGTCCGGACGAAAGGCGAAATCGGTATAGGGTTGCGACGCCTTGGTGGAAGCGAGCACGAGGCGCCTTTCTTCGGTCCTGCGCCACGCGTCGAATCTGTCCCAATTGACGTGACGGCTAAGGGCTGCAGCGGCGATGTAGTCCATGCCTGCCCGTTTCAGATTACGGTCCGAAATATCGAAGCCCGCCGGCTCAATGATATCGACTGCCAATCCCAAACAGGCGGCAAGCCTCAGGATGGTGCCCGTGTTGCCAGGAATATCGGGTTGGTAGAGCGCTATTCTGATGTTCTTCATCGGTCGTGCCATTCCGGTATCGAAGCTGCGGCGGATATCACGGGTCAACTTTCAAGAACAGCCGGGCAGGCAGCGAGACAGCGCCGCACGTTATAGTTCGATTTCTTCCGAGTAACGACGGTTGCTGCTTCGAAAACTTGCGGATGTGCGACAATCAGGGCTAGCAAATTACGTGTATTTGGGTTATCCGTGCTCATCTTCTCAATTCCGCAGCAGGGAGGCATGAATGAATACATTTTTGCGCAATTGCCTCCTGGCCGTGATGCCAATGGCTGCGATCCGGCGCTTCTAAGCGCGAATCTTCCAAAATTCCCCTTTTTCGATCCGTTGCGCGGCTGTTGTGGCCTCGCTGTTTGAACGTCCGGTTCCCATATGTGCTGTCAGCGCGTCACCGCGCGAAGCCCTGGGGGAGCCGGAACGCTAAAGTTCCGGAGCAATTTCATGTTTGGCTGGTTTGAACAGCGCTTGAATCCCTTTCCGACGGAGGAACCCGTTGTTCCTCCGAAAGGCCTCTTTGCCTTCTGCTGGCACTACACCAAGCCGGCAGCGCTATGGCTTGCCTTGATGGCCGTGCTGACGATGCTGATCGCCATTGGTGAAGTAACACTCTTCCGATTCCTGGGTGATATCGTCGATTGGCTGACAAATGCCGACCGCGCGACGTTCCTCGAGACGGAAGGGTACAAGCTCGTCTGGATGGCGGCGCTCGTGCTGATCGGCTTGCCGCTCGCCGCCATACTGGACTCGCTCATCATGCACCAGGTGCTGCTCGGCAATTATCCGATGATTGCCCGCTGGCAGATGCATCGGTTTCTGCTGCGTCACAGCATGACATTCTTCGCCAACGAGTTCGCCGGACGTGTGGCGACGAAGGTGATGCAGACCTCACTTGCGGTGCGTGAGACGGTGATGAAGATCCTCGACGTCTTCGTCTACGTCGTGACCTACTTCGTTACGATGATCATCATCATCGCCGCTGCGGACTGGAGGCTGATGCTGCCGATCCTGGTCTGGCTTGCCATCTACGTCGCGATCGTTTCCTACTTCGTGCCCCGGCTTCGCAAGATCGCGGCACAGCAGGCCGACGCGCGCTCGATGATGACGGGCCGAGTGGTCGACAGCTACACGAACATCGCCACCGTCAAGCTGTTCTCCCATGCGGGGCGGGAGGAAACCTATGCCAAGGCCGGCATGGATGAATTCCTGCAGACCGTCCACAGGCAGATGCGCAAGGTGACGCTGTTCTATATCGCGGTCTACATCAACAACTGCGTGGCGCTCTTCGTCATATCGGGCCTTTCGATCGGGTTCTGGCTGAACGGCGCGATTTCAGTCGGCGCGATTGCGATTGCGATCGGTCTTGCCATGCGTGTCAACGGCATGTCGCAATGGATCATGTGGGAGGTCTCGGCGCTCTTCGAGAACATCGGCACAGTTTATGACGGCATGGAGATGATGACGAAGGAACACGACATCGTCGACAAGCCTGACGCGGTGGAGATGAAGACGAAGAAGGGAGCTATCCACTACGATCATATCCGGTTCCACTATGGAAAGGCGAAAGGTGTCATCGATAATCTGTCGCTCGACATTCGCGCAGGCGAGAAAGTCGGTCTCGTCGGACGTTCCGGTGCCGGCAAGACGACGCTGATGAACCTGCTGTTGCGCTTCTATGAACTGGAGGCCGGCCGCATCACAATCGACGGACAGGATATCTCGACGGTGTCGCAGGAGAGCCTGCGCTCATTGATCGGCGTTGTAACGCAGGATACCTCCCTGTTGCATCGTTCGATCCGCGATAACATCGCTTATGGTCGTCCCGATGCGAGCGATGCCGAGGTCATCGATGCGGCCAAGCGCGCCAATGCCTGGGAGTTCATAGAGGGGCTTGTCGACATGCAGGGCCGCAAGGGTCTGGATGCTCAGGTGGGCGAACGCGGTGTCAAGCTATCCGGAGGCCAGCGTCAGCGTATCGCGATCGCTCGTGTCTTCCTGAAGGACGCACCGATTCTGGTCCTCGATGAGGCAACTTCAGCACTCGATTCCGAAGTCGAGGCGGCGATACAGGAAAACCTCTTCGCCCTCATGGAGGGCAAGACGGTGATCGCAATCGCCCATCGCCTGTCGACGCTGACCGAGATGGACCGGCTGATCGTCCTCGACAAGGGGCGGATTATCGAGGCCGGCGCGCATAGCGAGCTCGTGAACCAGGGTGGCGTCTATGCTGATCTCTGGAACCGGCAGTCCGGCGGCTTTCTTGCCGACCATTCGGAAGAAACTGAGGCAGCCGCCGAATAACGACAGGACCTCTCCCTGTGATGCGGGAGAGGTCCCGATTCGTGATTATGCCGTTTTAGAGGGCTTCAGCTTTTCATGAAGCGCTGAACCGCTTCGCACTTTTCCTGGAATTACTTTAGAGACTGTCGGCCCAGGCAATAATCCGGTCCTGTTCGACAATGACGAGTGCATCAACATTCGGCAGCCTGCGCAGTGTCCGCAGCCGACGCTCCTCTTCGCGATTGAACCAATCAGCAAGGGCATGCGCCACCACCCAGTCACGCGGCTGGCCAAGATGCTCCGATATTTCATCCAGCTTTTCGACAAGCGGAACCGGAAGCTGCGCTGCGAGCACCGTCATTTCCATGGAAGCAATCTCCAATAACGACCAAACCAATAGCGATAGATTGTGGCCGATTGAGCATGCGTCAGCGAACATCGCGAGAATGTTATCAATAATTACCAAAATATAAGGTTTTGTCAGCGTCGCATTCACTTTGCCGATGTCGCGATTCAGCCTATATCGCAGCCATGTTCATTCGGCCCATTCTTCGCCTGTTCGAAACTTGGATCGATCCGTTCGGCCGCGGGGGTGATCTGCGGCCGCCCAAATCCGTTGGGGCGTTCATCCGCTTCTATGTCGGCCAGGCAAAGGGGCCCTTCATTGCCATGGCGATATTGGGTGGCGCTGTCGCGATGCTCGAAGCGGCGCTCTTCTGGTTCGTCGGACATCTCGTGGATCTGTTGGACAAGGTTCCCCAGGGTACAGGCTGGAGTGGGCTCCTAGCCGCCCATGGTGGCGAGCTTGCCGCCATGCTCTTTGTCATCCTGGTCGTCCGCTTCATCGTCGTCAGTCTCGGCGCTCTGGTCGAGGAGCAGACTGTCGTTCCGGGTTTCCTCAATCTGGTCCGCTGGCAGGCCTACGCACATGTGTCGCGGCAGTCGCTGAGCTTCTTCCAGAACGACTTTTCCGGTCGCATCGTTTCCAAAGTCTGGTCGGCGGGACAATCCACGGGCGATCTGGTGGTGTCGTTGCTGCAGGTCGTGTGGTTCATCATCATCTATGCCGCCTCGACGATCACGCTCATTGCGGGGCTCGACTGGCGACTCGCTGCCATCATTGCGCTCTGGATCGTCGTTTTTGCCGGGCTGGCGCGCTACTTCGTTCCACGCATCCGCTATCATGCCCGCGAGTCCGCGGAGGCGGCCTCGATGCTGAACGGCCGGATGGTCGATGCCTATGCCAATATCCAGACATTGAAGCTTTTCGGCCGAGAGGAGCAGAACGACCTCTATATCCGCGACGGGTTCAACCGCTTTCAGGCCTCGATGATTCCCTTTACGCGGCTTCTGACCGGTGTGCGCTCCTCGCTTGCGCTGCTTTCGGGCGTGATGATCAGCCTGATCGCGCTGTTTGCCATCGATCTCTGGCTCTCCGGCCAGATCTCCACCGGTGGCGTTGCCTTCACGCTGAGCCTCGTATTGCGGCTCAATATGTTGTTCGGCCGGATGATGTCGCAGTTCAACGCCGTCATGCGCAATATCGGCACGATCCAGAATTCCGCCGAGATGATCTCGAAACCGATCGGCCTGAGCGACCTGCCGAAGGCGCAGCCGCTGCGCATCGAGAAACCGGAGATTCGCTTCGAAAATGTCAGTTTCCACTACGGGCGCGAAGACGGCGTCATCGAGAACTTCTCGCTCACCGTGCGTGCGGGCGAAAAAGTCGGTATTGTCGGCCGTTCCGGCGCAGGGAAGACGACACTGGTCAACTTGCTGCTGCGGTTCTACGACCTGAAGACCGGGCGGATTCTGATCGACGGCCAGGATATCTCGAAGGTCACGCAGGAAAGCCTGCGGTCGCATATCGGCATGGTGACGCAGGATACGGCGCTCCTGCACCGATCGATTCGCGACAACATACTTTTCGGACGACCGGATGCGGACGAGGAGCAACTCTTCGCCGCGGCTCGGCGTGCCGAGGCGGACGGATTCATTGCCGACCTTCAGGATCAAAAGGGGGGGAAGGGTTACGAGGCCCATGTCGGCGAGAGAGGTGTAAAGCTTTCAGGAGGTCAGCGCCAACGTATCGCGATTGCTCGTGTCATGCTGAAGGATGCACCCATTCTCGTGCTCGACGAGGCGACGTCGGCGCTCGATTCCGAGGTAGAGGCAGCTCTCCAATCCAATCTCGAAAAGCTTATGCGCGGAAAGACAGTGCTTGCCATTGCGCACCGGCTTTCGACGATCGCTGCCCTTGATCGGCTCATCGTTATCGACAAGGGTCGTATCATCGAGGAAGGCCCTCATGCCGAACTGCTCGCCAGAGGCGGTTTCTATGCCGAATTGTGGGCACGGCAGTCCGGCGGCTTCATCGCGACCGACGAGGACGACGACTCCTCACTGCCTGATCACGAATTCCGACATCAGGCCAAAGTGGTTTGAACCCATGTTGTCCTCGATGCGGTTGACGGACTTCAATTGCAGCGGAGCGCGGGCAAAGACGTGATCGATGCTGATGCCGTAGCGGCCGGCAAGGATTGGCCAGGTCGTCGGCTCCGGAAACATGTTCTTCAGATCGTTGGTGCGCAGAAAACGCTGCATATCCGGGGCGATCATGGCTGAATTGAAATCTCCGGCCAGGACGAGCGGCCCCTTGATGTCGCGCAGGACGCGGGAGAGGTTGTAGAGTTCGAACGTGTGAAATTCGTCAAAGTACGGTTTCGCCAGCTGGACGGCGATAAAATTGACCGGCTGGCCGTCCAGATCGATCGCTACCCGCACGAGCCGGTTGCTCCAGAGATCGCTTAGGCTCCTGATCGTCGAATCGAGAATAGGCCGCTTGGAGAAGACCACAATGCCGCATTTCGGCATACCTTCACCGCAGCCGACACGGTAGGGATAGACCTGCGATATCCGCTGCACTTGCGAAGCGATGGGCGGCGCCTCGAGAATGAAGGCGACATCGGCATTCGATGCGATGATTGCATCTGCGATTTTCTCGCCATTCGAGAAGTTGCTGTTCAGAATATTGAACGACATCAGGCGGAAGACCCGCTGGTCGGTATGCGCGCGCTCAGGCGCGGTGGCGAACTCTCTCAGCATGAAGAAAGGGTGTATCGCAAGGAACAGGCCGACAACAAGAAGAAGGCCGGTGTACCAGTGCCTTTTGAGCAGCAGGGAGAACAAAATAACTGCGATGCAGACAATCGCGATATGGGTCTGCAGGCTGTAGACAAAAGCCAAAAGCCAGTAGTCGGTGACATAGCGCAACGAAAGGATGATGAGCACGACAGAAACGAGGACGTTCAGCACGCAAAAGATAGTGTCTTTCATCCCCGAAAGCTCAGCTGGATTTGATGATCGGCTTTGCGACTAGCATGACCCAAAAAATGTTGCAATGCAGCATAATGCAAAGTTGAAAATAGGCACGAAACTCCGTCTGATTTTTCCCGCGACATTGTGCCCACATCCCCTTGTCAAGGCTGGACATAAGTTGCGATCAAGCATAGAACCCGCCGGGCGACCGGGGAATCTATGGCCAAATTGTGTCCTGATCGATTCGCCGGCGAGAGGGGCAGTGCGGTCTTACCGCGAGATTTGCGTAGAGGATGGTTTTAGCCGTGAGCGAACACGAGACGACAAGCGAGACCTTGGGGGAACCCACTCGCCGTGATTTCCTTTATCTCACCACAGGCATGGCGGCTGCTGTCGGGGCTGTGTCGGTTGCCTGGCCGTTCATCGATCAAATGCGTCCGGACGCCTCGACCCTGGCTCTCGCTTCCATCGAAGTCGATGTCTCGAGCCTGGAGCCTGGCATGTCGCTGACGGTCAAATGGCGCGGCAAGCCGGTCTTCATTCGTAACCGCACCGAGAAGGAAGTCGACGAGGCCAAGTCGGTTCCGATGGCAGAACTCAAGGATCCGATCGCGCGCAATGCCAATCTCGCAGGCGATGCCGAAGCAACCGACCTGGCGCGCTCCGCAGGCGAAGGCAAGGAAAACTGGATCGTCATGATCGGCTCCTGCACGCATCTCGGCTGTGTGCCGCTCGGCCAGGCCGGCGAATACAATGGTTGGTTCTGTCCCTGCCATGGTTCGGTCTACGACACGGCCGGCCGTATCCGTAAGGGACCAGCCCCGCAGAACCTGGCGGTTCCAACCTTTTCATTTGTTTCCGACAAAGTGATCAAGATCGGTTGAGGGGAGACTGATTAATGAGTGGTCATTCAAGCTACGAGCCTTCAACCGGTCTCGAAAAATGGATCGATGCGCGTCTGCCCTTGCCGCGTATGATCTATGACAGCTTCATCGCATATCCGGTCCCGCGTAACCTGAACTACGCCTATACCTTCGGCGCAATGCTTGCGGTCATGCTGGTCGTCCAGATCCTGAGCGGTGTCGTGCTCGCCATGCACTATGCCGCCGAAACGACCATCGCGTTCAATTCTGTCGAAAAGATCATGCGCGACGTCAATCACGGCTGGCTGCTGCGCTATATGCACGCCAACGGCGCGTCCTTCTTCTTCTTCGCGGTTTACCTTCATATCGCCCGCGGTCTTTACTACGGTTCCTACAAGGCACCGCGCGAAATTCTCTGGATCCTCGGCGTGGTCATCTATCTTCTGATGATGGCGACCGGCTTCATGGGCTATGTTTTGCCCTGGGGGCAAATGTCCTTCTGGGGCGCAACCGTCATCACCGGCTTCTTCTCGGCCTTTCCCCTTATCGGTGAATGGATCCAGCAGTTCCTGCTCGGCGGCTTCGCGGTCGACAATCCGACGCTGAACCGCTTCTTCTCGCTGCACTACCTGCTTCCCTTCATGATCGCTGGCGTCGTCGTCCTGCACATCTGGGCCCTGCATGTTACCGGTCAGACGAACCCGACGGGCGTCGAGGTCAAGACCAAGACGGATACCGTGCGGTTCACGCCTTATGCGACGCTCAAGGATGCGCTTGGTGTCTCCATCTTCCTGATCGTCTACGCCTATTTCATCTTCTACATGCCGAACTTCCTCGGTCATGCGGACAACTATATCCCGGCCGATCCATTGAAGACGCCCGCCCACATCGTTCCGGAATGGTACTTCCTGCCGTTCTATGCGATGCTCCGTTCGATCACTTTCAACATCGGGCCGATCGACTCCAAGCTCGGCGGTGTTCTGGTGATGTTCGGCGCGATCATCGTGCTTTTCTTCCTGCCATGGCTCGATACGTCCAAGGTCCGTTCTGCAGTCTACCGCCCCTGGTACAAGCTGTTCTTCTGGCTGTTCGTGCTCAACGCGATCATCCTCGGCTGGCTTGGTTCGCAGCCGGCAGAGGGCTCCTACGTGACCATTTCGCAGCTCTGCACGCTCTTCTATTTCGCCTTCTTCCTAGTCGTCATGCCGGTGCTCGGGCTGGTGGAGACACCGCGCCGTCTTCCGAATTCGATCACGGAAGCGGTGCTTGAAAAGAACGGGAAAGCCGCGAGCGGCGAGACCGCCACGTTCAAGGCTTAAGCGAGCGACGGGAAGGAAATTGAGAAATGAAAAAGCTTGTTGCAAGCATTCTGTCGCTCGCCATCGCCGGCAGCCTCGTTGCCGCTGTCGCCGTAGCTCAGGAAAGCCAGCCGTCCGCCCATGCGGAATCGGAAACACCGCACTATCCGTTGAAGGAGCCGAAGGAGCTCGACTGGAGCTTCGCCGGTCCTTTTGGACATTATGACAAGGGCCAGCTTCAGCGGGGCCTTAAGGTCTACACCGAAGTCTGTTCCGCCTGCCACTCCATGAAGCTCGTCGCCTTCCGCACACTGCAGGATCTCGGCTATTCAGATGCGCAGGTAAAGGCTTTTGCTGCGAACTACGAAGTTCAGGACGGCCCGGATGCAAACGGCGAGATGTTCAGCCGCAAGGCCGTTCCGTCGGACCATTTCCCTTCACCATATGCAAACGCCGAAGCGGCGGCCGCTTCCAACAATGGTGCGGCTCCGCCGGATTTCTCGCTGATCGCCAAAGCGCGAGAAGTCGAGCGTGGCTTCCCACGTTTCGTCTTCGATCTGTTCACGCAATATCAGGAAGGCGGGCCGGATTATATCTATTCGCTGTTGACAGGCTACGAAGAGCCGCCGGCAGGTGTCGAAGTACCTGAGACCTCGCACTATAACCCGTATTTCCACGCGGCAGCGACGTTTGCCATGCCGAAGCCGCTCTCGGACGATCAGGTAACCTATGACGACGGTTCACCACAGACGGTCGATCAATATGCCAAGGACGTTTCAGCCTTCCTGATGTGGGCTGCTGAGCCGCACCTCGAGGAGCGCAAGCGCACCGGTTTCATGGTGATGGTCTTCCTGCTCATCTTCACCGGCTTGATCTACCTGACGAAGAAGTCGGTTTACGCCAACAAGGAACATTGATCGGTTCCGTCCGGTCAAGCGGAAGGCGGTCTTGTCGGCCGCCTTTTTTGTTGCTTCCGTTTCGCGCAGACTGTCGTTTCATGCATGTCGTTGCCGGAAAACCGCTTCACACTTTTGCGCGACATGCATTAGGCTAAGCGCGATTTTTCCCGCACAGGAATATGGACTTTCATGGATAATGTAACTTCGGAGCTTGCGAACAGCATCCGCTCCATTCCGGACTACCCAAAGCCAGGCATCATCTTTCGCGACATCACGACGCTGCTTGGTGATCCGCGTGCCTTTCGCCGGGCGATCGATGAGCTGGTGCAGCCTTTTGCCGGAACGAAGATCGACAAGATCGCGGGCATGGAGGCGAGGGGCTTTATTCTTGGCGGCGCTGTGGCTCATCAGCTTTCGGCCGGTTTCGTTCCGATCCGCAAGAAAGGCAAGCTGCCGCACGAAACCGTACGGATTGCCTACAGCTTGGAATATGGCGTCGACGAGATGGAGATGCATCTGGACGCGGTCAAGCCTGGCGAGAAGGTCGTCCTCATCGACGATCTGATTGCGACCGGTGGGACGGCAGTCGGGGCGACTCAGCTCCTTCGCCAGATCGGTGCGGAGATTGTTGCGGCCTGCTTCGTCATCGATCTGCCGGATCTGGGCGGCCGCAGGAAGCTGGAAGCGCTTGGCGTGGATGTCCACACGCTGGTTGAATTCAGCGGGCACTAGAGCAATTCCAGGAAAAGTGCGAAGCGGTTTCCGTTCGGAATTGTGTAAAAACAAAGGGTTAGAGCGGTTCGGCGATTCCATGAAAAGCTGAACCGCTCTAAACACCGGGTTATTCGAACTCGAGAACGTCGCTTTCGAAACGGATGACCGGCGTGCCCGCCTGATTGATGCCTTCGCAGAGAATGGTGTTCATGATCCGGCCCGGTCGCGAATTCAGCGGCCGGCTGGAAAGCAGCGTTACCGAGTAACTGATCTCATCGTCGACATAGACCGGGCGCAGCCATTGCAGCTTACGGAAACCTCCGGACGGGCCAAGCTTCGGTGGCGTTATTCCACTCTGCGCAAGACGGTCGGTTTCCTTCGCCCAGTAATCCATGAAGGTCTTCATCCAGGCCGCGCATGTATGCCAGCCGGAGGCGCAGAGACCGCCGAAGAGCGTATTCTTGGCCTGCTCCTCATCCATGTGAAAGCGTTGTGGGTCGAAGCGGGAGGCAAAGCGGGTGATGTTTTCCCTTGTGAATCGATAGGTTCCGGTTTCTGTCCTCTCACCGATCACGTAGCGCTCGCCCATCTTCATGCGGCGGTCTCCGGCTGCGTTCTCATTTTCAGCATAACGGAGTTTTCGGCGGCGCAGACAATCTCGCCGCGCTGATTCTTGAGTTCGTGTCGAAATTTGACGATGCCGATACGGGGGCGGGATCGCATGGGACGGGCTTCGAGGACGACCGAAACGCCCGACAGGGCATCGCCGGCCAGCACCGGCTTCCTCCATTCTGCAAAATCGATCCCCGGTGCTCCTTCCGAGTGCGCGGCCAGAAGATAGCTGTCGGCCATCATGCGCATCAGCATGGCGCAGGTGTGCCAGCCGGATGCCGCCAGGCCGCCAAGAACGCTCCTGCGGCCGGCTTCTTCGTCGAGATGCATGGGTTGCGGATCGAACTCGGTCGCAAATTCGATAATCTCTTCCGCGGTCACCTGCTTGGGACCGAGAGGGAAGGTGTGACCTGGCCGAAAATCCTCGTAGGCAAGCTTTTCTTCGGACATTCGGCCTCACTTCATATGAACTTTGCGATGCTTACAATAGCATCTCGCAGTTCTCAATGATTCCGAAGGAACGAACCGGTATGACTGAACTAAGGTCGATACTCGACGAGGCGGAGCGTGACGGATTGCTCCCGACGGATGCGAAGGAGCGATTGCTGCCGTTTCTTGTCGAGCGTGGCGTGATCGTCGAAACAAGCGGGCCTGCCCGTCCGGTAGGGGAGACGGTCTCGGCATGGTCCGATACGGAAACACCGCGTTTCGTTCGCGGTTTTCACGACGTCCTCATCACCATCGGCGTCATCATCGTGCTAAGCGGGCTCTGGGGCCTGGCTTCGATCTATGTCGTGCTTCCGGCGATCGTGATCCTTGCGGAAATTCTCGTAAAGCGACAGCGTCTGGCTTTGCCCGCGGTCAGCCTGACGATCGCGCTCTTCATCTGGATCGCAGTCTTCATGTCGCAGCGGGAGCCGGACAGCGTCCAATTCTGGCAGAGCGGGCAAGGGGCGGTTCAGTTCGTATCCGCCTTCCCGATTGTTCTTGGCCTTTTTTATCTCAGATATCGCGTGCCGCTGGCTTTTGCGCTCTGCGCCATGTCCGGGCTTGGTGTCCTCGTGACGTTATTCTTCCGTACCCTGCAATGGGCAAGCGGCAATCCGCATATCCTCGTCGACAAGCCCGGTATCGTGTCTGCAGTCTTCGTTCTCTGCGCGATCGGGCTCTTTGCGGTGGCGATGTATTTCGATCTCGGTGATCGAAGGCGAATGACGACACGTTCCGACATCGCCTTCTGGCTTCACCTCGGTGCGGCGCCGGCCCTGCTCTATAGTGTCATCGCGCTCTTTTCCCGAGATGGCAACGAGATCGACCTCATTCAGACTGTCTCGTTCAGGACGCCGGTTGTCATTGTCACGGTCGCGATACTGATGCTGATCGGCCTTGTCATCGACAGGCGTGCCTTCGTGACATCGGGGCTGCTGTCGCTTGGCTATGCGATCTACGGCATCTTCGGACAGGGGAGTGCGACCGTCGATACCTATATTTTCACGACCTTGCTCGTCGTTGGCATAATCGTGCTTATCATCGGGACAGGCTGGGCGCTGTTGCGTCGGCTGGTCATGCGGGCCTTGTCATCGGCTGTCGCCGAGAGGCTGCCGCCCGCCTGAAGCCTGTCGGCGTCTTTGGCGCGTCCATCTGGATGCGCCAAGCTCGAGAGGCGATATACCGTCAGGTGTTGAAGCGGAAGTGGATCACGTCGCCGTCCTGGACGACATATTCCTTGCCTTCATCGCGCGCCTTTCCGGCTTCCTTGGCGCCTACTTCGCCGTTGTATTGGATGTAGTCGTCATAGGCGATGGTATTGGCGCGGATAAAGCCACGCTCGAAATCCGAATGGATGACGCCGGCGGCGGCAGGCGCCTTTGTGCCGCGCTCGATCGTCCAGGCGCGGGTTTCCTTGGGGCCAACCGTAAAATAGGTGATGAGATCGAGCAATTTGTAGCCGGCGCGGATCAATCGGTCCAGGCCCGCTTCTTCGAGGCCAAGGGCGCTCAGAAACTCCCTGGCTTCCTCATCCGGAAGCTGGGCCACTTCGGACTCGATCGCGGCAGAAATGATGACGGTTTCCGCGTTCTGCGCCTTCGCCATTTCGGCAACCGCTTTCGTGTGCTCATTGCCGCTTGCGGCATCGGCCTCGGCGACATTGCAGACATAAAGGACGGGGTGCGACGTCAGGAGACTGAGCCCCCGCAGGATGCGCAGTTCTTCGGCATCGAGCTTCGGCAGGAGCGTGCGAACCGGCTTGCCCTCGTTCAAAAGCTTCAGTGAGGCTTCCATGATTGGCAGCATGGCCATGGAATCCTTGTCCTTGCCTGTCGCCCGCTTGCGCGTCTGCTCCGTGCGGCGTTCCAGACTTTCGAGATCGGCGAGCATCAATTCGGTTTCGATTGTCTCGGCGTCTGCGACCGGATGGATGCGGCCTTCGACGTGGGTGATGTCGCTGTCTTCGAAGCAGCGCAGAACATGCACGATCGCATCGACCTCACGGATATTGGCGAGGAACTGATTGCCGAGACCTTCGCCCTTCGACGCGCCGCGGACGAGACCGGCGATGTCGACGAAGGAGATGCGGGTCGGGATGATTTCCTTCGACTTGGCTATATCGGCGAGCTTGCGCATGCGCGGATCGGGTACGGCGACTTCGCCCGTATTCGGCTCGATCGTGCAGAAGGGATAGTTTGCCGCCTGTGCGGCGGCCGTTTTTGTCAAAGCATTGAAGAGTGTGGACTTGCCGACATTCGGCAGTCCGACAATACCGCATTTGAAGCCCATGGCTGAAAACCTGCCTTGCTTGAATTCCTTGGCCGTGCCTATGGGATAAAGGAGGAGTGCGGTCAAGCCTTTGCGGGCTGTTCCCGTTGTATTGCCGGTTCGCAAGCGAGTGCGACATAAAAACTTATAGTTCTCGTCGGCTTGAATGGCGGCTGTTTGCGCTACAATATAGGGGTCTTCCCAATTTCCATGTCATCAACGGCGGATATCCGATGAGTGACAACGATATTGCCTTAAAACCAAAGACCAAAACGAAACCGAAGCTCGATCGGCCGAAGCTCTATAAGGTCATTCTGGTCAATGACGACTATACGCCGCGCGAGTTTGTCATCACGGTGTTGAAGGCTGTCTTTCGCATGAGCGATGAGACCGGGTACCGTGTGATGATGACAGCGCACAAGCTGGGCTCCTGCGTGGTCGTCGTTTGCGCCAAGGACATTGCGGAAACCAAGGCCAAGGAAGGCATTGATCTCGCAAAGAGCGGGGGCTTTCCGTTGATGTTCACGACGGAACCTGAAGAATAGGCCGACCAAGCAGACGGGGGATCCCTATCGCGGGATCGGACGTCGAATCTGGAACCCGGTCTTGTCCTGGACGAATCCGCAATTTCTGTAGAAGCGCAGAGTCGCCGGATTCTGCGAACCCGTCAGGAGCATCACCTTATAACAACCCGCTTGCCAGGCTTGTTCGAAAGCATGCCTTATCAAGGCATGGGCATAACCGCGTTTTCGATAACCTGCATCGGTTACGACGTTCTCGATAAGAGCATAGGAAGCGGCGCCCCGCGTCAGGTTGGGAACCACGATCAGCGTGACTGAGGCGGCCGCGACCATATCGGCAAAGCCGATGAGCACGGTCATCCCCGGTTGGTTCAGCATCCGGTCAAAACGGTCATTGGCCACCTGCGGATCGAGTTCCGGATCATCTGGATTAAGATGCCGGTAAAGCGCAAGAAGAGCTGGCAGATCGCCGGAGGCGGCCGGCCGAATGCTGAAATCTACAACAGGCACGCTATTCTCCCTTGCTGCCGAACATCTTTTTCAGCATCTCGGCCATAGGGCCGGTGGTCGGCATTTTCGGCGGGTTGTTGTTGCGCGCCTGATGAATATGCGATTTTGCCGCCGGCTTCTTCTCCGGCTGCGCTTTTTCGTCCTCTTGAGCCTTGCCGCCGACCGCCAGTGCCAGCTTGTTCATAAGCTGCGAATCTTCGTTGCGGACCAGCATGTCGGCATTGTCGGCCAAGGCGTCGAGCAGCGGCTCCAGCCAGATCCGATCCGCCTTGGCGAAGTCGCCGAGCACGTGACTATGCACCAGTTCCTTGACGCCGGGATGGCCGATGCCAAGGCGGAGCCGCCGGAAATCCTTGCCGCAATGGGCCTCGAGCGATTTGATGCCATTATGACCGCCATTGCCGCCGCCGGTCTTAAGGCGGGCCTTGGCAGGAGGCAGGTCGAGTTCGTCATAGATCGCGACGAGGTCTGCAGGCTGCAGCTTGTAGAAGCGCATAGCCTCGCCGACCGCTTCACCGGAGAGATTCATGAAAGTCTGCGGTTTCATCAGCAGCACTTTTTCTCCGCCGAGATCGCCCTCGGATATCTCTGCCTTGAATTTCTTCGACCAGGGCGAGAAGCCATGTCGCCGGTGGATGGCATCGACTGCCATGAAGCCGATATTGTGGCGATGGCCGGCATATTTGGCGCCGGGATTGCCGAGACCTGCAATGATGAGCATGAGCTGAAAGCCTTGCAAACTGCGTTGCCGCTTTCACCAACGCGAAACGACTGCCGTGTCAAGCGGGAAAGCATAAATGAGGTGTCGGCTCAGTTGATCGGCGCGAGCCCGTATTTGGCAAATATCGCCTTCTGCTCTCCGTTTGCGATGATCGCATTGAGAGCCGCCTGCATTCGGGCAAGCAGGTCGTCCGGGAAATCCTTCTGGCAAGCGATGCCCATCGGTTGCTCGGAAAGAATGGCGACGCTTCTGATGGGCTCACCGTCGCGTTTCAGTTTGATGTAATAGAGTTCCGAAATCGGCATCAGGTCGATGCGGCCGCTGACGAGCTTGCGAAAGGTCGCGTTGAAGCCGACGCCGACGTCTATCTTGGTGAAGTTATTCTTGCGGAGCAACTTTTCCGTATAATCCTCTCGATGGGTACCGACGGTATATTGCTTCGCCTCATCGAGATTTTGGGCGGTGACGTTCGAATCCTCCCTGGCGATCAGGATGTTACGGTCAATCAGCAGGGGCTCGACCCATTTGAACTGCTTGTCGCGCTCGTCGTCGTGCGCCGTCGCAAAGACGCATGACATCGGATTGTTGAGCGCCTGATTATAGGCTCGAACCCAGGGCATCAGTTCCATCGTGTAGTCGACGCCGATCTTGGCCATGATGCGCTCGACCTGCTCAACAGTCATGCCTTTCAACTCCTTGCCCTCGCGATAGTTGAAAGGTCGGTAATCCTCCGTCGTGAAATTGACGGTTTGGGCGTGGGCAAGCGAAGACAGACCGAGGAAGAGCAGGAGCAGAAGCTTTCTCACGACGTCTCCTCCGCGCTTCCGAGCCTCATGATACGCGTGCAAAAGCACGGCCTTTCTCGACTGCATTATCCTTTAGCTTCTCGATGAGCTGATCGGCGCGCTGCGGCCGATTAAAGAGATATCCCTGACCAAAATCCAATCCCATCTGCTGCAGGGCGAGGCATTCTTCATCGGTCTCGATGCCTTCCGCGACAACGGCGCAATTCATCTTATGGGAAAGAGTGGTGATGCCTTCTACCAGCATCCGGCTCTTGCGGCGCACATCCGGGATTGCATCGTTGATGGCGCGTGTGAAGGATTGATCGATCTTGATGATATCAACCGGGAAGCGGTTGAGATAGCTGAGCGAAGAATAACCCGTGCCGAAATCATCGAGCGCGATGCGGCATCCGAAGCGGCATATTTCATTGACGATGGTGCGGATCTCCGGATTATCATGCATCAACACGGCTTCGGTTATTTCAACGACGATCCGGTCGGGGCGGATATTGTGGCGCGCCATCAGGCTGGCTATGCGGGGCAGCAGTGCCGGCTCGAACTGCAGCGGCGAGAAGTTGATAGCGAGATAGGTGTCCTCCATCCCAGCGATATTCGATATCGTCGCCAGATGACCGATTGCCTTCTCCATAACGGCATTGCCGATGCGGATGATGGACCCGGTTTCCTCCGCAACGTTTATGATGTCGGCAGGCGGCAGGATGCCTTTTTGGGGATGCTGCAGGCGCATAAGCGCTTCGAAGCCTGAAACGGAACGATCATTCAGATTGACGATCGGCTGCAGATAGGCCTCGAACCAGTCTTCCAAAAGACCTGTTTCGATATAGCTCTGAACCTCTGCACGCCGATGCGTCTCATCGAGCATGGCATCGTCGAATATACGGGTACCATTCTTGCCTTCGCGCTTCTTGGCATACATTGCCATATCCGATTTCTGCAGCAATTCGGCGGCATTGCGTGCATGGCGCGGATAAACCGCAATGCCGACGCTGGCACTCAGGTGCATATCGGCGCCGAATGGCCTTTCGAAGATCGCAGCGATCTTCTCGGACATCTCAAAGGCGCGTGTTTCTCCGTCTTCTGCAGGAAGCAGGATGGCGAATTCATCACCACCGAGGCGGGCGGCGATGTCGCCCGACTGCAGATGGCCCTTCAGCCGGTCCACGAGTTCGCACAATGCCGCGTCGCCGGCGGCATGTCCCATGTTGTCGTTGATCCATTTGAAGCGGTCGAGGTCAACGAAGAGGCAGGCGAGCTCGCGCTGGCTGCGATCAGATTCGTAAATCTTGGCATCGAGGGCAGTCTCAAAGCCCTGGCGATTGAGAAGGCCGGTCAGATGGTCTGTGATGGCCTGACGGAGGTTGCGGTCTTCGGATTCCTTAAGTTCCGTCACATCGGTCATGACCGAGAGCGAAAGGGCGTCATCCCCATAGGGCGTGGCTTTCGACTCCAGGATCAGAACGTCCATGACACGGCCGTCGTGGCATAGGAACTTGACGGTCACATCACGAGTTGCAGAGTCTTTGCGAAGGCTTTCCTTGCGCTGGATGAACTTTTCTCGCCAGTCGGGAAGAAGGAGGCTGGCAAAGGAATGCCCGATGACGTCGATGCGACTATAACCCGTCGCCACCAGCCAGTAGTCGCTGACGGCCGTCAGACAATCGTTCCGGTCAAGCGAAAAGAGCATGGCCGGCGTCAGATTGTAGATGTCGGTCGCGCGTCGGTGGGCGAGCTTGAGCTCCTGTTCCTCACGTTCGAGCTTGATCTGCATTTCGTTGAAGCTGCGCGCCAGACGGCCCATTTCGTCGTTCGAATGCCAGTCGACATGGTGGCGTGAACCAAGCTGCCTAGTCGCCTCGATGGCCGCCGTAAGGCGCATCAGAGGCTGAATCACGAAAATGCGGTTGCCGATGACGGCTGTGCCGAAGACGGTCAAGACGGCAAAAATGAAAATGGAGACAAAGACGATCTCTTCGTGCTTGAGGCCGGAAAACAGGCCGATCGCAGGGTAGGAAACGGTAATGCTGCCCAAATTCTTTCGGCCGTCCACCGTATTGTAGACGATGGGGCGTGAGACGGTCTCCAGAGCGCCTTGAAACGATTTGGGGACAGTCGATTGCGTAACGTCGAGCTGTCCTGACTGATCGCGGACGTTGACTTTGACGATGGAACCTTCGGAAACAACGGTGGCGCTGATCTGCGTGACGCTCTCCTCATCCAAATCCCAAAGCGGCTTTGCCAGGGCCTGGGCGTTGGCATCGAGCAGAACGGATATGTGATCCCGCGCTTCCTTGTCAGCACGCTCCGAGGACAAAAAGAGAAAGAGGACGAACAGGGGGGCCACGAAAATCAGCAGTGCGCCGCAGACGATCGCGAAAAATCTATTCTCAACGGAATGGTTCATCGTTCCGCTTTCCCCTGCGTGGCATTTCCGATCAGCCGTTGCATTGAGGTGGTACCGCTTCCACAACTCTTTGGGGTAATATTTTCATGAATAAGTTAAATGTTGCTGAAGGCAAGTGCGCCAAGTTTCTTTACCGGCGAATTACTTGGAGCGAAAATATAGAGCTAATGATCCGAAATGAAAAACCCGCCTTCCTTGCGGAAAGCGGGCCGATATCTGATGGAAGTTTACTTGAAGCTTAAGCTTCGGCTTCCTCGCCACCTTCTGCCTGTTCTTCCTGAACGCCGGCAGCCGGAGCAACGATGGTCGCGATCGTGAAGTCGCGGTCGGCGATGACCAGACTTACGTTCTTCGGCAGCGTTACGCTGGAAATATGAATGCTGTCACCGATCTTGAGGCCGGTGAGGTCGATCGTGAAGGCATCCGGGATGGCGTCGGCCGGGCAGTGAACTTCAATTTCGTGGCGAACGATGTTCAGCATACCGCCAGCCTTGAGGCCCGGGGACTTTTCATCGTTGACGAAGTGAACCGGGATTTCAACTGTGACCTGGGTATTGCCGGACACGCGCAGAAAATCCACATGCATCGTGAAGTCGCGAACCGGATCGAGCTGATAATCCTTCGGCAGAACCTTGTACTTCTTGCCGTCGACGTCGATCATCGCGATGGTGGTCATGAAACCGCCGGCGTGGATGCGCTTCGTCACCTCGTTGGTGTTGAGAGCGATCGAAATGGGGGCCTGCTTGTCACCATAGATGACAGCGGGAATGAAACCGTTGCGGCGAAGTTCACGGGCGGACCCCTTACCAACCCGTTCGCGCGCCTCGGCCTTGAGCTCATAGGTTTCCTGGCTCATGGCTATTCCTTTCGAGGTTATTTGGAGAGTTTGATCGGGGCGGTTGTCCGCGTCCCGATAAACTGGAGGAGGGTCATAAATCCCGCCTCATCCGCGTTGCCTCCAAGGGTGTCTGCGCGGACGCACGGCCTATAGTACAAACGGGCATCGGACGCAAGTTCTATCGAACCCGTCATCTTCCGACACCGGCACCGCCATTTCGAAGCCTTTAACCATCTGATCCAAAATCCCGCGGCATTAATCAATACTACTGTTCCACTGAATATATAGGGGGCAGATCAACTTTACGGTTTCCGACATGCTTCGTGTCCTTTCCTGCATCACAACAGAACACAGTCCCATGCATCTCGCTTTCGCGACGATCATCTGTGTCCTCGGGTCGTTCCTGACCACCAGGCTCTTTTACAGGGTTCGCAAGGCGCAGGGCATGCAGCGTTTGAACTGGCTATTCCTGTCCGGTTTCATTGGCGGCGCCACGATCTGGACGACACACTTTCTGGCCATGCTGGGTTATCACACGTCGGTCGCGACCGGTTATGAGGTCGTGCTGACGATCGTGTCGCTTCTCCTGGCGATTGCTGTCAGCATGGCGGGCTTTGGCATCGCATCCATGGGCAAGAAAGGCTTGCTGATCGAGGCGGGTGGGGTGATCGTCGGGCTTGGTATCGTGGTGATGCACTATACCGGCATTGCCGCTTATGAGGTCGCGGGACAGATTCAATGGGATCGGTCCTACGTCATCGCGTCGCTCGTGTTTGCGGCGGTTTGCGGTGCGATCATCACCAACCGCATCGCGCGGCCAGGGAGCCGCTTCTGCAGTCGCGCATCAGCGCTGGCCATGATCCTTGCGATCGTACTCACACATTTCACCGGCATGGCTGCGCTCATTATCCAGCCTGACGCCGCTGTTGCCGTGTCGCCTGAAGTCGTTTCCACAGGTATCATGACCGGTCTGGTTTCGGTCGTGATGATCATAATTCTGCTTCTCGGCGCCTCGACCTATGTGATCGATGTGCAGTCCACGCAAGCCGCCGTGGAACGCTACCGTCACCTGTCGTTGCATGACCCCCTGACCAATCTTCCCAACCGCACGGCGTTCAACGAGCACCTGACGGCGCTGATAGGAAATTCCAACAAGACGACTGCGCAGATCGCAGTTCTCTCCTTCGATCTCGACCGGTTCAAGGAAATCAACGACGTTCATGGCCACTCGGCCGGGGACGTCGTGCTGGGGACTGTGGCTGGCAGGTTGGACGGGATATTGCAGAACGGCCAGTTCGTTGCACGTATCGGCGGCGATGAATTCGTGGCGGTGATGTACGATTATTTTGTCCGGTCGGATGCTCGGATATTTGCGCAGCGCGTGCTCGACGAGATCGGGAAGCCGATCGAATGGAATGGTCATTCCTTGTCGGTAGGCTCCAGCGTGGGGATATCGACCTTTCCCGGCCAGGCCTCGACGATGGACGACCTGCTTTCTCAAGCCGATGTCGCCATGTATCGGGCCAAGGCAACTGCGACCAACACGATCTGCTTCTACGATCCATCCATGGACGAAGCGGCCCGCGCACGCAGCGCGCTGGCGATCGAGATGCGTGAAGGTATCCGCAATGGCGAGTTCGAGTTGTTCTACCAAAAGCAGAACGATACAGCGACGCGGGAAGTGGTGGGGTTCGAAGCACTGCTGCGCTGGAATCATCCGGTCCGCGGCATGATCTCGCCGGCGGAATTCATCCCAATCGCCGAAAAGACCGGCTTCATCTTCGAGCTTGGCGAATGGGTCCTCAGGACCGCATGTACCGAAGCGGCATCCTGGAAAAACCCGCTACGCATCGCGGTCAACGTGGCGCCGCAGCAGCTTGCCGACAATCGCCTGCCCAAAATCGTCCATCAGGTCCTGCTCGATACCGGCCTCC
Source organism: Sinorhizobium sp. CB7 (assembly GCF_041357635.1). NCBI lineage: Bacteria > Pseudomonadati > Pseudomonadota > Alphaproteobacteria > Hyphomicrobiales > Rhizobiaceae > Sinorhizobium > Sinorhizobium sp. CB7. Next base: position 151,900 of record NZ_JAULLL010000016.1, read on the forward strand.
AGGCCTCGCGCCTCGAATTGGAGATTACGGAATCAGGCATCATCGCCGATCATCATCATGCGCTGCACATGATCCGCCAATTGAAGACCCTGGGCGTCAAAGTGGCGATGGACGACTATGGCACCGGCTATTCCTCGTTATCGACCCTGCAGAGCTTCCCTTTCGACAAGATCAAGATCGATCGCGCTTTCGTGGACGGCGTCGTCACCAACCGGCAGTCGGCTGCGATCGTCCGCTCCACGCTGATCCTGGCGGCCAGTCTCGACATTCCAGTCCTGGCGGAGGGGGTCGAGCGCGAGGAGCATATCGAGTTTCTGCGCAAGGAGGGCTGCCTGCAGGTCCAAGGTTTCCTGTTCGGAAAACCGGTCCCACGCGAGGAAATTGCAGACATTGTCAATACGGAGAGCACGGAGGGCGCCGCTCTGCAGGATGGCTCCGCGCCCCCCGAATCAGTCTCGCCCGCGAACGCGGCTCCGGCGGTCGGCAAGGCTCAAGCTGCCTAAAATATTCTTCGTTCAATTGGTATGTAGCCGCCGTGAGGAACGGCGGAGGATGCGACTCCGCCTGCGGGGAGAAGATGCCCGAAGGGCGGATGAGGGGCTTTCACCGCACTCCGCAACTATCGGATTCGACGAGAGTTTTGCCCCTCACCCTAGCAAGCGGGGCGAGGGTACGATCGAGCAAGTGGCGACGGTATGTAGCCGTCCTCCTAAAGCTCCAGTGTCGCACTATTACGATCGGCATTCGCCGGGATGTGCGATCCGGAAGCCTTCGGCCTCCGCTCTGCACGCATTGCTGAAAGTCTGCATGCGTCCTCCACGCTGGCCGCAGACCGGGTCATATTCCATGGTGCATATGGCCGGTTCGGGGCGGGGCGGGCGTGGCCTGGTCGGCGGTTCGGGTCGGCATTCGCCACGACCGACGATCCGAAAGCCTCCTACACGGGCCTCGCAGGCATTGGCGAAAGTCCGGACCTGGCTGCCGCGCTGCGCACAGACCGGATCGTATTCCATGGTGCACATTGCCGGCTGAAGACGCGGCGGAGGAGGTCGTGAAAAGTCGGGATCGGTGTCGACGGTACATGCGGAAAGCATCGGAAACATCAGCAGCGAAACCGAGCGCCAGGATATGCGCCGGATAAAAAGCTGCAAGAATGTCGGTGCCTTCATCTACTGTCCCCCGCCATCGCTGGAATCGATGGAAGGCTAGTTGAAGTTCACAGCGATATGAAGCTGATAAATTGCAGATCCGGCAATGACCGATGCCGCCGAGCCGCTCAGTCGAACAGGCTCGAGACTGACTCTTCCTGGCTTGTACGGTTGATGGCCTCGCCGATCAGATTGGCGGTCGTAACGACGCGGATATTGTGCGCAGATTGCACGGCGGTCGTCGGCTGGATCGAATCGGTAATTACCAGTTCCTTGAGCTTGGAGGACGTGACGCGGGTGATCGCGCCGCCGGAAAGAACGCCGTGGGTGATGTAGGCAGTCACGCTGATGGCACCGTTTTTAAGGAGTGCTTCAGCGGCATTGCAGAGCGTGCCGCCGGAATCAACGATATCGTCTATCAGGATGCAATCCTTGCCGGACACGTCGCCGATGATGTTCATGACTTCCGATTCACCCGGCCGATCGCGGCGCTTATCCACGATCGCCAGCAGACAGTCGAGGCGCTTTGCAAGAGAACGGGCCCGCACGACGCCGCCGACATCAGGCGAGACGACCATGACATTGCTGATGTCATAATGCTGTTTGATATCGCGCGTTAAAATCGGAGCGGCGTAGAGATTGTCGGTCGGTATATCGAAGAAGCCCTGGATTTGACCCGCATGCAGGTCGAGGGTGAGGACGCGGTCGGCGCCGGCTTCGGTAATGAGATTGGCAACCAGCTTGGCGGAGATCGGCGTGCGGGGACCGGCTTTCCGATCCTGGCGAGCATAGCCGAAGTAGGGGAGGACTGCGGTGATGCGCTTGGCGGAGGAACGCCGGAACGCATCAATCATGATCAGCAGTTCCATGAGATGGTCGTTGGCGGGAAAAGATGTGGACTGGACGACGAAGACGTCCTCGCCACGGACGTTTTCCTGAATTTCGACGAAGATTTCCTGGTCCGCAAATCTTCGAACGCTGGCTTTTCCCAAGGGAACATTGAGATAGTTGCAGATCGCTTCGGCGAGATGCCGGTTCGAATTCCCTGCGAAAACCTTCATTTTGGCCCGCCTGTTACCATCTGATAGCCGCGCTTTTTAGCCAGCTTGCTCCCGAATGCAAGGGGCAAGGGCGCGACATGCTTCTATATTTGTAAAAAGCGTGTAACTAACCGCCGCGCGTTTGCCGCCAGGACGTGAATTCCTGTATCGTCTTCGATGCGATCTGCTGCATGACAGACGCCGGAACGCCGGCCCACGGATCGGTTGCCGCAGTCGGCACGCTCTCCTGACCTTGAATGCGATGCAGGCGATTGCCGCTGTTATCGAGGACATCCCATACATAGACGACGGTGACCGAGCCGTTGTCGGTGAAGGCGGAAAGATAGCCCTTGAGGATGTAGTCGCTGCTGGTGTCGCCGGAGCTTTTGATCGTCAGGCCATGCGCCCTGGCATCGGCGCCAAGCTGACGCGAGAGTGGTGTGACGACTTGAACCGGAGCCCCGATGATCGGCAGGAATCGAATCGTGTTGCCGTTGCGTGGTGCTGCAATTGCAGCCGTCTGCTCAGGCGCCTGCTGCCGTGATGGCGTCCGCTCGCCGCTTGCAGGTGGCTGCAATTGCGCGCTTTCCACAGGCGCGGAGGCGGGAGCGGGACCCTGACGGTTGAGCGCGTCGGCCTGTTCCTGCAACGTGGTCGGCGGCGCACCGGGCCCCGACTGGTAACCGCTCTGCCGGTACGCTTGATCATCATAGGCGGGATGATAGCCTCCGCCCTGCGACGGCGCCGCGAATTGCTGGCGCCGCGGCGCACCGGCCATGCGTTCGACCTCGGTTTGCGTTATAGGGCCGGATCTGATGTCAGCCGTTTCACCAATCCCCACTTTCGGGACGAGCGTTTCGGTCGTGTTGCAGGCGGAAAGCAGAACGGCGGAGCCAATGATGGTCAGCGCGGCGCTGGCTAATCTCATCGTCGACCCGTCCTTCCCTCATCATCCGTGCCTGCCCGGAGAATTTATGGGGGTGAGGATAAGATTCTGTCAATTCTCGAATATCGCCGGTTATTACCCGCTGTTGGAGCGGGATGAGGAAAAGTGTGTGCGGTTTTCCGCCCGCATCCCGCTCCAATTTTTAGAATCGATCACGTTTATGATTTCGGGTCGATTCGACCCAAAATCATCGTGATCTAAAGGCTGATGAGATCCAAGGAATGGCGCGAGAGCGCCCGCGGCGCTTGCGGGGTCGTAAGATAGGTCTGTCCGAGCGTCATTGCGGTACCGGTATCGGAGTCCATGATGATCATGTGGACGAAGAGCGACATATTCGGCTCGATCTGCTGAGGATTGCCGCTATGAAACATCTGGTGCTCCATCCAGGAGGGCGAGAAGCGTGCGCCAAGCGAATAGCCGCAGGCATTCAGCCGATGGCGTGCCAGGCCGCGCTCATCCATGATTTTGGCATGCATGTCGAAGACGTCGCCGAAGGTGTAGCCAGGTCTGAGGACCGTCTCGATTGCGTTGATGGTTTCGAGGCAGGCGCTATAGAGTTCGCGGTGGCGCAGCGACACCTCGCCGACGATGATCGTGCGCATCATGGCTGCATGATAGTGCGCGCAGACGCCGGCCCATTCGAGCGTCAGCTGATCAGTAGTCTCGAGCTTGCGGCGTCCGGACTTGTAGCGGCAAAGAAGGGCGTCGGCGCCGGAGCCGATGATGAATTCATTGGCCGGATAGTCGCCGCCGCCGGAAAAGACCGCTCCTTGCATGGCCGCCAGGATATCGGCTTCGTCGGCTCCGGGTTTCACCAGCGCAAGCGCAGCATCGAGCGCATCATCGGCGAGCGTTGCGGCCCGCTCGACATAGGCCACCTCGGTCGCGCTCTTGACCAGGCGAAGCTGGCTGACGAGATAGGAGGCGTCGACGATCTGTCCGAAGGTTGCAAGCTGTGCGTCGAGGAGGCGTGCGATACGGCCGGTCATGCCGTGCGTGTCGTATTCGACGCCGATACGGGCTCCCAGCAGATCCATTTCAGAAAGCAGATTCTTCAGGTCCATCGTCGGATCGGCGTTCACGCGATCCACCCAGATATGAATGTTCTCCAGTATGGAAGTATGTCGCGCCTGGCGCAGGTCCGCCGAGCGCGTCAATAGCGCCATGCTGCCGTCTGCCTTCACGACGAGCGTCTGAAAGAAGCAGTAACCGAAACTATCGTAGCCCGTCAGCCAGAACATGCTTTCTTGCGCAAAGAGCAGCAGGGCGTCGAGCTTCTCCTCCTTCATCTTGTCGGTGAGACGGACGAGACGGTCTGCAAATTCGCTGGTTTCGAAATGGAGTGCCATTTTAGAAAGTATCCTCGATTGCGATGGCGGATATCTGCCGGCCGTAATCCGGCTCTCCTGCATGGGTAGTGCGTCGATAGGAAAAGAATCGGTCGGTGTCAGGGTACGTACAGAGGTCGAGGTTTTCGGCTTTCACGCCGGCATCACGCAGTCGTTGTATCGTGAGGGCGGGAAGGTCGAACATGGCGTGTCCGGGCTTTGCCGACGGTATGAAATAACACGCATAGGCGGCATCCTGCGCGACAAAGCGCTCGACGAATTCCGGCCCGACCTCGTAGTTGACCTGACTTATCGAGGGCCCGAGACAGGCGACGATCGCCTCACGGCGAGCGCCGAGCGCCACCATGGCCTCGATCGTGTTTTCCAGGACGCCCGTCAGCGTACCTTTCCAGCCGGCATGAGCTGCACCGACCACTCGGTTTTCCGGATCGGCGAAAAGGATGGGACCGCAGTCCGCCGAGAGAACGCCGATCGCGATTCCCGAAGTCGCGGTGACAATGGCATCCGCCTCCGGTCTTGAGCCGTCATAGTCCGGGCCTATGGTTACGACATGGGGAGAGTGAACCTGATGGACGGTCGCAAGTCTTTCAAGCGGCAGGCCGAACCAGCGCGCGACGCGCGTCCTGTTTTCGATGACTTTGTCACGGTCGTCGTTCGAACCCAGCCCGACATTCAAGCCGCGGTACAGTCCTTCTGAAACGCCGCCTGCACGCGTAAAATAGCCGTGACGGATGCCGGTCGTTGCGGCGGCTTTCAACAGCGCGCTTTCGATCGGAGTCGGCCGTGCTTCGTCCTTCATTTATGTCGTCCGGCGCTTTCCATGGAGATTCTGGTCTTCCGCTCGCCGGCACTCCAGCGAAGCATTCTGTTGGCGTCCGATGTTTGCTCGGGCGCGCGCTCTCTGTCAATCCACCGGACGGAAAGGCATGAGGTCGATGGCCGGGTGCGACACGGCCAGAACCTTGAAGAGCTCGCCCATCTTTCCTTCGCCGGCACCGGCAAGTCGATCCGCAGCAAGCTGAATGCTCTGCTGCAGCGAAAGATCCTTGTCGCGGCCAAGAGCCGCAGACCGCTCCCGAAGACCCAGTCCCAAGAGGAAATCGCCCTGATGGGCGCAGCCGTTCAGATGAACGCCGCAGGCCAGGGCGGTTTCCGCCAGATGCTGGAAATCGACGTGGCTCGTCAGATCGGCTTCACCCGGATGCGCGAGCGGCGGATCGAATTCGTGCATGCGCACAGCCTGTAGCGTATCGCCCAGTGCTGTCGCCATATGACCGTAGTCAATGATGACCGCAGAACCGCCGTGGACGACAAGCCGGTTACAAATGGTGCTCATTACCGCTTCGCGCGCAGGAGCGAATTCGAAAATGCTGCCGGGAGGGACATTTCTGGCCGAAGCGGGCAGGAGGGTGGGGTCTATGGTCGCAACGCCGGCTGCGAAGGTCAATTCATCGTCGGCATCGAGCCCCACCATGCGCTCGCGAAAGCCGGTCGCGGTCTTGACGAATTGCCTTATGGGAATCGCGTCGAAAAGCTCGTTGGCGGCAAGAAGCGTGAAGCCCGCGGGAATCTCATCGAAGTCCGTGTGCCATGAAAGCTTGTCCATGCGGTCCGCCAGCGTCGTGCTCTGGATATCCTGCAGGCGCTCGCTGGTTTCGACCATATGGACACTCAGCGCGTCGTAGAGCGAGGGTGCAAGACGCTCGATGACCCGGAGCATATCGGCCATCATGGTGCCGCGGCCGGGACCGATCTCTACGAGCCGGACGTCAGCGGGTGCGCCGTGACGCTGCCATGCATGCACCAGGAACACGCCGATCATTTCACCGAAAAGCTGGCTAACCTCTGGCGCTGTGACGAAATCGCCAGAGCGGCCGAAAGGTTCACGCGTTCTGTAGTAGCCATGTTCAGGATCGGCGAGGCAGAGCGAGAAATAATCGGTCACGCTGATCGGACCGTTCGCCTGTATAATCGCCTTGATCTTTTCCCCCAGGGCAGTGCTCATTCGAATGCTCTCCCGCGCGATTCAGAGCTGTTCGCTGGCGGCTTCGCCCGCGCGGCGGGCGCGGACCATGGCCCATATGCCGAGCAGGACCATGGGTGAGGAGAGGACCATGCCCATGGTCAACCAGTTGCCGGCGAGATAGCCGATCTGCGCATCAGGCTCACGGAAGAATTCGACGAAAATACGAGACAGCGCATAGCCGCAAACGAAAGCGCCGCAAACGAAGCCGGGCGTCTTCAGCGCCTGCATACGATGCGTGAGCAGGCGAAGCACAAGGAAAAGAATGATGCCTTCCGTGCCTGCCTCGTATAGCTGGCTCGGATGGCGGGTGAAATCACCGGCGGGACATATGCCCTGATTGGCCGCGATAATATACCGGTTGCAAAAGACCATCGCCCAGGGCACGTCGCTGATTCGGCCCCACAACTCCCCATTGATGAAATTGGCGATCCGGCCGCAGAAAAGCCCGATCGGAACGACCGCGGCAACGATATCGAACAGGCTCCAGATCGGTATGGCATTGCGACGTGCAAAAAGGATCATCGCTATCGTCGTGCCGATCAGGCCGCCGTGAAAGGACATGCCGCCCCGCCATATCTGGAAGGCACGCAGCGGATCTGCGACGACAGCCGCGAGGTCATAGAAAAGGATATAGCCTATACGTCCGCCGAGCACGATGCCCAGCGCTACCCAGATGATGAAATCATCGAGATGGGTTTTCGTCAGCGGCGACATGTTTCCCGGCCATAATGCGGCATTGTCGGCCAGGCGACGGGCGTAATACCAGCCGAGAAGAATGCCCGCCACGTAGGCCAGCCCGTACCAATGGATTTTAACAGGCCCAATGGCGAGCGCGACCGGGTCGATTTCCGGAAAAGGAAGAATGGCGAGAAGGGTGGCTGCTGTCTGCAAGTTGTTCCATCCATTGATGTGCGCGAAAGATGGCGTTGCGATCTCAAGCGGTCAAGTCGATTATTCGCGAAGTGTAAATCGTGCAAGGCCGGCAACGTGCGAATCGCTTGCATCGATGTTGGCGAAACCCTACCTCATGTCCTAAAGCGCTGTTGTGGCAGGACAGCGACCGCAAAGGAGCAAGACTATCATGGCGACTGGACCGAACCGTATCATGGATGAATTCGCGAAGCTTATGACCGATGCGGCAGGTGCTGCACAGGGCGTACGCCGCGAGATCGAAACCGCATTCAACGCCCAGGCCGAGCGCTGGTTGAATAGCATGGACGTGGTCAAGCGAGAGGAATTCGAGGCCGTGCGCGAAATGGCGATCAAAGCACGCGACGAGAACGAGGCGCTGCGCGCTCGAATCGATGCCCTTGAGGCTAAACTTGCCGCAGAAGGCAAGTAATTTTGCGAGAATTTCAACGTGACATGCCAAAAATTTGGCATGTCACGTTTTGCGAGAAAAAATTCGGCGGTGTTTTCCACTTGTGGACACTGCCAAAAAAGCTAGTCGTCAGAGTCGTTTATAGCATCCTTCTGGATCTAAATTAGAAGCCGTTTCCACAGCATCGCCAAGTGAATTTGAGCCCAAGGGGATGGCAGGTCGCTTAGGGCATTATACACTGATTTTACATGATGATTCGAAGCGGACATGGTAAGCTCCGGGCAGGGTGACTGCGTTAGTCTGGCAGCCGTTCAACGATCATCCGAGGGTGGTTCCGGTAGTTGCGTGTGTGTCTCTTGTGTTCGCACGAAGTGATCGCATTCATTCCGGTCGAGAAGGTGCTGCATGAGCCTTATGGAAATGGAAATTGAACGTCAGTCGAACCCGGTCGATACGATCGAATTCGTTGCGGCCCATAATGACTGGTCGTTCGAGCGTTCCGGCGAAGATGAAATCGCGATGACGGTCGAGGGCCGCTGGACGGATTACCATGTCTCCTTTTCCTGGATGGAGGAATTCGAGGCGCTGCATATCGGTTGCGCCTTCGACATCAAGGTTCCCGATACGCGGGTCAACGAAGTCATCCGGCTTCTGTCCTGTGTCAACAGTCAGGTGCTCATGGGGCACTTCGATCTCTGGCGCCAGGAGGATGTCATCATCTTCCGTCAGTCGCTGCTGCTGTCCGGCGGTGCGGAGCCAACCGGCCGTCAGGTCGAAATGCTGCTTTCCAACGCGCTCGATAGCTGCGAAGCTTATTATCAGGCCTTCCAGTTCGTAGTTTGGTCCGGAATGGACGCCAACCGCGCGATGGAGGCCGTTCTGTTCGAAACAGTCGGTGAAGCTTGAGATGATAGCGGAGGCATCTTCGGCCGGCGGACTCATCGTTCTCGTCGGCGCGGGAAATATGGGCGGCGCCATGCTGGCCGGTTGGCTGAGGAGCGGCGTTCCTGCTTCGTCCGTCATTGTTGCCGATCCAGCTCCGTCGCCTGCCATGCAGTCTCTGATCGCGGATGCCGGCGCCACGCATGTCACCGCCGTTCCGGCGGATCTCGTCGCAAGCGTGCTGTTCCTGGCCGTCAAGCCGCAGGTGATGGGCGCCGTTCTGCCCGATCTTAAAAGCGCAATCGGGCCGCAGACCGTGGTGGTATCGATTGCTGCCGGTAAGACGCTTTCCTTCCTTGAAGAGCATCTTGGTCAAGCGGCCATGGTGCGTGCCATGCCGAATACGCCGGCCATGGTCGGGCGTGGTATCACCGGTGCTTTCGCCAATTCACGGGTGAGCTCGGATCAGCGGGAGAAGGTCTCCGCTCTTTTGAGGGTGTCCGGGCCGGTCGAATGGGTGGATGCTGAAGCCGATATCGATGCGGTGACGGCACTTTCAGGCAGCGGCCCGGCCTATGTTTTCTATCTCGTCGAGTGCATGGCGGAGGCGGGCCGCAAGCTCGGCCTGCCGGCGGACCTCGCCATGCGGCTTGCGCGGGAAACCGTCGCGGGGGCTGGTGAACTCCTGCACCAGTCCCCCGATGATGCTTCGCGCCTGCGTCAGAATGTGACGTCTCCTGGCGGAACGACGGCCGCCGCACTTTCCGTCCTCATGGCGGAAAAGGGAATGCAGCCGCTTTTTGACAAAGCGATCGCTGCAGCCCGCAAGCGAGCTGAAGAACTTGCCGGCTGATCAAGGATCGCACATGCCAGAACAGATTACCTATGCCGATTTTGAGCGCGTCGACATTCGCGTCGGCACGATCATCGAAGCGCAACCTTTTCCGGAGGCGCGCAAGCCGGCGATCAAGCTGCTGATCGACTTCGGGCCTGACATCGGCATCAAGAGGTCCTCGGCACAGATCACCGTGCACTATAAGCCGGAGGAACTGGTCGGGCGACAGGTGCTCGGCGTCGTGAATTTCCCACCAAGACAGATCGGCCCGATGCGCTCGGAAGTGTTGACGCTGGGCTTTGAGGATGAAACCGGCGCCATCGTGCTCGCCGCTGTCGATCGGCCCGTGCCCAATGGCAAGAAGATGCTTTAGAGTGCTTCAGCTTTTGATGGAATTCCAGAACCGCTCAAGCTTCTGGCGTCGTCTCTAGTGGATTTCCCGTGAAACGGGATCCGCTAAGCTGAACTCAAGAAATTCCGCTTCGAAACCTTGCCGCTGTGGCGAACAGAAGGCGGGGCCGACGAGGACTTCTTCAAAGGCCGGATCGAAGTAGGCGAGGCGGGCCATTCGCCATTCCGCCATCCTGTCGGTCCGGTACTGGATGAACAATGCATCGCCATTGCGCGTAACCCGCACTGAGATTCGATCGAAATCATGATCGAGGCGAAAGGCGCTCCAGTCGGAATTGCCGTTGGTCACCACTACGCTGAAATGCTTGGCACCGTCGGTATATTCGATACCGCACTTCATCCAATGCGTGGCATCGGCGCGGACCATCAGGCCGGCCTGATCGTAAAGTTCCTCATAATATCCGACGAAGGTCACTTCGGCGGTAAAATCGCCCCTTCGCGTCCTGTGAAGGAAATGGCCGTTGTCACGGTGGAAACCGTAGTAGGTGCCCTGCCAAAAGTCTGTCCGTTCGCCTGTTACAACATGCAGGTTGCCGTCACGCATCTCTGCTTTGGCGGGCGGATTAAACCAGTTCATGCCGTCGATATCGAATGCCATGGTACCTTTCCCTCAAAACTTGTCGCGTGAAAAGAGATTCACGCGACAGGCTTTAGATCATTGTTTCATGCATGTCGTTGTCGCAAAACATGGGGTAATCGCGGCGCGATCGCCCCAG
>NZ_JAULLL010000017.1:0-158349 GCF_041357635.1 Sinorhizobium sp. CB7
TTCCCCAGTCCTTGTAGAAAATTTTCGTACCGTCCTTGGTCGTGATCGTTCCCATAGTCATGGCTCCTGCTTTGTGTTGTGGAACGTTGCGGCCGCGCGACTGTCGGAAAGTTCGCGGCATCTTCCAGACTAGCAACGCGAGTTGAAGCTTGCATGTCGACGCGGAAGTGTCGAGAAGTGTCCTGCAAAACCGACGATCACCTCACTCGGAGTCGAAGATGCCCGCCCGCGATCGCTTCTCAAAGAAACTTACCTGTCCACAGTGCGGCAATGCCGGTTTTGCTGAGGCGTCGGAAAACGACGATCCAAAACGAAAGCATCCCGACTTTTCGATCGATCGGATGCCCAAGGGCTTCTTCGAGCAACGCCCTTCTGTCCATCAGGAAATGTTCATGATCCGATGCGAGTGCGGCCGCAAATTCCCGTTCCGAGCCGTCAACGAGACTGCGGAAGCTCGAAGCTGACTTCGAACGAAGCCGGCCTCTCGCTTGACAGCCGACAAACCCGAATGTCCTATGCCCGCAATTCAAATCATCTCGCGAGGACGCCATGACCGACGAGCCGTCGACGCCGGATAGCAAGCTCATCACGTCCAAGCGCCGTTGGGCCGCCGAGGGCAAATTCCTAACGGGCCGCATCAGCCGTCCGGAGGCCGAACGCCTGCCACCGGGCCAGCATCTGGTTAGGAACTGGCCGGTGCTCGATCTCGGCCAGCAACCCGTCATCGCCGCCGAGACGTGGCGGCTGGAAGTCCGCGGCCTCGTCGAAAACCCGCTCGACCTGACCTGGAGCGCCTTTCAGGCGCTGGAGCAAAGCACGAAGGTAAGCGACATCCATTGCGTTACCACCTGGTCGCGCTACGACAACCGATGGGAAGGTGTGGCGACGCGCGATCTCCTTGATCTCGCCATGCCGAAGGCGGAAGCGCATTATGTCATGCTGACGAGCTATGACGGCTATACGACCAACCTGCCGCTTGTCGATTTTGCCGCCGAAGATGCGATCCTTGCGACCGCCTGGGAAGGACAGCCGCTGACCCGCGACCATGGCGGCCCGATGCGGCTCGTCGTGCCGCATCTCTATTTCTGGAAGAGCGCCAAATGGCTGCGCCGTATCGAGCTGATACCGGCGGACAAGGCCGGCTTCTGGGAAAAGAACGGTTATCACATGTACGGCGACCCCTGGCGCGAGCAGCGCTATTCAGACGACTGAGCCTGCTTGAGCGCGGGTTGACGCCCGCGCTCACCTTCGGTAATCATGAAGTCATCTGATGACTTGGTGATTTAACGAAATGAAACCCCTTCCCCGTTCCAATCTCGCAGAAAACGCACTGGAAAGCATTCGCGCCGAGATCCTCGCCAAGCGATGGTCTGTCGGCGATCGCCTTCCCAACGAAGCAACGCTTTCCAGCATGCTTTCGGTCAGCCGCGGCACCATCCGCGAAGCGGTGCGGGTTCTCGTGGCGCAAGGCTATCTCGAGACCGCCAAGGGTCGGGAACCTATGTGCGCTCCTCGACCGACCCCGTTCAGAACCTGATCCGGGCAAAGAGCGCGGGCCTGCGCGATCAGTTCGAGGCGCGCTGCGCTCTGGATGTCGAGGCGGCGAGACTGGCGGCACTTCGCCATACACCCGCGAATATTGCCGGGCTTCGCACGCTTCTTGACCAGCGCGGCGACAGCAGCGATCCCGAAATCTTCGTCAGCCGCGATCTCGCCTTCCACAAGGCCATCATTGCCGCCGCCGGCAATCGCGCCATGATTGAAATCTACGAATTCTTCTCCGCCTCGATCGAAGAGACGATCAAGGCGACGCTCTCGGATGATCTTCCCGAGCCCGATTTTCAGGCCCATGCCGATATCATCGATGCCATAGAATCCGGCGACCCGGACAGGGCCGAAGCGACCGTCCGCCGCTTCATGGCGCCTGTCCTCGCCGCCCTCGACAGGATGCTGCTTTCATGATGGATTCCCCGTCGCAACCAGCAAGCGCGCTCGACCTTGCCGACGAACAGCTGATCGATGCCGAAATCGACAACGTGCCTCCACCGCCGGCGCCGTCGATGTCGAGCGGCGCAAGTCTCCTCCTGGGCACTAGCCTCGTGCTGATCGCCTTCAATCTGCGCCCCGTCTTTTCCAGCGCCTCCGCACTGCTGCCGGAGATCATCTCGCATCTCGGCCTGTCGTCGACGGGCGCAAGCCTGCTCACGACATTGCCGGTCGTCTGCCTCGGCGTGTTCTCGCCGTTCGCTCCCCGGCTTGCGCAGCGGTTTGGCGCCGAGCGCACGTTGCTCGGCGTGCTCTTCCTGCTGGCACTCGGCACCGGCTTACGGGGCCTTGGCGCCATACCTTTGCTTTTTCTCGGCACTGCGCTGGCCGGCGCCAGTATAGCCGTCGCCAACGTGCTGCTGCCGGGGCTGGTCAAGCGTGACTTTGCCGGCAGGGCCGCTCTTATGACCGGCTTCTACACAATGGCGCTCTGCGCTGGAGCAGCAGGTGCTGCCGGTTTCACGCTGCCGGTCGAGCGGCTCCTGGGCAGCACCGAGGCCGCACTGGCGTTCTGGGCGCTGCCGGCTCTCCTCGTCGGCCTGATCTGGTTACCGCAGGCATTTGCAAGCAGACATCAAGCCAATCGCACCGGTTTCCGGGTGGAAGGCCTCTGGAAAGATCCGCTTGCCTGGAAGGTCACCCTTTTCATGGGCTTTCAGTCAGCGCTTGCCTATTGCGTCTTCGGATGGCTCGTGCCGATCCTGCGTGAACGCGGCCTCGACGGCGTGACGGCGGGAGCCGTCGTCTCCATGTCCGTCATGATCCAGGCCGTGTCATGCCTCGTTGCCCCGCAGATCGCCGTGAGGGGCAAGGACCAGCGCCTTATCAACGCATCACTCTGCGCAGTTGCCGTCATCGCCCTGCTCGGCCTGCTCTTCGCCCCGCTTTCGACCGTCTGGTTCTGGGCGGTCCTGCAGGGTGTCGGCCAGGGCGGCCTGATCGCGGTTGCCATGACGGTCATCGTGCTGCGGTCACGCGATGCGCATGTCGCGGCGCATCTGTCGGGCATGGCTCAATGCGTCGGCTATATGCTCGCGGCGATCGGTCCCCTCCTCGTCGGACTGATCCACAGCTGGACGGGAAGCTTCGGGCCAAGCGCAATTCTGTTCGTGCTGCTTGGCCTTGTCGCCGGCGTCAATGGCTGGGGAGCGGGCCGCGCCGTTCATATTGAGGCAAGGACCATCGAGAACCGGACTTAGGTAGGCACATAAACTCCTCATCAAAATCTGTTGAGTTCTCTCCCTGCCGCAAAGCGGGCTACTATTTCCCCTATCGAGCTTGTTCCCCTATCGAGCTTCAGGTGAGGAGAAACATTTTGCCCTTTCGTCGCACCGCTCTGGCCCTCGCGGTTGTTTGTTCTTTTCTTTCGACCCTGGCAGCCGCGCAGGATCACCCCGACACAGCGCCGAGCGACACGCCTAACACCGGAGCGGTCCAGCAATCGGATCGCAGCCCGAGCCGGCCGGCGAGCACCGGCTCCTCAGGCCAGACGCGTTCTTCAGATGGCGTTCTTGGTCTCCTCCCGGCGGATTCCGTCACCGATCACGTGCTCAATGCCAAAGGCCGCAGCATTCCCTATACCGCCACGGCGGGCACGTTCAGCCTGTTCGGGCAGGATGGTGAGCGCACGGCGGCAGTCTTTTACACGGCCTATGCCGCCAAGGACAGCGATGCCAACCGTCCCGTGACCTTCATCTTCAATGGCGGCCCGGGAGCGGCCTCAGCTTTCCTGCATCTCGGCCTCGTCGGACCGAAGATTGTCGATTTCGGGCCGAACGGTCGCGACGGCGCCGACGCCAAACTCGTCGACAATCCTGAGAGCTGGCTGGAATTCACTGACCTGGTGCTGATCGACCCGATCGGCACGGGCTGGAGCCGCACGGTCAAGCCGGACGACGCCTCGAATTTCTATAATGTGCAGCAGGACGCCCAGAGCCTTGCCAAGGTAATCGCCCTTTATGTGTCGCATAACGGCCGCGCGGCCTCGCCGAAATATATTCTCGGCGAAAGTTATGGGGGCTTCAGAGCGGCAAAGGTCGCCTCAGCCTTGAAGCAGGATCAGGGCATCCTCGTCTCCGGCATTGTGATGCTGTCGCCGCTGATCGATGGACAGCTCCTGTTCGACGCCGACGAATACGCGCTCGGGGCCGCTCTCGAATTGCCCTCGCTCGCGGCAGCCGAACTCGAACGCCGCAACGCCTTCAGTGCAGAGGCGATGCGAGACGCAGAAAAATTCGCTTTAACAGACTATCTGTCGACCCTTGCCGGACCAGCTCCGACGGGCGATGCGGCCAAGGTATTCTATGCCCGGGTATCGGCGCTGACAGGCATTCCCGTCGATGTCGTGACCAGGAGCCGCGGCTTTCTGGGCAACTCCTATCTCAAGCATTCGCTGGGCGACAAGCCCCTCGTCGTCAGCCCCTATGATGCCTCCTTCACGGTGCCGGATCCCTATCCGGAATCCGATTCCGGAGGTGGCGACGATCCCATTCTCGACGGATTTACCCGGGCCTATGGCGGAAACTTTGCAAGCTATGCCCGCAACGAGCTCGGCTTTGCCACTGACATGACCTATGAGTTGCTGGCCAATGAGGTGAACCGCAAATGGCAATGGGGCGAAGGCCGTGGCGGCGGCTCACGCAGCCGGGCAAGCGCCACGGGCGACATCAAGGAACTTCTGTCCGTGATCCCGTCCTTTCGACTGCTGGTCGCTCAAGGCTACAGCGACCTCGTAACGCCCTACTCCGTCAACAAGTACGTCATCGACCATCTGCCGCCCGCCGCTGCGGCCGGTCGCGCCGAACTGCAACTCTATCGCGGCGGGCACATGTTCTATACCCGGCCGGATTCGCGTAAGGAATTCACCGCTGCGGCAAGGGCATTCTATGAGAAGAGGCCGGCCTCGACGGCTGTCCAGGCCGATTGAATTGACTATTTTGGCGACCCACCGGATGTCAACCGCGATGCGGTGACGAAGATATCCAGGCCGCCATCGGCGAGAAGGCGCTTTTTAACAAAGGCGCCCATGAACCGCGCCGCAGCCGAAAGCGACATCTCCTCCAGCGGGCTCTCTCCCTCCTGCGGCCTGATCATCCGTGCTGTAATCGCGCGTACGATACTGCTCGGTGCAATATCCCGGCAGCCGCGCATCGCCTGGAAGACGACAGTGACAGGAAATATCCTCCCCTGGAACGTGACGATCGGTTCCGTCAGTTCCTCATCCCATTCCTCGCAGGCGTAGCAAGCATCGCTGAAGAGCTGCTGCAGAGCTATTGGGGCATGTCCATTATGAAGTGGTGGCAATGCGCTCAGCATGTCTGTCTCCTCTTGGCGGGAAAAGCCAGATCCTTCTGTCGCGATCGGCGCCAGCGCGTGTGGCATGAGCCGATTTTCCGACAGTCGGCCGCATTTACCTCGCGGAGTTTATCGACTGCCGGCGTCGATGAAAAGAGGTTGCTGACCGACCAGTGAATTTTTAGGGAGCCTTCGCCGGAGCGCGGCGGTGCACGGCCGGGGCCTCACAAAAAACTGTTGATTTCCCTCAATCCGCCACGCTCCGGCCCATATTCATTTTGACACGCCGCGGCGCTCAGCTTTACTTGCAGACCATAGTACTCAGCTCGACAATTCCTCGCCGGCGCTGCGATATGAAGTACTTTATTAGTATAAAGAAATAATTCACTACCGACACTTTTGACATCGAATTTGGGGCGAAATGGGATGGTCATGAGTTTTTTCCGTCGCAACGAGGACAGCGCGAAGATCCGTTCCGCAATGCCTCATACAAGGATGTCTCACATGGCAGAGCTTCGATCGGCCGTCACGACCCAGCCTACGAGCGCAACGGCGGCGCCCGTGACCTACAGCTCAGAAATTACCGATTACGAGGCTTTCGGATCCGCGCTCGAGGAAAACAAGCAGTCGTCGGAGGAATTGCTTTCCGACCTGGCATTCCTGCAGGAGCGCGTGTCCTCGTTGCTCGGCGCACACAAGACGTCTCTCAATGAAGTCGGCCTTCTTCGCGCCGAATGCGCGCGTCTCGCCTCGCTCCTGGAATATGAGAGCGGCGCTCGCCGGAAGCTGGAGCAGGATAACATCCGCCTTGCCGCCGAAAACAAGGACACCCGCACCGACAACAGCCAATTGCGCATCGAAGTCGACGCGGTCCGCGAAGAATTCGTGAAGCTTCAGGCCATGCATGCCGTGATGTCGGAAGAATTCACGATCATCGAGACTCGCCTGCTCGACGCCGAGCGCGAGCTGGTGGATCGGGCCAGCCAATATGACGAGGCCACCAACCTTCTGCGCCGTACGCAGCAGGAGCTCGACACGCGCAGTCGCGAGCTCGCCACGACGCGCGAGAGGCTCGACCAGGAAACGACGGCGCATCAGCTGCTTGCCGAGACGTCGCGGCGCGAGAACGGCGTTCAGGTGCGAGAACTCGCCCGCCTCAACGAGGAAAGAACCCAGCTGAAAAGCAACCTCAACCAGCAGGAAGCACAGGCGCGCAATCTTCAGTCCATCGCGACGAGCCTCAAGCAGGAGCTCTCGCTCTACGAAGAGAAGTACAACCGTCTCCAGGCCGAGTTCGAAAATCTGCAGACGACCTCCGCCTTGGAAGCCGCCCATCTGACAACCAAGCACGAGGCAGTCGTTTCGAAGGCGGAGCTTATCGAGAAGTTGCTGGCGACGGCCAATGGCCGCAACAAGATGACCGACGAAGAGCTGCAGACCGTCAGAGCTGAACTCAAGCGCGTGAAGGCAGAGATGGCGTCTTCCCTTTCCCGATCCGAGCGGCTGGAGGATGAGGTTCTTCGCGCCCGTGCGCTTGCAACTGAAAACGAGGCCGCCCGGCGCGAACTTGCCACCCAGTGCGGCGACCTGACCGTGAAGCTGCGAGAAGCAGAGGGGCTTCGCAGCAAGCGCGATCGCGAGACGGAAATCCTGAAGCGCGATCTGGACGCGCGCGCGGATTCCGATCGCTACGAAATCAGCCAGCTGCGCACGAGTCTCGAAATCGCGAAGTCGGAAATCCGGCAACTGCGGACGGAACGCGCCATTCTGACGGGTCAGCTCGAAGTGGCGCGCGGCGAGCGCGGCAATGGCAGCAGCCTGAATATCCGCGAACAGGACGAGCAGGCTGCACAGCCTGCGGCGACAAACCGTTACGTTCCCGCCCAGCAGCCGGTCATCGATATCTCCGAAAAGTCGTTGCGCGGTCCCGCATCCTTCGGCGCGATCGTCGACGACCTGACAGATATGGGTGGCAACGAGCCGGCAAGGGTGCCGCCCGCGGAATAAGTTGCATCAGACGGCCGGCGCTCTCCAAATCGGTCAACAAAGGCAGTACCTTACAGCCGATACTGGAATCAAACTGATAGGGCCAGCATGATTGCTTGCCCTTTCCGTTTTTGCTCGCAGTACGTTCGTGCCGAAGTTTCCGCAAGTTCTAACGCCTTCTCGGCGGACGCATATTTCAATTCATCAACGAGTCAGCGGATTCGACCCATCCTAGAATCAAAAAGCATGGGGTGAGCCAAGCGCTCCTGCTCCATCGATGACCCGGAAGGGAACATGGTGAAATTTACCAGTGATCTCAGGACCTTCCAGCCGGTTCCGGAATCAAAAAAACAAACGGAGAGCTTGCTCCCCTCCTCTTGCGAATAGCCTCTATGCGAAAGCAGGAGGTTGAGCTGTAGGGTGCGCTTTGTCGCCTCCTGATGAAACTTCATCAGCGAAGTACTCCGTTCATCCTGAGGTCGCGCAACCCCTCATTATTTAAGGTATCCCTAAATAATAATAAGCATTTTCAGAACATAAAAAGAACATTTAGGGATCGACACCATCCTGCCGCCGACGCAGCTCTCAGAGCGCCGCCACAGCCGATTGGTCCGGGCTCCAAAAATTTAATTATTCATTCGATTGACTGATTTCTTGTTTTGTATTAGAAAAAGGCATGATCGAAGATAATCAAACCAATTCGGGCCCCAATTCGCGCCGGGATCTTGCACGGGAAAAGCTGCTTGCCGCCGCACTCGATATCTTCGGGCGCTACGGCTTCGATGGCGCGACGACACGCAAGCTTGCCGATGCGGCCGGCGTGAACCTGCAGGCCATTCCCTATTATTTCGGCGGCAAGGAGGGCCTCTATATCGCCACGGCCGAATACCTGACTGAAATAATCGGCCAGCACGTTGCCGGGCTGAGGCAGCGCATCGGCAGCCGGTTGATGGAACTCGACAGGAACGGCGAAGCGCTGACAGCGTCGGAAGCCCGGCTTTTCCTGACCGACATCGTCCAGACGATGGTCGTCCTCTTCGTCAGCAAGAAATCGGAGTCTTGGGCTCGCTTTCTGATCCGCGAACAGATGGAGCCGACCGAGGCTTTCACGCGCGTCTACCAGGGCATCATGCGACCGATGATCGAAATGGGCCGGCGATTGATGGGCGCCATTCTCGGCGAGGATCCCGCATCCGAGAATGTGCGGCTGCGCACCCTCTCCTTCGTCGGCAGCATACTCGTCTTCCGGATGGCGCACGCGGCGGTGCTCGCGCAAATGCACTGGGATTCCATCGGCGAAGAACAGATCGAGACGGTTCGCGCGCACGCCGCAAGGCTTGTTGCAGCGCTGAGCCCGATGGAAGGAGACATATCATGAAAAAGATCATCGCCGTCATCGTGCTGCTGGCGGGCGCCGGTGCGGCTGCATGGTGGTACGATGTGCCTGCCAAACTCGGCTGGCAAAACGACACTCACAGGGAATTCACCCTCTATGGCAATGTCGACATCCGGCAGGTTTCGCTCGGATTTCGCGTCAGCGGCCGCATTGCAAAGCTTGCCGTCGACGAGGGCGACGTCATAAAAAGCGGGGAACTCCTGGCGAGGCTGGACGCTCAACCCTATGAATATGCGGCACGCACGGCCGAAGCCAATGTCGCAGCCCTTCGCGCGACCCTGGACAAGCTGAAGACCGGCCCCCGGCAGACAGAGATCGCCCAGGCGCGCGCCCTCTATAACGAGAGCCTCGCCGACCTCCACAATGCCGACCTGGCTCTCGATCGCGCCCGGCAGTTGCGCCCGCAAGGGACGATTTCGCAGGCCAGTCTCGATCAGGCGACAGCCACCAAGGCGATGGCCGCAGCCCGCGCGGACTCTGCCAACGAGGCACTGAAGCTCCTGGAAGAAGGCAGCCGGGCTGAAGACATCGCCAATGCAGACGCCCAGCTTCGTGCCGCCGAGGCTACGCTCGATTCCGCCCGGACCTCGCTCGAAGACACCGTGCTTCGCGCGCCCAACGACGGCGTCGTCCTCTCGCGGGTCCGCGAAATCGGCGCGATCGTCTCCCCGGCCGATACCGTTTTCGTGCTGTCGCTGACGCAGCCGGTCTGGGTCCGTGCCTATGTCGCTGAACCCGATCTCGGCCGGATTCATCCCGGCATGAAGGTCGAGGTGACGTCCGATACCAGGCCGAAGGAAGCCTATCAGGGCACGATCGGCTTCATCTCGCCGGTCGCCGAGTTCACGCCGAAATCCGTGGAGACGCCTGAACTCAGGACCGATCTCGTCTATCGCCTCCGTGTGGTGATCGATAAACCCGGCCCGGATCTGCGCCAGGGCATGCCGGTGACCGTGCGCCTTCCCTCGTTGATGGCGTCAGGACAATGACTGCGTCCGCCATCAGCGAAGCGGAAGCCGGACTGGTCCGGCTTTCCGACGTCACGAAGCGCTTCGGCAACGGTCCGCCCGCGCTCGATGCTGTTACGGGTGTCGTTCCCGCAGGCGAGATCACCGGCCTCGTGGGCCCGGATGGGGCCGGCAAGACGACGCTGATCCGCCTTATGACCGGCCTCATGCTGCCGGAAAGCGGAAGTGTCGAGGTCCTCGGCTTCGACACGCGCAAGGCTGCCGCCGCCATTCAGGCGGCGATCGGCTATATGCCGCAACGCTTCGGCCTCTATGAAGACCTTTCGGTTCAGGAAAATCTCGATCTCTATGCCGATCTTCGCAGCCTGCCGAAACGTGAACGCCCGGCCGCCTTTGAAGAATTGCTGACCTTCACCGACCTCAAACGCTTCACCGGGCGCTTGGCGGGCAAGCTTTCCGGAGGCATGAAACAGAAGCTGGGGCTTGCCTGCGCGCTGCTGAAGAAGCCGCGCCTGCTGCTTCTCGACGAGCCGGGTGTCGGGGTCGACCCCATATCGAGACGCGACCTTTGGAAGATGGTCGAGAACCTGACGAAAGAGGGCATCGGCGTCCTCTGGTCGACCGCCTATCTCGATGAGGCGGAAGCCTGCGACCGCGTCTTGTTGCTTAATCAGGGCAGGCTGCTGTTTTCCGGCAAGCCTGCGGACATGACCGGCCGCGTGAAGGATCGGGTCTTTCACCTTACCGGCACGGCAGGACGCAAGCGTCAAGCGCTTGCCAGACTATTGGAAGAAGACGGTATCGTCGACGGCGTGATCCAGGGCGAAGCGATCCGGCTCGTTACCAAAGAGGATGTCAAACCCGAGGCCATTGCGACAGGAGATGGGACCAAGATTGTGCCCACGGCTCCGCGCTTCGAGGATGCCTTTGTCGACATGCTCGGCGGCGGCCCAGGCGGACGTTCCAGGCTTGCCGAGGCGCAGGACGTGCATGCCGCCGATGACGACAGACCTGTTATCCAGGCAAATGGATTGACCAAGCGCTTCGGCGATTTCACCGCCGCCGACGATATCACCTTCGATATCCGCCGCGGCGAGATTTTCGGCCTGCTCGGGCCAAACGGCGCGGGCAAGTCCACGACCTTCAAGATGCTCTGCGGCCTGTTGAAACCGACGCAGGGCGAAGGCCGTGTCGCAGGCTTCGACCTGCGCCGCGATGCCGCCGAAGCACGCAATCAGCTCGGCTACATGGCCCAGAAATTCTCGCTCTACGGCGATCTCACCATCTCGCAGAACCTCGACTTCTTCGCCGGTGTCTATGGCCTGCGCGGCCAGCGCCGAAGAGAACGCATCGAATTGATGAAGGAGATCTTCGACTTTGCCCGGCATAATGGGCAGCCTGCCAAGGACCTGCCGCTCGGATTGAAGCAGCGCCTCGCGCTTGCCTGCGCCGTCATGCACGAGCCGCAGGCGCTCTTCCTCGACGAACCCACCTCGGGCGTCGACCCGATCACGCGGCGCGAATTCTGGACGCATATCAACGCGCTCGTCGAAAGAGGCGTGACGGTGCTTGTGACCACACATTTCATGGACGAGGCCGAATATTGCGACCGCATCTCGCTGATCTACCGCGGTCGGTCGATCGCACTCGGCTCGCCCGACGAGTTGAAGGCGCGTGTGGCAACCCCTGATATGCCTGATCCCACCATGGAGGATGCTTTCGTCGCGCTGGTGCAGTCGTCGGAGGAAAGGGAAGCGGCATGAGCAACGGAGCGACAGCGCAGGATCGTTTACGTCGTTTCGCCGCTCTCGTGCGCAAGGAGAGCTATCAGGCCGTGCGCGATCCGAGTACGATCCTGATCGCCTTCGTGCTGCCGATCATCCTGCTCTTCCTCTTCGGTTACGGCGTCTCGCTCGATACCACGCGGACCCGTGTCGGCCTCGTTATGGAAGAGACGACGCCGATCACGACGGATCTGGCCGCGAGCTTTCAGGCGTCGCGCTATTTCTCGGTCAGGACGGGTCGCGATCGGCGCGAATTCGAGGAAGATCTGGTGCTCGGCCGCATCCGGGGCATTCTGGTGATCCCGGAAAATTTCACGATGGACTATAGCGCCGGCAACAGTCCGAAAATCCAGGTGATCGTCGACGGCTCGGACCCGAATACCGCAAACTTCGTCCAGAACTATGCCCAGGGCGCCGTCTCCACATGGGGGAACCAGCAGCAGGTCGAGACCACCTCCGCCGGCCCTCCCATATCCATCGAGCAACGCTTCTGGTTCAATCCCGAGCTTACCAGCCGAAACTTCCTGGTGCCCGGCTCGATCGCGATCGTCATGACGCTTGTGGGCACGCTGCTCACCTCCCTTGTCGTCGCCCGCGAATGGGAGCGCGGCACGATGGAGGCGATGATGGCAACGCCAGTGACGGCAGCCGAATTGCTTGCCGGCAAGATCCTGCCCTATTTCATCCTTGGGCTGACCTCGATGACGCTTTGCGTGCTGCTCGCCGTCTTCCTGTTCGGCGTTCCCTTCCGCGGCTCTGTCCTTGCCCTCTATGCGCTGTCGGCCACCTTCCTGATCCCGGCGCTCGGCCAGGGGCTGCTGATTTCGGCGGCCACGAAAAATCAGTTCCTCGCCTCGCAACTCGCGCTGATCTCCGCTTTCCTGCCGGCCTTCCTGCTTTCGGGTTTTCTCTTCGAGATCAACTCCATGCCGAAGGTTATCCAATGGATCACCCTCATCGTGCCGGCGCGCTATCTGATCCCGAGCCTGCAGACCGTATTTCTGGCAGGCGACATATGGCCGATGTTTGCGAACGCGATCGCCGTGATGCTGCTGATCGGCGCGATCCTTTTCCTGCTCGCCGCGCGCAGCACAAAAAAGAGGATCGGTTGAGATGTGGTGGACGCGACTGAAGGCGCTGATCGTCAAGGAGCTGCTCGCCGTGCTGCGCGATCCGAAAAGCCGCGCCATCCTGGTTGGGCCGCCGATCGTGCAGCTCCTTGTCTTCTCCTATGCCGCGACCCTGGAGGTCCGCAATGTCGACATCATGGTCCTGAACCGCGACAGCGGCCATTGGGGACAGGAACTCGTCGAACGCATCGACGCCGCCCCTACCTTCCGCAAGGTTGCTTTCACGACGAACCCGGCAGAAGTTCGCGATGCGATCGACCGCCAGAAAGTCATCGCCGCCGTCGAGATCGGCCCAGATTTCTCACGCGACATCGAGGCCGGAACATCGGCCGACGTCCAGACCATCCTCGACGGGCGCCGTTCAAATGCCTCGCAGATCGTTGCCGGCTATCTGACTCAAATCATCGCAACACTTGCGGCCGAAACGCCGGGAGGCGCCCGCGCAGCTTCCGGCTCTGTCGCCACCATACCGCGCAATTGGTTCAACTCGAACCTGACCTTTCAATGGTTCATGGTACCCAATCTGATCGCCAGCATAGCGCTTCTGATCGGACTGATCGTCACGGCACTTTCGATTGCGCGGGAGCGCGAGCTCGGCACCTTCGACCAGCTCATGGTCTCGCCGCTGCGTGTCCACGAAATCCTGATCGGCAAGCTGCTGCCGCCGATGATGATCGGTCTCTTCCACATAACCGTCTATATATTGGCGGCCATCTTCGTCTTCGGCGTGCCGTTGCGCGGATCGCTGCTTTTTCTCTACGGCAGTTCCTTCTTCTATCTCGCATCCGTGGCCGGGCTTGGACTCTTTATTTCCGCGCTGTCGATGACGCAGCAGCAGGCGATCCTCGGCGCC
The DNA here is from genome assembly GCF_041357635.1 of Sinorhizobium sp. CB7. Lineage (NCBI taxonomy): Bacteria > Pseudomonadati > Pseudomonadota > Alphaproteobacteria > Hyphomicrobiales > Rhizobiaceae > Sinorhizobium > Sinorhizobium sp. CB7. Next base: position 13,458 of record NZ_JAULLL010000017.1, read on the forward strand.
TTCCTCTTCATGGTGCCGGCCATGCTGTTGTCCGGCTTCGCCACACCGATCGAGAACATGCCCGAATGGCTGCAGCCGGTGACGATCGTCAATCCGCTGCGTTACTTCCTGATCATCGTGAAGGGTGTTTTCCTCAAAGACATTCCGCTCAGCGAAGTGGTGTATCAGACCATACCGCTTTGCCTGATCGCAATGGTCACCCTGACCGCTGCCGCCTGGCTGTTTCGCCGAAGACTGGAGTGACGGTGGATCCTTCATCGGAAATCGCGGTGAGCCCCTGCGATTTTTGGTAGCGGATATAATTATTGCATCAAGCTTTATCCGCCAGATATAAATATCGCATATTGGCGACCCGGCCCAAAGGTTGCATTTTGGGCAAATCATCGCTTCGGGAAACTCAGCACATGTTGGATCCGTCAGCGCAGCCGCGCCCCACTCCCCTTCGCCTTTTTCTTATCTTCTGCCGCATCGGATTGACGAGTTTCGGAGGAGGTATCAGCGGCTGGTACATGCGGGAATTCGTCCGGGACCGCAGATGGATGAGCGAAGAGGAATTCCTGACTGGCCTCTCCCTCTCCCAGGCGCTCCCCGGCGTCAATGTCACAAACATGTCGATCTGGATCGGCTATCGTCTGATCGGTCCGAAAGGCGCGATTGTGGGATTGATCGGCATGATCGTTCCACCCGCCATCCTGCTCATTCTCCTCGCCACGGTCTTTGCGTCGCTCTCGCATTTCCATCTGACCCACCTCGCACTCACAGGTGCGGCAGCAGCCGCAATCGGATTGTCGCTTTCGATGGGCATCACGGCAGCCCGGCGCATCCCGCGAAAGGTCGCTCCCATTCTCATCATGGTTGCCACTTTCGTCGCGATCGGCGTCCTCCAGTGGCCGCTGTTCTGGACGGTTCTCGGCGCGGGCTCCATCAGCGTCGCATTGGCCTATTTCAAGTCTTAGAGCGGTTCAGCTTTTCTTTGAATCGCAGCACCGCTCTAAGCTTTTGTTCTTATGCAATTTCGAACGGAAAACCGCTTCGCACTTTTCCTGGAATTGCTCTAGCCGCCGGAGTTCCCCATGCCCAATCAGCTTTGGAATTTGTTGCTCGTCTTCCTGCCGCTTTCCATCGTGACGATCGGCGGAGGCCAGACAGCAATTGCCGACATCAATCGCCAAACCGTCGATGTCCAGCACTGGATGACGCAGGCACAGTTCCTGGACGCCTTCGCCATCTCCCGAATGGCGCCCGGACCGGGTACGCTTCTGGTCACCTTGATCGGCTGGAATGTTGCCGGCTTCTGGGGCGCCGTTGTTGCCACGGTTGCCATCTTCCTGCCGACGACTTTCCTGATCTACGGCGTTGCGCATATATGGACCCGCTACGAGGGCGCACGCTGGCAGTCGGCGCTTGAAACTGGCCTGAAGCCCGTCGCGGCCGGCATGATCCTCGCGACCGTCTATGTTCTCCTTCAGGCCATGGAAGGTGGCTGGGCCGTCAAGGCGATAGCACTTGCCTCCACCGCTGTCCTCATGCTGACGCGTGTCAATCCGCTTCTTGTCATCGGACTCGGCGCGGCTCTTTTTGCCGCGCTGCAATCCGTCGTGCCGGCTTGAGTTGTCTCTCTCGTTCACGAACCACCTACCGGACCGGAACCAACGATAATCCCACGCATTGCAATGGATATCCTGGTGTCGCCGATGAATCGGACGGCGAGAAGGAGGGACAGATGGAACTTACCGGAAAAGTCGCCTTGGTGACCGGCGCCGGTTCGGGAATCGGCAAGGCTTGCGCATTGAAGTTCGCCGCCGAAGGCGCTCATGTCGCCGTTCTCAGCCGCACCGCAAGCGAGGTGGAAAAGGTCCGCGACGAGATCGTGGAAGCCGGCGGCGAGGCTATTGCGCTGACGGCGGACGTCTCGGACGAAGATCAGATGCACCAAGCCGTCGAGCGCATGGTCGCCCATTTCGGCGGGCTTGACATTGTGGTCGCCAATGCCGGCATCAACGGCGTGTGGGCGCCGATCGACGATCTTCGTCCGGAAGAGTGGGACAAGACGATCGCCGTCAATCTGCGCGGGACCTATCTGACACTGCATCTGAGCGTACCGCATCTGAAATCCGCCGGCGGCTCCATTATCGTCATCTCGTCAATCAACGGAACACGTACCTTCACGACGCCGGGCGCCACAGCCTATGCGGCGACAAAGGCGGCGCAGATGGCGATGGTCAAGCAGCTAGCCCTGGAACTCGGCAAACATGGCATCAGGGTGAATGCCGTATGCCCCGGCGCCATCGAGACGAGCATCGGCAGCAACACCCGAAAACGGCGTCAGTCCGAAGCGGAAGTCCCCGTCATCTGGCCGGAAGGGGAAATTCCCATCACAGGAGGGCGCGCGGGCCAAAGCGCGGACGTTGCCGAAACCGTCACCTTTCTCGCTTCCGATCGCGCCCGTCATATCACCGGCAGCCCGATCTGGGTCGACGGCGGACAGAGCCTGTTGCGTTAGAGATCGTCACCCGTCCCGTGCAACGGCAAACCATGAACGATTGGATCAACCTTCGTTATGGAACAATCCCTTAGGTGGCGTGTTGATTACCGGCGGATTTAAAAACCGCCGGAATCGAAAGAGGAACAAACGTCATGCCCGCAAAATCGAAATCCCAGCAGATGGCAGCCGGCGCAGCCCTGTCGGCCAAGCGCGGAGAAACCAAGAAGAGCGAATTGAAGGGCGCCTCCAAAGGCATGGTCGAGTCGATGAGCGAAAAGGAACTGGAGGAAATGGCCTCGACCAAGAGAAAGGGAAAACCGGACAAGGTCTCGAAAGCCAAATCCAAATAGGAACCTGGCCGTAGTTCACCAGGCAATTGCGACAGCGGAGGAGAGGCTAAAATTGCCAGCCATTCTGGCAGCATCAAAGCCATCGCGGCACCATTTTATTTCGAATTTTCAAATATCTAAAATTAGGCAAGCCTCACGCAAAGATCGCGTGCGATAAGATTGACAATCGGGGCCACCGACCTAACTCCCCGAGGGCAATCGAGAGACGAATATGACCTACGACTGGACCGGCCAGCGCACTCGCCGTCTGCGGATGCTGCGGTTGGCAATGCTTCTTGCCGCTATCCTGGCCACCGTACCCGCCTATTGGCTGTTCACTTAGCTAAAGCCAGCCTTCAGCATTCTGAGCACATTGCGCACCCGACGGGGTGCGCAATGCTAACTCAGACAATCGACGAAATTGCTCAAACGATACCGCCACCGCCGGCCGCCGATGCCGGTCGCTCGGCAGCCACCTTCTTGCGATAGCCGCTCGCCCGATAAGTGGCGATGGCATCGATTGCGCCACCGCTGCGGCGGCGGGCCTCCGCCAGGATCGGCTCGACATCGGCGCGATAGGCGCGCTTCAGAGTCTCGGACGCCATCAGCGCATCGTTGGAATCCTGATAGCCGGACAGTGCCTTGCGATCGACCAGCAGTGCCTGCGCGTAGGCGCGGCGGATCTCGTTGGCGCTGGAAATCAGGCTTTCAATCGGATCCGTCACATTATGCGATTGGTCGATCATATGAGCCGGATGAAAGCCCTTCACGCCACGATCGTCGGCATCGACCAGCTCGTTGAAGACGAGGAACAGCCGGTATGGCTCGATTGCACCCGCATCGAGATCGTCATCGCCATATTTCGAGTCGTTGAAGTGGAAGCCGCCGAGCTTGCCGAATTGGATGAGGCGCGCGACGATCATCTCGATATTGGTGTTCGGCGCGTGGTGGCCGAGATCGACGAGGCAGAAGGCCTTGGGACCGAGTGTCTGCGCGATCAGGTAGTTCGTCCCCCAGTCCTGCACGACGGTCGAATAGAAGGCCGGCTCGTACATCTTGTGCTCGGAGAAGAGCCGCCAATCGTCGGGCAGCGCCTTGTAGATCTCGCCCATCGACGCGAGATAGCGCTCGAAGGCGCGTGTGAAATGGCTCTGGCCGGGGAAGTTCGAGCCGTCGCCGATCCAGACCGTGAGTGCCTTGGAGCCGATCGCCTTGCCGATCTCGATGCACTCGAGGTTATGTTCGACGGCCTGCCGGCGCGTCGCGGCATCGACGTGACTCAACGATCCGTATTTGTAGGAATGCGCCTGGCCGGGTGAATCCGAGAACGTGTTGGAGTTCATGGCGTCGAAGCCGAGTCCGAGCGCATCGCCTTTCGCCTTCAGCTCCTTCGGATCCGCCTTGTCCCAGGGAATATGCAGCGAGACCGTCGGCGTCGCCTGTGTGAGCTGATGGATGACGGCGCAGTCATCGAGCTTGTCGAAGATGCCGCGCGGCTCGCCAGAGCCGGGAAAGCGGGCGAAACGCGTACCGCCTGTACCGACCCCCCAGGAGGGGACGGCGACGTGGAATTCGGACACCTTCTTCGTCACCGCTTCGATATCGACGCCACGGCGGGCGAGCGCGGCGCCCAGCGCTTCATAATCGGATTTCAGCGCAGCGGCGCGCTTGTCATTTTCCTGCGCGACGATGTCAGGCGCAATTCTGAATTCGGCCATGGATTCCTCCCGAATATATGGAATGGCGGGCGGCGGGCTCCACCCCGCCGCTTCTCCTGCATGGTTCCTCAAATCGGAACCGATTTAAGGATAAGGCCATGCAGCAATTCAAAGTATCAGCGCGGAAAACTCTGCGCGTTGCCGGCGTCGACATTGATGATGTTGCCGGTCGACTTGGCGGAAAGGTCGGATGCAAGGAAATAGATCGCTTCCGCGATATCTTCCGGGAAGACGTTGAGCTTCAGCATCGAACGCTTGCGGTAATGTTCCTCCAGCTCGTCGACTTCGATCTTCGAGGAAGCAGCACGCTGCTCCCGCCATTCGCCGCTCCAGATCTTCGAGCCGCGCAGGACCGCATCCGGATTGACCGTATTGACGCGGATGCCGGCTTCCGCACCCTCGAGCGCGAGGCAGCGGGCAAGATGGATTTCGGCGGCCTTGGCCGTGCAATACGCGGCAGCGTTCGGCGATGAGGCAAGGCCGTTCTTGGAAGCGACGAAGACGACATTGCCGCCCAAGTTCTGGCGGCGAAACAGCCGGAATGCCTCGCGCGAGACGAGGAAATAGCCGGTGGTAAGAATGTCGATATTGCGGTTCCACATCGAAAGTTCGGTGCTTTCGATTGGCGCTGACGAGGCGATGCCGGCATTGGAAACGAGGATATCGATCCCGCCGAACTCGACGCAGGCTTCCGCGAAGGAGGAGATGACCGCATCTTCCTTGGTGACATCGAGCTTGACGCTGCGCACGGCATCGGCGCCGAATTTCTTGACGAAATCGGCTTCCGTCGTCTCGAGCGCCGCCGCGTCGATATCGGCAAGCACCACGCAGGCCCCCTCGCCGACCAGACGCGCGGCGGTCGCGCGGCCAATACCACCGGCGCCACCGGTGACGAAAGCGACGCGACCGGCAAGGCTCTTCGGCTTCGGCATGCGCTGCAGCTTCGCCTCTTCGAGCAGCCAGTACTCGATATCGAAGGCCTCCTGCTCCGGCAGCCCCTGATATTCGGAAACGGTCGAGGCGCCGCGCATGACGTTGATGGCGTTGACATAGAACTCGCCGGCGATGCGGGCAGTCGCCTTGTCACGGGCAAAGGAGAGCATGCCGACGCCCGGAACCAGGAAGATCACCGGATTCGGATCGCGCATGGCCGGCGAATTGTCGTGCTTGCAGTCGTTGTAGTAGCGCGCGTAATCGGCGCGGTAGTCCTCGAGCGCCTTGTCGAGGCCGGCGACGATTGCGTCCACATCGGGCTTTGCCGGATCGAAATCGACGATCAGAGGACGGATCTTGGTGCGCAGGAAGTGATCCGGGCAGCTCGTGCCGAGCGCACCGAGCGGGCGCAGGCTCTTCGAATTGACGAATTCGAGCACGGCGTCCTGATCGTCGAAATGGCCGAGCTTGCGCTCCGCCTTACCGATACGGCCGCGGATTTCCGGCATCAGACGGGCTGCGATCGCCCGGCGTTCCGCAGCCGGCAGGCTGCTTGCCACCGCACCGCCGAAAATCGTCTTGCCCTCGGTCTCGGCGGCGAACCACTTGATCGCCTTGTTGATGATGTCGAGCGTCAGCTCGTAGCAGGCCTTGGCTTCGTTCGCCCAGGTGAAGAGTCCATGGCTTTCGAGGACGACGCCCTTGGCGTTCGGATGATCCTTCACGAAGGATTCGAGATCGAGGCCGAGCTGGAAGCCCGGACGGCGCCAGGGCAGCCAGCCGATCTCGTCGCCGAAGATCTGCTTCGTCAATTCCCTGGAATTCTTGGAAGCGGCGATGGCGATGATCGCGTCCGGGTGCATGTGATCGACATGGGTAAAGGGCACGAAACCGTGCAGCGGCGTATCGATCGAGGCGGCTCGGCTGTTGAGGTTGAAGGTGCAATGCGGCAGGAAGCCGACCATACGGTCTTCGTCCTCAACACCCTTGTAGATGCCCTTCAGGGACTCAAGCTTATCCTGATAGAGCGTGGCGAACCCGTCGAGCTTGATGGTTCCGACGTCGCCGCCCGATCCCTTGACCCAAAGGACCTTGACCTTCTCGCCCGTCAGCGGATCGGTTTCCATGACCTTGGCCGAGGTATTGCCGCCGCCATAATTGGTGATGCGCTTGTCTGCACCCAGAAGATTGGAGCGGTAGAGCAGCTTGCCGGGCTCGTCGAGACCTGCTGCGTAAGTATCATCCCAACGGTTCTCAAGAAGCCGGACGTTCGGCGCCATGTCATCCTCCCATACGAAATCTTTTGAAGGCGCGAGCAGAATTCCCGGCCTTTTCGAAGATCGGTATCGCTCATCAAAACCAAGCTTGTCAATCGAAAACGATCAAATTCAATTATTGTGCATCGCAATATGAAAATATTTGAGCGTTTTTGATTGACACTTTGTCACAGTTACGAAATAAACAGGGACAGGAGGAGCCTATGCACGAACGGGAACGCCATCGTATCATTCTGAGCGCCGTCCAGGAAAAGTCCGTGGTCACGGTTCAGGACATTTCGGAACTGACCGGCGCTTCCGAGGCGACGATCCGGCGCGACATCGCCGCCCTTCATGTTCAGGGCAAGATCCGACGCGTGCGCGGCGGCGCAGAGGCGGTGCATCCGCCGCAGCTCGGCAATCTCGCCGGCCGCCCGTTCCGCGTCTCCGAATCCGTCAATATCGATAAAAAGCGCGCAATCGCGCGTCAGGCGGTCGAGCTTTGCGACCCGGGCGACGCGATCATCATCAATGGCGGCACGACCACCTTCCAGATGGTCCATTTCATGGCCGCCCATCGCCTGCAGGTGATGACCAATTCCTTCGCGATCGCCGAGCATCTGGTCAAGCACTCGAAGAATACGGTGACGGTTCCGGGCGGCGCGATCTATCGCGAGCAGAGCCTGATCCTTTCGCCTTTCGACAATGATGCGATCCGCAATTTCTATGCACGGCGCATGTTCATCGGCGCGCAAGGGATCGGCCCGCTCGGCGTGATGGAGGCGGACGCCCTGATCATCCAGAGCGAGCAGAAGCTGATGCATCAAGCCGACGAGCTCGTGGTCATGGCCGATTCCAGCAAGTTCCACAGACGGTCGAGCCTCATTCTCTGCTCGCTCGATCGCGTCTCTACGATCATCACCGACGACGGTATATCGGAGGATTCGGTCCGGATGATCGAGGATGCGGGCGTGAAGCTCATGATAGCAAGCGCCGTTCCGCTTTCCGAAAAACAGGAATCCTCTTCAGTCGCATGAGGCGCTGGAGAGCTTTTGAAGCTTATCAACGTGGGAGGATGAAAGCATGAAACTCGCAAGGAAACTCGCAGTCGGCGTCGCTCTGGCCGTCGCCATGATGGCAAGTGCTGCCGGCGCTGCCGATATGAAGATCGGCCTCGTCGTCAAATCGCTCGGCAACGGTTTCTTCGAAGCCGCCAACAAGGGTGCACAGGAAGCTGCCAAGGAACTCGGCGGTGTCGAGGTGATCTATACAGGCCCGACTTCGACGACCGCCGAAGGCCAGATCGAAGTCATCAACTCGCTGATCGCCCAGGGCGTCGATGCCATCGCGATCTCCGCGAACGACCCCGATGCGGTCGTCCCCGCCCTGAAGAAGGCCACGCAGCGCGGCATCAAGGTCATCTCCTGGGATTCCGGTGTCGCGCCGGAAGGCCGAATCCTGCAGCTCAATCCGTCGTCGAACGAGCTGATCGGCAAGATGTGCCTGACGCTCGCTAAGAACCACCTCGAGGGCGGCAAGGGCGATTTCGCCATCCTGTCGGCAACGACCACCTCGACGAACCAGAATATCTGGATCGGCGAAATGAAGAAGCAGCTCAAGGATTTCCCTGGCCTTAACCTCGTCACAACCGTCTATGGCGACGACCTCTCCGACAAGAGCTATCGCGAAGCCCAGGGCCTCCTGACCTCGCATCCGGAAGTCAAGGTCATCGTCGCTCCGACGACCGTCGGCGTTCTCGCCGCTTCGCAGGCCGTCAAGGATGCCGGCAAGATCGGCAAGGTCTATGTGACCGGTCTCGGCCTTCCCTCCGAAATGGCAGGCGCGATCAAGTCGGGCGCCACGAAGGAATTCGCCATCTGGAACCCGATCGACCTCGGCTATTCGGCAACCCAGATCGCCTATCACCTCGTCAAGGGTGACACGGACGGCAAGCCGGGCAGCGAGATCGAAGCAGGCCGCATGGGCAAGATCAAGGTTGGCGACAACGGCGAAGCCGCCATGGCCGATCCCTTCGTCTACAACGCCTCGAATATCGACCAGTTCTCCAAGGTCTTCTGATCCGAAGCCAACCATCCAAGACCCGGCGGCTCGTCCGCCGGGATTCCCTTCGACATCAGGTAAGAGCGCTGATGAACACCGCCTTTCAACAATCCGTCACGGACATGAAGACCGCAGACGTACCAGCCATCCTGGAAATGCGCGGCATTTCGCAGATCTTCCCGGGCGTCAAGGCGCTCGATAATGTCAGCATCGCGCTTTATCCCGGCAAGGTGACCGCGTTGATCGGCGAAAACGGCGCCGGCAAATCCACTCTCGTCAAGATCCTCACCGGCATCTATCGGCCGAATGAAGGCGAGATCCTTGTCGACGGCAGGCCGACCCATTTTGCCAACGCGCAGGCTGCGATCGACGCCGGCGTGACTGCGATCCACCAGGAGACCGTGCTCTTTGACGAGCTGACGGTTGCCGAAAACATCTTTCTCGGCCATGCGCCGCGCACGAAATTCCGCACCATCGACTGGAAGGAAATGAACCGCCGGTCGGGAGAACTGCTGACTTCGCTGGAAAGCAATATCGATCCGACGATCCGGCTGAAGGATCTCTCGATTGCCCAGCGTCACCTCGTGGCGATCGCCCGCGCCCTGTCGATCGAGGCCCGCATCGTCATCATGGATGAGCCGACCGCAGCCCTCTCGCGCAAGGAGATCGACGATCTCTTCCGCATCGTCGAAGGCCTGAAGGGCCAGGGCAAGGCGATCCTCTTCATCAGTCACAAGTTCGATGAGCTCTATGAGATCGCCGACAATTTCGTCGTCTTCCGCGACGGCCGCGACGTCGGTCATGGCCGTCTCAAGGAAACGCCACAGGATGAAATCGTCCGGATGATGGTCGGCCGCGACGTCGAAAACGTCTTTCCGAAACTGAACGTCACGATCGGCGCCCCGGTGCTCGAGGTCGAAAATTACTGCCATCGCACCGAATTCCGCGACATCTCCTTCAAGCTTCGTCGCGGCGAGATCCTCGGCGTCTACGGCCTGATTGGCGCCGGACGCTCGGAGCTCTGCCAGTCCCTCTTCGGCATTACCCGGCCGCTCTCCGGCAGGCTGGTCCTCGATGGCAAGGAACTGACGATCCACTCGCCGCTCGACGCAATCCGCGCCGGCATCGTCTATGTGCCGGAAGAGCGCGGCCGCCACGGTCTGGCGCTGCCGATGCCGATCTATCAGAACATGACGCTGCCTTCGCTCGGCCGCACCTCGCGCAAGGGCTTCCTGAAAGCTGCGAACGAATTCGCGCTTGCCCGCAAATATGCCGAGCGGCTCGATCTGCGCGCCGCCGCCCTCTCCGTCCCGGTCGGCACGCTTTCGGGCGGCAACCAGCAGAAGGTCGTTATCGGCAAATGGCTCGCGACCCAGCCGAAAGTGATCATTCTCGACGAGCCCACCAAGGGCATCGACATCGGTTCCAAGGCTGCCGTCCATGGCTTCATCAGCGAACTTGCCGCCGAAGGGCTCTCGATCATCATGATCTCGTCCGAACTGCCGGAAATCATCGGCATGTCGGACCGGGTGCTGGTGATGAAGGAAGGTCTTTCCGCCGGCCTCTTCGAGCGCGAGGGGCTGACGCCGGAAACGCTGGTGCGCGCTGCGACCGGCAATGCTTGAGGTGAAGGCATGCTACGACTGCTGAAAAAACGCGAAACGCTGCTGCTTCTGATCATCGTCGTGATGATCGCAGCCTTCTCGACGCGCGCGGCCGGCTTTGCGACGCCCGCCAATCTCGCCAATATCTTCAACGACACCGCGATCCTGATCATCCTGGCGCTGGCGCAGATGACCGTGATCCTGACAAAGTCGATCGATCTCTCCGTTGCCGCCAACCTCGCCTTCACCGGCATGGCGGTCGCCATGATGAATGCCGCCTATCCCGACCTGCCGCTGGTGGTCCTGATCCTTTCGGCCATTGCCATCGGCGCCTTTCTCGGCACGATCAACGGCTTCCTCGTATGGGCGCTGGAGATACCGCCGATCGTCGTCACACTTGGCACCCTTACGATCTACCGCGGCATGGCCTTCGTTCTCTCCGGCGGCGAGTGGGTGAACGCGCATCAGATGACGCCCACCTTCCTCAACGTGCCGCGCACCCCGATCCTCGGTCTGCCGGTTCTTGGCTGGACCGCAATCGTCATCGTGCTCCTCATCTACATGCTGCTCAAATACACGCAGTTCGGCCGCTCCGCCTATGCGGCGGGAGGCAACCCGACCGCCGCTGTCTATACCGGCATCGATGTCGGCTGGACGAAATTTCTCGCCTTCGTGCTCTCAGGCGCGCTGGCAGGCCTCAGCAGCTATCTCTGGGTTTCGCGCTATGCCGTCGCCTATGTCGACATTGCCAGCGGTTTCGAACTCGACAGTGTGGCGGCCTGCGTCATCGGCGGCATTTCGATCGCCGGCGGCGTCGGCTCGGTTGCCGGCGCCGTGCTCGGCGCCCTCTTCCTCGGCGTCATCAAGAACGCCCTGCCCGTCATCGGCATTTCGCCTTTCACGCAGATGGCAATCTCGGGCACTGTCATCATCCTCGCCGTCGTCTTCAACGCAAGGCGCGAACGCAGTCGCGGCCGCATCATTCTGCGCGACAAGGCGGCCGCCGAAACCAGAACCGAGGTGACCGCATGAGCACCGTTTCCGAAGCCGCGCACAAGCGCGTCATTCCCGATCGCCTTGGCACGCCCTTCAGGCGCATCATGTCGAGCTGGGAAGTCCTGCTTTTCGGCGTCGCCGTCCTCATCTTCATCTTCAATTCCGTCGCCTCGCCCTACTTTCTCAACGCCTGGAATCTCTCGGACGCGACCTTCAACTTCACCGAAAAGGCGATGATTGCCTTCGCGATGGCGCTCCTCGTTATTGCCGGCGAGATCGATCTTTCCGTCGCAGCCATCATTGCGCTTGCCTCGACCGCCATGGGGGCAGCCGCACAGATCGGCATCGGCACGCCGGGACTCGTCGCGATCGGGATCGGCGTGGGCTTCGTCTGTGGCCTGTTCAACGGCTTCCTCGTTTCGGCGCTGAAGCTTCCGTCGATCGTCGTCACCATCGGTACGATGAGCCTCTTCCGCGGCATTTCCTACATCGTGCTCGGCGATCAGGCTTACGGCAAATATCCTGATAGCTTCGCCTATTTCGGGCAGGGTTATGTCGTGTGGGTCTTCTCCTTCGAATTCGTGCTTTTCATCGTCCTTGCGGTCGTCTTTGCGATTCTGCTTCACGCCACGAATTTCGGCCGCCAAGTCTATACGATCGGCAATAACGAGTTTGCCGCACGCTTCTCCGGAATTCCGGTGGAACGCGTGAAATTCATCCTCTTTCTTCTGACCGGTGTCATGAGCGGCATCGCCGCCGTCTGCCTCACCTCGCGTCTCGGCTCCACACGTCCCTCGATCGCCCAGGGCTGGGAACTCGAGGTCGTCACCATGGTCGTGCTCGGCGGCGTATCGATCCTCGGCGGTTCCGGCACGATCGGCGGCGTCGTCATCGCCGCCTTCGTCATGGGCCTCGTCACGTTCGGGCTCGGGCTGCTGAACGTGCCCGGCATCGTCATGTCGATCTTCATCGGCCTGCTTCTCATCATCACGATCGCAATCCCGATCATCGCCCGCCGTATCAAAGCCATGAGCGCCAAATGACTGGAAAACTCGAAAAACATGCCTTCAAGATGAAGCTTAATCCCGGCATGGAGGCGGAGTACAAGAAGCGGCATGACGAAATCTGGCCGGAACTGGTCGATCTGCTGCATCAGTCCGGGGCGAGCGATTACTCCATTCATCTCGACCGTGAAACCAACACGCTCTTCGGCGTACTGACCCGCCCGGTCGATCACACAATGGCAAGCCTTCCGGAACATCCGGTGATGAAGAAATGGTGGGCACACATGGCCGACATCATGGCGACCAATCCGGACAATTCGCCGATCCAGAACGATCTCGTTACAGTCTTCCACATGCCATGAAAGGACAGTTCCCCTATCAACGCATTGCCGTCCTCGACATCGGCAAGACCAATGCCAAGGTCGTGGTACTGGACAGCGCGACCGGGGCCGAAATTGCCGCTGTAAAAAAGCCGAACACCGTGGTCAGGTCCGGCCCCTACCCGCATTACGATATCGAAGCGCTGTGGGCCTTCACGCTCGATGGGCTGAGACACTTCGCGCATGAACCGGGCTTCGACGCCATCTCAATCACCACGCATGGTGCATCTGCCGTCCTCCTCGACGCCGATGGCGCGCTCGCCATGCCGGTCATCGATTATGAGCATGAATATCCCGACGAGATCCGCGACGCCTATGCGGCGTTGCGCCCCCCTTTCTCGGAAACCTTCTCGCCGAAGCTGTCGATGGGTCTCAATGTCGGCGCACAGCTTCATTACCAGCAGACTGCCTTCCCGGCTGAATTCGAAAAGGTCGCGACGATCCTCACCTATCCGCAATACTGGGCGGCGCGGCTGACGGGAGTAGCGGCGAACGAGCGCACCTCGCTCGGCTGCCATACCGACCTCTGGAATCCGCAGGCGGGAACCTATTCGTCGCTCGTCGATACGCTCGGGATTGGCGACCACATGGCGCCGATACGTTCGGCCTTCGACGCACTTGGCACGGTCCTGCCCGAAATCGCCGCCAGGATCGGCCTCTTCGCCCCTGTACCGGTCTATTGCGGAATCCACGACTCCAACGCCTCATTGCTGCCGCACCTGGTCAGTCGAGACGCCCCCTTCGCGGTCGTCTCAACTGGCACCTGGGTCATCAATTTCGGCGTCGGCGGCGATCTCACCCGTCTTGATCCGAAGCGCGATGCGCTCGCCAACGTCGATGCCTATGGCCGTGCCGTGCCCTCTTCCCGCTTCATGGGCGGACGCGAATTCGAGATACTGTCGGCTGAGATCGGCGCGGTCGCGCAGGACAAGGTCGGAAACGCAATTAATCCGGTTATCGAAAGGGGCGTAATGCTCCTGCCCAATATCGTGCCCGGCTCCGGTCCCTTTCCCGGAAAGGAGACGCGCTGGATCGAAGCGGAAGCCGCAACCGCGGAAGAGCGCTATGCGGCTATGTGCCTCTATCTGGCGCTGATGACGGAAGTCTGCCTCGGCCTCGTCGGCGCCTGGGGACCGGTCATCGTCGAAGGACCGTTTGCGCTGAACGACACCTATCTCTCCCTGCTTGCGGCACTTGTCGGGCGCGATGTCATCGCTGTCCCGGGATCGACCGGAACGAGCCAGGGTGCAGCACTCCTCACCGGCATCAAGCCAGCGACAGGCCCCGAAAAGCATTATCGTCCTGAAGAGATCGCCGGTCTGGGTTCCTATCGGCAGGCCTGGTACGAAGCGATCGGCGAAACTCTCCCCTCGTCTTCGCAATAGATCCATCAGCAAACAGCTCGTCAGAAGGCTCGCGCGCGATATTTCTGATTGGACCGGCACCTATCCGAGCTGCCGGCTCGATCGGAGTGTCTGATGGCTTTTTTTGAAAGCATGCTGATCCTGATGCTGGTGGCGATCATCTTCCTCCAGTTCTCCCGCAGGTTCCCCATTCCCTATCCAACCATGCTCGCGATCGCCGGTCTGCTGGTCGCCTCCCTTCCCTGGGCGCCGGAAATATCCATCGACCCCGAACTTGCGCTGACCCTCTTCATTGCGCCTGTCCTGTTCGACGCGGCCTACGACCTGCCGCCGCGAACGCTCAGGGAAAACTGGCTGCCGCTGCTGTCTCTTGCAGCCATCGCAGTGGTGCTGACGACCGCCGCCGTCGCCTGGGTCGGCGTTGCGGCTGCGGGCCTGCCTCTCGCCCCTGCTATTGCACTCGGTGCGATTGTCGCACCACCTGATGCCGCTGCGGCGACCGCTGTGCTTGGCAGTTTCGACCTGCCGCGCCGGACCTTCGCGGTCCTGAAGGGTGAAAGCCTGTTAAACGATGCCGTCGCTCTGCTGATCTTCAGCGCCGCCGTGGCCGCTGCGAGCAGTCCCGCCTTCTTCGCCGGTGTGCTGTCCGAGCTCGCCTTCGCCGTCCCAGGCGGGCTCCTGCTCGGCTACCTGATGGGCAGGCTCTATATGCTCCTGGGTATCAAGCTCGCCGGAACCCTTGGCGGAACGCTGCTGGAGTTCGTCGCCACATTCGGGACATGGGTCATTGCCGAGAAACTGCATCTTTCCGCGATCCTTGCGATCGTCGCCTATGCCATGGTGATCGCCCGTTACATACCTGAGCGCATATCGGCCCGCCACCGCGTTCATTCCTATTCCGTCTGGGAGGCCGCCGTCTTCCTCCTCAATGTCATGGCTTTCCTGTTGATGGGTCTGCAGGCAAGACAAATCCTGATCGATCTCGACCCCGATAAGCTATGGAGCGCCATCGGATTGGCCGCTGCCGTCCTGTTGGCCGTGATCCTGGTCCGACTGGCTTGGGTTCTATTCTACAACAGGATGATCGCCTACGCCGTCCATCGCGGTCTTGTTGCTGAGGAACCACCGACGATGGCCATGAGCCTTGTTGCCGCATGGTCGGGCATGCGCGGGCTCGTGACGCTTGCAACCGCCCTTGCATTGCCCGGGAATTTTCCCGGACGCGACGTGATCCTGCTCTGCGCACTGGCCGTCGTTCTCGGTACGCTTATCCTCCAGGGCCTGACACTCGGGTCGTTGATCGCCTGGCTGAAATTCGAGCCGGACGTTTCCATGGAGCACGAACTTTCCGAAGCACGCGTGGAACTCATCGATACGGCGATGCGAGAACTTGAAAAAAGCGAGGGCGAGGCCGCCGAAACATTGCGACGGATCTATGGCGAGGATCGCGATCTGGCGGCCCAAGGTGATCATCCGCGCGAGGCTGGCGAAATCGACAAGCTCCGACGCCGGATCATCAAGGCAAAAAGGGCAAAGCTTGCCGATATGCGCCGCACGGGCGCGATCGATGACGACGTCTTTCACGTGCTGGAGCAGGAACTCGACTGGGCCGAGCTTGCCGCATCTCCTCCGGACACCTATGAACTGGTGGAAGGATAGACAGAGACGGTACGGCAAAGTTTTCCCGGACCTGATTGCAATAGGCTACTGCATGTTTCCTTATTTAAGGAAAAAACCTGCAGCAATTCAAAGTGTTACAGCGTACTTTGCGCGTCTGAAAAGACGCACGGCGCTGTAGAGCGCCAGGCTGCAGCGATCTCGAAGTCAATGCGAGACCGCTTCCGCAGCCGTATCGCGCGTCGATCTATCGCCTGTCTTGCTGTGAACGGGGATAAGCCAGGTGCTGATGACCGTGAGAACCGCGACGATGACCACACCCCAGAAGCTCCAGTGAAGGGCCTGATAGAAGACCATGCGAATATCCGGACTGGCGGCAAGCTCGCCGAGTCCCGTCGGCTGATTGAGGAGGTCATGCAGCCTGGTTGCCAGTTCGCCGCTGCCGTAATGGGTGATCCCAATGTTGAGGATTGCACCGAGCGCCGTGGCTCCAAGCGTATTGCCCAGGCTGCGCGCAAAAATGATCGAAGCGGTGGCGCTGCCGCGCATCGACCATTCGACGCTGTCCTGCACCAGCGCAATGCTGGTGAGGCTGATGAGCCCCATTCCGAAACCCATCAGGAATGAGCCCGCTCCCGCAATTGCCGGATGGCTGTCAGGCCCGAGGAACAGCAGGAAGAGCGCACCGATCGGGAAGATCAGGCTGCCCACCCGTAACGTGCGGCGAATGCCGAAAGCCCGGAAGAAGCGGCTCGACAGCATCACCGCCAGCGGCCAGCCGACGACGAGCATGGTCAGTGTGAAGCCGGCCGCAATCGGCGACCGGCCGAGCACACCCTGTACATAGATCGGCAGGATCGTCGTAAGTCCGATCAGCGCCATGCCGGCAAGCAGCGTCGCGGCATTGCTTGTCGCGATGAGACGCCGTGCCCAGAGCTCGATCGAGATGATCGGCTCGGCAGCGCGCTTTTCCTGAAGAATGAACAGCCCGCCGGCCACGAAGAACAGAAGGCCGAGCCCCGCGAGCACCCAGCCCGACGCCTCGGTTTCCGTCAGGATGACCAGCAGCGAGATAATCGCGATCGAAAAGAGGACGGCACCGGTATAATCAATCCTGGCATTGCGATGCTCGACGGATTCCCGAAGGAAAAGGAGGAAGCCGATGATCGTCAGCACGCCAAAAGGCAGATTGATCCAGAAGATCCATGCCCAGGAAAAACTGTCGACGATGATGCCGCCGGCCAGTGGCCCGATCACCGCAGAGAGCGCCCAGACGCTGGCGAGCATGCCTTGCGCCCGGCCACGTTCTTCGAGCGTGTAGAGGTCTCCGACGATCGTCATCGTCACGGGCTGGATAGCGCCCGCGCCGAGCCCTTGCAGCAGTCGGAAAATGATGAGCGAGGTCATCGACCACGCAAATCCGCAAAGCAGCGAACCGGCCAGGAACAGCAGGATGCCGCAGATGAGTACCGGCTTGCGGCCGAACACGTCCGACAGCTTCCCATAGATGACGGTCGTGGTCGACTGAGCCAGCAGAAAGGCCGAAAACACCCAGCTATAGTAAGTGAAACCGCCGAGCTGGCCGACGATACGGGGCATGGCAGTCGCAACGATTGTCGCCTCGATCGCGACCATGAAGGTCGCCAGCATGATCGAGCCAATGATCAGGGGACGCCGCGAGCGGGCGACTGCGCTGGACATGATCTTCCTTTCTGATCGCTTCGCAGGCCCTATGCCCTGCCCGATCGAAATTCGTCGTGGACAGGCATCCAGGTGATGGGGACACGATCCAGGGGGCGGATCTATGCGAAGCAGATGACCTTGATGATGAATGAGTTTGCATCCTGGCGCCGCTCCGTGTCAACCGTTTGACATGTGTCAAATACAACCCGATTCCAATGCCCGATTTTGTCGGCAGGCTGACGCGCGAGAATGCCACAGGCAGCAAATGCTGTGGAAAAAGGCGTCGCGAATTCTCGTGTAACGAACAATCGTTTAGTGCTTAAAACGACACAGGCCCCGCTTTTCTGCCAGAAGCAGGTTCATCCGCCAGGCAGACTGTGATACAGGCGCCGCGATTTACCACGCCCCCGGTGGGAGCGAACGGTTGCACGGCATCAACTTTAGCGATAGTGACTGTGGTGGAAAAATGCATGTTCGGTATCTCGTCAACCGGTAGTTCATGACCTTACCTCTCTATGCGATCAATCTGGATCGGTCGCCCGAGCGCTGGCAAAGATTGGACGAGCAGGCCCGAAAATTCGGGCTGGAGCTTTCGCGCGTGCCCGCGATCGACGGTAATTCGCTTGCGCAGGAACATTGGACCGATTTCAACTCCGAGCAATTTGAGCGATACAACGGCCGAAAGGCCCTGCCCGGGGAATATGGATGCTATCGAAGCCACCTGCTTGCCTTGCAGCAGTTTCTCGATTCAGGCCATGGCGCGGCGATCATTCTGGAAGACGATGTCGAACTGAACGAGCAACTGGCGGTCCGCGCATCCGCCATCCGCGATGCCGTGCCGCGGGCCGGACTTGTCAAGCTCATAAGCCACCGCATGCGCGGTTTCAGGAAGACCGCGGCAACCTCGATGCAGGATGAGGTTGGACAATGTTTTCACGGCCCTCAGGGTTCGGCCGCCTGCTATCTCGTCACCAGAGCTGGCGCGCAGATGCTGCTTGAAACCTTGCGTCCAATGACCCTCCCCTATGACGTCGCTTTGGAAAGAGCATGGGCAACGGGTGTCAAGACCTATTCAAGTCATCCTAATCTGGTAAAGCTGGTCGCGTCACGGGGGACAACAATTGGTAGAAGAATCGACTATCATGCCGCAAAATCTCCGAAATGGTCGCGGATACCAGCTCACCTGTTTCGAACGACAGACTATCTCCGGCGAATGTTTTACGTGTTAGGCGTCTGATGCCGATGGGGGAAAACCGACCGATGGAAATGCGCTTGGCTCGTCCCGTTACCGGGATTCTGTGCCTGCTGTGGCTCATCGCGGCAACGCCGACCCTTGTCGAAAGCGATGCCTACCGCTACGCCCTGGGCATTGTATACCTCATTACGTTTTATGTTTACTGTATGACGCCGGAGCGTCCGCGGACGACGTGGCTGGCTTGGCTCTGTATCGGTTGGGGTTTCTACGCCGCAGCGCGTTTCGCAGCCATGTATTTCTTCTCCCCCGATCACCAGCTCGGCGCCTCCGAGTGGCTCTATATATTTCCAGTCTTCTTTCCGATGTTGGGCTTTGGGTTCTCGCTGACCTTTTCCCAGATCGAGAAAATGCTGGCGGCCTTCTTCGCCGTCGCGCTGGTTTTCCTGCTGGTCATGACGCCCTACGCAACGGTTCTCGCGGGGGAAGCGATTACGCCTCTCATCCAGCACAATCGCATTCATGGTGCCGTGTCCTGCGGGCTCATGACGATCGGAGCGTTCTTTTGGCTGCGCTACTATTTGCGGTCGGGCACCCGATCTCAATTTGCGCGCTTTGCGGTCTTCGCCGCGCCGCTCGTCATGATCCTCTGCCTCTTCAATATCTATGGATCAAAATCCAAGGGCGTCTGGCTCGCCATGGTGGCCGTGCTGCCAATATTAGCGCTTTTCGTCCTCAACAAATCAAAGAGAAAAGCGGCGGCGATAGCGGTCGGAAGCGCTGCCTTGGTTCTCGGAGCAGGCGTCTACGCCGCGCGAACGAACCTTTACGAGACGGCAGGACCGACGATTGTCGCCGCCGCACCGCTCCTCGAAGGAACAGCCGAAGGCAACGATGTAGATGCCTTGGTGTCGACTGCAATAGACTCGCCGGACACGCCGACCTCCATGGGAGAGCGACTGCAACTCTGGTCGAACGCATGGGAGGTCTTCTCTGCCTCGCCGATCTTCGGGGCGGGAAACCAGTGGCTGTCGAGATGGCACCAGACGCGTTACGCGAAGGTGAAATACACTCTGCTCCATAACGGCTATTTCGAGATTCTGGTACGCCATGGGTTATTCGGCGCCGCGATCTTTTCGATAATGCTCTATGGATTCTTCCTGTCCGTCTGGCGCGCCAGCCAGAAGCAGCTGATCGCTCAGGAAGCGTTTTATGCATATGGCATCTGCATTCTCTTCTTCGCCATCACCATTCTCAGCAATTCCAACAACAGGCTCGCCATCGGGGAATCCCTGGCTTTGATCTCCTCCGCCTTCGCCTGTTACTGTAATCAGAGACTCGATGCTTTGAGATTCGGTCAGAAAAAGCCCAGCGCGCAGATCCTGGATCTTCAGTCAAAACCGGGTGATTTTTCGGCAGCCGTCGCCAGCAGCAAGGGCCAAAGCCACCTCGTGGAGGCCGACGAGAACGCTGCGATGGGTCATTCGACCTGAGTCAGGCTGCATGCTTTCGCCTGATACGCCACTCGCTCAGGAAACATGCTTCATCCTTGGACGGCCGGCCCATGAGCTTTTCCGAAATCAATGCCGTGTTCGGTGATGCGCGTCGGAAACGTGTGTTCGGCAGATAATTCAACTTGGATTTTGCGATTAAGATCACTTTGATCTTGATCATTGCGCAAAGGGAAACATCTCGAACGAGATGGGACCGGCAGGCTCGTGGCTTGATGAGAGCAACGGTCCATACCGTTTTGCGCAAAGGTACCGGCCATGGCAGGGACAAATCTTCTTCTCACCTTCAATGCTGGCTCTTCCACGGTGAAGATCGGCTTGTTCGCAATCGAGCAAAACCAGGCGCGGCGCATCGGCAAGGGACTCATCGACTTTCGCGCCCAACCTTTGACCTTTCATCTGACGGAAGGCCCGAAGACCTTCGATATTCCGCTCCATGCCGAAGCGACGGAAGAACTCCACGACGTCGTCGATGAAACATTCGGCATGCTCTCCGAGCATTTCGACATGAATGCGGTTTCCGTCGCCGGACACCGGGTTGTCCATGGCGGCGATGTCTTCACCGCGCCCGTGCGACTCGATGACGAGGCTATCCGCACCATCGACACTCTGATCCCGCTTGCGCCGCTGCATCAGCCCCAGGCATTGCGCCTGATACGCGCGATTCGCCACCTGCGACCGGCGCTTGTCCAGACGGCATCCTTCGACACCGCATTCCACGCCACGCAAGACGATCTCGTCCGGCGCTTCGCCATACCGCGCGCGCTGCATGACGAGGGAATCAAGCGCTATGGTTTCCACGGCCTTTCCTACAAGTTTATCGCCGCTGAACTTCGCCGCCGAGCGCCAGGAACGGCGTCCGGAAAAATCGTGGTCGCCCATCTCGGCAGCGGCGCCAGTCTCTGTGCTCTTAAAGATGGCACGAGTCGGGACTGCAGCATGGGGTTTTCGACCCTGGACGGCATTCCGATGGCAACTCGTCCGGGCACCCTCGATCCCGGCGCCCTGCTCCATCTCCTCATGCAGAAGCACAGGCCGCTCCACGACGTGGAAGACATGCTCTATCACCGATCCGGACTTCTGGGCGTATCCGGCATCAGCGCCGACACGCGTGATCTGCTGAAGGATGCGCGACCGGAGGCGCGCGAAGCGATCGACCTCTTCACATTGCGCATCGCTGGTGAAATCGCGCGGCTCGCCGCCACCCTCGGCGGCCTCGATGCCGTGGTCTTCACCGCCGGCATCGGCGAGCATCAGCCTGAAATCCGCGCCGCCGTGTGCCATCGACTGGAGTGGCTGGGCCTCACGATCGACGCTGCGGCCAACGCCGCGAACGCCGCCACCATAAGCACATCCGTAAGCCGGATCGCTGCCTTCGTCATCCCGACGGACGAAGAGCAGGTGATCGCCGACGAAGCCAAGTCAATTCTTGCATGATCCAGGTCACGGCGCCGGACCAGAATAAACACTAGGATGACCGACGAAACCTCTTCACCTCGGAGCGTATCACGATGGAAAAGCAGATATCGACATCCCCCGCAACCGCGATCGACACCGCGGAACTCCACCTGCTCGACCGCTACTGGCGGGCAGCCAACTATCTGTCCGTAGGACAGATTTATCTCCTGGACAATCCCCTGCTGCATGAGCCCCTGAAAGCGGAGCATATCAAGCCGAGGCTGCTCGGCCATTGGGGCACGACGCCCGGGCTCAATTTCGTCTACGCCCACCTGAACCGCATCATCCGCGCCCGTGATCTCGACATGATCTATATCTGCGGCCCGGGCCACGGCGGACCGGGCATGGTTGCCAATACCTATCTCGAGGGGACCTATAGCGAGATCTATCCCGAGATTTCCGAGAATACGGACGGTATGAAAAGGCTCTTCCGTCAGTTCTCTTTTCCCGGCGGTATACCGAGCCACGCAGCACCCGAGACGCCCGGCTCGATTCACGAAGGCGGCGAGCTCGGCTATGCGCTCGTTCACGCCTATGGTGCCGCCCTCGACAATCCCGAACTGGTGGTTGCCTGCGTGGTGGGCGACGGCGAGGCTGAGACCGGGCCTCTTGCCGCAAGCTGGCATTCGAACAAGTTCGTCAATCCCGCTCGCGACGGCGCCGTGCTGCCGATCCTGCATCTCAACGGCTACAAGATTGCCAATCCCACGCTGCTTGCGCGCATGAGCGACGACGATCTGAAGCACCTCTTCATCGGCTATGGCTACGAACCCTTTTTCGTCGAAGGCGACGAGCCGCATGACATGCACCTGAAAATGGCTGCGGCCCTCGACACCGTCTTCGATCGCATCCGTGCTATCAAGGACGAGGCACGCAACGGTTCGCCGCCAAATTCCTGCCCGCGCTGGCCGATGATCGTGCTCAGAAGCCCGAAAGGCTGGACCGGACCAAAGGAAGTCGACGGCAAGATGGTCGAGAATTTCTGGCGCGCCCATCAGGTTCCGGTATCCAATTGCCGGGAGGATGGCGCCCATCGCAAGATCCTCGAAGACTGGATGAAGAGCTACGATCCCTCGGATCTATTCGACGCTGACGGCCGGCTGAAGAACGAATTGCGGGCGCTGGCGCCTGAAGGCAAGCGGCGCATGGGCGCCAATCCGCACGCTAATGGCGGCCTCCTCAGACAGGAACTGGCCGTTCCGGATATCGGCGACTATGCGATCGCCGTTTCGGAGCGCGGCGCGACGATGGTCCAATCCACCGAAATCCTTGGCCGCTACCTTCGCGACACGCTGAAGCTCAATGCCGAAGCGAAGAACTTCCGCATCTTCGGCCCCGACGAGACGGAATCGAACCGGCTTGGCAGCGTCTTCGAGGCGACGGATCGCATATGGATGGAGGAGATCCGACCCTATGACGTGCATCTCGCCCGCGATGGCCGGGTGATGGAGGTCCTCAGCGAACACCTCTGCCAGGGCTGGCTCGAAGGCTACCTGCTGACCGGCCGGCATGGTCTGTTCTCATGCTACGAAGCCTTCATCCACATCATCGACTCCATGTTCAACCAGCATGCCAAATGGCTTAAAGTCACGCGAGAGCTTCCCTGGCGTAAACCGATCTCTTCGCTCAATTATTTGCTGACTTCACATGTCTGGCGCCAGGATCATAACGGTTTCAGCCACCAGGATCCCGGCTTCGTCGATCTCGTCGCCAACAAGAAGGCGGATATCGTGCGCATCTACCTGCCACCGGATGCCAATACCCTGCTCTGGACGGGCGACCACTGCCTGAAGACCTATGACCGCGTCAATGTCATCGTTGCCGGCAAGCAATCGGAACCACAGTGGCTGACGATGGAGGAAGCGGTCAGGCATTGCGAGGCCGGCATCGGCATCTGGGAATGGGCAGGCAACGAAAAAGGCGCGGTCGAGCCCGATGTCGTCATGGCCTGCGCCGGCGACGTCCCGACGATGGAGACGCTGGCGGCCGTCGATCTTCTGCGTCAGAATATTCCGCAACTGTCGATCCGGGTCGTCAACGTCGTCGATCTGATGGCGCTGCAATCACCCGAGCACCATCCGCACGGCCTTCCCGATGAAACTTTCGACCGGCTTTTTACCCCCGATCGGCCGGTGATCTTCGCCTATCACGGCTATCCCTACCTGATCCACCGGCTGACCTATAAACGCACCAACCATCGCAATATCCATGTCCGCGGTTTCATCGAGGAAGGCACGACCACGACGCCTTTTGACATGACGGTGCTGAACGAACTGGATCGCTACCATCTCGCCATCGAGGCGATCGAGCGTGTGCCGGGGCTGAAGGAAAAGGCAGCAGACGTCATCGACCTCTTGCGGGCGAAACTGTCGGAGCATCACGCCTATGTCCGCCTGCACGGCGAAGACATGCCGGAGGTGCGGAACTGGACATGGCCCTACTGAGTGGTTCGTGACGCGCGATCACATGATGAAATGAGGCATCGGCAGAGACCCTGCCGATGCCCTTTATACGCCGTCTGGATGATCAGCTTTCGGTGCACGAGCCTCTCCTGCCCGCGTATGCTCCGGCTAGATGTGAGCGGGATGCCGAAAAGTCTACCCGGTTTTCGGGTGACATCCCCGCTCCAACTTTTTGATCTAAAGGCGAATTCAGATTTCAGGTCGATTCAACCTGAAATCATCGGGCGCTAATCGCAAGCGCAACAATGAATGGATGCGGCTTTTCGTCCAGGAACCTATCGTTGTTTTCAACGTTTAGTTCGTCTGTTCAGCGCAAAAAATTCGAGATCTATCGTGCCTGACAATCAACACTCCTTACTAAAGGATGAAAAAGGCGAGCGTTGGGAGAACCGCCCAACGCAAAAAGAAGACGATGCGCCCGAGCAATCGGAAGAAAATCGCCCGTCCTACATTCGCCGCCATCCTGTCGCCGTCTCGCTTATGCTGCTTGTCGTGGCAGCTCTTGCGGTCGCCGGCTATTTCATCTGGCTCATATATTTTCATCCATATGAGACGACCGATGACGCCTTTATTGACGCTCGAAGCTTTTCGGTTGCTGCAAAAGTGTCGGGCTATGTTTCCGAAGTTCCGGTCACAGACAACCAGCATGTGAAGGCGGGTGACGTCATCCTGAAGATTGACCCCCGCGACTTCCAGATCGCACTCGACCAAGCCAACGGTCAAGTCGGTGTCGCAAAGGCGGCGATAGCAAGCGCGGAAGCGCAGATTGACGCTGCCGGCGCGGCGGTAGACGAAGCAAAGGCGCAGCAGAATTCCGCCTCGGCCGCCCTTGAATACGCCCAGGACGAGGCCGCGCGCCAACACCAATTGCTCAAGAGTGGCGCCGGGTCCGAGCAGGCGGCCCAGCAGGCGAGTTCCACCTTAAGTCAAAGCCAGGCGAGCTTCGCCCAATCGCAGGCGAGCGTCACATCGGCGCTGAAGAACAAAGCAGCCGCCGAAGCGCAGCGCGCCAGCGCCATCGCCAGCCTGCATCAGGCTGAGGCGCAGGTAGAAGCGGCCCAACAGAACCTGAACTACACGACAATCACTGCCGCTCAGCCGGGCCGCATCGTTCGGCTGAGCGGCGCCAAGGGCCAGTATGTCGAAGGCGGACAGTCCGTCTCGATGTTCGTTCCGGACGAGGTCTGGGTTACCGCCAATTTCAAGGAGACTCAGTTGACAGACATGCGTCCCGGTCAGCCTGTGAAGCTGACGATTGACGCCTATCCTGATCGGCCGCTCAACGGGAAGGTAGCCTCTGTCCAGCCGGGATCCGGCACCGCCTTTTCCCTGCTTCCGGCGGAGAACGCGACGGGTAATTTCGTCAAGGTGACTCAGCGCGTCCCGGTCAAGATCGTCATCGACAACTGGCCGCCCGATGTCGCGGTCGGCCCCGGCATGTCGGTGGTACCGACCGTCACTGTCCGCCCGAGAAGCTGATGAGCGGCGCGGCAACCACGGCCAACGGAGCGGCATCCTCGTCGCGCGCGTCCAATCCGTGGCTGATTGCGCTTGTCGTCTCGCTCGCGACCTTCATGGAGGTCCTCGACACGACGATCGCCAATGTGGCGCTGCGTTATATTTCCGGGGGGCTTGCCGTGAGCTCCGACGAAGCCTCCTGGGTCGTGACGACCTATCTCGTCTCCAACGCAATCATCCTCGTTGCAAGCAGCTTCATCGCCAAACGATACGGCCGACGACGCTTCTATCTGCTTTGCCTTGCCACCTTCACGATCGCCTCAATCCTCTGCGGCATGGCCTGGAACCTGCAAACCCTGCTGATCTTCCGGATGATCCAGGGATTCGCCGGCGGCGGGATGGTACCGATCTCGCAGTCCATCCTGGCCGATTCCTTTCCTCCGTCGAAACGCGGCCAGGGTTTCGCGCTCTTCGGGATTGCCGTCGTGGTCGCGCCCGTCATCGGGCCAACGCTTGGCGGCTATCTCTCCGACAATTTTTCGTGGCACTGGTGTTTCCTGATCAACGGCCCCGTCGGAGCCTTCTCCTTCGTCCTGGTCTACATGCTGGTGAAAGAGCCGGATTCGCTGCGCAAGGAACGGGCGGAAATGCGCAGAACCGGCATTCGCTTCGACATCGTCGGCTTTCTCCTCGTCGCGACTTTTCTTGGGGCGCTGGAACTGGTGCTCGATCGCGGCCAGACGGACGACTGGTTCGGGTCGAATTTCATTATTGTCATGACGTCGATATGCGTCATCGCCTTCATCGTCTCGATCCCCTGGCTCATGACGAAATCAAACCCGATCATCGATGTGCGGCTGCTCGCGAGCCGGCAATTCGGCTCCTGCTTCATCGTCATGTTGGCGACCGGCGCAATTCTGATCGCGACGACGCAGTTCATCCCACAGGTTTTGCAACAGAATTTCGGCTATACGGCCACCTGGGCAGGACTGGCCCTTTCTCCGGGCGGTCTTGTCACCATGGTCATGATGTTCGTGGCCGGCCGCCTCTCGACGCATGTCCAGCCGAAATATCTGATCGCGATCGGCACCACCATCATTGCCGCTGCGATGTGGGACCTCACTCGCCTCAATCCCGATCTCAATTTCGGCTTCTTCGTATGGGCGCGCCTGTATATGGGGCTTGGCCTGCCGCTGATCTTCATTCCCATCACCTCGGCTTCCTACGACGGCCTGAGACCCGACCAGACAGATCAGGCATCCGCCCTGATCAATGCCGCACGAAATACCGGTGGCTCGATCGGCGTGTCGATCGCCTTGAATGTCCTGGCGCGCAGGGAACAGTGGCATCAGAGCCGGCTTGTCGAAAGCGTGATCCCGTCGGATCCGGCCTACCATGAGGCAATGCAGACTGCCTCGCGATATTTTGCTGAAAGAGGAGCAACAATAGCCGATGCCCAGTCGCAGGCAACTGCCTGGATCGGGCAGCAGGTGCAGACGCAGGCAAGTTACCTTGCCTTTATTGACGTCTTCTATGTGCTCATGCTGATTTCGGCATGCGTCGTTCCCCTCGCTCTGATCCTTCGCAGGATCGATCTCAAGAAAGGCAGTGAGCCAGGTCCGGGATGAGCGCATGACGCAGAGAGGCGGAAAGTCGAATGCTCTCTTAGAGCGGGATGCCGAAAAGTGTGAGCGGTTTTCGGCATAAATCCCGCTCTAACTCTTTGATGTAGATCAGGATGATTTCAGGCCGATTCGGCCTGAAATCATCCTGATCTAGGCCCCGCGGCTGCGGGACAGCAGATCGATTACCTCGCTATCGGTCGTCTGGGCGAAATCGATATAGTGATATCCGACAGCCCTCAATGTCTCGAGAGGGTAAGGGCAGACGATTCTGTCGACATCGTCCTTCATGCTCTGGAGAACCTCTCGCGGCGCCACCGGCACGGCAAGCAGCGTGCTTTTCACCCCGATGCGCCTCAGCCCTTTCAGGCCGGCCTTCACGGTTGTGCCGGTTGCGATGCCATCGTCGACGAGGATCGCATTCCGGCCCTTGAGGTTAATGGGCTCGCGCTCGCCGAGATAGGCCTTGCGGCGACGCTCGATTTCGGCCAGCTGCCTGGCGGCTTCCTCCTCCACATAGAGCAGCGTTGCCCCGCTATACCTCAAACCCTCTTCGTTGACGACCGTCTGCGGATCCTTGCCGTCGACAACCGCCGCCACGGCATATTCGGGATAGCCGGGCGCACCGATCTTGCGCACCAAAAGGATATCCAGCGGGGCGTGAAGGTAAGCGGCGATTTCAAAAGCAACCGGAACGCCTCCCCGCGGCAGGGCGAGCACGACGGGATCGACCACGGTTTCTTTGCCGATGGCTTCCGCCAGAACCCTTCCTGCTGCGGCGCGGTTTTCAAATTGGGCAGTGTCATACATGGCTACAATCCGAACGGATAGGTTTCGGGAACACCCTGCGGCCGGGTAGCCGAAATCGCCGTAACGGCCCTCGTCTCCTCAAACCAAATATAGCAGTCGAACTGTTCCGGAAGGATCGCCTCGAAATAATGGCTGTAGAATTCCGTTTCCGGACGGTAGATGACGCCGATCGCCCGCTCCAGCCTGCGCTCGGAAAGCGCGTCGCGCACCGAGCGGTTCCGCCCGCCGCGAAGATCGGTCAGTGAGCGGGGAAGGCCCACCTGGCGGAAGACCCGCTCATAGGAATCCGGCCGCGACGGATTGACGGACTTGACGTACATCGGTCCATCCCAGTCGTCGGCCGCAGCCACGGTTCCGCGATCCGTGCCGAAACCGACGAGCATTGCATCGTCGTCATAGGCAACACGCACCAGCTCACCGATATTGAACTGGCCATCCCAGCCCATGGCTGTCGCAGCAGCATTGCCGACATGCGAATTGTGCGCCCAGACCACGGCCTTTGCCTTCGGCCGGTGAGCCATGAGGCTCTGCAGCGTCTCGAACATGTGCCTGTCGCGCAGATTCCATGAATCTGTGCTGCTGCGATACATCGCCCGATAATAATGCTCGGCGGTCGCAACGATCCGGGCATTCTGCGCCGCGTCGAAGAACTCCTCGCCGTCACGGGCGCAATAGTCCAGTTCACGCTCCAGCAGTTGCTGAAGTTGCGCCACAACGGCGCTCTCACATTCCTCCTGCACCCCGGAACGGATAGCTCCAACATAACGTGCGGGCCGCTCCTGCCACGGTGTCACGCAGGCATAGCGCTCCCGCGCCCGAGCGGCCTCTTCAGGATCGATGCTCTGAAGATAATTGAGCACGACATTGACGGAACCGTGCAGGGAATAGATGTCCAGTCCGCGAAACTCGACTCGCTTCTTGGGCTCCACTGTCTCATTATGGGCGCGCATCCAGGAAACGAACGCTTCGAACTCCGCGTTGCGCCACATCCATTCCGGAAAGCGCACGAAGGATTCGGCGTCGTAGGCACGCGGCTCGCGATGCCGGACATAACGGTCGATGCGCTCGGCATCCGGCCAATCGGCCTCGACGGCGACAATGTTGAAACCATAGTGCTCGACCAGTGAGCGCGTTATCGCCGCTCGCGCCTGATAGAATTCCGCGGTCCCATGTGACGCTTCCCCGAGAAGGACGATCCTGGCGCCCGCAAACGGGTCGAAGAAGGCGCCGAATTCGATCATATGGGCAGGGTCCGGAAGCACCTTGCACGCATGGCCTATGGCGCGCGCAATATCGGTGGCATTATTGGGCCGCAGCTCCTGCAGCGTCATGATTGGTCTCCATACAGCGCCATACGCCAACATGACGTACAAAGGACGCTGTAGAACTTTGAATTTGCTGCATGATTTTGACCTTAAATCGATTCCGATTTAAGGAATCATGCAGAGGAACGCACACGTTTCCGCTGTCCAACGCCGCCCGCAGCGAATTGCAATTAGTGACGCGCCACGAACTTGCTGAACCGGCTTGTCTTGCCGCCTTCTGTCTCGTCCTGATAGAGAAAGGCGAGCTTGTTCTCATCGAATATCCGGAAGAACTCGTCCCAGGAAATTTCCTCCAGCGACTCTTCGGGCTTGCCGAAATCGATGCGCAGAATACCACCCGGGCCCTCGCCCTTGACCCGTGCCGGGTGGCCCTTGCGGGCTTCTACCCATTTACGGATCTGATTATGGTTCGTTGTCATGCTCGACGAGCTCATGAAAACCTCCATTGCGATATATCCAGGGATGCTCGAGTAACTTGCTGATGCTGACTTTGTTCCCTCGGCAGGCAGGCGCAGCAAGGCCGAATCGGTTGCGAAGATGATAAAAGCCGATGGAACCCATCATCCAACCGCACGAAAAGAGATCGAGCATGCGACACAGCGATGGAAGCGCCAGCGATGCGAACCCCGATCGGTCGGGACGGTCCATAAAGACCATCCGGGTCGCGGCGGCCCTTGTCGTTCATGGAAGTGAGACCCTTCTGGTCCGCAAGCGGGGAACCAGCGTTTTCATGCAGCCAGGTGGGAAGATTGAGCCAGGGGAGAGCCCGGATCACGCCCTTGCCCGAGAATTGGCCGAGGAGATCGGCCTCACCGTCGATCCTGCCGCCTTGATGCCCTTCGGGCGCTTCGAAGCGCCCGCGGCCAATGAACCCGACCATATGGTCGTTGCGGACGTCTTTCGGCTTGACATACAAAGCCGGGACGTCAAGTCAGCGGGGGAAATCGAGGAAATACGATGGATCTCGCCGATCGATCCGGGTGACCTGACCATGGCGTCGCTGACGGCGGACGATATCCTTCCATCCTATCGGGATAGGCTGTCGAAGGGCTGATGACGATCGTACCATTGCGGGTCGGCAATGCCCGAGAGGAGGCTTAGAACCAGATGATTTCAGGTCGAAACCGACATCGTTTTTATCTGCGCGCGAGTGTGTCCGTACCTCCGAACAAAGAAAATCGCTTGCCCGATCAATGTGTTACCCATGCAGGCGACAACGTGCCCCACGTCCATTGCGTTTCGACGAAATAGCCTTATGATCGCGATGTTCTCAGGGCGGGGCGAAATTCCCCACCGGCGGTATCGGGAGTGATCCCGGAGCCCGCGAGCGCTTCCGGCACCAAGCCGGAAGGTCAGCAGATCCGGTGAAATGCCGGAGCCGACGGTTACAGTCCGGATGGAAGAGAGCACGCTGGAAAGCCCCCGAGCGGGAGGCTGACCAGGCATGTTCGCCCAAGGGGAGCTTGGGCCGCATATGCTGTCGCTCGACAGTGAATAGCGGCTTTTGTTTCAACCGTGCCGGCCTCGCGGCACAACCCTTGAAAGGCCAGAAAATGACAATCGCTATCAAGCCGGAACAGAAGAGAATCGCGATCATCCGTGCCCGTTGGCATGCCGATATCGTCGATCGATGCGTCACCTCCTTCGTGGAGGAATGGGTCGCACTCGGCGGTGCTGCCGCCGACGTCGACATGGTCGATGTGCCCGGCGCCCTCGAAATTCCCCTTCACGCGCAGACACTGGCGCGGACTGGAAGATATCAGGCGATCCTTGGATGCGCCTTCGTGGTCGACGGCGGCATCTATCGCCACGATTTCGTGGCGGGAACCGTTCTCGACGGCATGATGCGGGTGCAGCTCGATACGGACGTTCCCGTCCTCTCGGCCGTCCTGACGCCACATAACTTCCAGGAGTCCGAAGCGCATATCCGCTTCTTCAAGGATCACTTCGTAATCAAGGGCCGCGAGGCGGCAAACGCCTGCCGGTCCATTCTGGCGGCGCGCGCAAAGGTTGCCCTGGTAGCCTAGCAATCTTCCTGAGGCCGGACGGGCGCCGACTCGGATCGACGTCCGGCCAGAAGAACCCATCCCAGCGGCATCGTCGCGATGTGTTTTCAGCCACGGCAGGGCCGGTCGGCTGCGAGCAGTGCCGGCGGCTATCCTTAGACAGCTTCAAGGGTGCAAACCATGCATGAACGAAAAATTCGCGTCCGCCGGAAGGTGGAAATTCCCATCGACGGTCCCGAAACGCCGACCTTCGTAACCTTTGACGGCTTCAGCAAGCACGAGGAACACTTCGCTCTTCTTTTCTCCGGCAACAGTGAAAACAAGGCCCCGGTGCCGCTAGTCCGTGTGCACTCGGAATGCCTGACCGGCGACGTCTTCCACTCCAAACGTTGTGATTGCGGCGCGCAGCTTCGCTATTCGATCGATGCCATCGGTCGGCAAGGAGGAGTTCTGGTCTATCTTCGCCAAGAGGGGCGCGGCATCGGCCTCAATGCCAAGATCGACGCTTACGACCTGCAGGCGAAGGGATACGATACTTTCGCCGCGAACCTGGCACTGGGGCACCCGGAAGACGCCCGGGATTTCACGGTGGCTGCCGATATGCTGAAAGCGCTCGGTGTCGAGAAGATCCGTCTGCTCACCAATAATCCGGAGAAGGTCCAGCGGCTAAGGGAACGCGGCATCGATGTCGCCGAAGTTATTGAAACACCGTCTTTCGAAACGCCGGAGAACATCGCCTATCTGCGTGCCAAGCGTGATCTGCACGGCCACAAGGTCGTCCAGCATGACGGGGCGAATGAGTAACCGCTCGCTGTCAGAAGAACGCGGCCGTCATTTCGGGCGGCCCCTCGAGTGAATGCGCCATGAATTCCAGCGCGCTCTGCAGGCCGGCCCGTGTGGTCGGGCCGCCGAAGCAGACGCGAACGGCCTCCGGCGCGGGCGCCTCGACGGCAAAAGCATCGCTCGCGACCACGCCAATGCCGGAAGATCGCATATGGCTCCC
Source organism: Sinorhizobium sp. CB7 (assembly GCF_041357635.1). Lineage (NCBI taxonomy): Bacteria > Pseudomonadati > Pseudomonadota > Alphaproteobacteria > Hyphomicrobiales > Rhizobiaceae > Sinorhizobium > Sinorhizobium sp. CB7. The sequence goes on from NZ_JAULLL010000017.1 coordinate 45,735, forward strand.
AAAAGTCGACCGCGTCCAGCCGTGCGGCAGCGGCAGCCAGATATTGAAGGCAAGCGGATCGGCCCTGAAACTGCCCTTAGGCAGCACCGCCGCGGCCATGCTTTGCCTCGCTGCCGCCTCACTGCGAATGAAGCGCAGGATGGTGTCTGCCGTACCGTCCTCAATCCATCGCGTTGCCAGTGCGACGGTCAGCGGCGACGCCATCACGTTGTTGGCGCGCATCGCGCTGACAAAGGGCCAGATCGCTTTCGTATCAGGGGCGACGACATAGGCGAGGCGGAGACCGGCGCCGATGCATTTTGCAAGACCGCCGATATGCCAGGTGAGATCCGGAGCCATGGCCGCCAGCGGCGCCGGCGCATGGAGCGGTATGAAGCCATAGGCGTCGTCTTCCACGATCGGGACATGGTATCTGCGCGCGACAGCGCAAATCTGCTGGCGACGTTTCTGGGGGATCGTGAGCGTCAACGGGTTCTGGATCGTCGGATTGAGGTAAAGCGCCTTTGGCGCCAGGCGCTCGCAGGCCTCTGCGAAGGCCTCCGGAAGGATACCCTCCTCATCCATGGCAAGACCCGAGAGATTAAGACGAAGCTGGGCCGCGATCGAGCGCATGCCGGGATAGGTGATGTTTTCGGAAAGCACGGTTTCCCCGGGCTTCGCCAGAAGGCTGAAGATCGCCAGAAGAGCCGGATGTGCACCGGGTGTCACGAAAATGCGCTCCTGCGAGGGCACGACCCCGCGCCGGCTGAGCCAGGCGGCAGCCGCCTCCTTATCCATGCCGGACCCGCCGAAACCCTGATAGCGCAGCAGCGGAATGATGCTCGTCGCCACCGCCGACATCCCGTCGCGCATCCTTGCGATCAGTTCGGGATCATCAGGCTCGGGCGGCATGTTCATGGAGAGATCGACCACGGCGGCGCGGCGCGGATCAGGCGCGGCATCGAAAGCAAAACCGCGGCGTTCCCTGTCGATCCCGCCAGTGACGAAGGTACCGCGGCCGACATGCGAATCCACCAGGCCGCGTTTCTGCGCCTCGGCATAACCACGGGCGACAGTGGTGAAGTCGATATTGAGGCGCTTCGCCAGTTCCCTTTGCGGCGGCAGTCGGTCGCCAATCACCAGATGCCCGCTTCTGAGATCCATCTCGATGAGATCGGCGATCGCCATGTAGCGGGGACTGCTGCTGCGGGAGAGATCGGGATGCCAGTCTTTCATTTTGGCGATTTCAAAATCTCAGAGAACTGTTGGGCATTGACCGTATATTGTTGCATCCTATCGCTGTCATGAAAAACATCGCTGCGCAAGATCAGTCAGCCGCTGCTGGCTGAACGCCGCATCTATTGCGAGGAGCTCTTTTCAAAACAGATGCTGCCGTCGACAATTGACAGCATATTGAATGTAGCCATTTCGAGCATTGCGGCATGCCACATAGAAGGCAACAGGGAGCCGTCGGCAGCGCCCTGGACAAACCGCCGACATCCAATAGGCAAGGTCATCTTCAATGACCAATTGCAACGATTGACGGGAGCTTGGCTCCCGTCAAATGCCCGTCGCGCCGGGTGCGGCGATGCAGCGATCAGCCGCGACTATGGGCGCTCTATGCATTCGTTGCAGATACCGTACTCCATCGTTTCCCTGGCAGACACTTCCACCAGCCGCTGACAGCAAAGACACCTGACGGTGTTGCGGCCCGAACGCACGCAGCGCGGCGGCGGGAGGATCTCCATATCCGCTTCGGCACGGCTTTTTTTCGTTACCTCGAGCATGGTTTTCTCCAGCATCGGTGTTGCCATGCTAAGATAGGAAGCCTTGCCGTTTACGCCAATGGCTTCAGGGATCCGGCGGAGCAATTAGATCCTGTTGTTCTGCCTGTTGCGAGGAACAAAAGGCCAGCGCGGCGATTAGTTTGCATGGATTTTGGAGGAGACCGCCACGAAGCCCGGCCATCGGTAGGCGGCCAAGGTTATTTGCAATGCAACCGGGATTTGATGACGCCACTGACTTTCAGGCACGGCGCGACATCCGACCTCCTGTTGAAAGCCTTCTGGGAGAGAGGACACCATTATCTTGACCACCACTCAACTCCGCGCTGGAGATCCGGAACTCGAAACAGCTGGATCCACCGATAGTCTTCCTCTTCTCGTCCTTGGCGCCCTTGGTGTTGTCTATGGCGACATCGGGACAAGTCCCCTCTATGCGTTCAGGGAGGCCTTGCGTGCCGCCGGGCACGGAGGAAACGCGGTCGGCGAGCTGCAGGTCCTCGGGCTCCTCTCTCTCATCGTCTGGGCACTAACCTCGATCGTGGCCTTCAAATATGTCGGCTTTGTTCTCAAGGCGGACAACAAGGGAGAAGGCGGTACGCTCTCCCTGATGGCCCTTGCCCGCGACAGTTTGCCGGGCCGACCCGTCTGGATTCTCGTCCTCGGCGTCATCGGCGCATCGCTGTTCCTCGGCGATGCGATCATCACGCCGGCAATCTCCGTTCTGTCGGCCGTAGAGGGCCTGGAAGTGGTGGCCCCGCAGCTGGTCCAATGGGTCGTTCCAGCCACGATCGCCATTATCACTGCCCTGTTCTTCGTTCAGCGGTTCGGCACGGGCGGGGTTGCATCGGTGTTCGGCCCTATCACCGCGCTCTGGTTCCTCGCGCTCGGAGCATCTGGGCTGCTGCACATAATCGAAGAGCCGGGCGTTCTTTCTGCGTTCAATCCGTACCACGGCGCTCGCTTCATTATTCAGCATGCAGATATTGCCATCCTGGTCCTCGGTGCAGTCTTCCTCGCCGTCACCGGCGCCGAGGCGCTTTACGTCGATCTCGGCCATTTCGGCCGCCGGCCGATCGTCGTTGCCTGGTTCTCGATCGTGTTTCCCTGCCTGCTGCTGAATTATTTCGGGCAAGGGGCTTTCATCCTTGCAAATCCGGAGGGGGCCTATCATCCCTTCTTTGGCATGCAGCCGGAATGGGCTCGAATTCCGATGGTCGTGCTCGCGACGAGCGCCACTGTAATTGCCAGTCAGGCGGTGATTTCCGGCGCCTACTCCCTTATCCGTCAGGCGATGCACCTCAACCTCCTGCCGCGATTCAACATCCTGCATACGTCTGAGACCCAGGCCGGACAGATCTTTATGCCGCAGGTAAATCTTCTGCTGTTTATCGCAGTCGCGGTGCTGGTGATCAGCTTCCGCAGTTCCAGCGCTTTGTCAGCGGCATATGGAATCGCCGTGACCGGAGAAATGCTGATAACAGCGGTTCTGCTCTTCGTGGTCATGCGGCGTCTCTGGGGATGGAAGACCACGCTGACCCTCTTGGTGATCGTACCATTGGCAACCATCGACCTGAGCTTCTTTGTCGCCAATGCCGCGAAATTTCCTCAAGGGGGCTGGGTTTCGGTCGTCGTCGCCTCCACGATTGCGTTTCTCATGCAGACATGGCTGTCCGGACGCAAATTGCTGGCCGACAGGACAAGGGCCGACGAGGTACCCCTCCGCCTCATCCTCGACAATCTTGCAACGAAGAAGCCCATGAGGGTGCCGGGTACTGCCGTCTTCTTGACGAGCGATGTCGATGGTGCACCAACGGCTCTGCTTCACAGCGTGAAGCATTACAAGGTTTTGCACGAGCACAACGTTATTTTGAGTGTTGTCACGTCGACTTCTCCCTTTGTCGCGGATGACGAAAAGATCTCCCTCGAGAGCTTCAATCCGATGTTCAGCCGCATAATCATCACCTTCGGCTACATGGAGACACCGAATATTCCGCGCGCGCTCATTTTGGCGCGCAAGCTCGGCTGGAAATTCGACATCATGTCCACCAGTTTCTTCCTTTCCAGGCGGACCATATTGCCATCGAAAAAAGGGGGAATGCCGTTTTGGCAGGATAGGATATTCATCGCGCTTTCACGCAATGCCAGCAGCGCGACCGAATATTTTCAACTGCCGACAGGCCGCGTCGTTGAGCTCGGATTGCAGGTCGTAATTTGAAGCGACAGGACGTCTTGAAAGGAAGTACTAGATGCGGACAAAAGCATGATCTACTTCACCAGCGACACTCATTTCGGCGACCATCGTGTGCTGCGTATCGACCGTCGCCCTTTTGCCGACATCACCGACCACGACGTCACGCTGATCCACTATTGGAATGCGGTGGTGCAGCCGGAAGACGATGTCTGGCATCTTGGCGACCTCATGTCCTCCCGCGCCGGTTCGGCCGATCAGCTGCTGGCCATGCTGAACGGCAGAAAGCACCTCATCATCGGCAACAATGATTCTTCCGAAGTCGTCAGCGCGCGAGGATGGTCGAGCGCCCAGCACTATGCCGAGCTTACGATCGACGGTCAGCTTCTGGTCCTCTGTCACTATCCCTTCAGGACCTGGAACAAGATCGGGAAAGGATCGATCAATCTGCATGGACACTCCCACGGCCGCCTGAAACCTTTGCCTCGCCAATACGACGTCGGGGTCGATGTGCAGGCGCTAAGACCTGTCACTCTTGCGGAGATTATCGAAAGAAGACAGGGCCCGGCTTCCGATGTGGCTGCCAGGGTGTCCTGATCATCAGGCCGAAACCCGGCATAGCAGGAAAAAATACCGACGATCGGAGGGCGTCATTTCCATCAGTCCGACGATCGTGTCCGCGTCGACTTGCCTGAAATAATCAATGATCGGCTGCCGGTCATAAATCATTGCAGCGCTTCGGACGCCAAGATAGTCGAGATCGCGCAGCCGCGCCGCCGGACCTATCGCGCGCAAGGCTCGCTGCAGATAGGCAAAACATCCCCGCATGACCGAGGATCGGCCGAGAGATCCGAATTTCAGCGCCAGCTTTAAGGGGATCCGCGCGGGATCGATTGCGGCGAGCCTGTTGCCTCGACCTGAAAACAGAAGCGGATCGACGCGGCCGTCATCGCGGAAGAGCTTTCCGTACCAGCCGAGATTTTCAAGGACGCCATCCAGCGGATGGCCGGTCTTCAAACCCCTACCCCGCCACAGTCCGCGCAGCCCGACCGAGCTGACCGGCGGCAGGCTTTCGAAGATCGCAAGCGCTTCCGTCTCCGGCAGCGGAACCCTCTGCCATTCGACAAGCCAGGAGGGCTGCTCATTTCGATCTGGGGACTCGTTGATCATTACTCGTCAGTATATCGCAGCAGTCTTGGTGAAAGGAACCGCTGCACGACCGGCGTGATAATGCCAACCCGGCGGAAGAGGCCACGGACAGCGCTGCCGTCCGTGGCCGAAGCTATCAATCAGAGACCGTTCTCCTTGAGGATCTGCGGCGCGTTCTCCTTCGTGACTTTCAAGGTATCCAGGGTGATCGTCTTCTCCACCTTTTCGCCATTGAGATATTTGATCGCCTGTCTCAGCCCTTCCGCTCCCGGTGTTGCGTAAAGGAAGGTGGCGCTGAGTTCCCCGTTGTTGACCAGGGTCACGCCCTCGTTCGGCAGAGCGTCGATGCCGATGAACTTGATATCCTTCTCGCGCCCCACATCCTTGGCCGCGAGATAGGCACCGTAGGCCATCGGATCGTTGTGACCATAGACAAGGTCGATCTTTTCGTTGTTGCGGAGCGCAGTCGCCATGATGTTATAGGCTTGGTCCTGCTTCCAGTCGCCGGACTGCTGATCGAGCAGGTATTTGATCCCCGGCTCCTTGTCGGTCATTTCATGGAAGCCGTTATGACGGTCATGCGCCGGTTCGGTTCCCATCCCGCCCCAGATCTCCACGACATTGCCCTGGGCCTTCCCCTTGCCGCCGAGCAATTCCACTGCATATTCGCCGGCCGCCCGGCCAATCAGTTTGTTATCGCCTCCGACGAACTGGGTGTACTTGTCGGTCTCGACATTCCGGTCCAGAACGAAGACCGGTATCTTGGCATCGATGGCCTGCAGGACCACACCCGTAAGACCGGCGGATTCCTTCGGCGAGATCAGCAGCGCATCGACTTCCTGGCGGATCAGGTTCTCGACATCCGCAACCTGCTTTTCCGTCCTGTCCTCGCCATCCGTGATGATCAGCTCGACTTCCGGATGCTTGGCGGCCTCGGCGATGATGTCCTTGTTGAACTGGGCGCGCCACGGCTCGATCGTTGTCGCCTGCGAGAAGCCGATGCGCCATTTCTTGTCCTGCGCGACGGCGCCACTTACTGGCAGAAGGGCAGTTGTTGCTGCCAGAGCGGCCGTCACGACGGCCAGGCCCAATATCTCACGACGTTTCATTTCTGTTTCCTCCAAGTGTTAGAGACACGGTCTCCGTTGACGGCCGCTCCTCCGCGGACGTTTTTCTTTTCTGCCTGGGGCTGAAGAGTTTGAAATGGGAAAGAATGTCGCCGGCGTTGCGCTCCTGGACGAGCACGGTGCCGATGATGATCATTCCTTTCAGCACGAGCTGAAGGTTGGAATTGATGTTGTGCAGCTGCAGGATATTGGACAGAAGCCCGAAGATCAGGACACCGCAGAAGGTGCCGGCAAGGCTGCCCCGCCCGCCCATGAGGCTCGTTCCCCCGATCACCACCGCCGCGATGGCATCGAGCTCGAGGCCGGCGCCCGCATCCGGTTTACCCTGCCTGTACTGGGCGACGTAAAGCACGGCGGCTATGCCGGCCAGCATGCCTGAGACCGCATAGGTCACGATTTTCACGCGTCCGGAATCGATGCCGGAAAGTCGGGCGGCCTCCTCATTGCCGCCGATCGCATAGACATACCGTCCGAACGGCGTGAAGCGCAGGACGACGCCGTAGATGACGATCGCGGCGATGAAGAACAGCCCCGGCATGGGCACGACGCCGAAGACCAGGCTGCGAAGAATATCAAAATCCGCCGTCGCATTGGAACCGGTATAGACCGGCAGCACGGCGTTGTTCTGTCCGGCGGTCAGGCGCGCAATCCCGAGCGCCGTGACCATCATCGCCAGCGTGACGATGAATGGCTGCAACCGCCCGACGACGATGATCACACCATTGAACGCGCCGAACAGCAATCCGACCGCAGGCGCGACGAGCAGAACACCGATCACGCCGAACTTCGACTGCACCTGCGGCAGCAGGAATATCAATAGCAGCGTACACAGAACGACGCCTGCAATACCCGGCAGAACCACGCCACGCATGCGGTCGAGCCTGACATCGCGCGCAAGCAGGCTCCCGCTCTTCGATTTCTCAATGTTGATAAAAATAAAGCGGACAATAGTGGCGCCGATCAGAACCGCGGCAAGGCCCGCTGTCGGAATGCCTAGTATAGCAGCGGACGTGTCGCCCGGCACGGTAAGAAGCATGGCGCAAACGACGCTGCAGATCGCCAGCACCGAGCCGACCGAAAGATCGATCCCGCCGGTAACGATGACCGCCGTCATGCCGGTCGCGATCAGTCCGGTCGTCGACACCTGCCGGAGCACATCGAGCAGGTTCCCATAGGACAGGAAGATGTTCTTGCCGGACGAGGTCAGCGGCGACCAGATGATGCCGATCAGGAATATCGCGATCAGGCCCCAATAGAGTTTCGTTCGCGTCAGCAGTTTGAGAATGGTCACGCAATCGCCTTTCCAGCATGTGTCCCGCGCGGAGCGGCCAATTGCATGATCCGCTCTTCGGTTGCGTCTTTCCTTTGCAGAATGCCGGTCTGCCGTCCCTCCGACATGACCAATATCCGATCGCAGAGATGCAGCAGTTCCGGCAGTTCCGAGCTGACGAACATGATCGCCAATCCCTCGCCCGCCAGCCGGAAGATCAGTTCGTAGATTTCGCGCTTGGCGCCGACGTCGATGCCTCTCGTGGGCTCGTCGAGAAGCAGAACCGACGGAGCAGTCGCCAGCCATTTGCCGATGACGACCTTCTGCTGATTGCCGCCCGAAAGCGTTCCGGCTACCTGCTCGATGTCGCTGCAGCGCACCCGGAGCGACTGCACGGCCCGGTTCGCCACCGCCCTCTCTCCGCGAAAAGACCTCAGGCCAAGTCGTCCGAGCCGGCCGACGAGCGGCAGCGCCACGTTGTTCACAATCGATTCATGCAGGTGCAGCCCGGTCGCCTTCCGGTCCTCCGTCACTAGCGCCAGCCCAAGATGACGGGCGTCCCGGGGCGAGCGAATGTCCACCCGCTGTCCGTTGATCAGGATCTCGCCGCCACGCCTGCCCTTGGCGGATCCGAATATGGTCTCCAGCACCTCCGTGCGTCCGGAGCCCAGCAGCCCGCCTATGCCGAGGATCTCGCCGGCGCTCACGTCAAAGCTTACCCCCTGCAGGACCTGCCGCCAGCCGTGGCGCAGCGCGACCGAGAGCGTGAGATCCCGCACGGAAAGGATGGATCTACCCGGCGGAGGACGATCGTTCGGCATTTCCTGCATCAGCTCGCGTCCAACCATCGCCGCGATAATGGTGGCCTCGTCGAGATCCGACATCGCCCGTGTCCACACATATTTCCCGTCCCGGAAGACGGTGACCCGATCGCTGAGATGCATGACCTCGTCGATGCGGTGTGAGATATAGACGATGGCGACGCCCTCGGCGGCGAGCTGCCGCATGATCGTAAACAGCCGGACGCATTCGCCCGGCGAAAGCGCGGAAGTCGGTTCATCCATGAAGAGGATGCGCGCCTCGATCGAAAGCGCCTTAGCGATCTCCACGAGCTGCTGCTCGCCAACCCTTAGCGACGACACCTTGGCTTCGGGATCAAGCGCTATTCCCAGCCGCTTGAGCAGCGCCCGCGCTGCTGTCAGCGACGATTTCCGGTCGACGAATATTCCTCCGAGCAGACGCTCGCGACCGAGAAAAATATTGTCCGCAACGCTCAGTTCCGGAACGAGATTCAGCTCCTGGTGAATGATGGCAATGCCTTGCCCCTCGGCCTCCCTGACTGACGAGAACCGGACCGGCTCGCCCTGCAGGAACACCTGTCCGTCATAGTCGGCGTAGATCCCTGAGAGGATCTTCATAAGGGTCGATTTGCCGGCCCCATTCTCTCCCATAAGGGCATGGATCTCGCCCTCTCTGAGATCGAAACGCACGTCACTGAGAGCCGTGATGCCGCCGAACGTCTTCGATATGTGCTCTGCACTGAGCACCGTCGCGTCGGGAAATTTATTCGACGCGTCGTCGCGGCCGGCATCCGGCGGGAAAACAGAATCAGCCATGACACGGGCGGCCTCCCTTCCCCCAATATCTCGACGATCTAACGAAAGGTATTCTAAACGTTTAGATAAAGTCAACGCGGAAAACATGCCGCAATGCGGCAATATTGCGATATTGGATGGGTTGAAATATCGTATGGCGGCCGATCTCGATGAAACGTTTCGGGAGCTAGAACGAAGATGCGCAAGAAATCGCTTTCTCCCACGATGATGGACGTCGCCAAGGCTGCCGGCGTGTCTGTGGCGACCGTCTCCGGCGTCGTCAACGGTTCGCTCGGTGTAAGCCCTCCTCTCAAGGCGCGCGTGGAAGAGGCGATCAGGACCATCGGATACAAGCGCAATACGATCGCCCGCAGCCTCAAGACCGGTATGACGCGAACCATCGGGCTGGTGGTCGCCGACATCACCAATCCATTCTTCACGGATGTTGTCGCCGTCATCCAGGACGTCCTGCACCGCGCCGGCTTCGCCGTGATGCTCTGCTCCACGGACGAAGACGTCGACATGCAGGACGAACACATCGGCCTGCTCCTCGACCGGATGGTGGACGGCCTGATCATCGCCCCGACGGGCGACGACAAGAACCTCAAGCGCATCCTGACGGAGACCGCGGTGCCGGTGGTGCTGATCGACCGGCTTTGCGAAGGCGTGGATACGGACGCCGTCGTCCTCGATAACCGGCAGGCCGTGCGCGAGGCCACAGCCTATATGATCAATCTCGGTCACCGGCGCATCGGTTATATCTCAGGCGCGCTGGACACCTCGACCGGGCGTGACCGTCTGGAAGGCTACAGAACAGCGTTGAACGAAGCGGATCTACCGCATGAGGAAATGCTCATACAAATCGGGAACTTCAGGGAAAAAGACGCCTACAAGGCTGCGATCCAACTCCTGGCCGGTGCCGACAGGCCGACGGCGATCTTTTCCGCCAACAACCTGATGGTAATCGGCGTCATGAAGGCGATCCGCGATCTCGGGCTGAAATGCCCCGACGATATCTCGGTTGCAAGCTTCGACGACTTCCCCTGGGCCGACGTCTTCCAGCCTCACCTCACCACGATTGCCCAGCCCGTCCAGGCAATCGGCGAACAGGCGGCAAAGCTGATTCTCGACCGGGTCGCGCAAAAGGCCAATGGCCCGAGGAAGCTCGTGCTACAAGGCCGCCTGATGGTGCGTGAATCCTGCCGCCCGCTTGGTCAACGAACTGCCGTTGCGATCGCCTGAAGCCGGATGATTTCAGGTCGGGTCAGCCTGAAATCTGATTCCGTCTCTAATCAAAAAGTTAGAGCGGGATGATGCCCGAAGACCGCACACGCTTCTCGGCATCCCGCTCTAGATCTCGCCGGTCCGTGCGGCAGAGCAAAATCAACCGTCCGACATGACCTCCACCGTCGCCGTCAAGCCGGCGATCAGCCTGGTTCCCTCTGGCACGTTTTCGAGGCTGATGCGCACGGGCACGCGCTGGGCCAGACGCACCCAGCTGAAGGTCGGATTGATATTGGCAAGAAGTCCGGTACCGGACGTGCGTTCGCGATCCTCGATACCGGTCGCGACACTTTCGACACGGCCTTCGATCTTTTCGGACTGCCCCATCAGGCGGATGGAAACCCGGTCGCCCACATGGATGCGCGGCAGCTTCGTTTCCTCGAAATAGCCTTCCACTCTCAATGAATCCGTATCGAGGAGGGCGACCTTTGCCACGCCCGCCGTCACATAGTCGCCGGGACGCAGGGTGAGGTTCGTGACGCTGCCGTTGACCGTCGCCCTCACTTCTGACCGGTCGAGATTGAGCTGGGCGAGATCGCGATTGGCAATGGCCTCCTCATAGGCGGCTTCGGCCTGATCCTGGGCAGTGCGCGCCTGCTCCTTTTGCTGCACGGACGCGGCCTCACCCAGCCGCTGCTGGCGGTCGTTCTCACGGCGGGCCTGATCAAGCGCCGCCTTGCTGCTATCGAGTGCCGCATTGGCTTGCGCCAGCGCGATCTTGAAGCGCTCGCGGTCGACATAGAAGAGCACGTCACCCTTCTTCACATCCTGATTGTCCTTGACGACGACCTCGCTGACCAGGCCGGAAACGTCGGGCGCGATGCCGACCACATCGGCCCGAAGGCGCGCGTCGCGCGTCCAGGGCTCAAACATGTAATGGCCCCAGAGGTCGCGACCAACGACGATGGCGGCAACGACGAAGACAAGCGTTACAAAGACACGAGCGGCGGTTTTGAGCGATTTCATGTGAAGTACCAACGTGTAAAGGATGAAGCAGCGCCGAGGAGCAGAACGTAGAGGGCGAGATCGAAGAGACCGCGATGCCAGACCAGCCTATAGGCGCCGATCCAGGCAAGCCCGCGTCGGATGACGATGCTTACGAGAAAGGTGAGGAGCATGAGGATGAGGAGGCGTGGCACATAGACGCCGTAAATATCGAACTCTGCAGGCATGGTGTTACTCAGCGGCAAGTTTAAGATCAAAGGTCACCGGCTCAGGCATCTCAGCGACCTCCGGTGGCGCATCGTTCGGGAACAGTGCCCGACGGAGGCCGACCAGCGCATCGATGGCTTGGCCACCCCTTTCGGGATCCCCGGACAAGATCGTCTCCAGGGCGTCATCGATCGACTGTCGCAATGCCTGCGTCGGATCGATCGCTTCGCCTGCCTTCACCCGGGCACGATAGAATTCCGAGATGCCGGAAAGAACCGTATCGATCGCAGTAACGGCAGGCATGCGCAGGTCGCCACGTGCCTGCTGCAGCATCAGCACGTTGAACCCGAGGCGGACGTCGGCAAAGCCGTCGACCTTCTTCAACTCCCGTTGCTCGATGGCTGCCAGGCGCGGCACCAGCTGCCCCAGGCGGTCGAGAATGCGCCCGGACAGGCGCTGGTAATCGTCGCGCCGTGTGCCCGATGCCGCCTCGGCAAGATCCGCCCAGCCGGCGCGAACCAGGCGTCGGGCGGCGATCTCCGCGCCGAAAGGCCGCGTGATCAATGTCCAGACCAGCGCGAAACCGACACCGCCGACGGCTGCTATCGCCTCGTTGACGAAGGTTGTGAAATCGGCGGTGTAATGATCCTGCAAGGCGATGAAGGACGCGCTGTTGATCGTCAGCAGCATGGCGAGCAGGTTGAACTGCGGTTTCGGAAGCAGGAGGCCGAGAAGCAGGAAGGGCGGCGCAAAGACCAGCACCAGCATCTCGTAGCTGTTGACGGCAGGCAGGATGCCGAAAATGTAGACGAAGGCAATGATGAGACTGACGCCGCACCAGATAAACATCGACGTGATGAATGGCGCGGGACGGTCGAATGCAGCAAAAAAAGAACAGGCGACGGCGGCCAGCGTGACGAAACCCGCGCCGTTTGCCCAACCCGTCCAGATCCAGAACATGCATGCAACGAAGGTACCGACGACGACCGAGCCGGCGGCAAATGCCAAAAGGCCGTAATCATAGTGTCTTACCCGTCCGACCACGCCATGGTGGCGGAAGACATATCGCCATGGACCGGAGTGACGGCCGCTAACGATTTCGTCACGCAGGGTCAGGCAATCCTGCCAAAGATCCACGATCTCCTTCAGGCGCGTCAGCGCGCTGGACAGAACCAGATCATTCCACGTGAAGGAACGATTGCGCTCCTGTAGGCGCGCGATTTCGCGGTTGAGGCTGTCGGCCGTCTCGTCCGAACAGTTGCCTCCCTTCTTCAACCAGTCTGCGACCGCATTCAGCACCGATATGAGGTCCTTGGGCAGGCCACCGCCGCTGCTCATCTTCAGCCTGTGCAGCCGGTCGGCCAGCGACGAGAACAATGGGAGAAGCATCAGCAGGCGGCCGCGCAATTCGCGGGCATGACGCACGATATCGCGCGTGCCGGCATCGTAGCCGAGCTGGCTGATGATGAGATCGAGGCCGGTGACGTCGGCTGCCAGCTTCTGGCGCTTGAGCGGTGTCGCGGGTGAAGCCCCCTCGCCTCGGAGGATTTCGTCGGCCCAGGTGCCGGCATCGTCCAGCCAAGAGGAGATGCGCTGGCCGAAGACCGTTCCGACGCTGGTCGGGAAAACGACGGCGCTGACGACGCTCGCGCAGACGATGCCGATGATGATTTCCTCGGATCGGGCAAGCGCCGTATCGAAGATTGTCTCGGGGGAGCCGACCGACGGCAGCGCGATCAGCGGAAGGGAATAGCCGGCGAGCATGAAGACATAGCTGCGCGACGTGCGGTCAAGCATCGAGATGAAAAGCAGCGTACCGGTCCACAGCGCAATGACCAGGCTCAGCAATGTGGGCGCGTTCACGAAAAGCGGTACGAAGAATACGGCAGCGGCAGCCCCAATCAGTGTCCCGAGCGCGCGAAAAAGGCCCTTGGAGCTGGTTGCGCCGGCAAGCGGATTGGCGACGACATAGACAGCCGCCATCGCCCAGTAAGGCCGGGGCAGATCAAGCGAGAGGGCGATGAAGAGCGCCGACATCGACGCCAGGAAGGCCTTGCCCGAGAACAGCCAGTCACGCCAGGATGGGAAAGTCACGATGCTGCCTCGGCCGGCTGATTGAACGCTGCGGGCTGTGGCGCATCCTCGAATGCCTGCAATACACGGATAGCCGCTTCGATGTCGGACTTGTCGACCTTCGCAAGAATTCTGCCGCGCAGTTCGTCAAGAACATCTTCCATGTGAGCGGCCAGCTTCTCGCCCTCCGCCGTCAGCCACAGACCCTTCGCACGCCGGTCAGTCGGATCGTCCTTGCGCACGACGAGACCAAGGGCCTCGAGCTGATCCAGCAGCCGTACGAGCGACGGTCCTTCGATGCCGACATGATTGGCCAGGACGACCTGCCGCACACCGCCGCCGAGACGGCCGATCCAGACCAGGGGCGAGGCGCAGGCCTCGGAAATACCATGCGCGCTCAGAGCCTGGTCGACGGCCTTTCGCCACTGTCGACCGGTCGTCAGGAGATTCATCGTGAAGATTCGTTGGAGCGAGTTTAGTGATTGCATAGGCACCTATTAGCATTAAAATAGTTAGCATTCAAATTATTTTTTGCTAAGCCGCAGTAGCCGCCTCGATCCGGGACAGCTTGACGAAAAGAGATCGGCTTGTTCTAAGGATGGTCATCGCTTCGACCATGTCTTCCCTCACCGAGCGACACCACCTGGTCGGTTTCAGCTATGACACTCAGTCGGTGTGTGATCGCCAGGACTGTCACGTCTCGCGACAGCGTTCTGATGTGCTCCAGGATGTCCCGCTCGGTTGCCTCATCGAGGGCGGCGCTCGCCTCATCCAAAAACAGGATTGCCGGATCCCCATAAAGTGCACGGGCGATAGCTATGCGCTGGCGCTCGCCGCCGGAGAGCTTCAGGCCCCGTTCGCCAACGGTTGTTTCGAAACCATCGGGTAGCGCTTCGATGAAAGGCAGGATCGCGGCCTTCTCTGCCGCCAGTTCTAAACGCACCTCGTCCCGTGGACGACCCAAAAGGATGTTGTCGGCCAGGCTCTCATTGAGCAATACCACGTCCTGCGGCACGACGGCGACGACGCCATACCAGTCTGCGCGATCGATTTGCGCAAGATCCACCCCATCGACGAGGATGCGGCCGACCTCCGGCTCGATGGATTTCAGGGCGAGCTTGAAAATAGTGGATTTACCGGAGCCGGTTTCGCCGACCAGGAAGGTGATGCCGCCGCGCTTTGTTGCGAAGGTGATGCCCTCTATGCCGCGGCCATTGCCATAGGCATAGCTGACATTCTCGAAGGCAATCCTGCCCTGCCGAGGCACGAAGGTCCGCGCATGCAAGACCTGCCTTTCCTCAGGCGCTGCCCACATCGTCGCCAGCGGAACGAGCGCTGCGCGTGACCGGGCGACGTCGTCAATGGCATAAGCGATCATCTCGAAGGGCATGTTGAGCTGGAGCAGCAGCGTGTTGAACAGCACGATGTCGCCGATCGTGAGCGCGCCGGCCTGATAGCGCGGCACGAGCAGCAGGAAGGTCACCGCGAACTGAATGGTGAGGGCAAGCCCGAGGAGTGCGATGTAGCCGACACGCTGCATCACATAGGCGCGCCAGTTGTCGCGCACTTCCGCTGCCTTCGCGGTAAAGCGCCTGCTCATCCAGCTATCGCTCCCGAAATGCCGCAGCGTCTCCATTGCGTTCATGGCGTTTCCGACAAAGCGCGCATTCTCCTGACCAGCCTCGACTGCCTTATCCAGGAAGACGCGCGCACGACGGGTGGCGATCAGCGTGAGCGTGATAGCGACCGTACCGTAGACGATGACGATTGCGGCGACCTCTATATTGATGAGTGCGCCGAGGGTTGCGATCGAAAGGACGATCTGCGTCACACCGGGGATGAAAACGATGAGCCCGAGCTGCACCAGTATCGTAAGCGCGCCTCGCCCTCGTGCGCTCGCATTCTGGATTTCGGCGGGATTGTGCTCCACGAAGAAGGCAGCAGTCTTCTTCAGCAATCGTTCAAAGAAGCGTGTGCCGGCGATAAAGCCGAGATTCTCAGCGCTCATGAACGAGAGGTATTGGACCATGTGTTGCAGGGCAGAGGACAGGCCGAGCAGCACGGCATAAATGACAAAGCCCCAGGCGAGCGTAGCAATCGCGCTCTCCTGGGGCAGTCGGTCAACCAGTCGCGAGAAGAGGAAGGGTGCTGCGACACTCGCAACACTGGAGAGAAACACGACGACAGCGACGAGCAGCAGCGTCCACCGGTCGGACTTCCAGTAGGCGCGAAGGACTTCAGAGACGGGTGAAAGTACGATGGTCTTCATCATGGCAAGAGCGGTTTCGTTCAATCTGGCTTTGCGGCAAAGTGGAGCGTGAAAATGCTGCGGAGCAGCCAACCGTTATCAGCAATGCTAGAGCAGGATGCCGAAAAGTGTGTGCGGTTTTCGGGCGACGTCCCGCTCTTACTTTTTGATGTAGAGACGGATTCAGATTTCAGATCGATTCGACCTGAAATCATCCGGCTCTAAGTGAAAACCGGGTCCTCTTGGGGACTCGATTCATTGAGCTTATCGATTGGCTGCTATCTTCCAGTTGTAGACGCAGCGATCAAGGCCGATCGCGATTTCGAGCTCGAAAAGCCGGAGCCATGCTGCTTTTGCCGTGAGATATTGGCGATATCCTGCACACCGAAGCACATTTTGAGGCAACAATGTTCATTGCAACTGATAGAAGCTTTCTAGAATTCCACCAAATCCCGACGGAAGCACTGACAGCGATCATTCGGCGCGCTGGTGTTCTGGCTGATGCCTGGTCCAGACGCGCCATGCCTCAGAGCCTGGACGGTAAGCGGGTGGCACTGATTGCAGATGACAGCGGATGGAGAAATACGACGGCTTTCGACCTCGGCGTCCAGGCGATGGGAGGCATCTGCGTGCATGCTCCGATCAGCTTCAATGGGAGGGAAACGACGGACGATTTGGCAGCCTACCTTGATAACTGGTTTGATTTATTGGTTGTTCGCATGAAGGAGCTGTCGGCTTTGCGCAAATTAAGCGCCGTGGCGAAAGCACCTGTCATCAATGCGAGAACCAGATCGAACCACCCCTGCGAAACGCTTGGCGATCTCTCCTATGTTCAAGACAGGAGAGGTAGCTTGGAGGGCCTTAAGGTCGTCGGCGTAGCCGCCGATGCGAACATATTGCGGTCATGGGTCGAGGCCTCGCTCGTGTTGCCGATCACCGTGGTCCAGGTTTATCCGGAAAGGTGGCATGTTCGCGATCCGGCTCTCCTCAATGCGAGATTCAGGACCAGCACCGATGTGGAAGAATTGCTGGATGCCGACGTGATCCTGACGGATTCCTGGCCGCATGACGCCGCGGAAGCGGTACTGAAGGACTATCGGATCGACGCAGCGCTCCTCGACAGGTGCCGCACAGATACGATCTTCCTCCCCTGCCCGCCTGTCATCAGGGGCGAGGAAGTCACCGCCGACGCCATGACACATCCGGCATGCCAGAGCCCTGCCGCAAAGGCTTACCTGCTGCATGCACAAAATGCCTTGCTCGAATGGGTTGTCGCATAACCCTCCCTAAACGCCTTCTATTTAGGATATGGATCGGAAAGCCAGATGAAATTGTCGATACGGCCAGAACCTCTGGACCAGGAAGAAGTGCGGACATTTCTGCGAATGGCAGACGAGCGATCTTTGCTGCTCTATCCCGGAAACAACCGCGCGGGCCCGGACCTTGCCTCCCTGGCATCTCCAAACATGCGCTTTTTCGTGGCTCGCTCGGAAGGACGCGCGGTCGGTTGTGGCGGCTTCGCAATAGGGCCCGACGGAACGGCAGAATTGAAACGCATATTCGTCGATCCGGAGGCTAGAGGGCAAGGCGTCGGCCGGAGGATCGTAGAGGCCATCGAAGAGGAGGCGCGACACATCGGGGTTCGGCTGATGCAGCTGGAGACGGGCGTAAAATCGGCCGAAGCGATCAGTCTGTATGGTCGCCTTGGTTACAGGCAGCGTGGGCCATTTGGAAACTATGAGGCCGATCCACTCAGCGTCTTCATGGAAAAGAGCCTGATCGGCGCCTCCAATCTGCCGCCCTCCTCCGTCACGGCCATCAGAGATACGTCTTAAAGAATGTACGTCTATCTCGCTTGATGGCTCGTCACGCCTCATCCGACCGGGAACATCCTGGCGTTTTTAAAGTTTGAGTAAAGGAGAACGCGGAACATTTGCCATGCGATCCCGCACCAGAACTAGTGTCAATGGCTTACTGCCCGTCTATGGCGCCGTCTTCCTTTGCGCCCTCTCCCTTTCTGCACTTTGCCAGGAATCGGATTCCGGGCCGCCCTGCCAGGCACCTGATGTTCAGCAAAACGGTGCAATGGCGAAAACCGACCGTAAGCCAGCCAATCCGGGCGCCGTCGCGAGCACGGATTTGAGCAGGTGCAAGGGTGTGCTCAAGCCGCCGGCGACCGGCGACAAAGGTCTCGTCGAGCCTGCCCCTCATACCGACGCCATGCCGGAGATTCGGCCGGGTGAAACGCCACAACAACAGCCCGGGCAATAAGGGAGTCGTAAACGCTCCGACACGCAAAAGAGGTCTCATGGCAAGTTTCGAAGAGATTTTTGAAATGCGCACCAGACCCGCCACTTTGAAAGGCATCTGGCTGCGTCTTGACAACGGACAGCATGTGCTCGAGGCGCCATGTGACATGCTGCTCGGGAACGCCGTCGTGCAACTTGCTGCTCTGAATGAAGATAATTTCGTAGTCGACCAAGCCGCCGTCCTGTTTGAACATGGCAGCCTCGATTGCGAGGTTTGCCGGAAGCTTTTCCAACGCTATGGCAAACGCCTGACCGTAGCTCCGGCGTAGCACTGTTTTGCAAGTTTTCGGGTACCACCGCCCCACTTGGCTGGTCTGGCTCGATTTTAGCAATGTTGGATTGAAAATATCTAACGATGCCGGACAGAGGCCTTTGCTCGCGCCGCTTTTCAGTAGTATCTTCTAATATGGGCGGAAAGCCCAGTTCTGGGAGGAGAACAAATGACAAAAGCAAGGACCCCAACAGGGGGCAATAGGTCGCGCCGTAAATTCCTTGGCGGGGCGGCGGTGGCCGGTGCTGCCATGATTGCGGCGCCGCACGTCGTCAAGGCGCAGGGACCGGTCAACATGCGCTTTCAGAGCACATGGCCGTCAGCCGATATCTTCCATGAATTCGCACTCGATTTCGCCAAGAAGATCAACGATATGACAGGCGGCGATCTCAAGATCGAAGTGCTGCCGGCAGGCGCGGTTGTGCCCGCATTCGGTCTGCTCGACGCGGTCTCGCAAGGGACGCTCGACGGCGGTCACGGCGTGCTCGTCTATCACTACGGGAAGCAGACGGCGCTGGCGCTGTGGGGTTCCGGCCCAGGCTTTGCGATGGATGCCAACATGCTTCTGGCCTGGCATAAATATGGCGGCGGCAAGGAGCTTCTTGCAAAGCTCTACGAGTCCATCGGCGCCAATGTGGTTTCGTTCCCCTATGGCCCGATGCCGACGCAACCGCTCGGCTGGTTCAAGAAACCGATCGCCAAGGCCGAAGACCTTCAGGGCTTGAAGTTCCGAACGGTCGGAATTTCGATCGACGTCTTCACCGGCATGGGAGCGGCGGTCAACGCGCTGCCGGGCGGCGAGATCGTCTCGGCACTCGATCGCGGCCTGCTCGATGCGGCGGAATTCAACAATGCCTCATCCGATCGCGTACTCGGCTTCCCCGACGTCTCCAAGATCTGCATGCTTCAGAGCTATCACCAGAATGCGGAGCAGTTCGAGGTCATGTTCAACAAGACCAAGTACGACGCGCTGCCCGAGCAGATAAAGGCCATAGTCGCCAACGGCGTCGAGGCCGCCTCCCAGGACATGCAGTGGAAAGCCATCGACCGCTACTCCAAGGATTATCGGGAGATGCAGACCACCGACAAGGTCAAGTTCTACAAGACGCCCGACGCGATCCTGAAGAAGCAGCTGGAGGTCTATGACGAAGTAGTGAAGAAGAAGGCCGGAGAAAACCCGCTCTTCCGGGAAATCCTGGAATCCCAGATCGCTTTCGCAGAACGCGCGACACGGTGGGAACAGGATACCATCGTCAACCGCCGCATGGCGTTCGACCACTATTTCGGAAAGGAAGGGGTGGCAAAGAAGATCTGACAGCGTGGGCCACGCAGGCAAGGCATCGTCGCGATCATCAATCGGTGGTGCCTTGCCGCTTCAATTTCTCGCATGATCGGGGGCACGCGTGACTGTTCAGCATTTTCTCAATGCAGTCGATTCAATCAGCCTGTGGGTGGGAAAGGCCGCTGCCTGGCTCATCATCGGCCTGATGACGCTTGTCTGCGTCGAAGTCTTCAAGCGTTACATCATGAACATGCCGACGGCCTGGATATTCGACGCCAGCAACATGCTCTATGGCACGCTGTTCATGCTCGCGGGCGCCTATGCATTGGCGCAGAACGGCCACGTGCGCGGCGACTTTCTCTATAGCTCGATGCGACCGCGCACGCAGGCAGCGCTCGACCTCGTGCTTTATATCGTCTTCTTTCTGCCCGGCATCGCCGCCCTCCTCTATGCCGGCTACCACTATGCAGCGCTTTCGTGGCGGATCGGTGAGCATTCGACGGTGACGGCGGAGGGTCCACCTATCTACTATTTTAAGACGGTCATTCCGGTCGCCGGCGCGCTCGTGATGCTCCAGGGTCTGGCCGAGATCACGCGCTGTATCGTCTGCCTCAGGACCGGTGAATGGCCGAGCCGGCTGAAGGACGTCGCGGAGATCGACGTCGTCGAGGAACAGCTTGCTCACAGCGAGCACGTGGATGAGGAAACGCGCAAAGCCGCGATCGCGCGTGCACAGCAGATCGAAGAGGCGGCGCGGCAACGTGGAACGGGAGATCTGAAGACGTGAGCGATCCGCTTCTCGGGCTGTTGATGCTGGTCCTCATCGTGGTCGTTATCGTCATGGGCTTCCCGACTGCCTTCACACTGATGGGCCTCGGCATGTTCTTCGGCTTCTATGCCTTCTATAACCCCGCCGAACACTGGATCGACAATCGCGTCTTCGACCTGATGGTCCAGCGCACCTATGGGGCGATGACCAACGACGTGCTCATCTCCATCCCGCTCTTCGTGCTGATGGGCTATGTGATGGAACGCGGAGCGCTGGTCGACAAGATGTTCTACAGCATCCAGCTTTCCTTCAGCCGTGTGCCTGCCTCTCTCGCCGTCGCCACCCTGATCGTCTGTACCTTCTGGGGCATCGCCAGCGGCCTTGTCGGTGCCGTCGTCGTGCTGATGGGCGTGATCGCCTTCAACCCGATGCTGCGGGCGGGATATGATGTGAAGCTCGCCTCCGGCGTGATCACCGCCGGCGGCACGCTCGGCATCCTGATCCCGCCATCCGTCATGATCATCGTTTATGCCGCCGTCGCCGGCCAGTCGGTCGTCAAGCTCTATGCCGCCGCGATGTTCCCCGGCTTCTTCCTCGCTTTCCTTTATCTCGTCTATATCTTCGTCTGGGCGACGCTCAACCCGAAGATCGCACCCACCTTGCCGGAGGAACAGACGAAGGTGCCCGTACCGGCCTGGATGCGAGGTCTTCAAAAGGCCTATTCGCCGAATATGTTCGTTGGGCTACTTTCTGCGTTGGTTTCACCGTCGAAGGCAAAGGCCCTCAAGAGGGAGAATGGCCACCCCCTCACCTATCTGGCGCTCTTGAAGAATCTCTGTGCCGCACTTGTGCCCTTCGCCTTATTGGCCTTCACCCTCCTGCTGGTCTGGTGGTATGTGGTCATCTATCAGCAGGCCGCCTCGGGCTCCGAAGCACCTGCCGGGCTCGAAGAGCTCGGCGCTCCGGCGACGGATGCGGCACCGACCACGCCAGAGGGACCTGCGACCGCCTTCTACGTCTCTTTCGGCATCGTGGCTGCAATAGCGATCCTGATGCTCGCCCGCTACTACTGGAAGATGAATGCCGAGCGCCTCGCGCTTGCGAAGCTTCTAATCTCGTCCGTCATGCCTCTGGGCATCCTGACCGTCGTGGTCCTTGCCGTCATCCTGTTCGGGATCACGACTGCGACCGAGTCCGCCGCGGTCGGCGCCGCCGGCGCCTTCCTGCTGGCGTTCCAGGCGCGGACCCTCAATTGGAAACGCACGAAGGAAGCGGTGTTCCTGACCGCAAAGACCACGGCCATGGTCTGCTGGCTTTTTGTCGGCTCGGCGCTCTTTTCTGCCGTCTTCGCCATACTCGGCGGTCAGGCGCTCCTCGAACAATGGGTTCTGGCGCTCAATCTGACGCCCATCCAGTTCATGATCCTGTCGCAAGCGATCATCTTCATCCTCGGCTGGCCGCTCGAGTGGACGGAGATCATCATCATCTTCGTACCGATATTCCTGCCGATGCTGAGGCATTTCGACATCGACCCGGTCCTCTGGGGCGTCCTCGTCTTCGTGAACCTGCAGGCGGCATTCCTGTCGCCTCCGGTCGCCATGTCAGCCTTCTATCTGAAGGGTGTCTCTCCCCCGCACGTGACCCTCAACCAGATATTCGCGGGCATGATGCCATACATGCTGATCGTCATCGTCTGCATGGTCCTCATGTATATCTGGCCCGGCCTGACGCTCTGGCTGCCGGAATATCTTTACGGCGATTGATCGGGCTGAGAGCTATCAACTTTCAAATTTTTCCCGTTCTTTTTGTCCAAACTTCGCCCTTGTGATGGTAGAGAAAGCGTCGATGGCCTGCGTGGCTGGATGTGAGAGGCAGCGGAGTGGACGTGACGGATCCCTACGATATTCTTGGTGTTGAGCGCGACGCGAACGAGGCGCAGATCAAGGCAGCTTATCGGCGGCACGCGAAAGCGACTCATCCGGATTCCGGCGGCGATCCGGAGACGTTCGACCGGGTCAAGAAAGCCTATGAACTCCTGCAGGATCCCATAAGGCGCAAGGTCTTCGATGACACCGGCTACGACGTCGAACTCGCCGACGCCGTCGATCTGCAGGCCTTGACCATCGTCGAAAAGCTTGTCACCGACGCCGTCCTGGACGAACGCGACCCGGGAAGCTTCGATCCGGTAGCGCAGATGCAGGCAAGCCTTTCGGAAGAAGTCCGCAAGGCGCGCTTCAGCAAAAGCGAACTGGAACGTCATTCCTCCCGCATCACGCTCCACCTGGAGCGACTCGGCAAACGTCCCGGCAGGGACGTGCTTGCACATATGTTTCGTGCCCGTGTCGAGGCGATTGCAAAGGCCATCGCCGAGACAGAGGCCAAGATCGAAGCGGCGCTGCGCGCCTCGAGCATGCTCGACGGCTACAGCTACGAGCTCGATCCGCAACCCCTGCCCGAAGCGCACGCCCCGAATGTCGAATGGATCGAGCCGTCCAAGGCTCGGTCCGGGGTAGCGCGATAGGGCGCTCCAGAGTCTCATACCACAATCGGGCGCGTCTCTTTCCACCCTCATTCCTGTGCCTGTCACAGGAATCCAGCCGCCGTGCGTCGGCACGGCGAAAAGACTCCTCTCAGCTGATCAACTTTCTCTGAGATCGCTATGATGGATCCGGCAAATAGCTCTCCCTCATCGGCCGGCATCACGAAAAGCGAGTCTCCCGCGCAGTGGACACGGCGCTGCTGGATCCCTGTGACAGGCACAGGGATGAGGGCGGAGAGAGACGCGCCGCGACCTTGAGAAGATAAGCGTCGTGACGTTCCAGAAAAGCGCGTAGGCGATCGGGATAGTCCTGATCGACCGCCCTGATGACGCTTGGCCTCCTGGATAGTGCCGAGCGCCAGGCGACAGTTTTCGGCAGATCAGCGAAAAGCTTCATGTCTAAGATGGCGTCGAAAACGTCGAAATAGCGGAAGATCGGCCCATAGACGGCATCGACGAGACTGAAGGCTTCCCCGGCAAAATAAGGACCGTCGGCAAGGATAGCTTCGACACGGGCGAATTTCGCAGCCACTGCCTGGCGCGCCTGGTCGTAATGTTCAGGGTTCTGCGCCGTCTCAAGCCTCCAAATATCGGACAGGATAGCGGATCCGAACTCCATCCAGGCCCGGTGACGGGCCCTTTCTAACGGATCGGCCGGATGCAGGCGTGGGCCGCTTCCGGTCTCCTCGATATATTCGCAGATGACAGTGCTTTCGAAGAGAACCGCTTCCGGGACATCTGCCGATCGAACCCGAAGCAGCGGCACTTTGCCGAGTGGCGAGATCGCCTGAAACCATGCCGGCTTGTCCGCAAGATCGATGAGGATCCGTTCGAACCGGATCCCCTTTTCATCGAGGGCGATCGCCGCGCGCTGGACATAGGGGCAGAGGTGATGGCTGACGAGTGTCAGCGGTGGAGGATGCTTCGCATTCATGCCGCCACCCTCATCCCTTCGGCCTGCATCGCCTCACGCACCCTCGGGCGTGCCCCGACGCGCGCCATGAAATCGCGCAGATGCGGAAAGGCGGAAAGATCGACCTTCGTGAATGCCGACCAGCCGACGATGGTGAAGAGATAGGCATCGGCGGCGGTGAAACGCTCGCCCATCAGAAATGGTCCCGATTTTGCAAGATGGGTTTCCACGAAGCCAAGACGGTCGGCAATTTTCCTGCGCGCGACATCCTGCGCCTGCGAACCATATTCCGGATGAAACAGCCAGGGACTGTACATCTTGTGAAGCTCGGTCGCGACGAAGTTGAGCCAGGACTGAAATCGATAGCGCTCCAGCGACCCCGCCGCCGGCGCAAGCCCTGCTTCCGGCTTCAGGTCGGCGAGGAATTGAACGATGGCCGCCCCTTCCGTCAAATGGGTACCGTCGTCCAGTTCCAGAAGCGGCACATATCCGTTAGGATTTCGGGTAGTAAGATCGATCCCTGTTTCGGTGAGGTGAGGCGTTCTCAAAATGTCGACTCGCTCAAGTTCAAGCGAAAGACCTGCCTCGCAGGCGACGATATGCGGTGAGAGCGAGCAGGTTCCGGTGGCGTAATAGAGCTTCATGGCGCGGTCCTTTCGAATGGGAGCGATGGCTTCGTTCGTCTTCGGCCAAGATCTACGGTGCGACGATCTGCAATGCACGTTGGGATTTCGCCAGACGCGCTTGCATGACTGCAAACGAGCTCCGTGCTATGAAGGATGACATGAAGGATTGGAACGACCTGCAACTTGTCCTGGCGGTTCGCCGAACGGGCGGCCTGACAGCCGCCGCAAAAGCGCTCGGCATCGACCATTCGACCGCTTTCCGCCGCCTTAACGCACTGGAGGAGCGCATCGGTGTGCGCATCTTCGAACGCTTGCCGGGCGGCGCCTATCAGCCCACACCCGCGGGAGAGCGGATGGCCGTGACGGCCGAACGGATGGAGGACGAGGCACTCGCCCTTGATCGCGATATCGCCGGCCGTGATCATCAACTTTCCGGCCGGCTTCGCGTCACCTCGTCGGAAACACTCGCCTACAGCCGCCTCACCGGTCATCTCGCCGCGTTTCGCCAAACGCATCCGGGGATCCTGGTGGAACTTGTCGTCGACAACCGTGTTCTTAGCCTGTCGCGCCGCGAGGCGGATATCGCATTGCGGCCGATCCGCCCGAAGGAGACGGATCTTTGGGGCCGTAAGCTCTCGGGCGTGGCCTGGAGCCTCTACGCCGCGCCCGCCTATCTCGACGCGAATGGTGGGCCAATGGCCGATACGGGTGATCTCGGTCGCCACACCCTGATCGGCTGGGAGGAAACTGCTGCCGGTATCATGGCCGCCGACTGGCTGACCCGTCATGCACCGCCGGAGACCTTTACCTATCGCACGAGCAGCCTCGTCAATCAGCTTGTCGCGACCAGGGCCGGAATGGGCGTCTCGCTGCTTCCCTGCTATCTCGGCGATGCAGAACCGGGCATCACCCGCGCATTGAGCGAGCCCATTTCCGAACTGACGGGCGAGCTCTGGATCATCACCCATGCCGACCTGAAAAGCACCGCGCGGGTGCGCGCCTTCTTCGATCTTGTCGGCGAAGCGCTTGCCAGGGAACGCAATCTCTTCGAGGGTAGAGGCCCACAGGGAGATGCACCGTCATCGCATGAGCCGAAGCAGCGCCGTATCCAGAATTAACTGGCGGTGGATTGTTCATCGACGCTTGAAGATCCTTCCTTAATCCCACTCGGTTGCCGATGTGTTCCCGGAAATTGATCTGAAGCGTGACCTTCGGTGGGGCCGTTTACTGTTGCGTGCTAAAATTTCTCGACCCGATGACGCAATTTCGGAAACGTCAAAACTCAGCATGGCCTCATGCTATTGGCGTCAAGCGCATATCAGGAGGAGAAAAATGAGAACCTTCTTGTTAGCCGCGCTATGTGCCGGGGCGATGCTTTCGATTCCGAAGGCTCAGGCGCAACAGAGCGTCTCGTCCGAAGAG
Source organism: Sinorhizobium sp. CB7 (assembly GCF_041357635.1). NCBI lineage: Bacteria > Pseudomonadati > Pseudomonadota > Alphaproteobacteria > Hyphomicrobiales > Rhizobiaceae > Sinorhizobium > Sinorhizobium sp. CB7. The sequence continues at coordinate 71,715 of NZ_JAULLL010000017.1, forward strand.
GCGCGTGAAATTGCACAAGAGGCCTATATCTACGCTTATCCGATGATATTGGGGGACGTGACGCGCAACGTCATGACCAACGTTGCAGAGGCGACCGGGCTGCGCGCGCCGATGAACCAGATGTCGCACACGCGCGCCTTTCCTGACGCATCGTTCACCGATGTGGTGCGCCCCAATACCGATGCGCTCTATTCGATGATGTATTTCGACGTGTCCAAGGAGCCGATGGTCTTCAGCGTCCCCGATTCCAGCGGGCGTTACTATCTCCTGCCCATGCTCGACCTGTGGAGCGACGTGTTCACTGCACCGGGCAAACGCACAACAGGAACCGACGCGCAGAATTTTGCCGTCGTCGGACCGCGCTGGCAGGGGCAGTTGCCGCCCGGCATGACCGAGTACCGGAGTCCCACGGCGATCGTGACCCTGATTGGGCGCACGCGGACCGATGGCAAGGCCGACTATCCTGCCGTGCACAAATTCCAGGATGGCATCAAAGCCTGGCCGCTCAGCGCCTATGGCAAACCCTATACACCGCCGAAAGCCACGGTGAATCCAAACCAGGACATGGGAGCGCCATTAGAGCAGGTTGAAAGGATGGATGCGGAGACGTTCTTTTCCCGCTTCGCCGAACTGATGAAAGACAACCCGCCGCACGCGAACGATTATCCGATTCTTTCGCGTATGCAGCGGATCGGCCTCGAGCCCGGCAAGAGTTTCTCGTTTGCGTCGGCTCCGGAGGAAGTGCAGGACGCGCTCAACACTGCACCGGCGGAAGCACTCGACAAGATCAAGGCCAGCGTGGCCAAATCCGGAGTGCTGATCAATGGCTGGCGCATCAACCTCACGGCTATCGGCACCTATGGCACCGATTATCTGCATCGAGCAGGCATCGCCTATGCCGGCCTTGGGGCCAATCCGGTCGAGGACGCGGTCCATGCGACCGTGTTCACCGACGCGAGTGGAGCGCCATTCCGCAGCGATCGGCGCTACGTGTTGCATTTCGATAAGAGCCGAATTCCGCCGTCGCGCGCGTTCTGGTCACTGACAATGTACAATGAGCGCCAGCTATTTGCAGCCAACCCGATTGACCGTTACGCGATCGGCGACCGCGACAAACTGAGCTACAACTCCGACGGCTCTCTCGACCTCCACATTCAGCGCCAATCCCCGGGCAAGGACAAGGAGTCAAACTGGCTGCCGACGCCCGCCAGCGGTGCGTTCATGATGAGCCTGCGCCTCTATTGGCCGAGGACCGAAGTGCTTGACGGCACCTGGAAGCCGCCCCCGGTGAGGCGTGTTGACTAGTCCAGATACGAATAGTGATGGCCCGAAATTCGCTCAGGACATGCCCGAGGCAATTGCATCGGCGACGTGTTTCGCCTGAACCCGGATATCGGGCACCGCCGTGATTTCCCAGAACTGTCCGGCCGTCAATGCGCCGACGGCAAAGATGTCTTTCTGCACCTGCCGATCGGCACCGAGCACCCGCGAGTCCCTGTCGACCTCGAGACCCAGACCGAGCTCGTCCGCACGGATCATTCCCTGTTCCAGCATTTCCTTCAGGAGCGGGGAATGGCCGAGCCCGGCGCGCTCCATGCCGGTGCAATTGACGATCCAGTCCGCATGCAACGAGGCGGTACTACCGCTCTTCCGTGGCCGGTAGCTCAGCACCATGCCGGCGGTAGCCTCTGCGATGGCTTCCAGAAATCCTGCATGGACAATCACCGTATCACTGCGCACCAAAGCGTCGAACCTTTCGAAGATGGCCGGCGAGATCCGATGCCTGTGGATGTTCCACCACGGCAGGGCGTGGCGCAGGAAGCGCGAGCGCTGTTGGCTGGTCAACTCCTGCCACAGTTCCTGAGTTCGCGGCCGCAATCCGTCCATCACAGCCCGCCAGTTGGCGCCGTGGCGCACCTGCCGGCGCAGGGCTGAAAGAAGAATGCTGATCTCGCGCGTGCCTGCCGGGAACTGCGGTTCCACCGGAATTGTCCGCTGGATCTGATGAGAATGGGGAAGAAGGCCGCGGCGCGACAACACATCGATGCGGCCCCTGTGACCGTGGGCGCGCAATGCCACAACCTGATCGATCATCGTCAATCCGGAGCCCAGGATGCACACGCGATCCTGTGTACCGACATGCGACAGCCAGGACAGTTTCCAGGGATTTACGACGATCCGGGATTTTGACAGCGGTGCAAGGTGATTGCATGAGACAGGCAGCTGCGCGTTGCCGACCCCGAGACAAAGTACAACTTTCCGGGCGGTCAACTGTGCACCATTGTCCAGCTGAAAGACCATTCCGATTGAAAAGCGCTCGACGCATCCCGCTGCCTTCGCCTTGATGAAATCAATCCTGGCACGACTATCCCGACCGCGCAGCAGGGCGGCGAGTGTGTCTCGAAGATAGAGTCCATAATCGCCGCGCGAGGCAAATTCATCGGCAGATATGGCGCTGCCCCGTCGATGCAGCCATTCGATGAAATCGTTCGACCTGTCCGGGAAAACCGACATGCGTCCGGCCGGCACGTTCAAGCGGTGAAGATAGAATTCGGTGCGATAGGCTGTACCTCGGCCGAAGCCGGGATCATCTCCAACCACCGCAATGGATCTCGTTGCAGGCAACAGGCACAGGAGATTGATCGTCACGGCGATCGCCGAAAATCCGGACCCCACCACAACGACATCATAGGCCAAATGATTTTCCCGCACTCACAGTCACCTTCGTGCGTCTGCGGCGGCATGCGCCTCATCCAGATGCTCGGCAAAAAGGTGCTTGCGCACGAGCACGCCCATCACGCGGGCGGCGGTGGAGAAGGTCATTTCGTGAAGAGGTCCCTCGCCTTCCCATGGCTTTGTCAGACGTTCGGTGACCTCGCCCACGATATTCATCGGCACGATATCGGTGCAACCCCGCATCGCTCCGAAAACGGTGCTTATCGGATAGGAAGACCCCTCATAAGAAACCAAGGGCTCTTCCGTATGCGGCTTCCACTCCTCGAAAGCGAGAAGTGCGTCCCGGAACAATTCCTGCTGGGTGATCGGCGCATGTCCATCGCAAAGTGGTGGCAGAGCCTTTGTCATGTCTGCTCCTCTCGTGACTAACTGGCACTGAAACGCGGGTCCCGGGAGGCCGGTTCCAGCGACAAGGCAAAATCTCTACCAGGTCGATAGCGATTAAGATTTGGCGCTGCCGGCGCAGCCGGCTGCTTACTTTTTGGAGCGGGAAAAGAATCGGTTTTCGGGCCTAGGCAAGCCGAGATGCTCGCGCAGTGTCGCACCCTCATACTCCCTGCGAAACAGCGATCGCCGCTGCAATTCCGGAACAAGGCGCTGCGTCACGTCGTCCAGCCCCTGCGGCAGATAGGGGAAGACGACGTTGAAACCGTCCGATGCCTGCTCGAAAAGCCATTGCTCCATCTCGTCCGCGACCGTCTCGGGCGTGCCGACGAAGGCGAGCCCGGAATAGCCGCCATAGCGCTGCGCGAGCTGCCGCACCGTCAGCTTTTCCTCTTCGGCAAGCTTGAGCACCTGGGCGCGGCCGGTCTTGCTGGCATTGCTTTCCGGTATTTCCGGCAGAGGACCGTCTGGATCGAAACCGGACGCGTCGTGGCCGAGTGCGATCGACAGCGATGCGATGGCGCTGTCATAGTGCACGAGGCTGTCAAGCTTCGCGCGCTTGGCGCGGGCTTCCTCGACGCTGTCGCCGATGACGACGAAAGCCGCAGGCAGCATCTTCAGGTGATCGCAATTGCGGCCAAGCCCATCCATCCGTCCCTTGATATCCGCATAGAGCGCCCTGCCGGCGGCGAGGTCGCGCGGCGAACAGAAGACGACTTCAGCGGTCTCCGCTGCAAGCTGGCGGCCGGGCTCCGACTGGCCGGCCTGCACGACCACCGGCCAGCCCTGCACCGGGCGAGCGATATTCAGCGGGCCACGGACATTTAGTTCCTCGCCCTTGTGATTGAGAACATGCATCTTTTCCGGATCGAAGAAGATGCCGCTCTCGGCATCGCGAATGAACGCATCATCGGCGAAGCTGTCCCAGAGACCGGTGACGACGTCGTAAAATTCCCGCGCCCGGTGATAACGCTCGCCATGCTCCACGTGCGTTTCCATGCCGAAATTAAGAGCGGCATCGGGATTGGAAGTCGTGACGATATTCCACCCTGCCCGGCCATTGCTGATATGATCGAGCGACGCAAAGCGGCGGGCAACGTGGTAGGGCTCGTCGAAGGTGGTCGAAGCGGTGGCAACAAGGCCAATACGCGTGGTCACCGCTGCAAGCGCCGAAAGCAGCGTGAACGGTTCGAAAGAGGTAACCGTATGGCTGCGCCTCAGCGCCTCGACCGGCATGTTGAGCACGGCAAGATGATCGGCCATGAAGAAGGCGTCGAATTTCGCCGCCTCGAGCTTCAATGCGAAGGACTTGAGATGTCCGAAGTTGAAATTGGCGTCCGGAAAGGAGCCAGGATAGCGCCATGCGCCGGTGTGGAGACTGACCGGGCGCATGAACGCGCCGAGCCGCAATTGCGGTGATGGTGGCATTCTTTCCTCGCATTCGCTTCAGCCAAGATCATTTGGCAACGTCGACTTCGACTATCAAGACGTCGCCAATCACGACTGGGAGACCTTCAGCTTCGGCCGATGATCGCCCGCGATCGTTTCGCCAAACGGCCCTGTATTGATCGAGGCATCGCGCGGTTTCACCGGCGTTGCGAGCGGCAGGTTCGGCAGGACGAGTTCACCGAAGCGATAGGCTTCCTCCAGATGCGGATAGCCGGACATGATGAAGGTATCGATGCCGATCTCGCGATATTCCTCCATCCGGGCCTTCACCTCGTCGGGATTGCCGACAAGCGCCGTACCCGCGCCGCCGCGCACAAGGCCGACGCCGGCCCAGAGGTTCGGGCTCACCTGCAGCCTGTCGCGCCGGCCGCCATGCAGGCGGCTCATGCGGCTCTGGCCGACGGAGTCCATGCGCTCGAACACTTTCTGCGCCGCTGCAATGGTTTCATCATCGACATACTGGATGAGCTCGTCGGCGGCCTTCCATGCCGCCTGCGAGCTCTCTCTCACGATCACATGCAGCCTTATCCCGAAGGTCACTTCGCGCCCTTCCGCCGCGGCGAGCGCTTTCACCTCGGCGATCTTCTTCGCAACGTCTTCCGGCGGTTCGCCCCAGGTCAGATATTTGTCGATCGTGCGGGCTGCCACCTGCTGGCCGACGCCGGATGAGCCCCCGAAATAGAGCGGCGGATGCGGCTGCTGGTATGGCGGGAAAAGCAGCCTGCCATCCTCGATATCGAAGTGCCTGCTCTTGGTGGTGACGCTCTCGCCGCGCAGCACCGCCTTGTAGATGTTGAGGAATTCCTCGGTGACTTCATAGCGTTCGCTATGATCGTAATGAATGCCGTCGCCCTTGTTCTCGATCGGATCGCCACCGGTGACGACGTTGATGAGCACCCGGCCACTCGAAAGCCGGTCAAGCGTGGCCGTCATGCGCGCCGCAAGCGTGGGCGACAACAGGCCGGGCCGTACCGCGATGAGGTAACGGAGCCTTTCCGTCAACGGCGCAAGTGCCGAGGCGACCACCCAGCTATCCTCGCAGCTGCGCCCTGTCGGGATGAGAACACCGTAGTAACCGAGTGCATCGGCCGCCTGCGCGATCTGCTTGAGATAGCCGAGATCGACATTGCGCCCGCCGATCGACGTGCCGAGGTAACGGCTGTCGCCATGCGTCGGCAGGAACCAGAGGACGTTTATTTTTTCAGGTGCAGCGCTCATTTATGGCATTCTCCAAAAGACGACGGCTTGAACACCGCTCATTGACAAATGGGTAAAATATAAAGTCTATAAAATTCATTGATAATAAAAATCGGCCGATATTCGCCTGCGCGGAGAAAAATCTTTCCGGTTTCCAACGTGGGGCCAAATCGGTCATCAGGACGGCGATTCATGCCCTCAAGGAATATGTCCATGAAGAAAATGCAGATCTACGCCTTCGACATGAACTGCGTCGGCCATATCAATCACGGCATGTGGACGCATCCGCGCGACACCTCCTGGCACTACACCGATCTCGACTACTGGACAGATTTTGCGCAAACGGCCGAACGCGGCATGCTGGACGGCATATTTTTCGCCGATATCGTCGGCGTCTACGACATCTATAAGGCAAGCCCCGCACCGACGATCGCGACCGGCGCGCAGATCCCAGTCAACGATCCGCTGATCCCGATCTCGGCAATGGCCTATGTCACGAAGCATCTTGGCTTCGGCGTCACCGTCAACACCACCTATGAACCACCCTTCCTGCTTGCCCGGCGCATGTCGACGCTCGACCATCTGACCAAGGGCCGCATCGGCTGGAATATCGTCACCGGCTATCTCGACAGTGCCGCCCGCAGCATGGGTTTCGACAGGCTGCCGGAGCATGATGCGCGCTATGACGCGGCGGAGGAATATCTCCAAATTCTCTACAAGCTCTGGGAAGGAAGCTGGGACGACGACGCCGTGCTGCGCGACAGGGCAAAAGGCATATTTGCCGACCCGGCCAAGGTCCGCGCCATCAGGCACGACGGCAGATACTACCGTATGGAAGGCATCCACCTGAGCGAGCCCTCACCGCAGCGCACGCCCCTGCTCTTCCAGGCCGGCGCCTCCGCCCGCGGACAGGACTTCGCCGCATGCCATGCCGAATGCGTTTTCATTGCCGCCCCGAGCCCGCAGGCCGCGAGGCCCACGGTCGATGCGCTCCGCCGAAAGACCGAGGCATTCGGCCGCGGCGCCGATGCCCTACGGATCCTGTCTCTCATCACTGTCGTCGTCGGGCGCACCGAGAAGGAAGCACAGGACAAACTCGAAGACTATCGCCGGCATGCGAGCATCGAGGCGTCGCTCGCGCACTATTCCAGTTCCATCGGCGTCGATTTATCGAAATACGGACTGGATGACGTGATCGAACAGTCGACGACCAACGCCAATCAATCGGCGCTCGCGGCAATCACCAAACAGGCATCGAAGCCAGTGACGCTGCGCCAGATCATCGACCAGATGGTGCTCGGCAGCCGCATGAAGCCGGTCGTCGGCTCACCGGAACAGATCGCCGACCATCTGCAGACGTGGATCGAACAGGGCGGAATCGACGGCTTCAACCTGGCGCGGACGGTGGCGCCGGAAAGCTTGCGGGACTTCGTGGATCTCGTCGTCCCGGAGCTGCAGGAGCGTGGCCTCTTTAAGGCCGGCTATGCCGAGGGACCGCTGCGGCAGAAAATCTTTGGGGGCGAAAGCGGGAGGCTGCCGGCCTCGCATCCAGCGGCCTCTTTTCGGAGCCCTCCGTTCCGTGTCTGAGAGGGCATGGCGAGGATGAAGGACGCGGAGAGCCCCCGCCCCCGCACATGGCGACCCTTACACTCCAGGCGTAGGCTCAGCCGGCTGCTCCCAGATCTTTATCTGGCGCGTCTCCGGCATCAGGAATAGAGCTAGCAGGAAGCATACCGCAGGAACTGCAATCGGGTAGATCAGCGCATATCCGACGCTGCCGGTGGCGGCGAAAGCTGCCGAGGTGATGAACGGCACCAATCCGCCGCCCCAGCCGTTGCCGATGTGATACGGCACCGATACCGACGTGTAGCGGATCCGGCCGGGGAAATATTCAGCAAGAAACGCCCCGACAGGTCCGTATACCATCCCGACATAGCAAACGAGGATGAAGATGATGAAGACCGCGGCCGGAATGTTGATGGCACCAGGCTGCGTGACTGCTCCCAGCCACGAATACAGGGGATAGTAGGTGAGCGCGGCAAGTGCCATGCCTCCCAGGATCACCGGCTTGCGACCGATGATGTCGGACAGCCAGCCGAAGAAGATCAGGCTCGGCGTCGCAATGAGCAATGCAAGCCCGACGATGTAGGATGAGGTCAGCGCGTCAACCTTCGAAACCTGCTGCAGGAAGTACAGTGCCCAGAACTGGCCGCTGTACCAGACCACGCCCTGCCCGATCAGCACGATGATGGCGATCCCGACATATTTCATGTTGGAGCTCAGGAAGGCTTCCTTCCACGGATTTCGGGTCATCTGCCCCCTCGCCTTGATCTCCTGGAAAATGGGTGTCTCCTGGAGCTGGAGCCGGATGTAGATTGCGATGGCGACCAGCAGGAAGGACACGAGGAACGGAACGCGCCACGCCCATGCGCTGAAAACTTCATTGCCGAAATAGCTGCGCGTCGCGATGATCACGGCGAGCGACACCACGATCCCGAGAGTGGGCGAGGTCTGAAGCCAGCCGGTGTAGTAGCCGCGGCGTTCGTCGGGGACATGCTCGGCGACATAGGTGATGGCACCGCCATACTCGCCGCCCAGGCACAGGCCCTGGATCATCCGAAGGCCGAAGAGAATGAACGCAGCGGTCAGGCCGATCGACTCGTAGGTCGGAATCAGACCGATCGCGCCCGTGCCCAACCCCATTCCGCTGAGCGTGATGAGAAAGGTGTATTTGCGGCCGACCCGGTCTCCCATCCAGCCGAAAAGGAACGCTCCTAATGGCCGGATCAGGAATCCCGCGGTAAACAGCGCAATCGTGCTCAAGAGAGCTGCAACGGGGTGGGATTGTTCAAAGAACTTGACCGACAGAACCGCGGCCAGGCTTCCGAAGATATAGAAGTCATACCATTCGATGATGTTTCCCACCGAAGCGGCAACGATCACGCGGCGGAAATCGCTCGGGACCTGAATAGCCATGTCTTTTCCTCCTCAAGACATTGCCCCCAATCCATTGGTATCATAGCACAAAAATAGCCTGATCAAAAACCAGGCCCGGCTCCGCCTGTGGGGAGTAACGGTTTGTCTCAAAATACCTGACTTTACACCGGCAAGGACCGTCATGGTGAGACGGTCGAAAGCAGACGGAGACGACGACCAGCCGTCTCCGCAATTGACGAGAGCGCCCGGAACCGCGTCTCAACGATGGTCGAGCCGGGCGGTCAGCCGGTCGCCGAGCCACTGGATGCCGCTGACAAGCACAATCAGCACGGCAACGACGGCGATCATGACATTGGTTTCGAAGCGCTGATAACCGTAGCGAATGGCGAGATCGCCGAGCCCGCCTGCGCCGATCGCACCCGCCATGGCCGAAGCGCCGATCAGCGTCACGAGTGTCACGGTGAAGCCTGCCACGATGCCAGAAAGCGCCTCCGGCACCAGAACTTCGCGGATGATCGTCCAGCGGTTGCCACCCATGGCGCGGACCGCGTCGATCAGACCGCGATCGACCTCGCGCAGCGAGACCTCGGCGATGCGGGCGTAGTAAGGCGTTGCGGCAATGGCGAGCGGCACGATCGCCGCCCAAGTGCCGAGCGCGGTGCCGACGATCAGCCGTGTCACCGGAATGAGCGCCACCAGCAGGATGATGAAGGGTACGGACCGGAAACCGTTGATGATCCCGCCGAGAACGCGGTTGATCCAGAGGTTTTCGGCGATGCCACCGCGGTTCGTAAGCACCAGCGCAAGACCAAGCGGCAGACCGGCAACGAGCGAGATCAATCCCGAAGCGGCAGTCATGAGAATGGTCTCCCAGAGGGAGCGCACCAGCAGTTCAAACATGATCGGTGTCATAGCCGAGCACCTCCACCCGGGCCGAGCGGGCTGTCAGAAATTGTTGGACCTTGTCGGCAAGCGAAGCGTCCCGCGTTGGAACGGCGATGAAGAACCGCGCCACCGGCTGGTTCTGGATGTGGTCGATGCCACCGTGAACGAGCCTGAAGGAATGCGGCAGAGCAGCCGAAAGCTCTGCAAAAACCGCGCCCTGTGCCGCAGGGCCTGCAAGATCGACGCTGAGGATCGCTTCCCTCCCCGTCGTCGGTGACAGACGTTGAGCGATGTGCTCCGGCAGTTGCGGGCGGATACCGCCGAGCAGGCTTCGTGTGATTGCTGCCTGCGGATCGGAGAAGACCGACCAGACCGAGCCCTCCTCGACGATCCGGCCGGCATCGATGACCGCGACTCGATCGGCAACCGTGCGCACCACTTCCATCTCATGGGTGATGAGCAGGATCGTCAGGCCGAGCTTGCGATTGATATCCTTGAGAAGCGAAAGGATCGACCGCGTCGTTTCCGGATCGAGCGCCGAGGTGGCTTCGTCGGAAAGCAGCAAGGCAGGTCGCGCGGCAAGTGCGCGGGCAATGCCGACCCGCTGCTTCTGGCCGCCGGAAAGCGCCGAAGGATAGGCCTTCGCCTTGTCCGCAAGACCCACGAGGTCGAGCAGTTCGCGTGCGCGCTGCAATCGCTCCGCCTTTGCCACGCCTTCGATCTTCAGCGGCAGGGCGATATTCTCCTCGACGGTCTTGGCGGAGAGCAGATTGAAATGCTGGAAGATCATGCCGATGCGGCGGCGAAGCGGCTGCAGCTCCTTTTCTTCCAGGCCGGCGATGTTGCGCCCTTCGATATAGATCTCGCCGCTATCGGCCCGTTCCAGCCCGTTCAGGCAGCGGATCAATGTGGACTTGCCGGCACCGCTGCGACCGATGATGCCGAGGATTTCGCCCTTGTGCACCGTGAGCGAAATACCGTCGAGCGCTGGCGTCGTCCCGAAGCGGCGTCTGACATCGATCAGCCGCACCACCTCTTCGGTTGCGGCTTGCAACGGCGTTTCGATTGCCGATGCGGAAACGAATGAGTTCATCTTCTGTCCTTCCGGATATGCCCGAGGCGGCCTGGGCTTGAACGCCCGGCCGCCTCGGTTCCCCGCTTACCGCAGATGCGGTTATGATCAATAGGTCAATAGGCGCTGAGGCCCGTCCCCTTATAGACCTTGTCGAATTCCGCCTTCACCGTGTCGTTCTGATAGGAAGAGACAAGCGTCTTGACCCAGTCCGCCTTCTCGTTTTCCTGCTTGACGGCAATGAAGTTGCGGTAGGGATTGTCGGCGATCGGCTCCTGGGCGATGCGTTCGGCCGGCGACAGGCCGCTCTTCAGCGCCCAGTCGGTATTGACGACGCCCGCATCGAGATCGTCGGTCGAACGGCCGACGATGCCGGCATCCAGCTCCCTGATATCGAGTTTCTTCGGGTTTTCCGTAACGTCCGCAACGGTCGCAAGAATGCCGGAGCCTTCCCGGAGCTTGATCAGACCTTCGTTCTGGAGAACGAGCAGGGCCCGACCTTCGTTCGACGGATCATTCGGTACGCCAATTACCGCCCCCTCCGGAAGCTCGGCCACCGCCTTGTGCTTCTTCGAGTAAAGGCCGATCGGCCAGATGCCGGTGTAGCCGACCGGGACGATGTGATAGCCGTGCGTCTGGATCTGATTGTCGAGATAGGGCTTATGCTGGAAGGCATTGGCGTCGATCTCGCCACGCTCCAGCGCCTCGTTCGGCTGGGTATAGTCATTGAAGATGACCGTTTCAATCTTGAGCCCCTTCTTGGCGGCTTCCGCTGTTACGACCCGCCAGACATCCTCGTCCTCGCCCGCCATGATGCCGATCTTGATCGACTTGTCTTCAGCGAAGGAGGGAGCGGGCGTCGTAAAGGCAACGAGCACTGCGGAAGCGGCGATGGCGGCGAGAGCCGCGCGGCGCGAAAGGGTGAAATTCGTGTTTGTCATTTTGATCCCGTCTGACTGAATGAGGCAGAGCCCCGAGCGTGCGGATCATCTCAAATACACCCTTTTCAAGCCAAGCACGAACATCTTCGACCAAACCGGAGTCTGAAAAACTCTTTCGGAATGTCCAAAATTGCCGGGATAAATTTCTATAGAATTTATAGGAATACATAGAGATGCCGATCGCCGCCGACGTTAACCAGCCGCTAACTTCCCGGAAACTGGAGGCAATCCATCTTGCAGCTCTGCCGACGAAAGCAAAAGAATTCGTCCCCGGCACCGCAAGTATTCGCAATCGAAGAACCGATTTATTTCGAGATTCCATCGCAAGAAGTCTCGAATGGAACTTTCGCGAGCATATCCACGTTGTAGACCAAAACGGGGAGTATCGCCATGCGTCAATCATTAGCACTTGTTGGCATCGGCTTTGTAGTGGCCGCCGGACTGGCTTTTGCCTATCTCTCGCAGCCGACCGGACCGGTCACCACCGCAAAGACGGATCGCTTGCAGCCGCCGGGCGTCCAGACCGCCTTTGTCATGGAACGTTTTGCCAAGTGACAGTCTGGGGTCTCACTTTTTTGTGATCGCACGGACAGGTCCGCCCGTGCGCGATCATTGTTGTCGTCAGGTTCCCGGTTCGCCATCCCAATAATCCACCTCGTCACCGTCGCGACGAACGGTTCTGAAGCGTGAGCCATCCGGCTTGTGGCTCGACACCAGGAACTTTCCGGAATCGGGATATTCCACCACTTCCAACTTTACCTTCGTCGAAATCCCCAAGTAGCGAAGAACTGTCTCGCCGGTGTTGATGATCTGATGGGCGGTTTCCCGCCCTCCACAGGGTGCACCGAGCACGTCGCCGGCCTTGAACGCGAACTCCCTTTCACCGAACCGGTATGTTCCGTTTCCTTCCAGGATGAAGAACAGTTCGTCCTCGCCATGGTGGTTATGATACGGGCATCCCGATTTTCCGGGCGGTACTTCGCTGTAACTGACACCGAGGCCGGACAGGCCGATCAGGGAGCCGAAGGACGTGTCGGTCGATTCATAGCGCTCGCCCCGGCTCCAATGATCAAGCTTCAATGATGCGAGACTGATGATCGGATCCATGGCGGCCCCCCATTTTTGATTAAAGCGATCATGTATCGGGAAGGCTCCGGATCTCGCTCTGCCGACATCTCCGGGAACAATGTGACCTCCCCCTCTGTTAAGACCATATTACCAAGGAGCATCACGATGCCAAAGTCCGGCATGCCGAAGGACGACAATTCGATGACAGCGATCCGCAAGGACGCCGAGGCCCAGTTTGTCAGGACAAGGGAAGGTGCGGTCAACAGCGGCGTCAGCAGCGCCAAACCGCGCGTCATCACCGGCTCGGACGATGCAACCATACACAAGCTGCCGCCCGGTCAGCGGGAACCGAAAAAGGATTGGGACATCAACTACGATCCGCTCAAGATGAAGGAAGGCAATTTCAGGGGCTGAAGCCAACACCGCAACGTATTGGAAAAACAAAGATCATGCGCGCCCTGATGCTCATCATCATCATGTTGATGGTCGGATCGATCCTCGGCATCCTCGCAATCAAGCCCTACATTCAAGGATCGGGCGGGCACGAACAGCCGCCAGAGACCATCCAGCAGTCGATGCCGAAATGAGCCTGGTAATTCGAAGGAAAGTACCAGGCAGCTTTCGCGCGGAAGTGCAAAAAAGCAAAAGTTAGAGCGTTCTGCGGAGATGCGGCATCAATTGAGGCTGATATCGAGGGATGTCCGCTTCTGACGCTCGGCGAGATCCATGACGTAATCGTCTGCAATATCGGCAAGCACAAGCGCGACTTCCGCCTGGCGCCAGCCCGCCGCGATGGCGCGACGAACGAGCTCGTTAAATGCCGCCTCGAGAACTTCCTCGCATTCCAGCGAGCGTTCCATGGGATCGGCGTCAGGTCTTGGCGATTGAATATTTTCCATAGTGCTAATGTGGACACTTTTGGATCGCACACAAGCAAACATTTTATGACTAATTAACGATTAACGTTACCAGCGTTCGCAAACCCCGTCAGAATCAACAGAAATGTTCGCTCAAAGCGATTTGGCCGGGCGATTAGACCAGGATAAATCGCTGTCTTCTTTTTGGAAACTTTCCGGCCAATGTCAACCGAACCTTACAGGGTTGAGCCCGGCAGCGGTCCGCCGCCGAACTGCACCAGCCTACCGAGATCAATACGCTTGTTTCAATTCGGCACATCGGCGAGCAGTTTCGACCACAAATCGCGGCGGGCACCTATCCGCACTTGCGGTTTCTTCGCGTCCGCCTCGCCAGCAGCCTCTCAATTCACCTGCTGATGCATTTCATCCCCGAGTTCCACAAGAAGATGATGCCTGGCGCGGTTAAGCCGGCTTTTGACGGTGCCGACTGAGCAATCACAGATTTCGGCGGCACTTTCATAGCTTTCGCCGAGAATGACGACCAGAGTGAGGATTTGCTTGTATTGTCCCGGAAGGTTCTCGAAGGCACGCTCGACCTCCCGCGTCCGGACCGACAATTCCTGCGTCGGCTCGAATGTCGCTTCCAGCATGGCGCTCTCGTCGTCGCCGGGCGCCTCGCGTCTGGCAATTTTTGCCCTTGTGCAGAAGGTATTGCGCATGATGGTGAACAGCCAGGACTTCAACCGCGTGCCCTGCTCGAACTTGTCGAGATTGGCGAGAGCCTTCACAAGCGTTTCCTGAACGAGGTCGTCGGCATCGGCGGGATCGCGATAAAAGCTTCTTGCAAAAGCGCGAAGCGCCGGAATCTGCTTCACTATGTCCGCATGTGCGGAACCGTCATGGGTTTTGAGCGCAGACACCAGCATCCCTTTCATCTGGTGACGTGATCAGGCAGAACGCATCGTATTCCCCGTTGTTCCGGCTTCGCCCGACGAATTGCGGCCGGATCGACATGCTCGATCCAGGGTTGCTCCGCCTCCATGGAGCCATCGGTCGAGACCTCTGTTGCCTTTGGGACGCCGCCCAATCGTGGGCACCTGCCCCTTTCCATGCGGCCAGTTCGCAACCCATTCGCGAATTTGCCCGCATGCTTTTCGCTGTTTGACAGATCCATGACAAAACTGAAAAACGACTGAAAAAGCCTGTTACCAAACTGACACCGGCGCCTTCTAAACAGATCGCTGAGAAGCGTCGACTGGCGAGGGGGACGACAGTCCATAGCGCTTCCAGACCGATATCGAAGAGGCGCGCGCCCCATGAAGATCATCCAGATTACCGATACGCATTTCAGCCCCGGCAAGCAGCACTTCAATGGCAATTGGGAGCCGCTTGTGAATTGGATCAACGCTGAGGCCGCCGACCTCGTGATCCATACCGGCGACCTCACCGTTGACGGCGCCGATCTGGAAGACGACATTGCCTTCTCGATGGACCTGATGCGTCAGGTCTCCGCGCCGATGCTGATCGTTCCCGGCAATCACGACGTCGGCCATGTCCCGGGCTCTGACCAGCCGGTCGATCCGGTGCGCCTGGAACGCTGGAGGCGTCTGGTCGGCCCGGACTACTGGGCCGAGGACGCCGGCAACTGGCGCCTGATCGGCCTCGACAGCCTGCTGATGGGCTTCGAAGACTCGGAAGAGGAAGCACAGTTCGAATGGCTGCAGAAGCAGCTCGATGAACGCAACGGCCGCCGGGTCGCGATCTTCGCCCACAAGCCGCTCTTCGTCGACGAACCGCACGAAGGCGACACCGGCTACTGGAGCATCCGCCCTGCCCAGCGCCGTCGCCTTTACGACCTGATCGCCGCCCATGATGTCGCGCTCTTTGCCAGCGGCCATCTCCATTGGGCCTGGAAAGGCGCCTTCGAGCAGACCTCGCTCGTCTGGGGACCATCGGCGGCCTTCATCATCGACACGATGGAGCGCGAAATGCCGGGAGAACGCCTGGTCGGCGCCGTCGTCCACACCTTCGCGGACGAGGTCGCAAGCGAGATCATCACCGTTCCCGGCCTGACGGCCCATGTCATCGATGAGGTCATTGCGGAAGTCTACCCGACGGTGGCTGCCAAGCTGCAGCGGGAGCGCGCGTCATGACTGCGCTTTCGCTTCGCGGCATCACCAAATCCTTCGGCGACAACGCCATCCTCAAGGGCGTAAGCCTCGATGTCGGGCCCGGAGAATTCATCGCCCTGGTCGGTCCGTCCGGCTGCGGCAAGAGCACGCTGTTGCGTATTCTCGCTGGCCTTGACCATGCCGACACAGGTGAATTCCTGATCGACGGCAAGGATATGTCGACAGTTGCCGCCGCCGACCGCAACATCGCGATGGTCTTCCAGTCCTATGCGCTCTATCCGCATCTGACGGCGGCGCAAAATATCGCCGTGCCGCTTATCATGCGCCGCCTGACGCGGACGCAGCGCCTGCCCTTCATCGGGTCGTTCATGCCCGGCCAGCGCAATGTCCGGGCCACCATCGCCCGTGATGTGCGCGAGATGGCGGTCTCGCTCAAGATCGACCACCTGCTCGACCGCAAGCCGGGCCAGATGTCCGGCGGCCAGCGCCAGCGCGTGGCGCTCGCCCGCGCCATGGTCCGCCATCCGAGCGTCTTCCTGATGGACGAGCCGCTCTCCAATCTCGATGCCAATCTGCGCGTCCATGCCCGCGGCGAGATCGTCGAGCTGCATCGCCGCGCCGGCGTGCCGACCGTCTATGTCACGCACGATCAGGCCGAAGCTCTGTCGATGGCCGACCGTGTCGCTGTGATGATCGGCGGCAATCTGCTGCAGCTTGCGACACCGCAGGCGATCTACGACGATCCGGCCCATGTCGAAGTCGCCCGCTTCATCGGCCAGCCGCGCATCAATCTTCTGCCAGCGCTTGCCGAGAGCGGGATCGTTGCCTTCGGCGGCATGCGGCTTTCGCTGAAGGACGCCGGCTTCAACGGCACGGCCGTCACCATCGGTATCCGTCCGGAATTCGTCCAGCTTGCCGACAGCCGCCAGGATGGGCTTGCCGCACATATCGAGCGCATGGAATTCCTCGGCTCGGAGGTAATCCTCCATTGCCGTCTCGACGCCATCGGCGGCACCATCGTTGCCCGTGTTGCGCCCTCCGAGACCAGGGGCCTCGCCGCCGGCATGCCGATCGCTCTCGCGCTTTCCCCGGATCGCGCCATGGTCTTTTCCGAGGATGGCCGCCGCCTGCGCACCTCACTCAGCAGCGCCGACGCCGCGCGGGAGAAGGCCCATGGCTAGCGTCGCGTCCCTCGCCGTACCACTCGATACGGCCGCCGCCCGCGAGCGTCGCGAAGCCCGTACCGCCTGGCTGCTGGCGCTGCCGGCAATCATCCTCCTCGTTGTCTTCGTACTCGCGCCGGTTGTCGCTGTCATCTTTCTCGGTTTCACCGATTTCGAGCTCGGCTATGGCAAGTTCCGTTTCGTCGGCTTCGAGAACTACGCCCATCTCCTCACCGACCGCACCTTCCGAAAGTCGCTGTGGAATACGACGGTCTATACCGCCATCGTTGCACCCATCTCGATCGTTCTGGGGCTTGGCATCGCGCTCCTGATCGAGAGCGAGACGGCGGCGCGCAGTTTCTTCCGCACCGCCTACTTCCTCCCCGTCGCCTCGCTGATCGTCGCCATGGCGACCGTCTGGCAATATCTCTTCCATCCGACAATCGGTCCGATCAACGCCATGCTGGCGCTTATCGGCATTTCCGGGCCGAACTGGCTCGGCGCCTCCGGCACGGTTCTCTACAGCCTGTCGATCATCGGTGTCTGGCAATCGGCCGGCTTCAACATGGTCCTCTTCCTGGCCGGGCTGACAGCGATCCCGCGGGAGATCTACGCCGCCGCCGAAGTGGATGGTGCGAAATCCGCGCTTGATCGCTTTCGGCTCGTCACCTGGCCGATGCTCGGGCCGACCACGCTCTTCGTGCTCACCATCAGCATCACCAATGCGGTCAAGGTCTTCGAGACGGTCAAGACGCTGACCGACGGCGGCCCGAACAAGGCGTCCGAAGTGCTGCTCTTCACCATTTACCAGGAAGGCTTCGTCTATCTGCGCGTCGGCTACGCCTCGGCCATGACCGTCGTCTTCCTGGCCATCCTCGTGGTGCTGATGTTCCTGCAGTACCGCGTCCTCGACCGTCGGGTGCACTACACATGATGACGACGAACACCCTCACCTTCGGCAGGATCGTCCGCCTGACGCTGCTTTCCCTCGGCGCGATCGTCTTCCTGGCACCCTACGTCTTCATGATCTCGACCGCCGGCAAGGCGCAGAGCGACATCTTCACCTCCGCGCTCTCGCTGGTCCCGGCCGAGCTCTATTACGTCCAGAACTTCGCAAAGGCATTGAGCCGTGTGCCGATGGGCACGCTGCTCTGGAACGGCGTGCTCGTCTGCGGATTGATCTTCTTTTTCCAGGTACTGGTCGCCATCCCCTGCGCCTATGCCATGGCGAAGCTGCGCTTCCGAGCCGCCCGTTTCATGATGGTGCTCGTCATGCTGGGCCTGCTGGTGCCGATCCACGCGACCGCCCTGCCCCTTTACGTCGCCTTAGACGAGCTGTCGCTGCTCAACAGCTACACCTCTCTGGTCGCCCCCTTCACCATCTCCGTCTTCGCGATCTTCATGTTCCTGCAGTTCTTCCGCGCCATGCCTGATGATCTGATCCATGCCGCCCGGCTCGACGGCATGTCGGAACTCGGCATCGTTGCCCGCGTCATCGTTCCGAATGCATGGCCGGCGGTTACCGCCTTTGCGATCTTCTCGGTCGTGGCGCACTGGAACGACCTCTATTGGCCGCTGATCGTCATCTCCAAGCAGGCCTATGCGACGCCGCCGCTCGGCCTCATGTATTTCCGCGCGGCCGAAGCCGGCGACGACTACGGCGCCCTGATGGCGGCGACCCTCATTATCACCCTTCCCCTCGTCGCAGCTTTCCTGCTCGCACAGAAGCGCTTCGTCGAGGGCATCACCATGACCGGTCTCAAAGGTTGACCGGCTTCAACCCAGGAGCACGAGCGATGAAGCATATCACCCAGTTTCTCGCCGCCGCCGCCATCTCCATGGCGGTGTCGGTACCGGCCTATGCCGAGACGACGCTGACGGTCCACTATCCCATGCCGGGCTTCTTCAAGGACGTGATGGACACGATCTCGAAGAAGTTCATGGAAGAAAATCCTGACATCAAGATCCAGTTCGCCAGCCCGTCGGCCACCTACGAGGAAGGCATCCAGACGATCCTGCGCCAGGTCGGCACCGACGAGCTGCCGGATGTCACCTTCATCGGCCTCAACCGTCTGCGCATGATCAACGAGCGCAACGTCCCCGTCGATCTCGGGCCGCTCGTCCAGAAGGACGGCAACATGGCGGAACAGGGCTTCTCCGACACCATCCTCAAGCTCGCCCAGATCAACGGTAAGCAGGTCGGCCTCGCTTTCGCGACGTCCAACCCGATCATGTACTACAACGCCGATCTGGTGAAAGCTGCCGGCGGCGACCCGGACAGCCCTCCGAAGACCTGGGATGAGGTCATCGCGCTCGGGGCAAAGATCAAGGCGCTCGGCAACGGCGTCGACGGCATCGACTTCCGCTGGCAGGGCGACGACTGGATGTTCTCCGCCCTCCTCTTCGGCGCCGGCGGCAAGATGCTGAGCGAGGACGAGAGCAAGGTTGCCTTCAACGGTCCGGAAGGCGAAAAGGCCGTCGAGATCATCTCCCGCCTGGTCAAGGAAGGCGGCATGCCGGTCTTCACCAAGCAGGCCGGTGAACAGGCCTTCGCGGCCGGCAAGGTCGGCTTCGCCTTCCAGACGACCGGCGCGCTCGTCAACACGATCAAGAACGTCGGCAGCAAGTTCGATCTGCGCACCGCCAAGATCCCGCTGATCGATCCGGTCAACGGCAAGCTGCCGACCGGCGGCAACGCGGTCGTCATCCTGACGAAGGATCCGGTCAAGCAGGAAGCCGCCTGGAAGTTCGCCAAGTTCGCCGCCGGCCCCTATGGCGCCTCCGTCGTAGTTCCGGGCACGGGCTATGTGCCGAACAACGAGCTTGCCGCCAAGTCCCCGGAATATCTCGGCGACTTCTACCAGAAGAACCCGCTGTTCCGGGCAGGCCTCAGCCAGATGTCGCTGATGGTTCCGTGGTACGCCTTCCCCGGTTCGAACGGCGTCAAGGTCACCCAGACCATCGTCGACAACCTGTCGCGCATCGTCGACCAGTCGGCGACGCCGAAGGAAGCGCTCGACGACGCGGCCGCCGACGTCCAGGGCCTGCTGCCGCGCAGCTGATCTCGTTGAGCCAAAGGCCAGAAAATTTCGCCGCCCCTCACGGGGCGGCTTTTTTTCGGTGAAGAGACTGTCAGCCTGCGTTGAGATCGCGCACAGTCCCGCCGGGACGCAGCCTGTAGGACACCGTCAGGTGGCGGGCGGGCGCTGCATTTTCCGCCATGTCGAGGAGCAGGGAGGCCGCGGCCGCCCCCATCGTGGCATCCGGCATCTCGACCGTCGTCAGGGGCGGATCCATCAGCCGGCCTATCGCAATGCCGTCGAAGCCCGCGACCGAGACATCCCGCGGGATGGAGAGATTGAGACGGCGCAGCGCCCCAATGACGCCACAGGCGAGAAGATCGTTCGAGGCGATGATGGCGGTCGGGTCCAGCGAGGATATCGGATCCGTCAGATCAAGCTGCTCAAAGCTGTTGATGAACGGAATTTCGCAGGCATCGAGAGCGGGTACAGCGGCTTCATCCATGGCACTCAGATATCCCTGGTAGCGCAGCAGCGCCCGGTCGGAAGCGCCGAAATGGCCGGAGATGAACAGGATGCGCCGATGCCCACGCTTCAGCAGCAGCTCCGTCAATTCACGGCCCGCCATGAAATTATCCGTCGTCACCGCCGCCGCAAAACGCGAGGTCGGGCGGTTATGGAGCAGCACGGTCGGCGGCAGCTGCGGTGAAAGCGCCGGACTTTTCTTCGGATCGCAGACGGTCAGGATCAGCCCTGTCGGGCGCTCGCTGATAAGGGAGGCGACGGCATCGGCCTCCTGCGCCGGATCATAATTCGACTGCGCGATTAGGACGCTATGACCGGCAAGCAGCATGCGCTGCTCAATGCTCGACAGTGAGGCCGCGAAGACGGGATTGGTGATGCTCGGGATAAGCACGCCGACCACCGGCCGCTTCTGTACGAAGGCGGACGAGCGGCCCGCCGGGCGATAGCCGAGCTCGGCGGCGGCCCGGCGCACGCGGCGAACCATCGCCTCGCTTGCCGGACCCGTCCTGTTGAGAACCCGGCAGGCGGTAGCGACCGAACATCCGGCGCGAAAGGCGACTTGCTGAAGGGTAGACATTCCATTCCTGCTGATTGTCATCGACGCGCTCTCCGCCAGGGGCAGCCGCGCGACCGCCTGATAATGCAGCCACATGACGCTGGTTTGAATGTCGGTACAGTCACTGAAACACACCGCGCTCAAGTGCCGCTTCATGAACCCGGCAATAGATTCTGGAATCAAGAGCTTATGGCGATCTTCTGGTCGTTTGCTCGAAGGCGCGCTCGGCCCTCGCAAGCGATGTCACGCCCTGGGGCGAACGTGACATGCTGCCTCCGTGTTTCAGCCCTCCCCGGCATCCCGCGCTGCGAGAGCGCCGATGGCCGACCAGTCCAGTTTTTCGCCGCCCGTTGCGAGCAGGCTGAGGAATCGGTCGCGCAGCAAGCTTGCGAGTGGCAAAGGCACGCGCAGCTCCTCGGCCGCGGCAAGAGTCAAGCGGATGTCCTTCTGACCGAGTGGCGCCGCGAAGCCGGCGGGTTCGAATTTCCTGTCGGCAATCAGCCCGCCATAGGTCTTGTAGATTGGCGCGGTGAACAGCGTCGAGGTGAGAATCTCGAGATATTGATGCCGGTCGATCCCACCCTTTTCGACGAGCGCCATCGCCTCGCCGAGCGACTCGATCACTGAGGCGATGAGGAAGTTGCCGCTAAGCTTCAACAGATTGGCGGCCTTCGGCTCATTCGAGACGATGAAGGTCTTCTGCCCGACGGCATCGAGCAGCGGCTTCACCTTTTCGATTACCTCCCCAGCGCCGGCGGCGACCACGAAGAGATTGCCTGCGGCGGCGACTTCCGGTCGACCGAAGACGGGCGCCGAGACGAAACGCTGTCGGGCAGCGGCATGATCGGCAGTCAGCCTCTCCGACAGCGCCACGCTGATCGTGCTGGCCGAAATGTGCGCAGCGTCCTTTGGAAGGCTCGCAAGCAGACCCCCGTCGCCATAAACCACGTCTTCCAGAGCGTCGTCATTGGCAAGCATGGTGAAGACCGCCTCGCCCTGGCAGGCGTCCCGGATGGTGGCGGCAACATGCGCACCGGCTCCGGTGAGAGCCTCGGCCTTCTCGCGCGTGCGATTATAGACGCTCACCTCATGCCCCGCCTTCAGCAGGTTCGCCGCCATGCCGGAGCCCATCTGTCCCAATCCGATAAATCCGATTTTCATCGCCATCTTCCTGTTTGTTACTGTTTCAACCACCGGCAAGAGATTCTTATCCTCAGCCGTCCACGTCTTTCAAATCCAAAGTCGAACTTAGAGCGTTCAGGCAAAGCGGCGATACGGTGCGCGAATCCGGATTTATCGTGTATCTGCAGGCGACGATGTTTTCATTCAGGAGACCCGACTCGCCATGCACCGATCCGCCCCTTCCCTTCTGCTCGATCTCGACGGCACCTTGGTCGATTCCCAGCCGGGTATTCTGGCAAGCTGCCGCGCAGCGCTGCGCGCGCTCGGCCATGAACCGGGGCCCTCGATGGATCTGGCTTCGATCATCGGACCGCCCATGGAGGACGTGATGCGATATCTGCTCGCGCCCTATGGGGACGACCGCGTCGCCGAAGGTGTTGCAGCCTATCGCGCCGACTACGGCGACAACGGCCTGTTGAAGACCGAACTTTATCCCGGCATTGCCGACGCACTGTATGCGATCCATGATACCGGCCGGGCTCGTCTCTTTCTCGCGACTTCCAAGCGCAGGACCTTTGCGGAGCGGATCCTTGACAATCTTGGCCTCTCTGCCTGTTTCGACGGCATTTACGGATCCGTCCCGGGAGGCGCAATCGACCATAAGCCCGAGCTCATCGCCCATATTCTTGCGGAAAACGACCTGGCGGCTGATCGCTGCGTCATGGTCGGCGACCGACGCTACGACATATCGGGCGCACATGCGAACGACGTGCGCGCAATCGGCGTGCTCTGGGGATACGGCAGCCGGGAAGAGCTGGAAACAGCAGGCGCCGATCTGCTGATTGCAAGCGCCGACGAGCTCGCCGATGCGGCTCTCGGCCTCCTGCAGCGATCGTGACAATAGTCGGAACGGAGACAGCCCGCGAGTACCAGCCGCAGCGAAATTGGCCGAGAGGCAGGGCCCGCATTGGCGAGCCCCAGCCGGGCCAAGGTGCGCCCTCGTCAATCCTTGGTGATCTGCCAATCGTCGTTCGGATTGAACTGCTGGATGTCCCGCGCCAGTCTCTCGGTGTCCTCCCCCAGATCCGCCTGGTAGACGATACCGTTGCGGTTGACGACGAAGGTATTGACGCCGGTCTCACCGTACTTGACCGGCCAGGCAACGAGAGCGAAGCCCGCAATCATGTTGCCGTTGATGATATAATCATAGGCTCCCCCTGCGATATTGTTGCCCTGGCGGGTCAGGATCTTGAAGCGATAGCCGTAATATCCCTTGTCCTCCCGGGCCTTCCCGAGCTGCACCTGATTGATAAGGGATCCGGCGGGGCTTTCACCATTGCCCTGCTCCTCCGGCCAATAGAGACCGTCCGTCTTGCCTTCACTGCTGATCAGCTTCTGTGCATATTCCAGGACGCCGTCGTCGTCGTGGTCCTCCCCAGCGTAATCTTCCTGCGCATCAACATAGGCGCGAACAGCCGCGATCGCCTCCAGCTCGTTTTCGCCGATGCGACGGTTGATCACCTCTTCGATCCCGGCACGCGTATCGAAGGCCCATTTGCCGTCATCGCCTTTGGTGATCGGGAAGGGAAACGGCCAGAGGTCCTCGCCGATCTCGATCACCTTGTGTCCTTCCTCGTCGCCAAGCACGATCTTCTTCGCGGCCCCTTCCTTCATCTTATCGAAGGTATCCATCACGCCTTCGCTGGTCCTGAGCTTCTGCGCGTCGAGACCTAGAATGCCGGCAAGCTTGTCGAAATCATTTGCCGTCAGGGCATCCTTGAACGCCGCAAGGGCCTTGTCGGGATCGTCATATTCCGGCGGCGCGGCTTCTGCCACATATTCGGTAAGAGGCGGCGGATTGTCGCCATCGGCACTCTTGGCCACCCCTGCCAGCATCGTGACGCCGAGGACGAGAACCCCCAGACCCGAACAAAGAAGGCTCGAACGAAAAATCATGCGGCTATGATGCATTGCCATGTTTCCTTCCTCTTCGCTCGATCCTGTTAACGACGGCCGCGGCCGCCACCACCGCGGCCGCCACCACCACCGCGGCTCATCGACCTGCCCCCGCCGCTTGGGCGCTGCATTGACCTGCCACCGCTCGGACGTTGCATGGATCTGCTACCGCCTCCCCCGCGACTGATTTGCTTTTGGGGTCGATTGCCGCCGCTGATGCCGCCGCCCATCGCCTGGCCTCCGCGGTTGGATTGCAGCTTCGTCGTCTTTCCGGAGCGCACCTCGCCAAGCCCCGATGGCCGGCTTGGTCGATTGTCGCGTTTCGCCGCCGGCTTTGGCTTGCTCACCGGGTGGTTGACCCTGCCGGTTTCCCTGGCATTGCGTGCGGGCCGGTTCTGAGCGCCGCCTGCTCCTCGTGCGGCGATCGCACCTGCCGCGCCAGCCCCCGCAGCCGCTGCCAGGCCGGCTCCACCCAGCTCTCCTTCGCCCGCCCCCGGTCTCTCGCGCTGTTCGCCCACTCTGTTTGCCCGGACGTCGTTCAATGCGGTGGAACCGGCGCGCTGACGCGAGACGTTTTCGTTCTTCGCGACCCTTGCTTTCTCGCGGATATTATTGCGCTCATTCGCCTGGATTTTGTTCTTGACGTTTGTCCTGTCGAGCTTGGAGAACTGATCCTTGTCGAACTTGATCTTGCTGCGGTCGACATTCTTCCAGTCGACTTCGTTGAAATTCATCTTCCTGTCGACGTTGATGTTGTTGAAGCACTTGTCGCAGTCGATATCGATGTCGGAGCCGTCGAAGTCCCCGCCCCAGACGCCCCAATCGTCCCAATCCACGACGGCGCCGAAAATCGCGCCGGTGACCGCACCGGCAAAGAAGGTCGCCGTCGGATAGTAATAGTTTGGATAGGGATCGGCATAATATCCGATCGGTTCCGGCGGATAATCCTCGGCATAGAGCATCTGCGGCTCGTAGCGCGGAACGTAAATGCTGTCGGGATCGGCCGATTGGATGATGACGTTATCGTTCTCCTCAACGACCTTGATCTTATCGTCGGTCTTGATGATGTTATCGGCGACTGCCTTGTCGCGCAGTGTCTGAATCGCAACGAGAACATCTTTCTGCTGGTAGGCGATCGCGTCGCCGAAGGTCTGAGTCCAGTCGAGATCTTCGCTCATCATCTTGACGATCTCGGGATAGTTGAGGAGCGAGACGATGCTGCCGTCCCAGCTATCCTTCGGTTTGAGGCTGGCATCCTTCTTGAGGTTGTCGAGATAGCGCGACGCCTCGATGATCTGTAGCGGATAGAGCGAGGCGGAACTGACGAGAGCGATCAGTTCGTCCGGATAAAGTGCGATCCGAGCGACCAGAACTTCCAGATCATCTTCGTCAAGCGGCGCGGGTTGGTCGTCGGCAGGCTGAGCCTGCTGGGCGGCCGCCTCCGGGCCTGGCGCCTGCCCTTGCGCGAGCGCTGGGAAACCTCGGAGAAAATAGTCTCCTGGAACGAGTATTGCTGCAGCGATCAGGCAGATTGGCAGGCGCAAAGACATGCGATTGGAAAAAATCATGCTCCCCCCCGTCGAACGTGAAGGCGGCAGACCCAACGCTGCCAGCCTCTTCCTCGATCATTTTGCGCATTTTTTGGTGCGCCCTGACTTACATCTTATTATAGATAACTAAATTAGCGATTGCTTTTTCAATGTGTAAACGACTAACCCTCATCGTAAAACCTGAGGAGGAAATTCATCTAAGTGCGAAGCGACGAGCCGGGTATCGATCGGAAGGACCTGAAGGACGGAGCGCCATTGATGTCATTTGTAATCATTCCGCGCCCTTGCGAAATATCGCTGAAAACTGTGTACGATCTGAAGGCCCCTCTCAGCGGAACAAGGGAGACGCATGATGGACGCAGGTGTCGAAGCGAGCCCGGGCCCGAATGTTGCGGCCATCGAAAGCATCGAAGGCGAGGCCTGGCTGGATATGTATGCGGCAGCGCCTGGGGCTTATGTTCGACAGTCTGGGCTGAAATTTGAGCGCCTCGGCACCCTCATCGCTCTGGCGGATCAAAGCATCCCGAGTACCGAGTTCAACCGGGCTCTCTGTCTCGGCCATAGCAATCCCGCGACCGAAGCCGAACTTGACCGGGCGATCGCCTGGCTGAAGAACAATGCGAGCCCGTCATGGGCGATACAGATCCCTCCGCCTGTCCAGCCCGATGTGATCGGACATTGGATGGAAACACGAGGCCTGGCGAAGAGCGGCAACGGCTGGGCGAAACACCATCGCGGCGCAAACGCGGTTCGACAGACTTCGCGAGCCTCCTCTTTCGAGGTTCGCCTCGCCGACGAGCATGACGCCCAGGAATTCGGCCACATCGCCCATGCGGGCTTCGGGTTGCCGCAATCTACGGTTCCCTGGTTCGCATCCCTGATAGGTCGGCCAAAATGGAAGATCTTCCTCGCCTATGACGGCGATGATCCGATCGCCGGCGGTGCGCTCTTCCTGGATGGAGACTGGGGGTGGCTCGGCATTGACACGACCCTTCCCGGCTATCGTGGCCGCGGAGCGCAATCGGCGCTCATTGCACGGCGCCTCGAGGCCGGCGTCGCCGCCGGTGCTACAGGTTTTACCGCCGAGACCGGTCAACCGCCGGCAGGCGAAGAAGGCAAATACGCATCATATCGCAACTATCGCAGCGCGGGCTTCGAAGTCGCCTATGTGCGCCCGAATTATAAGATTGCGTGAGCAACCGGCCCGGCACCGAGGCTTTGGCGCGTCGGCCGATCGGATTCGCGGAGAGTTCTGCCCCTCACCCTAGCCCTCTCCCCGTCAAAACGGGGAGAGGGAACGATCGAGCAAGCGGTAAACTGTCATCCATGCAACCGGTACGTTCTGTTACTCATCTATTATCCGGTTTGAACGGTCGTCCCCTTGCCCCGCTTGCGGGGAGAGGGCTAGGGTGAGGGGCAAAGCTCTGGACTCGAATTTGACCCGCAGCCATCGCATTCACCGAGAATTTCCACGTAATCAGTCGAACCGGAACGAATACTGAAATTCCTCGACGGGGAAAGTTTCTTCCAAGGTCTCAGTCAGCACAACCTCGAGCCATGCATCGTCTTCTGCGACTTCGACATGGTTCGGTTCTTTCCGTGCAGTCTCGGAAACGTCGATCGAAAGGTAAGGGACAGGCATCCTCGTTATCCTTTTCCATCGCGCATATTTGCGCCACTTCGTCAGATCGCGAGCATTCTGCGATCTGATGTTGATCCTGACGCATTGATGCCATCATGCAAAGTATTAGAGAAACAAGATCAATGTCTACCTCGTATATACATCGGTATAGATGCCCATCTTGGGCGCGAGGTTTATTCTCGCAGTCAAGATGCAACCGAATGGAGGAAGACATGTCGGAGCACAGCAAACGCCGTAACGCAACGGGCGCCTGGAACGGACTCGTCAGAGCTGTTACCTTTCATCGCACGCAGCTCAGCAATCTTCTGCAGGCCCTGCTCGTCCCCGAAAGCAGCTATATGGCGCGCGCCGTTTTGATACCGGTTCGCTCGGCATCGTCCCGGCGCCAGCAGATCGAAAACTGGATGGCACATGACGCCGAGGCAGACGCCATCGAAAGGGCGAACCTGTTCAAGATCAGCCGCCGTCAGGGCTGGTAAACAACGGCTGCCATACAATATGGACATTGGTCGCTGCCTTGATAGCGGCCAGAAGGATCAGCCGCGCGATCCAGTTCATTCTCGAAAGAAGCGGCTCGCGAAAGCCAAAGAGCTTTTGATCTCGGCAGACGGCAAGCAGCGGCGGCGCGACATCGCCTTTCCTTATTTTACGCAATTCCGAACGGAAAACCGCTTCACACTTTTCCTGGAATTGCTTTCCTTATTTTTACGCAATTCCGAACGGAAAACCGTTTCACACTTTTCCTGGAATTGCTTCAGACGGCAATCCTGCGCATCTCCGGCGCCTCGCTGGAAAAGGCATAAACATCGACCGGCTCGCCGAGGCCCCGCAGCGGGAAAGAGCCGAGGCTCTCCAGTTCGTTTTCGCACCCCGCCATCTCCACGAAGGCCCGAGACAAGAGAACCGGCCGCTTGACCTCCTTGGTCAGGGTTTCCAAGCGCGAGGCGATGTTGACGGCCGGGCCGATGACCGTGAAATCGAGGCGGTTGCGCGAGCCGATATTGCCGTACATGACGTCTCCGACATGCACACCGACGCCATAGCTGAGTGGATCGCGGCCCTTGTGGATGTTCTCCTCGTTCAGGGCTGCAACGTTGTTCTGCGCCTCGCGAATGGCATGGAGGAGATTGATGCAGGCCATTGGGTCCGTCGTCGGGAAGATCGCGAGAAGCCCGTCTCCCATGAATTTGAGGATTTCCCCGCCATGCCGTTCGATCGGGCCGGACATGGCGTCGAAATAGCCGTTCAGCAGTTCGATGACATCGTCGCGAGGCCATAGATCCGAAAGCCGCGTGAAGTCGCGCAGATCGCAGATGAGAATCGCGGCACTGACGGTCACACCGCTGCCCCGCCTCGTGGCGCCGGCGAGGATCTTTTCGCTGGCATGGGACCCGACATAGGTTTCGAGAATGGTGCGCGCCATGCGGTTCTTCACCCTGATCTCGCTGACGAGCGCTATGGCGGGCACGAGGTCCTGGAAGAATACGATATCTTCCTCGCTGAAGCCGCCTGGCTTGTCGCTCGCGAAGGTAATGACGTGCTGCTTGCCGAGCGTGTGGTAGAGCGGCCAGGCAATGTAGTCGGTGATGCCTTCCGCGCGCAGCTCGTCATAGAGCTCATAGGCAGGGCCCTTGTCGTAACCAGCCTCGAAACGCTGCCGGACCTCGCGCGCCCCGCTGTTGATCTCGTTGATCGGGCTCATCAGGTATTGTTCCGTCTCCTCGACACCGTAGTCGAAAGTGCGGATTTCGGCCTCCGACAACCCCGTGCGCCAGAGAATGCGCGCACCGATCCATTGCGGATGGTTGGTCCTGAAATGCAGGCTCGCGCGGCCGAGCGGCACGCCGGCTTCCTGAAGCCGCCGGCACATTTCCACGAGGATATTGTCAATGAAGCGCTCCCCCTGCGTCTCTGTCACCAGCCAATCAAGTATTCTTCTTCTTTGACTTGGCCAGCGGCCTTCATCAGACTGGGTAAGGGCTACATCCGAAAGAGAAGGCATTGTCATGCTCCATCATGTCATTCCAGCCTCTTCCGACACGGGAGTCACGAGGCTGAAGGCAGGCTGCCAGATCGATACGCCGAGGTAAACCATTTCGTCGCTGGCGAGCGGACGAGACGGCTTGATCCTCCACCGAATATTGGCACTATCGGTGCTTATGGAAGAGCAGTTGACGCATTCTGAAAAGTACAGGTCGGTTTTCCGGGCGAGAATGCGCAAAGCCACGTGCGTGACGATGGCGGTTTTCGATCTCGATTGTGGCGGTGCTTTTGAGATCTTGCCCTTATCACCGCTCAAAAAGGGGAACAGGAATGAAAGCTTTACTTGCGACGACATGCCTTGCTTTTGGACTCCTCGGGTTGCATGGCGCAGCATCCGCGGCCGAATGCGGCGATGTGACGATTGCGAGCATGAACTGGCAGAGCGCCGAAGTGCTGGCCAGTCTCGACAAGTTCATACTGAACGAAGGCTATGGCTGCTCGGCCAACATCATTCAGGGCGACACGGTGCCGACAATCACCTCGATGGTCGAAAAGGGCGAGCCGGATATAGCGCCCGAGGGCTGGGTCGATCTCGTCCCGGAAGTCGTCAATCGCGGCTTGCAGGAAGGAAAGCTGATCGGAGCTGCCGTCGCGCTGTCGGATGGCGGTGTCCAGGGCTGGTGGATCCCCAAATATGTTGCCGACGCTCACCCCGACATCAAGACGATCCCGGATGCACTCAAGCATCCTGAAATTTTCAAGAATCCCGACGACGCCAGCAAAGGCGCCATATTCAATGGGCCGCAGGGCTGGGGCGGTACGGTCGTGACAACGCAGCTCTATAAGGCCTATGGCGGTGAGAAGGCTGGATTTTCGCTCATTGATACCGGCTCGGCCGCCGGTCTCGACGGCTCGATCGCCAAGGCATACGAAAGGAAAGAGGGCTGGGTCGGCTACTACTGGGCGCCGACGGCGCTGCTCGGAAAATACGAAATGGTGAAACTTGAGCATGGCGCGCCTGCGGACCTGGCCGAGTGGAAGCGCTGCAATACCGTGGCCGATTGCCCGGACCCGAAGCCCAATGACTGGCCGAAGGACAAGGTTCAAACACTGGTCACGAAAAAATTCGCCGATCAGGCAAGCCCCGAGGTGATGGACTATCTGAAGAAGCGCGCCTGGACCAATGACACGGTCAACAAGCTCATGGCCTGGATGACCGACAACCAGGCAAGCGGCGAGGATGGCGCGAAGCATTTCCTCGAGGAGAATCAGGACCTCTGGACCAAATGGGTTTCTCCGGATGCCGCGGAAAAGATCAAAGCTGCGCTTTGATTAATCGGCTTCAGGGCAGCGCCCTTGACGCTGCCCTTTCACGCTCTGCGTCAAAAGCGGCAGAGCCATTGGCGCGTCCAGAAAACGCTTGCCGCTCTACAGCCCCATGCGTCTCATAAGACGCACAAAGGTTGCTGTAACACTTTGAAGTACTGCATGGTTTATCCCTGGATCGGTTCTGATTTAAGGAACCATGCAGTAGCTAATCAAGCAAAGACCGGGCACTGAAGTCCGGCAGGGGGTTCCCTATGGAATGGCTGACCAAATTTCCGCATATGAACGACGATACCTTGCGGAATCTCAAGAAGATGATCGATGAAGGCTTTCGCGCCTTCACGCGGACCTACGGTGATCCGATCGAAGCATTCTTCAATCCTCTGCAGGTCTTCCTGATTCATTCTGAGCGTTTCATGACGACGACTCCCTGGCCGATCATCCTTGTGCTGATCGGGCTGATCGCATGGTTCGCCAGCCGAAGCTGGAAGGTCGTTGCGGGCTGTCTCATCACTTTGCTCGTCATCGGCTATTTCGACATGTGGGAAGACACGATGAAGACCATCTCGATGATCTTCGTCTGTGCTGTACTCTCGATCGCGATCGGAATTCCCATCGGCATCCTGATGGCGCGCTCGGATCGGCTGCAAGCGGCAATCAATCCGATCCTCGATGTCATGCAAACCATGCCAAGCTTCGTCTACCTGATCCCGGTCGTGATGCTCCTTGGCATCGGGAGGGTGCCAGGCCTGATCGCCGTGGTCATCTATGCGATCCCTCCGATGATCCGCCTGACCAACCTCGGGATCCGCCTTGTCGACAAGGATGTGCTCGAAGCCGCCGATGCCTTCGGCTCCTCCTCATGGCAACGTCTCAAGGACGTTCAGATTCCGCTCGCCATGCCAACCATCATGGCCGGCATCAACCAGACGATCATGATGTCGCTCGCGATGGTCGTCATCGCCTCCATGATCGGCGTTCAGGGGCTAGGCCAGCCGGTGCTGAGAGCGATCGCCAATCAATATTTTACCCTCGGCATCTTCAATGGCCTCGCGATCGTCGGCATCGCTATCATCTTCGACCGCATCAGCCAGGCCTACGGCCGGCGCCTGCAGCGGCATGCGGAGACCGTTCACGGCTAGCTGTGAGCTTTAGGGAAACCCGTTTCGCAATCTCGCGACCTTCGAGGGCGGTGGAGCCTGGGTCGAGACAAGCAGATCGGGACCCATGTCGGAATGCGTTGACTGCGAGGCCGGCTCGCCCTCGCGCACCTTCGCCCCGCGCGGGCAAGGGGTTCGAGTGAGGGATTGCAGCGAATACCCCCTTCTCCCCAGCGGGGAGAAGTGCCGAGCAGCGCGAGGCGATGAGGGGGGCGAGGAGCGAAAGCGACGAGCGTTCTGAGCGCAAGCGAAGGACAGTGCCGTGCGGCGCGCGCCCCTCATCCGACCCTTCGGGCCACCTTCTCCCCGCAAGCGGGGCGAAGGGGATGC
This sequence comes from Sinorhizobium sp. CB7, assembly GCF_041357635.1. Taxonomy (NCBI): domain Bacteria; kingdom Pseudomonadati; phylum Pseudomonadota; class Alphaproteobacteria; order Hyphomicrobiales; family Rhizobiaceae; genus Sinorhizobium; species Sinorhizobium sp. CB7. The sequence goes on from NZ_JAULLL010000017.1 coordinate 103,706, forward strand.
GGCAGCCTCGGAGCGCCCCCTCTCCCCGTCAAAAACGGGGAGAGGGCTGGGGTGAGGGGCAAACTCTCGCGAGGCTCGGCACTGCTACGCCTCCGCACCGCTCAGCCGAGAGCCGCTTCCTGCGGCACTCGACTGCGCCCCTTATGCCATTTACGCACGAACATAACGATCGCAACGATGATGATCGCCAGCTCGCAGAGAAACGTCCAATGCAGGATGAAGTTCAAGAACCAGGGCTGATGAAGCGCGGGAACATGGACGAGGTTCATCCGCATGTCCGAGAAGGGAAACAGCCAGCGAATGTCAGCGGCGACGGTATCGAGAACGAGATGCAACAGAACATTGAGCAGTCCCGCCCACACCAGGACCAACCATTGCCGCTTGCCGGCCAGAACCGAACCCAGGGCCAGAAGGGCCGCAACCGCGAGCCAGAAGAAAGGCGTATGGGTCAGATAGTCGTGATGCACGTGCCGACGATGATCGATCAGATAGAAATGGACGAGGTCGATATCCGGCAGCACCGAGCAGACAAGACCCACCGCAAGCAGCGCGGATCCGCGGGTCGGATGCTTTCGAACCAGACGGCTTGTTAATAGATAACCGGCCGGCAGATGAGCTATGAACACGGCAGCGATTCCCCCGATTGCACGTCATGCGCGATTGATGAACGGGCCTTTCGGGCAAATCTTGGGCAGGCAGGAAAGTTCAGTCTTAAGACGTTGCCTGCTTTACCGCCGTAACGATAAGCGCCGGCATATCGAACTCGATCGATCCATCGGTCTTGACGAACGGCTGCAGGGACGTCTCGGCGCCGGCGAGCAGACGCTCGAACTGTTTGTCGTCGAGCAGCCCTCCCAAGGTCCAGACACAGGCCCGCTCGGTCGAAACCAGAGCCGCGATCGATTTGAAGCGCACCGATCCGGTGTGGCGGACGATCTCGGCGCCGGTAATCCCTGCCTCCTTGCAGATGCCTAGAAGGGTTTCGCGGTCACCCAGGACAAAGGGCGCGCGGAACGCGTCTCCAACCGCAGATCCGAAAAGACGGTCCAATAGCGCGGCGAAGGCCGAATAGCCCGGCGAGTGTCCGATATTGTCGCAGACGGCGACAGCCAACCTTCCGCCGGGACGAAGAACGCGCATCATCTCGCGCATGGCTTTAGGGCGATCGTCGAAGAACATGATGCCGAACTGGCTGACCGCGGCGTCGAAACTGCCGTCCGGCATCGGCAGCGACTCCGCCCTGCCATCGATCCATTCGATCCGGGTCGGCTTTCGCCGCGCTACCGCCAGCATCTCCGGATTCGCATCCAGCCCGACAACCGAGCCGGTCGCTCCAACACGATCGGCGGCCGAAAGTGTCAATGCGCCCGTACCGCATGCGACATCCAGCACCCGCTGACCGGGTGCCACTCCCTCCGCGTCGCAGACGACGTTTCCCCATTGCGCAAACAGCGCAGGAACGAAGAATTCGTCATAGGTTTCGGCCGGACTGCGGTTCTGGTCTGTACTCTCCATGGGATATCTTCCGTTTGGTGGGCGGCATCTGAATACTGTCGATCGGGTCGCCGTCCAGTTTACGTTCGATGATGACTGAGGCCGCTCGATAGACATCGCCTCCCTGTATCTGACGGCAATCGCTGTCCTCGCGCTGGTGGTGTGACCGCTTCAGCCGAGCAGGCGCGTCTCCAGGACGCAAAATACCGAACGCGTCGGTATGATCCGCGGATCGGCAAAGCCTGCCTGCCGGAAGAGCTGCGAGAATTCGGCAGGCGCCCGCTCCTTTGCCCCCGGAAACATCATCATCATATGCATGTCGGAGAGGAAGTTCAGCGCAAGGGAACGGGACGGCTCCACCTCGAGCACCCGCTCGATCACCAGCAGGCGTGCTGCTTCGCTCATGGCGGCTTTGCAATTGCTGAGGATCTTGAGACAGGCCTCGTCGCTCCAGTCATGCAATATCTGCGAAAGCGTGTAGATGTCGCCACCGGCGGGCAAGCTGTCGAAGAAATCTCCCGATTGGATCTTGCAGCGATCCGAGTGCTTGCCGAGGACTTCGCCCGCCGACGCTACGACGGCCTGCTGATCGAAGAGAAGGCCTTTCGCATCCGCATTGGCCTCCAATATCGCCGCGAGAAGCGCGCCGTTTCCGCCGCCGACATCGACCACCTCCTTGCCGGAGAAGTCGTATGCCTCGACCACCGCGGCATGGCGGTCGTCGGGACTGTGGCGCATGAAGCTTTCGAAAATTTCGGCATCGGCCGGATTCATCTTCAAATAATCGAAATAGGGCCTTCCGAAGATCTCCTCGAATGGCGCCTTCCCCGTCCGGATTGCCTGTTCCAGCTCGCCCCAGGTCGTCCAGGTGCTGGGCATGCCCCAGTATCGCGCAGCGTAGTGGAGTGTGGGTACGGCATCCGTGCGAAGCCAGCGTGAGTGATCGCTGTGGGCGACATTGTCCTCATTATCGACAGTGAATATGCCGAACGCCGCCAAGGCACGGCAGAGACGCAAGAACATCCCAGGATCCGCTCCGCATTCCTGCGCCAGCCTATCTGCCGGCTGCGGCGCTTCAGCCAGTCGATCGGCAATACCGAGCGAGGCTGCCACCGAAATCATCCTCGAGATCTGAAATGACCGGACGAATGTCGCCATCTCCGCAAATCCGCCGGTATCGCCAATGCCCTTCGACATGCCGTCCTCGCTATTCTTCGCGCTCTCAGAAGCCCTTTGTTAGTGTAGCACAACAACGGCTGGAATCGGACAGCGCGATACACGGCGGTGGCCATGATGGGCTCATCAGGAATCGTCACCCTGCTCGAACTTCAACCGCATCTCCTTTGCCGGCATGAAGCCGAGGGATGCATAGACCGCCTCGCCCGCATCCGAAGCATGGATAACGACCGTCGTACAACCGATGGATCTGAGATACTGCACGGCATGGTCGGTCAGCCTTTTCGCGAGCCCCTGTCTGCGATGATCCGGCTCGACGAAGACGCTCCAGATATAGCCGTGCTGACGGAATGCCGGCTTGATGATTTCCGGGAAGGGAGACATATGTTTTTGGCACGAGGCGGAACCGACGACCTTGTCGCCGGATACCGCCAGAAATGACGCAAGTTGCCGCCTCTCGCGGCCTTCGGCAATAAAGCGGGAGATCCGCTCTTTTGCGTCCTCCTGAATATGATCGGTTGGTGTGCCGTAGCTTTCCCATATTCCAAGATAATGCCGGACGAGAATGTGATCCTCCGCCGGCGTGGCCAGACGTATGTCCATGCAGGTTCCCCTCTGCGATGCGCCACTTCAGTCTACACGTTTATCGCGTGTATCGGCAATATGGGTGCCGTGTTAAATGCGTATCTAAATCCTCAGCTTTACCCCTTGAAACGCTGAATTTATTCACTAAATCGATATTACCGGCCGCCAAATGGGGCTGGTGTGTCGGGGAGCCGCTCTCTTCGGCGGCTTCCTTCTATCCATGTTGCTTCCAAGGAGGATATGGCTATGAGGACAGCATTTGATTTCTCCCCCTTCTACCGCTCGAGCGTCGGCTTCGACCGCATCTTCGATCTGCTCGACGACGCAAATCGCGCCGCGCCCATCGATAACTGGCCACCCTACGACATCATTCGCACCGGCGAAGACCAATACCGGGTGGCGATAGCAGTCGCAGGCTTCAGCCAGGATGAAATTTCGATCATCCATGAGCGGAATATGCTCGTCGTCAGCGGCACAAAGGCCGATGAAGAGAAGGCTGAATATCTCTACCGCGGCATTGCCGGCCGCAACTTCGCGCGCCGGTTCCAGGTCGCCGACCATGTAACGGTCACAGGCGCAAGCCTCGTCAATGGGCTTCTGGCGATCGATCTCGTACGCGAACTGCCGGAAGGTATGAAGCCGCGCAAGATCGAGATCGCTCGAGACGACTCGCCCGCTGCCGGGGTTCACCAGATCGAAGGCGAAAAACAGGTAGCATAGCAGTCAATATCTCACATGCTTTGACGCCGGCGGTCGCCGGCGTCAGTTGAATTGAAAGGAGCTGAATAATGAATGTACGTGATCTCATTCCCTGGGGCCGCAGCAGTCAGGCTCCAATTTCCTATCGCGACATCGAGCGGAACCCTTTCCTGGCCCTGCATCGGGAAATGAACCGCTTGTTCGATGATGCCTTCCGCGGATTCGAACCGCGCTTGCCGACAAGCTTCGGAAGCTTTCCGGCGTTTGGCGCCAACTGGCCGAATGTCGAAATCACCGACAAGGATCAGGAAATCCTGATAACGGCGGAATTGGCCGGACTTGAGGATAAGGACGTCGAAATCCTGCTCGACAACGGCGTGTTGACGCTGCGCGGGGAAAAACGCGCCGAGAGCGAGGACAAGGACAAACAATTCTCCGAGCGGTTCTACGGCCGCTTCGAACGCCGGATTCCGTTGGGCTACGAGATCGACGAGAGCAAGGTCGATGCGACGTTCAAGAACGGCGTCTTGCGGATTGCTTTGCCGAAGACGGAAAAGGCACAGTCGGCCGGCAAACGAATTGCGATCAACACCAAATAGGCGTCAGGAAATGAAATCCTGAAGCGGGCGCGCCGGTCCCGATAGAGCGTCGTGTCGAACGCGGCGCTCGATGCCGTTGCGCTTGTCCATCGGCAGCCATTGAGCTGACATTTCAAATCGCATGAAGAAATGCAAGCCGCGCTATAATTCCAAAGCTACCGCAGTCCGCCGATATCAGGACAGTCCAACCTGCAAGGCCAATTCATTATTTCTTTCCTGTAATTAGCAGTCTATATTACAGAGTGCTAATTTTTTCATTTCTTCCCCTTGAAAATGAAAATCTTCAAACCAGATCATTATCGCCGAACGCTCGACAAGAAGCGCGGCGGCTATCCGGGCTGGGGCTCCGGTCTGGGAGGAGGAGCATCAAACATAATCGTCACTTGTCCAGGAGGAAGACATGACGTTCCGACCGCTTCACGATCGCATTCTCGTCCGCCGCGTCGAGTCCGAGGAAAAGACCAAGGGCGGCATCATCATTCCCGATACAGCCAAGGAAAAGCCGCAGGAGGGCGAGGTCATCGCCGTAGGTCCCGGCGCGCGCAACGAGGCTGGCCAGATCCAGCCGCTTGATGTCAAGGCGGGAGATCGCATCCTGTTCGGCAAGTGGTCCGGCACCGAGATCAAGATGGACGGCGAGGACCTTCTGATCATGAAGGAAAGCGATGTCATGGGGATCATCGGGGCCGAGGACGCAGGGGAGCAGGCCGCCTGAACGCGGTATCTGCCGTCACGCTAGCCGTTTATAAGGAGTGAGGAAATGGCTGCAAAAGAAGTCAAATTCAACGTCGATGCCCGGGAGCGCATGCTACGTGGCGTCGATATTCTCGCCAATGCCGTCAGGGTCACGCTTGGGCCGAAGGGCCGCAATGTCGTCATCGACAAGTCCTTCGGCGCACCGCGCATCACCAAGGACGGCGTTACGGTCGCCAAGGAAATCGAACTGGAAGACAAGTTCGAGAACATGGGCGCACAGATGCTGCGCGAAGTTGCTTCCAAGACCAGCGATGTCGCAGGTGACGGAACGACGACCGCGACCGTGCTTGCCCAGGCCATCGTTCGCGAAGGCGCCAAGGCCGTGGCTTCAGGCATGAACCCGATGGACCTGAAGCGCGGCATCGACCTCGCAGTCGAAGCATTGGTCGCCGAACTGAGGAAGAATGCCCGCAAGATCTCCAACAATTCAGAAATTGCCCAGGTCGGTACGATCTCGGCCAATGGCGATGCGGAGATCGGCCGGTTCCTGGCGGAGGCCATGGAAAAGGTCGGCAACGAGGGCGTCATCACGGTCGAAGAAGCCAAGACCGCCGAAACCGAACTCGAAGTCGTCGAAGGCATGCAGTTCGACCGCGGCTATCTCTCCCCTTATTTCGTCACGAACCAGGACAAGATGAGGGTCGAGCTCGAGGATCCCTATATCCTCGTTCATGAGAAGAAACTCTCCAATCTGCAATCCATGCTTCCCATTCTCGAAGCCGTCGTCCAGTCCGGCAAGCCGCTCCTCATCATCGCTGAAGACGTCGAAGGCGAAGCGCTTGCAACGCTCGTCGTCAACAAGCTGCGTGGCGGCCTGAAGATTGCTGCCGTGAAGGCCCCGGGCTTCGGCGATCGCCGGAAGGCCATGCTCGAAGATATTGCCATCCTCACCGGTGGTACCGTCGTCTCCGAAGATCTCGGCATCAAGCTTGAGAATGTCACGCTGAACATGCTCGGGCGCTCAAAGAAAGTGGTCATCGAGAAGGAAACCACGACGATCATCGACGGTGCCGGTTCGAAGCCGGATATCCAGGGCCGCGTCGCTCAGATCAGGGCACAGATCGAGGAAACCACCTCCGACTACGACCGCGAGAAACTGCAGGAGCGCCTTGCCAAGCTCGCTGGCGGCGTCGCAGTCATCCGCGTCGGCGGCTCGACGGAAGTAGAGGTGAAGGAGAGGAAGGATCGCGTCGACGATGCGCTGCATGCGACCCGTGCAGCCGTTGAGGAAGGAATCCTGCCGGGTGGCGGCGTGCCCTTGCTGCGCGTCATCAAGGCTCTCGATAGCCTCAAGCCCGAGAATCCGGACCAGCGCGTCGGCGTCGACATCGTCCGCCGCGCGATCGAGGCTCCTGTTCGCCAGATTGCCGAGAACGCGGGCGCGGAAGGCTCGATCGTCGTCGGCAAGCTGCGCGAGAAGACGGACTTCTCCTTCGGCTGGAATGCTCAGACCAACCAATACGGCGACCTTTACGCGATGGGTGTGATCGACCCGGTCAAGGTCGTACGCACCGCCCTTCAGGACGCGGCCTCCGTCGCGGGCCTGCTGGTGACGACGGAAGCCATGGTCGCCGAGAAACCGAAGAAGGAGGCGCCTCCGGCCATGCCGCCGGGCGCGGGCATGGACTTCTAAATTCTCAATATCGGCCCGCCACCTCTCGGGGCGGGCCTCAGGAGAGGTGAGCCACCATGGTGAAGACGGTCATGGGGCGACCCGAGGAGCCGTTGAATTCCCGGGATCTGGCGTTATGCCAACGCGTATTTGACACCGTGCGAACAGAATTCGGGGCGCCGAAGGACTCGGAAGAGGCGCAAAGGATAGCCGCCATCGCCATCGCGCTCTATCGACAGGGCGTCCGCGATGAGGATCATCTCAGGCAGATGGTCGAAGCCGCACAAAGCCTGACTTTGCGTCAGTTAATACCTGGCGAAGCGAGGACGCCGCGTCGGACAGGACGCGCCCCGGTCACCCTGTCATTTCGAACCGGCACCTGATCGCGAGCGATTTCAAGGATCACTTGTGGAGCGGCATGAGCGCAGCCGAGGATGCAATGCGCTCGATCGCCAAAAGAACTGGCTGCCCTCACCTTATATCCCCGCATACCACTCGTAGCCGCGGTCTTCCCAGAAACCGCCCTTCCCGCCCCAGATACCGGCGAAGCTGTCCCTGATCTCGAGGCGCATCAAATATTTCGCGTGCTTATAGCCGAGCTGCCGCTCGACCCTAAGCCGGAGCGGAGCGCCATGCGGAACATCAAGATCCTTGTCGTTCAGCGAATAGGCAAGGATCGTCTGCGGGTGAAAGGCGTCGATCAGGTCGATGCTTTCGTAATAGGTGCCACTGCCGTCAAGCGTCTGTTCAAGCTGATCGGCGCAATAGAAGACGGCATAGCGCACGCCGGGCTTCAGTCCGACGCTCTGCAGGATCGGGCCGAGGGGAGCGCCCGTCCACTTTCCGATGGCGCTCCATCCCTCGACGCAGTCGTGCCGGGTGATCTGCGTGCGGGACGGTAGCTTCTTCAGCTCCGCAAGCGAAAGTTCAACCGGTCGCTCCACCATGCCGTCGATCTTGAGCCGCCAGTCGGCAAAGCCGGTCTCGGACAGGCGTGCATATTCCTCGCTGTCGGGTTGGCTGGTGCCGTTCGATCTGAAGACCGGGGAGAGGTCGGCTTGCGAAAATTCCCGCGCGAGTCTGTCCTTCGGAACCAGAAGCCTCTGACTTTTCATCGTCAGGTTTTCAGCCATGTCGAGCACGTTGCGAACATTCGGGTTCTCCGAGAGGTCGTCGCAACCGGTGAGCCCAATGGCGCCGAGTCCGGCAGCCGACCCAATCAGCAGGCGCCTGCGCGTGATGAAAAAGGTCATCGGTCGGCTCCTTCCGTTTCGATACTGTAGCGGCCCGTGATCATGGAGCGCAGATTGTTCCAGAGGCCGGAGAGAATCACCATGACGATATGGATGATCACGAAGAGCACGATCGCTGAGGCGCTGATGAAGTGAATCGCCCGCGCCGACTGACGTCCGCCGAAAAGATCGAGCAAGAACGGAAAGCCCGCATCCATGGCCGGCGACATGGTGAGACCGGTCGCTAGCATCAGCGGCAGCAAGATGAAGATGACGATCAGATAAGTAAGCTTTTGCAGCGCATTATAGCGCCGGGCCTTGTCGCCCTTCGCAAAGCGCAGCCGGGCATGATCGATGATTTCCTGTTTCAAATGGCGAGGGGTGACCTCTTCCGCGCTCGGCGCGAGGTCGCGGCGAAAATGCCCGCCGATGAAACCGTAGAGCAGGTAGACGAAGCCGTTGATGACGAAGAGCCAGGCAAAGAAGAAGTGCCAGCGCCGGCCGGTCGCCAGATCCTGATAGCTGGGGATCGTTGCCCAGGACGGAAAGGCGCGCTCGGTCCAGTCTCCATCGACCTTCGAGGCGCCGAGAATGCCGGTTGTCGGAATGGAGAGGCTTCCGATGCGAGTTACGCCGCGAACCGTGTCGCCGTCTTCGATGGCGCCGATCTGCAGCCAGGACGGATCGGCATTGGCGCCATACCGTCCCCAATAGAGGGCAGGATGGGCATTGAAGATCTGCAGCCCGCTCATGAGGAGAAGGCTCAGGCATAGCACGTTTATCCAATGCGTGATGCGGGTGACCACGGAATGACGGCGAATGAAGATCCGCGCGTGACCGGTGGAGGCGTTGTCGATACTGCCGGGAGCGGCCATGGAATGCTCCTCTTGCTATCATCCCGGGCCAACGGCCGCACTATCGGCCAGCTTCCGGGCTCCTGTCGACTGATACGGATGCTGCATGCCAAATGTTACACTCGCCGCAGCCAATCCGGCCTGATCCGCAACGGCGGACCAGGCCGAACCAGCCTTCCAGGCGATCATCGGACCATGCGGTCGCTAAGACAAGACTTTATGCGACCTCATGGACGTCGCCCCTGAAACGCACGGGAAGCCCGATGCGTTACATCCCGATCGCTCACATCTTCGGCAACAGCACTTTATCGATGACATGGATGACGCCGTTCGACTGCTTGACATCGGCGATCGTCACATGGGCGACGCCGCCGTTTTCGTCGGTGAGGGTAATCTTGCCCCCGCTCTGCTTGGCTTTGAGAATGCAGCCGCCGACCGTCTTGATGTCATGCTCGCCGCCATCGTTCTTGATCATCGTGACGACGGCCTTCGACATAGCATCCGCGGCGACCACATGGCAGGTCAGAACCTTCGTCAATGTCGCCTTGTTCTCTGGCTTCAGCAATGTGTCGACAGTGCCCTTCGGAAGAGCCTTGAAGGCCGCGTTGGTCGGGGCGAAGACCGTGAACGGCCCCTTGCCTTCGAGCGTCGAAACCAGGCCGGCAGCTTTGACGGCGGCAACCAGCGTCGTGTGATCCTTCGAATTGACGGCGTTCTGGATGATGTTCTTCGTCGGGTACATCGGCGCGCCGCCGACCGTCGGGTTCTTGGCCTGCGCGGCAAAGGCCAACGCGGAAACGGCAGTGGCGAGCGCGATAGTGCGCAGTGGGGACTTGATCATGTTCGTTCTCCTCATCGTCGGCCGCGGACCGCTGGCTTTATGCTTCAGCGCCGTCCGACATCAGCAGTTACGGAGCGGTGGGAACAAGAGTTTCAGAGGAGAGGATTTTGTTTATGGCTTATCTCTTTCGCACCATCGGGTGATCGTCGGCATCACGTGGAAATGGATTCATCGGGAGCAGATTCTTGGCATGGTGCGGATCCGCTGATCCGACTCTGCCTTCCGGATGAGCCGCCTTTATTCAGGGCCGGCGTGTCGCGCCGCTCGCAACGACCGGACCGGTCGGCAGGCCGGTTGGCGAACCGCCGAAAGGCTCCAGGCTGACGGCAAGCGTCGCTCCCTCGCCGATATCACCACGCAGCGCTTGCGGGATGATGAGTTCGCCGCTCCTGCCGGGCTCGAATATGCCGAGCGATTTTGGCGCGCCGCTGCCCGGCACGAGCCAGAGCTGAAGCGACTTCTCTTCCGGCCGGCCGGCGGCGACCGGCACGATCCTCAGCCGGCCGCTTTGCTCATCATAGGAAGCAAGAAGGTTGACCTGGCTGTCCGCCGCCGAAAGCTCTGCAACCAGCTGCGCGGGGCCTTGCGGCTGGGGCACGATGCCGGAGGCAAAGACGATGGCCCCGACGGCAACCACCAGCGAGGCGAAGGTGAGCGATCGCCAGAAGACGGCCGAATTCCAGAGCCCGCGCAAAAAGCTGGGCGCCGGCTCCGGCGCGCCGAAAAGGCGCGCCTCGATCCGTTCGAAGCTTTGCATGCCGGGCGCGATCTCTTCATATTCCTCGTTGAGGGGAGAAAGGTTTGCCTCCCAGCGGCTGACGAGCGCTGCAAATTGTCCGTCGCTGCGAATGCGCTCCTCGACGATGCGCCGATCCCTAAGCGAGAGAACGCCGAGCACGTATTCGCCCGCGAGCACGTCGTCACGGGAGCGGCCTCCTCCGTCTTGATCCAACGATGTCATCGTTCCAGGCACTCTCTCAATTTCAACAGGCTGCGCCGGAGCCAGGTCCGCATCGTGTTGAGCGGCACGCCGAATTCATCGGCCAGTTCCTGGTAGCTCAACCCTTCGACATAAGCTTTCTTCACCGCCACCGCACGATCAGCGTCCAACTCTTCCATGCAGGTGTCAATCCGCCTTCCCTCACCCTTCAGCACCGCATGCGTTTCCGGATCGAGGCCGGTGTCGGCAAGGTCGTAGGCACTTTCCAGCTCGTCGGCGACCGGCCTGCGGGCGCGTATCGTATCGATCGCCTGGTTGCGCGCGATTGCCGCAAGCCAGGCGGAAGATGTCCCCGAACTCGTGGAAAAAACCTTGGCTCGCTGCCAGATCTTCACATAGATCTCCTGCAGCGCCTCTTCGGCTTCAATGCGATCCTTGAGTATACGCAGGCAGATGGAAAAAAGTTTCGGGCTGGTGGCATCGTGGAGCGCGGCAAAAGCCCTGCGGTCGCCGAGGGCGACACGGCTGATCAGCTCTGCGACGTCATCGCGCGGCATCAGGCAGATCCATTGACAGCAGCCCCAATAAATAGCGCCGCATAATGTAACGCAGCTGCCTTTGGCAAACTAGCCGCTAACCGGCTCCGCGTGTGGAGACTGATAAGACGCCTCGAAGGCATGGAACGCGTCATCCATTCCTTCGAAGATCATCGCAGGCCCGATCTTCTCGATCACGCCGGCGCGCTCCAATATGGCTCGCGTATCGGTGTGGAGCTCCGCCAGACCGAATGCGATCCCGCGACGGTTCAGGTCGGCATGCACTTCCCCGAGCATCATCGTTCCGGTGCTGTCGATCTGCGGGATCGCGCTCGCATCGATCACGAACCATCGGGTATCCTTGGGCAGCTCGTCTGCGATGGTCCTCAGGCGTTCCTGGATATAGTCAGCGTTGAAAAAGAGAAGGCTGTTCTGGAGCATGCAGACCGTCAAGCCGGGCACGGGACGGGCCGCAGGGGTTTTGTGAAGCTTGTAGAAACCGTCTCGGCCTGGAATACGACCGAGCAGCGCGTCGTGCGGAAACATCATCTCGGAAAAGAGATAGGCCAATGTTGCACCAATGGCGATGATCACACCCTCCAGGACGCCGAGGCTGATCGGCCCCCACATCGCGATGAGAGCAAAAACGAACTCCATACGGCTGATACGCCAGATCTGCTTCAATGCCGTCAGGTCGATCAGGTTGAGCGCGGTCGCGGCCAGGATCGCGCCGAGCGCCGGAATCGGCAAAATCCTCAACACATCGCCCAGGAAGAGCAGCACCAGCATCAAGGCTGCAGCTGCCACGAGGCTTGCGATTTGAGACCGGCCGCCAACGGACATGTTCACGGCCGTTCTCGAATCGGACGCGGTGATCGGAAAGGCACCGAAGAGGCCGCTGGCGATATTTGCCGCCCCAAAGCCCACGAGTTCACGATTGGGATCGACCCGATAGCCACCCCGGGCTCCGAAGCTCCGGGCGGTGATAATGCCGGCACCGAAGCTGACGACAAAGACTGCAGCCGCACCAAGCACCAACCTGTCAAAGGGGAGCCCTGCCGTCGCCGGCATGGTCAATGGCGGCAGCCCCGCAGGAAGATCGCCGACGACGGCGATCCCGCGCCCTCCGAAATCGAATATAGCCGAAAGCAATACGGAGAGTACGACCACCAGGACCGGGCCGGGAACCCGGGAGCGCACGGCATGCGCGATCTGCAGCAATGCGAACATGGCGATCGCCAGCAGGAACGATGGCCAATGGATCGCTCCGAGCTTGCCTAAGACTTCGACGATCGGCGCAACCAGCCCCGACGTATCTATCTTGACTCCGGTAACCCGATCGATTTGCCCGATCAGGATCGAAAGCGAAATGCCGGCGAAAAATCCGGCGAGGATCGGCCGGGACAGAAAAGTCGCGATCATCCCGAGCCGAACGACGCGTGCGATAAGACACAGGACTCCGACGGCCAGCGCCAGCAACGCCGCCACCGCGACACGATCGGACATCGAGCCGGCGGGAACCGTCACCATAATCGCAGCAAGCACGGTCATCGTCGCAGCATCGGGACCGACGATCAACTGTCGCGACGGACCAACGAGTGCGTAAGCTATGAGGGGAACGATGCTCGCATAGATGCCGGTCTGCGCCGGCAAGCCGGCAATCGCCGGATAGGCTATGGCGCTGGGCAATCCCACGGCCGCGATCGCAAGCCCGGCGGAGACATCGTTGCGCAGCCAGTTCGCCCGGTAGCCCTCCAGGTTTGCAAGAAGCGGCAACCTTGGAAAGTTCATGCTCATTCCACCCCTCTGATCGGCCCCCCGGCCGACCGCATATCGTACGGCCGTCACAGGCAGTCCGGCAAGGGCGTGCGGAATTTCGCCTTCGTCAAAAAGATTCAACAGTTCTGCGAGGCCCGAGCCTCACGCATCTTACCGATTTGCCCGTTCCGCCATATATTTAAGAGTATGAATATTCGAAGAAAGGTAGTGCTGCATCTGGGATCCTGGCGGCGACTGTCGCAGGCTCTCGCTTTTTTGTTCACACTGCTGCTGACTTTCGGTCTGGCCGCTCAGCCGACCACCGGATCTCCACCTGTCGCCGTCGTTCTGAAGCTGACCGGCGCCGTCAGCCCGGCAACGGCCGATTACATCAAGCGCGGCCTTGAGCACGCCGCCGATCGAAAGGCATCTCTGGTCATTCTCCAGATGGATACGCCGGGCGGCCTGGACAGCTCGATGCGGGAAATCATCCGGGCCATCCTTGCCTCGCCTGTGCCTGTCGCAAGCTTCGTTGGCCCGAGCGGCGCGCGAGCCGCCAGCGCCGGCACCTATATCCTCTATGCAAGCCATATCGCGGCGATGGCGCCGGGCACCAACCTGGGAGCGGCGACGCCAATCATGATTGGCGGACCTCAACCGGATCGCGGCACACCTGGCGGCGGCGACAAGTCAGGCGAGCCGAACGCCGATCAAAAGCAGGGCTCGCAATCTCCCGAGACAGCCAAGGCGATCAATGACGCGGTTGCCTATATCCGCGGTCTTGCGGAACTGCGCAACCGCAACGCCGACTGGGCGGAACGCGCCGTGCGCGAGGCGGCAAGTCTCCCGGCCACGGCTGCCGCGCGCGAACACGTCATCGACTTCATCGCAACGACGCCCGCCGATCTCCTGAAGCAGGCGGAGGGCCGTGTCGTGCACGTTGGACAGTCGGACGTCCGGCTCGAGACGGCGAATCTTGCGATCGAGGAATTCGAGCCGGATTGGCGAACCCGCCTGCTTTCGATCATCACCGATCCGAACATCGCGTTGATCCTGATGATGGTCGGCATCTACGGCCTTATCTTCGAATTTCTGACGCCGGGCACCTTTGTTCCCGGGACGGTCGGGGCGATCTGCCTGCTGCTCGGTCTCTATGCGCTGGCTCTGTTGCCGGTCACCTTTGCCGGTATCGCGTTGATCCTTCTCGGTGTCGGGTTGACCGTGGCGGAAGCGCATTCACCGAGCTTCGGCGCCCTCGGCGTCAGCGGCGGCCTGGCGCTGGTGCTCGGCGCAACCATTCTCTTCGATACGAATATTCCGGGCTTGAGCGTCTCCTGGTCCGTCCTTGGCGGTATCGCCCTCGCCAGCCTGGCTTTCAGCGTCGCCGTCGCAGCACTCGCCTTCAGCTCGCGCGGACGCAAGGTCGTCACGGGCGCGGAGCAGATGATCGGCATTGCCGGCAGGGTCGACAGCTGGGCGGGCAACACCGGTTACGTGATTGCGCGTGGCGAACGCTGGCAGGCTGTCTCCGCCGAGCCGCTTGCCAGCGGCGACGAAATAAAGGTCACGGACCGCGATGGGCTCACGCTCAAAGTCACCCGGAGTTCACATGAGATTTAGCGGGATGCCGAAAAGTGTCCGCGGTTTTCGGGCAACATCCCGCTCAACTTTTTGATCTAATGCATGTTGCGCAAAAGTGTCCAGCGGTTTTGCGGCAAAGACATGCATAAAAAACAAAAACGTAAAGCCTGTCGTGTGAATCCGTTTTCGCGCGACAGGCTTTAGAGCCAGGGGCGTTCAGGAGGCAGGAGAAGACATCATGGCCATGTTCGCGGATCTCGTCTTTTATCTCGTGATCATCATCATCCTGCTGCTGGTTCTCGCGTCCGCGATCAAGATCCTGCGGGAATATGAACGCGGCGTCATCTTCACGCTCGGCCGCTTCACCGGCGTCAAGGGACCGGGATTGATCCTCCTCGTCCCCTACGTCCAGCAGATGATCCGGGTCGACCTCAGGACCCGGGTGCTGGACGTTCCGAGCCAGGATGTCATTTCCCATGACAATGTCTCGGTGCGCGTCAGCGCGGTGATCTACTTCCGGGTCATCGATCCGGAGAAGTCGACAATCCAGGTTGAGGACTTCATGGCGGCCACGAGCCAGCTCGCCCAGACGACGCTACGCTCCGTGCTCGGCAAGCACGACCTCGACGAAATGCTGGCCGAGCGCGACAAGCTCAACGAGGACATCCAGAAAATCCTCGATATCCAGACGGACGCCTGGGGCATCAAGGTCGCCAATGTCGAGATCAAGCATGTCGACATCAACGAATCCATGATCCGCGCCATTGCCCGCCAGGCCGAGGCCGAGCGCGAACGCCGCGCCAAGGTCATCAATGCCGAGGGCGAACAACAGGCCGCCGCCAAGCTGGTGGAAGCGGCCGAAATCCTCTCCCGCCAGCCGGAAGCCATGCAGCTTCGCTATCTCAGCACCCTGAACGTCATCGCCGGCGAGAAGAATTCGACGGTGATCTTCCCCTTCCCGATGGAGCTCGGCAACCTCTTCGCGCCGAAGGGGGACAAGTCGTCGGGGTGAGCGGCTCGGGGCGACTGTCGGGGACCTCCATCCACGGGGAAAAAGTATCCAGATTTAGTGGTGCTCATCTATCGATCGGGCAGCCGTATATTACGATCGCTAGTAGGAAATCCTGATTATTTCAGAATCGATGCCATTTTTGATTGCGCCCGCCCGGTATAAACTGTCTCTTCCGAAGGAATATTGGAATCATAGATTCGGTCTGTAAATTGAAGAACGATATCCTCTATTGCGTCACATCGCGCATAACTCAGTCGAGAAGGATAATTGGAGTATTGGCGTGGATTACGCTTTGCCTAATCCTCATGTCATTGACTGCATGCAGCAAATTCGAAGACGAATTCAATGTATATTCAGCAGAAAGCAAGGTGGTAGTGTCCAGAGACGGCACCGCTCTTGTAACAGACACCTTCAAAGTAATGACAAAGATCGCGCAGAACTACGGTGGCGTCTACGTTGATATCCCTGACCGCTTTATGGATGCGTCGGGCGGTATGCACTGGAGAGATTTCAGCCTGTTGGCGGCGCGACGCGAAGGAGATGCCGAGTATAATTTCACGGAGAACTCGTTGCGGGGCCATTCTGTCTACATCGGCGAAAGACGCTGCAGGAGTTGCAGTCCCGACCTGCCCCTCGGTCCTAACAAAATTGAAATAAGCTATCGGCTCAACCGCTTGGTTCGCGGAGAGGGCAATTATCAAGTTCTTGTGCTGCCGGCCTATATGGGAAGCATCCATGATCGGGGCGTAAGAAAGACAATTGTTGTTCATTTGCCCGCGGGGGGAACAGTGCGCGTCCCCCCAACTGACCAATATGAAATCACACAGAACGCATCGAACGAGCTCTTGGTGTCGATCAAGACCGGCAAGATCGATCGTGTGCTGCCGGACATTGAAATTGAATATCCGGCATGGACCTTTCCCATTGCTACGCCGGAGAACGTGGCTCGCTGGTGGCTTGTCGACCACCGTCTGATCTTGGCAAGTTTCTTGGGGCCGCTGATTACATGTTTGTTTGTCGGATTCAAACTTCGAACCCATCGGCGAGCGAAAGCGCACGGGGGCGAAATCGATAACGATATGCACGACATCATATCTCCTGCGCTCGCGGCCTACCTGTGGCTCGATTGGAAAGGAGGTGGGGAGAAGAGAGGCTTTATGGCGTCGCTTTGCCATCTCGCCATAAAGGGGTGGTTTCGCATTTCCAGTCTCGGAGACGATGCCGAGGTCTCGGACTTCATCGATGGCAAGTCCAAGGCGGCCCGCGCCAAACGCAAGGGTCTTTCAAATTCGCTACGTGTAGCGCGCGACCAAATTCGCAAACAGCGGCTCGTCGACAATCGGCGTGGGGTTAAACAAGCCTGGTATGGTCTGGGAGACGAGCTGTTGAGAGCGGTCCTCGGGGAATATGAGAAGGCCAGAGGCGAGCAAGCGGCAGGGTATTTGCGGATAGCAGTCTTTATTTTGGCTTTAGGTTCAGCTGTCGCCTACTTCTCTGGCCTTGTGATTTTTACAGCAGCCATTTGCGCGATCCTGCTGGCGTCCGTTTTCCTGATTGCATGGCTACGATATCCAGAGCGTTTTCCTGAGCCAACAGGCGTAGTCGAGCAAACCAAACAGACGTTCGCCATGGTGTTTGGTTTGCCAGCCCTGATCGTCCTCTCGGTTTTATATGTCCTGAACAACATGGTGACTGCCGAACAGTTGCCATATCTGATCGCGATTTGTCTGGACCTCGGTGGCATTGTTTTGGTTCTGCTATTGCTGCGTAAACCGACGCGGCAACAGCAACAGATCCGCAGTGACGTACAGATGATGCGCCGCTATCTCCTCGGGGAGGTGGAAGGCCCGGAAATGTCCACTGAGCTTTATGAACGCTATCTGCCTTTCGCTATTGCGCTTGATGTCGAGCAACACTGGACCAGCCGGTTTACCCGCTGGCGAGAGAACAAGAAAATGGATGCCTATGCCCCCGATTGGCTGCAAAGAATCTAGTACTACCCCGATTCAACTCTCTTGGCGCCCTCTTCTTGAGCTCAAACTAATCTTCCAAACCGAACCCCGAACCTATATTCATCTCCCTCTCCGCTTAATCAGGCTTCGAGGACTCCATGGAACTCCGCCAGCTACAGCATTTCGTCGCCGTCGCCGAAGAGCAGCATTTCACGCGTGCGGCCCGACGCATCAATATCGTCCAGTCGGCGCTGTCGAGCTCCATACGGGCGCTGGAGGATGAACTTGAAGCCAAGCTTTTCGTGCGCAATACGCGCCAGGTGCGGCTGACGGCGGCTGGGCGCGTGTTTCTGGACAAGGCCCGTGTCGCGCTCGAGGCGGTACGCGATGCCCGCGAGGCGGTGACTGCGCTGCAGGGTTTGCGGCGCGGCCGCCTCAGCATCGGTACGGTCCAGAGCCTTCCGGCTTTTCTCGATCTTCCCTCGGTTCTCGCCTCCTTCCACGCGCTGCATCCGGAGATCGAAGTCCGGCTTTGCCAGGGCAATTCCTCCCACCTTGCCGAGAAAGTTCGAAGCGGCAAGCTCGATCTCGCCATCCTGCCGCTCTCGGATCAGATCGACGGCATCGCCACGACGATGATTGCCTGCGAGGCGCTGGTGGCGATCTCGGCACGCAACCATCCCCTTGCCGGCCGCGAGAGCGTGAACCTCTCCGCCTTTCGAGATGAGCCATTCGTCGATTTCGAACCGGATTGGGGTACGCGTCAGCTGGTCGACCGCGGCTTTGCCCAGGCGGGTGTCGAACGGCGCATTGCCTTCGAGGTGAGCGACCTCGGCACGCTGATCGAGTTGGTGGCGCAGGGCCTCGGCATCGCGCTCGTTCCCGAGCCGATCGCGGAAGCCCAGCAATCGCGGCTCGGCATCATCAGGCTGGCGGAGCCGGAGATCTGCTGGGAGCTGGTGGTTGCCTGTGCGGCCCACGAGAAAGATGGCGAAGCCCCGATCGATCAGGCGCCGCGAGCGTTTCTCGATCTGTTGATGGATCGCGCCGCCCTGAACCAGGCGGCACAATAAGACTGTTTATGACGCATCCAGCAGGACACGCGGCTGCGTCTCCAGGATCTGCTGGACGAGCGCTTCACACGGCTGTCCCGCATCCAGTCTTTCCCAGTCGACATCGACGGGCTTGCGGTCGAGCTGCTGCGAAAGCACGTCGACCGTCGCATCGGAAGGGCCGCCCTTGCGCTCATCGACACGCTGCCATAGCAGCGCGGGATCTGCATCGAGCCAGAGGGCCGTAACGCCGACATGGCGGTCGATCGCCGCCTTTTCGATCATCCGGCGATCGACCGCCCGGTCATAGACGGCATTGGCGACCACGGCACCGCCTTCGGCGAGAATGAGGCCGGTGCGCCAGGCCATTTCCTGATAGACCTTGGCCGAGACTTCCGGCCTGTAGGCGGCCGGCGGAAGCCGCGTTTCGGCGGAGACGCCGTGCATGCCCTTGCGCACGCGATCGCTCTCGATGATACGGGCACCGGGAGGCGAGCCGACTTTGGGCGCAAGCGCCGAGGCAACCGTGGACTTGCCCGAGCCGCTCAACCCACCGATGAGAATCAGCCGCGCAGGATGCTCGGTCAGGAAGAAGCGGGCGAGATCGAAATAGGAGCGTGCCTCGGCTGCAAGCTCGGCGGCCTTTGCGCCTCCCCCCTCTGCCTGCGTGGCGGTGACATGCGCCCGCACGGCCGCGCGTACGGCCATCAGGAACGGCAGGGCGATAAATCCATCCTCGTCGTCCGCCTCGTCGAGGTAGCGGTTCATCACCAGATTGGCGAGATCGGGGAAACCACGATGCCAGAGGTCCATCAGCAGGAAGGCGAGATCATAGAGAATGTCGACGGTCGCGATCTCATCGTTGAACTCGATGCAGTCGAAGAGGCTCGGCTCGCCGTCGAGCAGGCAGATGTTTCTCAAGTGCAGGTCGCCGTGGCAGCGCCGGACCTTTCCGGCCTCCGCGCGTCTGTCGAGAAGTGCTGCATGGCGGGCGAGCCGCTCGCGGAAGAGACGGCCGAACGCGGCGATCTCTTCGGCCCTGAAGACATGGCTCGTGGCGAAGCCCGCCTGGTTGACGTCGAGGACCGCCGTCATCTGGGCTGCGCCGCCTGCGACCTTTACGACCGGCGTGATCCGGTGGAAACGTACGATCATCCCAGCAACCGCCGTCATCAGCTCCGGGGTCAGCTCGCCCGCGACCGCCATCCGGTCGAAGAGCTGCGTCTGGTCGAAACGGACCATCTCGACGACGGCGTCCACGAGTTCTCCCTCGGCCTCAAAGCTCAGCCGCCCGTCGCTATCGCGGAAGATCGACCTGACGCCGAGATAGAGGCTGGGCGCCGTCAGCCTGTTGAGTTCGACCTCCTTTTGGCACGCGGCAAGCCGAAGCTCAGCGGTGGAGAAATCCGCATAGGGCAGTTTGATGGCGCGCTTCATCTTGTAGGCACGGTCGCCGGCCAGGAAGATCCGCGAGATATGCGTTTCCATCGTCTCGACCGGCGCTGAAACCGAGAAGGTGGAGGGATCGCTCAGGAAGGCAATCGTGGCGCTCTGGTCTTCAATGATCATGGTCAATCCCCGGTTTTACCCCAACTCCGCCGGGCTTGAACGATAGCAGGCCCGATCTGTGCTGAACTTGATCTCTGACAAAACGACGCAACAGCCTCGTTTGATCCAATCGATGACAAGGAAGAAATATCCGCCGACGCTTAAAAGCGGGAACGACTGCCCCTATATAACGTCCGGAATATGTTTTCGAACAGGAGAACCGACTTTGCGTTTCGTTCCGCGCCTTGCGACCATCGCGATGATCTTCGCTTTTGCCGCAGCCACTTTCCTTACCGCTTTCGATGATGCGGAAGCGCGGCGGGCTGGTGGCTTCGGCGGATTCGGCAGCCGCGGCACGCGGACTTTCCAGGCCCCGCCGATCACTCGCACCGCCCCTGCCCCGGCGGCCCCCATCGAACGCTCGATGACGCCGCGTCAGCAGCAGCCCTATGGCCAGACCGCGACACAGCCGCTCGGCGCCCAGCGTCCGGGCTTCTTCAACGGTTTCGGCCGTTCGATGATCGGCGGCCTGATCGCCGGCGGCTTGCTCGGCATGCTGCTCGGCCACGGCTTCGGCGGCGGCTTCGGCTTCCTTGGCATGCTCCTGCAGATCGGCCTGATCGTGCTGCTGATCTCCTTTGCCATGCGCTATTTCGCCAATCGCGGGCAGCAGACCCGCACGGCGGGCGCCAGCGGTTTCGGCGGCAACTCCTACAATAATATGGCCCCACGCGAGAACGCGTCCTTCCGTATCCCCGCGATTGGTTCGGGCGCATCTGCCAACTCAAACTCCCGCGGTCAGTCGAGAGGCTTCAAAGCCGGAGACGAGATCGGCCTGCAGCAATCCGACCTCGACCGGTTCGAGCAGCTTCTGACGGAAGTCCAGACTGCGTATGGCGCCGAGGACTATGCGACACTGCGCCGGCTGACGACGCCGGAGGCCATGTCCTATCTTGCGGAAGAACTCGGCGAAAACGCCACGAACGGGCTGCGCAACAGCGTCTCCAACGTCAAGCTGCTGCAGGGCGACATCGCCGAAGCCTGGCAGGAAAGCGATGCCGAATATGCGACGCTCGCGATGCGCTACTCCTCCATCGACGCAATGGTCGACCGCACGACCGGCCGTGTCGTCCAGGGGGACGAGGGCAGGCCGAGCGAAAGCACCGAGATCTGGACCTTCGTCCGCAGGCCCGGCGTCGACTGGAAGCTTGCCGCCATCCAGGGCACGGAACATCGTGCGGCGTAAGCTGACAAGCCCTCGCTGCCATTGAACAAGAGCCCGGAAGCCATGCTTCCGGGCTTTCTTGCGTTCGTCATGTGGATCGAGCAGCTCCGGCCGCGTCTAAAAGCGCGCCCTGGAAAGCCACGTGTCCCAGCTGACGCTCGCCAAGACCAGAAGGCACATCATAAGAACGATCGCGCAGGTGAGGATCAGGGGGAAGAACCTGTGTTCTTCGATGGGGCGCCGAGATGGTGCGGGATCTGCAGGGCGCGGAACGGGCGGCTCCTGCGGTTTGGCTGCAACATCCTTCGAAGGCGGGACGCCATTGGATTCGGTCGATATTGCCATCACAGAGACCTACACCTGGAGACGCAAGCGTCGTTCCCGCCCGAGACCGCGAGTGAACTCATGTTTAAATCTTGAAAAGGCAGGACTTCCCCACCTTCTGCAATAAATCTAGGACGATCGGGAAGCGGCCGGTATTGGATGCTCGTTTAGCTCTTCCAAGACCAAAGTATGGGATTCCGGCGCGACGGCACGCTTCTCAATAGGCGTCCGCCTTCCCAGCCGCACAGGGACGGCTGAACGGATTCATTTGTAACAAATCTCAGCGATTTCGACGCATTTCCGAAACACTACCGACGATGAAATGGGGGGATTGGCAATAATACGGCCTCGTCCGGCTCGCGCATACCAATTCAACAAATGTAAAGGCAAGTATCAATGATAACTGACGTGAAGCTTTCGCAGAAAAGTGGCGACGAGCCGCGGCTTCTGTTCGCCGCGGAAAGTGGTGGCGAGCAAGGTCTCGGGATCTTTTGCTATCACTTCGCGGATGAGACATTCTTTGAAGCGATCAGCGCGCATCATATGGTTATCCTGCAGCTCGGCGCACCGACACCGATCTTTTGCAAAGTGGGCAATCGGACCCTGGAGCATATAGCTCCCGTCGGCAACGTCACGATTTGCCCGGCAGAAACCGAGGCCAGCGCCCGGAGCGCAAAGGGCTTCGTCGGATTGCTGCTCACGATCCCTGCGGATCCGCTGGCACTGATATCGGCAGAACAGGCGCACGTAAAAGCACAGCTCTCGATCAAGCTTTCCGGCATCGACGATACCTTGCTCGCCATTGCCAAGGATCTCGTCCACGAGGCCGCCGGCGACTTCTCTTCGGGCGCAATCTATTGGCACGAACTGACCGAGGAATTGATCGAACACCTTGTCCTCGAGCACTGCATGCACGGTCGCATCCATGGAAGGGGTGTGCTTGCGCCGGACAAACTGGAATGTATCAACCAATACGTTCTGGCCCATCTCGCCGAACCGATTGACGTCGATACGCTTGCCGATGTCGCTTGCCGCGGTCGCTGGCAGTTCCCGCGGATATTTCGCCGATCGGTGGGCATGAGCCCCTATCAATACATCATAAGACTGCGCCTGAAGCGTGCCTTGAAGGACATCAAGGCGGGAGGCATGTCGCTCGCGGAAATCGCGCTCGCCAGCGGCTTTGTGGATCAGAGCCATCTGAACCGATGGATGCGACGCATCTACGGCACATCACCCGGCCAGTTCGCGAACGACCGCAGTCGGCGGGCAGCCTAGAGCGGGATGCCGAAAAGTGTGAGCGGTTTTCGGCTGAAATCCCGCTCTAACTCTTTGATGTAGATCAAGATGATTTTGGGCCGATTCGGCCTGAAATCATCTTGATCTAGAGCAATTCCAGGACAAGTGCGAAACGCGGTTTTCCATCGGGAATCGTGTAAAAACAAATGGTTAGAACGGTTCCACGAAAAGTTGAACCGCTCTAAACAGCAGAATTCTCCAATCGACATCGTTCGCAGCCGTCTAGGACGGGTAAGCGGCCCCAATGGCCGCTGGTAGCAACAGCACAGGAATCTGCTCATGAGTCGATTGACCAAAATTTCAGGAGCCCTTCTTACAGGTCTTACCGGCAAGGTCTCGGTAGGCGGGGAAGCAAGATACGATGCCGCGTGCGCAATTTGGCCGAAATCCGAAGCAGCGCCCGCATTTATCGTTCATTGCAACAGCCCCACCGATGTCCAGCATGCGATCCGCGCAGCACGGCAGGCAGGACTGCCGCTCTCCGTAAGGGGCGGTGGCCATGACTGGCTCGGAAGGGCTCTCTGCAACGGAATCGTCCTTGATCTTACGCCCATGCGCGACATCAGGTTTTCCAGCAATGATTCCGTATGGGTTGGCGGCGGAGCCCGTGGCGTCGATCTCTTCGAGTATACGGATCCGAGCGGCCTTGCAGCGGTAACGGGCTCCGTCGGGGTGGTCGGACTTGCCGGCCTGACGCTCGGAGGCGGCTATGGACCGCTTTTGTCGCAATTCGGCCTGGCCTCGGACAACCTTCTCGGAGCCGAGATCGTGCTGGCTGACGGTTCGATCACAACGACCGAAGCGGAAGGTGGAGACGAATTATTATGGGCCTTGCGCGGCGGCGGCGGGAATTTCGGTGTCGTGACGTCGTTGCGGCTGAAGCTGCATGATCTGCCTTCGGTTCGCTCGGGTATCATCATTTATCCGGTCGCCGAGGCCGCGGCCGTATTAGACGGCGTGGCGGACATGCTGGACGCGGCACCCGACGCCCTTGACCTACAGGTCGGCATCATCCCTGGCCCCGAGGGTGCTTTCTGCGCTGCGGTAGCGCCGACCTGGAGCGGCCCCCGGGAGGAAGGCGAGGCGTGGATCGCCCCTTTGCTCAAGCTCGGCACGCCATTGATCGCGCATGTCAGGGAAAGCAGTTATGGAGATTCCCGATCGGTCTTCGACCAATATGCCGTGAACGGCCGTCGCACGGTCATGCAAACGCGATCTTTGCCCCGCCTTCAGGGCGACGCCGTACGCATTGCGATCGAGCAGATGAGGAAGGCGCCATCGCCACTATGCTCGGTGCTGACACATGATTTCAGGGGGGCTGCAACCCGAATTGCACCGGATGCCAGCGCCTTCGGCCTCCGCCAGAAGCATGTGATGGTCGAAATTCTGGCGCAGGTGGCCGACAGGGCGAGCAATGGCGCGGCCGAGCGTGCCTGGGCTCTTGATACCGCTGCCGCATTTGACGCGCTGGCATTGCCCGGAGGCTATGCCAATTTCCTTGGACCCGACGATCAGGACAGGGCCGACAAGAGCTATGGCGGGAATGCCGACCGGTTGCGCGCCGTCAAACGCCGCTTTGATCCTGACGGAATCTTCAATTCCGCCATCCCCTTGCCGCGCTAGATCAGGTGATTTCAGGCCGAATCAGCCTGAAAATCTGAATCCTGACCTACATCAAATAGTCAGTAGCGGGATTTCGGCCGAAAACCGCGCATGGTTTTCGGCATCCCGCTCCAGAAGGGCGCGACGGATCAGCATGGCCGGGTCTTACCTGGAGCCGGCCATGGCCTCCATGGCGCCGTCGGCACACCGTTGTCGCGTGTGCCGGCAGCCGCTTTGTGATAGAGTCCTGAATGGTCTGTTCCGGATGCAGAGCTGCATGGGGAGGAACGTCATGAACGGTCGCGAGAAATCCCCTTTCAGGTCATTCAAGGAGATGGAGCGGGAGGGCTGGACGGCCAACGCGCCCGAATATGCATCCCTGCTCGGGGGCATAACACGTTCGGTCATCGATCCGCTGCTTGACGCGGTCCATGTGGCCGAGGGTACGCGTCTGCTCGATGTGGCCTGCGGCCCAGGCTATGCGGCCGGCCGGGCGGCGGCGCGCGGCGCGACTGCAATCGGCATCGATTTTTCCCCCGCCATGATAAGCGAGGCGCGGCGCAGATTTCTGAAGCTGGAATTTTTTGAAGGGGATGGTGAACACCTTGGATTCGCCGACCACAGTTTCGACGCGGTGGTCTGCGCCTTCGGGCTGCTGCACATGTCCGAGCCGGAGCGCGCCATCGCGGAAGCCTACCGTGTGCTTCGATCGGGTGGCCGCTATGCCTTCACGGTCTGGTCCGCACCTGAGCGGAGCCCGTTCTTCGCTCTGGTGCTCGGCGCAGTTCAGGAGCACGGCCGGATGGACGTGGCCCTCCCCCCGGCACCGCCGATTTTCCGCTTCGCCGACCCCGAGGAGAGCAGGCGGACATTGGCGTCGATCGGTTTCGAGACGATCGTCGTGGAGGAGATACCGCTCACATGGCGAGGCGAGACGGCAAGGGCCGCTCTCGACATGATCTACAGAAGCACCGTGCGCATCGCCAGACTGCTCGAACTCCAGACGGCGGAAGCACGCGAGCGCATCGACCGCGCCATCATGGATGGCATAGCCCAAAGGAACGGCGACGGCTATTCGATACCCATCCCGGCCGTGCTCGTCGCGGCGCGGAAACCATAACGACGTCAGCCGGCAATCGGCACGACGATTTCAAACCTTGCGCCCGCGCCGATCTCGTCGTCACTGTCGCTGTCAAGCCTGATCGTTCCGCCGTGGGAAGCGAGCATGGCGCGCGCGATATCCAATCCCATGCCGGTACCGCCGTTCTCGCGGCGTGTCGAGAAGAACGGTCGGAAAACGAGATCGCGGTTGCCTTCGGGAATGCCGTGACCATTATCGCGAACGATAATGGTCACGGCGCGTTCATCGGCTGACGTCGAAAGCTCCAGCCGCGTGGCGCCATGCTGAATGGAATTCTCTGCGAGGCTGCCGAGCGCAATGCCGAGCGCCTCCAGCGGCAGCGCGATCATGGTCTCCTTGTCGCCTTGGCTAGCGATCTCAAGCGCGGGAAAGCGCCGGATCAGCTCGGATGCGACGTCTGCGACGCTTGTCCGGCCTGTCGTCATCGGAACTTCGGCATGCGCAAGCTCCCTGAGGCGCGAAAGCAGCCTGTCGAGCCTCTCGGCATCGGCAACGATATTGTCGAGAAATCTCTGCCTCTGCGCCTCGGTCATCGGTCCTTCAGTATCCTCGTCGCGAAGAAGCTCCGCTGCCCCTCTGATCGCAGTCAACGGCGACTTCAGTTCGTGAGACACGTGCGCGGCGAAGGAGCGGACATATTCGCTGCGGTCGACGAGCTGGCCCGCAAGATCGAGAAAACTCTGCGAAAGCTTGGCGATCTCGCGCGTGCCATAACTGTCCAGCGGTCGTATCGCGCTCTTTCCACCCTTGGCGATTTCCTCAGTGCGCAGGATCAGGGCATCGATCGGCCCCGTGATGGTGCGCGTCAGCACATAGGCGACGATCAGCGTCAGTGCGAGTGCAATGACGAGGGCGCCGGCTTCCGCAGGTGCCATGTGACTGGAGGTGAATTCCATTGCGCGAAACCAGATCACGATCGCAATCGGCAGCGCCAGTACGGCGAGGAGCACCGCATAGACGATCAGCGCAAGAGTCGGCCGCCATTTCTGCCTGACCTTCGGCGCCGGCATCAGCTGTCCTTTCCGATATCGGAGCCGAGCTTAAAGCCGACGCCATGGATGGTCATGATGATGCCGCTGCATCCGGCGGCGGTAAACTTCGCCCTGATATTGCGGACATGGCTGTCGATGGTGCGATCGGCGACATGGATACCGGTGCCATAAGCGGCTTCCATCAGCTGCTCGCGACTGAAGACCATGCCGGGCCGGGAAAGCAGCCTTTCGAGCAGCGAAAATTCCAGCCCCGTCAGCGCAATATCGGTCTGATCGAACGTGACGGTTCTGCCGCCGCGGTGGAGGCGGACCTGTCCCGCCGCCAATACCCCTTCGCTCTTCTCGCCGGAAATCCCATTGGCGGAACGTTTCAAAATCGCCTTGACGCGCGCGACCAGCTCGCGCGGGCTGAAGGGTTTGGTGACGTAGTCGTCACCGCCGATTTCCAGCCCGACGATCCTGTCGATCTCCTCGTCGCGCGCCGAGAGGAACAGGATCGGCAGCGCCGACGTCTGGCGGATATGGCGGCAAACCTCCAAGCCGTCCATCTCAGGCATGCCGATATCGAGAACGACGAGATCGATATTGCCGCGCCGGAACACCATCATGGCCTCGGTGCCGTTTCGGGCAGTCGTGGGCGTCATGCCCGCCCGTTCGAGGGCAAAGCAGATCACATCGCGGATGTGGGGTTCGTCATCGACGACGAGAATGCGCTGCGCCATGATTGGTCCTGCGAAGATTCATTGCGTCTGTTGTTATCGTTCTGCGTCTATCTTGCAATGGCTACGTGCTGCGCAAGGGTGCTCTCCAGCCGCCAGGCTCGAAGGTTCCAGCTTCGCCAGTCGCGTGAGCGCTGCGCGAACTGATAGGCAAGCCCCTCTCGCGTGATCGCGGCCGTCTTCATCTCCTCCGGAGCGAGAGGGGCAAGCGCGGTAATGTAGCGATCGAGCGCCGGAATGGCGGACGGGCCGAGCGAACGCAGATAACATATATCGAGGGCCAGTCCCTGGCCGCCAAGCTCTCGGCTGTGCTCGACATTGAAGCGCGAGATGAAGGCCGGAAAATCAATGAAGGCACAGACATACAGCACGGCCACAAGCGCTGCCAGGTTGGTGGCGATCAGCCATTCGCTGGACCGGCGCAGCAGGATGCGCAGGAGAATCAGGGCGAGGCCGGTGGCGACGAGGCCCATCCAGATCCCGGCCGCCACCCGAAGCTCCGTCAGGGAATAGACCTCAACATAGAGATCGAGCCTCAGGATGGAGGCAATGCAGAGAAGGATATTCTGGCCGATCCAGACATAGACGAGGCTGCGGATCAGTGGACTGCCGTCGCCGGGATCGTTACGGCGCATGGCGGCCAGGACGAAGGCGGCCGCCAGAAGCGCGGTCGCGACCAGAGGATAGGCGCCACGATGAGCGTATTCGGCATGGCTCATCCCATCGGGCAGATCCGCCCCACCCCAGAGATAAACGAGATCGAGCAGGCTCTGCACCGCAAAGAGCGCATTGAAAATAAGGAGCGAACGCAGCAAGGATGCGTGTCCGAACAGGGGATTTTCCTTCATTTCGACGAGCGCCGTGACTGTCGGGCGATTGTGCCGGCGCTTCAGGCGCGGCCGCAGCAGCGGCCATATCGACATCGCGATTATGAGCCAGAACGTGATGCGCCAGAAATCGAGAAGGCTCAAAAGCATGGAGAGATCGATGCTGCGCAGGCCCTCCTCGATGAGCGGATTGGCCATCGCGAAGAGGACGAGGAAGATCGAGGCGAGAGTGACCGGAACGGTCCAGACGACGAGGCTCCGCGATAGCCTGCCTGAAACGGGTTGTACGGCAGCTAAGAGGAGGCGCTTCAAGCAATCCTCCATAAGCCGCAGTGGCGCAACGAGAGCGAAACGAAAGAAGATCAGCGGCAGTCCGGTCATGCTCTCAGGCACCAGCCTCGAGCACGCCAGTGCGACGAATATTGCGGCACAAACAGAAAGCAGGGCGCCGAGAAGCGAAGGCGCCTCCAGCAAGGGTGCCGACACAAGGATGGAGAAGCCCAGCAACAGGCAGGCCATCCGTGATCCTAAACTGCCGATTGCCGGAAGCAGGATGCCGATGGTAACGGCGACCGCAAAGGCGAAAAGATTGATGCCCGGCTCCTGCCCGAAAAGCAGGAAATCCGCCAACGCCACGACGGCGAGCATTGTGATGCCCCTGCCCTTATTGCGCCTCGCGGGATTGCGGGCGCCCAGATCGTCGGCAATGTCGGTCAATGGTATTCTCCTCTAAGCCGCCCTTGATCACCATGAGCATGCGGATTGAATTTCGGGCGCGCCTAACGCGCTCGCAGCCGGTATCGTCTGCCAACCACCACCCGTCGTTCAGGAGGCAATCTGGCAGAGTGGGTGATGTGGTGAACGGCGTGATGTCTTTGTTGCTCATGCCGGGAAGGTGCCACCCGGAATTGCAGATTCTGTGCAGACGCCAAGGAAAAAGTGAGGAGAATAGGGAATACCACCTACGGGGCGTATCCGCCTCCGCAAGCGAAAAGCGGTTAAACTCGTTAGAGCGGTCCAGCTTTTCATAGAATCGCAGAACCGCTCTAACTTTTGTTTTTACGCAATTCCGAATGGAAAACCGCTTCGTACTTTTCCTGGAATTGCTCTAACGCGAATTTAGGGAGACTTGCGCGCTTTGGAGAGCCATAGACAATCGAGCAGCAGAGCCGCGACAATTCCGATGCCGTAGGCCAGGATGTTCCAAGGGGAGAACACGCGCCCCAGCAGCAGGGCACCCGCCGTCGTCAAACGGAAGGCATCGAGCCATTGCGTGTGATAAAGCCTGAAAAGCTCGACTGTGATCGCAATAAGAAACGCGCTGACGGCAGTTTTGCCTGGCTCGCTTTTGCCCGTCATGGACGCAAGCAGAAGGTAGACCATCGCCCCCCAAAGGCCCGAACCGCCGAATTTCACGACAACGAAGGGCAGATGCAAATCGTATCCGAACTTGCGAAGCGCAAGCCCACAACAGATTACGAGAACGGTGAACGCGACATATGTCGTCCGCCTGCTACCTCGCTGCCGCAATTCCATCAGATCTGCAAACGCTCCGACACGAGATATGCCTTCAGGAAACTACCTCTGTTTACCGATTGGCGCATTCTAAGGATCGAAAGCCTGCCTGCTGTCAATAGTGCCTTCGGTCACGATCGACTTGTCGCGCCCATTCACTCGTAAGTTGCGGATTGAAGGTATCAGTTGCGTGGCGGCATCAGCGCAGGGCGAATGCAATTTGTCGATTGATCTGCGGCCCCACCGGAAATTCGAAGACAAGCCGAAAGAGCTTCCAGCCTTATCCGAACAACGTCCATAAAACATGCCACCACAATCAAGAGTTCTAGTCCAAATGGGTTATTTGACAATTTAGCAACTTACGCAAGAATTACTCCTGGGGCTGGAAATAGAAGGGACTTTGCTATGACCATTCTGTTTCAATCCCATGGGGGGAGTGAAAAAGCCAAAGATCCGGACGCAATAGCGTTCGAGGCGGGTCCGCCCGCGGGCACGGACATCGCCGTCGATGAACAGGCCGATTTCGGCTATTTCGTCCCGCATTTGGATGCGCCGGAAAATTATCTGCCTGAAATGGCCGAAACGATCGGCGAGCTCGATGAGCTCGGCGACCTAATGATTCACCTCGCCGACGACCCGGAAGCGCAAGAGGACGTCGGCCCCGATTCCACCATGCCGCCCGTCCTGACCTACTGGGGTCAATTCCTGGATCACGAACTGACCGCGCGCACGGACCGCGAAAGCGTGATCTCCAGCGTCCAGAATCCGCATCCGCCCGTTGCGTCCTCGACGGTGGAAAGTCAGTTCAGGAATGCACGCTCGCCGCGCTTCGACCTCGACAGCGTCTATGGCGGCTCGCCGATCGGCCCGGGGATCACCTCGGATGTAGTCACCGTGATATCGGGCATGCGCCATCCGACGCTCGTCAACAAGATGCGGGTCGGCACCGCGATCGAACCGGGGCCGTTGCCGGATGGGCTCGATGAACATCGCGACCTGCCGCGATACGGCCAGGTACAGGCTTCCGTGCGGGATGCAGCCCTTCGTCTGGCACAGGCATCGATGTCATCAGCCGATTTTCAGAAGTTCTCCGCAACCCTTGCGCAGCGCGCGCTGATCGGAGACACGCGCAATGACGAAAATCTGGTCGTTGCCCAGTTTCACTTGAGCTTCCTGCGCTTTCACAACAAGGCCGTCGATTATCTGGCGAGTCACACGACGGGCTGGCTTGCCGACTTCTCCTCGGCGCAGACGCTGACCCGCCTGCACTATCAATGGCTTATTGTTGAAGGTTATTTGAAAGGCGTTTGTGATCCCGCCGTCGTCGAGCGGGTTGTTCAGGATCGGGCATCGCATTTCTTCAAATTCAGGGCGGAGTTCGATCAACGGCGCCAGAATTCAAGGCTCGGCAATGCGCTGCCTCTCGAATTCTCCGCCGCCGCCTACCGGTTCGGCCACTCGATGGTTCGCGCCCTCTATGATTACAACAAGAACTTCGGCCGGCCCGGCGGTTTCCGGGAAAATGCCACACTCGACCTGTTGTTCCGCTTCACAGGCGGCGGTGGCGCAATTGACACCAACAAGAAGCTGCCGAAGAACTGGGTGATCGACTGGACAAGGTTCACCGGCATTTCGCCGCATGATTCCGCTGACGGTCAGCCGGCCCGCGTCGCCCGCAAGATCGATACGGAACTGGCGCCGCCATTGCGCGTCATGCTCAAGGAAGGCAACGACCAGACGGACGAACAGTTGCGGAAGCTGTTCAAGAGCCTTGCCCGCCGCAATCTCCGCCGCGGCTACAATCTGCGGCTTCCGACAGGCCAGGCCCTTCACAAATACCTCAGGCAGCATGGGGCGGTGCAATCGGCTCCCATCGAGGACGTCTCGACAATCTTCGCGTCCAAACCTGCGCTTCAGGGCTTCCTCATGAATTCCAGTGCCAAGTTCCACCAGCGGACGCCGCTGTGGTTCTACATCCTGGCGGAAGCCGAAGCGGCCGGCGGCAATCATCTTGGCGAAGTGGGAAGCTGTCTTGTCGCCTCGACCTTCGTCGGCGTCCTGCTGGCGGACCCGGATTCGGCTCTGTCGCGCGGTTTCGCTCCAAGTCAGAGCCCGCTCAGGATGCCCGACGACACGTTGATCGATTCGATTGCGAAATGGATGCGTTTCGCAGCTGTCATGGAATAGAGCCAGCCGGGTAGAACCGGCAGGATGTGCCTAAGCAACGCCTCGCCGCTCAAGCGGCGAGGCCCTCGGCATGCGGAGGCAATGATGGAAGCGGATCCCGAGCTTGTTGCCAGACTCGTATCGGAAGTGCTTGCACGACTTGCGGTGGAAGCTGAGGGCGTGAAGGCGAAAGATGCGCCTTCAGCTGCCGCGCCGATCGATGCACGGCCGGGCACCTTGAGCGGGATTCCCTTCGTCGAGGAAGTGGCGCCCACCGATCGTCCTTTCTCCGACGTTGGCACGAAAGGCGGCGTCGACGATCCGTCGAAGATGCTGCGGGGTTGGACCGGCGTCCCCGATTCCGGGCTCGTCCTGGAGACGGCGGTCGGCCGATACCTCACCTCCCCTTCCGCCTTGCTTGCAATCCTGGCGGAGCGACGCCGCGCCGTGGCGATCATCTCCGCCGAGGGCATCGACTACAAGGGTGATCCGGGACAATGGAGCGGCACGGGATTTCTTGTCGGACCGAACCTGTTCCTGACCAACCATCATGTCCTGAACTCCGTTCAGGTCAGCCGAGGCGCCAAGGTCGAGTTCAACTATGAAATCTCGCCGGAGAACCTTCTGCTCGGCAATGGCTCGCCGCCGCGCGCAACCGAGACCTTCGCGCTAGATCCCGGCCGGCTGTTCCTGACAAGCCCGACCGTCGACGGCCTCGATTACACCTTCATCTGGATCGAAAGCACTGCGCAGGAAAAATTCGGCTCCATACCGATGGAACGGTCTTCCTTCACCGTCGACGAGGGCGCGCAGGCCTTCGTCATCCACCATCCGGACGGAAGGCCGAAAGAGGTCAGCCTCGACGACACCGACATCATCGGGATCAAGACGACAATCATTCACTATTCTTCCGACACCATGGGCGGATCGTCGGGCGCACCGGTCTTCGATCATCGCGGGCGCCTGATCGCGCTGCACCATGCAAGCAGGCGTCAGTCGGTCGACCTGGCAGATGGCGGCCATACGGATGTGGTGAACGAAGGCATCAAGATCGCCGCAATCGCGATCGACCTCGAAAACCGGATGCGATCGGGCGGAACCGATGCCCCTCTTGCCGAAACGGTATTGAGGGCGATCGGCGGCTCCGACACGATGTCGGGCTTCTTCGGCGGCCTCGGACGCGAGATCGCACCGGGCAGCCTCGCTCCCGAGGCGGTCGTGGCAACCTATCGCGGAACGGATCAGGATATCGATATCGGCTTCTGGAGCATCGAGTGGCTGGCGACACGCTGGAAGGACGACAGGAAACTCAATGGTGCCGCCCGGGTCGTCGCCGATCTCAATCTCGACGCATGGGGACTGGCTGATGTTTCGCCAGATGGTGTCAGGGCGCTGGTCGCGCGGATCGAGGACATCTACGGAGAGCGCTACCAATGCGATTTCTCCGAGCCGGATGCGGTGGGCGGCACGCCTTCTACGGCGATGATCTGGAAGAAATCCTCACTTGTCGGCGAAGCGATGGCCTGGCCGAGCAATGTCGCTCCGCTTCTGCGCGAGCGCGGCGATGGCTACGATGCCGAACGTAGCCCCCTGTTCGAGCACTATCCCGGCCTGTTCCGCTTCAGGACGGCCGGCGACATGCCGGCCTATACATTCCATATCATCCCCCTGCATCTGAAGGCGATGGATGAGGGAAGCCTGCGTCGCAGGCTTGCATCGCGCATCCTGGCCCGCGCGGTCGAGGATCTGAGCGGCGAAGCCGGTAGTGACGTCATCTTCGGCGGCGAAGTGACCGCACCGCTCGCACCGGAGGATTTCCGTCGGATCGAAGAGGCAGGATTTATCGTCCTCGGGGCGCAGGACGAACGGGATGGCGCAATCACATACATCAAAAGCCCGGATTCAGCCGTCGACAACGTCTTCCTCTCGCCCGGCATGCGGCCGAACGTGGACTCGGCCGATTACTTCATCGTCGCCAAGAACCGCAGCATGTCGAACTTCATCGACAATGTTTCCGATCGCAGGCCGAATGCCCTCAGGCTCTCGCTGTCGAGGCCCGGCAGGACAGCGCCGCCGGCAACCGGCGATATCGATGCCCTGATCGACCGGATGCTGGCCTCCGAGAAGACGACCAGCACGCGCAAGCGCACTGCAAGGAGGCGCACGACATGAAAAGAGCCCGGCGTCAGCCAGAATCGCAACCCGTTTCCGTTGCGGGAAAACTGCCCTATGCCGATTTCAAGAAAATGCTGATGGATCCGGATGTGCCGGACGAGGAGATCGCGAAATATCTGACGGCAAGACCGGCAGAAAGCGGTCCCTTCGACCCCGCCATTGTCCCTGATCCCACGAAGGTGGAGATGACGCCCGAGGGCGAGTTCGATGTCGAGAGCGCCATTCGCTGGGGCAATGCCATCTGCCGCTGGCGCCGGCAGGCTACCTTCAACCAGCGCATCTCCGCCAGCGAGAGAAAACCCGTCCTCGTTTCGGAAGGCGACTCCTGGTTCCAGTTTCCTTTTTTGATCGAGGATGTCATCGACCAGCTCAACACGGACTTCCTGATCTGGAGCCTGGATGCCGCCGGGGACACTTGCGACAACATGGTCAACCGCAATCCGGAATACATGCAAGGCCTCGTGAAGCAGAAGCGCAATCATGTCGCGGGCTTCCTGTTCTCGGCAGCCGGAAACGACGTGATCGGTGAAGACCTCTTGGGTCAGCCCGTCCTCGGCAGGCTTTTAAAGCAGCACCAGCCCGGCAAGGACGCCGCCTGGCATGTCGACAACGCCCAGCTTGCGACGATCCTTTCGACCCTTTCCGAATCCTACGCCAAGGTCATCACGACCATTCGCCTCGACAACGACTTCAGGAAGCTCCCGATCTTCATTCACGGCTACGACTACGCCATCCCCGGCGGCTTTCCCGGCGACACGCGCCGGCCGATCTATGCCAAGCAGGACGAATGGCTCGGCGCCCCGATGAAGCAGAAAGGCATCAGCGACACCACACTGCAGCGCGACATCATCCGCATCCTGATCGATGCCCTCTACGACATGCTGCACCGGTTAGCCGGCCAGAGCGCCACGACGCATGTCCATGTGATCGACGTCAGGGGAACGCTCGCAATCGGCGACTGGGCGGATGAGATCCACGGCACCGATGCCGGCTTCAAGAAGGTTGGAAGGCTCTTCAAGACCGCGATACGCGGGGCGATTTGAACCATCGCTTGCAGGAGCATCTGTGCCGCGATGCCCTCAAGCAAGTGACGACTGTGAAACAACTGCCACTGTGAGGGACGACGGAGGGTGCGACTCCCCCTTCGCCCCGCCTGCGGGGAGAAGGGGGCCGACAGGCCGGATGAGGGGCCGTGCGCGGCACTTGAATTTTGATCCGTAGCCGTCGGAATCGCTAAGAGTTTCGCCCCTCACCCTAACCCTCTCCCCGCACGCGGGGAGAGGGCACGAAGGCTTCGTTGCGCGCCACAGCACAGCAAAATCCTACATATGTAAACACAACATCCTGAAATGAAATCGCAAAAATATCCTCTCCCCCGACCATCAGGCGGATCGAACCGCGGCTGCAGCATCGATCACGCGAACTCAGGAGAGAATGATGTACCAGGGCCCCATAGTCACTCCGCCCCCGCTCTCGGAGCGATTGGACAATCTCGATGATATGCTCGTGACGGAATCCGAAATTCATAAGGTTGCGGTCAAGCGGCGAGACGCCGGAGAAGATATCATCCTGCTTACGGTTGCCGATCAAGAGGCAGCGCCGGCGCAAACGCTTGCCGCTTGTATCGAAGCGATCGAGAAGGACAGCATTTCGGCCCAGGCGCCTTTCAGGCTGCACAGGGCTATGGCAGCAATATCATCGAGAAGCACCGGCCTTGAAACGAGCGAGAGCCAGGTCCTTGCTTTCCCGAGCGGCCAGTTTGCTCTCTATGCTGCATTGCAGGCAATAGCAGACCCGGGCTCACATGCGGTGATGTTTGCGCCCTACTACCAAACATATCATGCGACGCTGCGCGCCGCAGGTACCGCAGTTTCGATCGTGGAGACGAGGCCGCAGAACGACTTTCAACCGGAGCGCGGCTCGATGGAGCAGGCATTGCGCTCGAACACTTGCCTTATTCTGATCAATACGCCGAACAATCCAACGGGCGCAACATATTCGCGAAAGACGCTCGAGGATATCGCTGAAATCTGCCTCAGACATAATCTCTGGCTGGTATCCGACGAAGTCTATTGGAGTCTCGCCGACGCGCCTATTTCACCTCGCGCGTTGCCCGGCATGGCAGATCGCACTGTCGTCGTTAATTCGATGTCAAAGAGCCATGGCATTCCGTCCTGGCACATCGGCTGGATCACGGGACCAGAGACATTGATCACGCGACTCAAGAAGCTGAGAGCCATTACGGCCGGCGAGATCCCCACCCCTCTGTTGAAAGCCTGTGTCGCTGCTCTCGAGAATGACTATGGCGTCCATGAGATCATTGACCGCCATGCCGCGCGACGCGCCGCCGTGCTTCAAGCATTGCGACAGATGGGAAAGATCAAGCTCCGCGGAACCGCGGCTGGCGGCTACCTCATGATCGACATCCGGGAGATCGAGCCGGACTGCGGCGCTTTTGCATGGAAACTTCTGGAGGCCGAACAAGTGGCCGTTATGCCCGGCTCCTTCTTCGGCGACGCTGCAAAGGGACATCTTCGCCTCAGCCTAGGTCAGCCGAAGGAAATACTAAGGGAAGCGATGCACCGGCTGGGGCGATTTGTACGCCAGTATCCCGCAAAGCAGGGTTTGAGTTGATTCTGCAGTGAAAATCCCCCTCACCCTGACTATAGGCGGCCTGTCGCACCCTCATTCGTCATCGGCGCAGGCTTCCACCAGGATTCGCTGCAGGTCATCGAGGAAGGAGGGAATGTGGCTGGGCGTCGTCTGAACGATGCGAAGCTGGCCGTCCAGGCTTGCGGCGCCGATCACACGCTCGTTGGTGAAGCGCCCCTGAACGGAAGGCCCCCAGAATGCCTCCAGGCGCACGGACCCGACAGTCGTCGGAATCGGCAGCGCACCCAGATTTGAAACAATGGCATCATATTGCAGCGATCCCATCGTGCCGGAGGCAAGCTTGCTGTCGGCAGTTGCCGGCGGCAGCTTGGCTTCGAGGGCGCCCAGGCCGCGCACGACGCCCTCAGGCGTACGGGCGGGCGCTAGATCCGCGGTCGCCTGGCGTGCAAGCTTCCAGAAGGCTGATCCCGTCAAACGGCGATCCCGAAGGGGAAAGCGCACTGTGCCGGCACCGACGAGCAGCGCGCAATTGCGTTGGTCGACGTCGAGCATCGCTCTCAGATCGACGGCGCTGGTTATCGTGAACGTGTCTTTGCCGACATCAGCAGCCGTACTGCAGATCAGAGCCGCGCAGATCGTACCGTGCAGTGTGGTTCCGTTCTCCCTAGCGCAGTGCAGCGCACGTGCCGTGAACGTCCGGTCGAAGGCGAGGGTCGAAACAATGGGCCGATCGCCCTCGAAGGGCCGCCAGAGCGGAGCATCGGCAATTGCGCGCAGCGCCGCGGCATCCTTTTCGGCGTGAGGAGCAGGCGCGATCGCATCCGCGTTGAGCAGCCTTCTTGCCGCGATCGTCTCGAGCGGCGGCATGACCGGCAGCGGCGGCAGCGGCCGTCCGTTGAGCGCCTCCATCAGATCCTGAATGATGTAGGCACCCGATAGCGCGTCGGCGGCGCCATGATGCAGGGTCAGCACGACCGTGGCCCGACCTGCACCATGAAATTCGACGTCATGCAGGCCATCATCATGCAGAATTGTCACCCGCATCAGCGGCCCGTCGCTGTCGGGAAAGGCCGTTGCGAGCTCACGCTCCACTACCCTCCGCCAGTCCGCTTCCTCGGCGAACGGAATGAACGTAAGTTTCAACGGTCGATTGGTCCGATAGAAACCGGCGCCATGTCGGGAATCGTCCCGTACAGAGACCGACAAGATCGGATGCCGCCTCTGGATCATCGCGAAGGCCGCGCGATAATCCTCGGGGTCCTTGTTCGCCGCCAGTTCCGCAACGACGCAGAAATGCCGCGGATGCTCCGCCGAATAGTAATGAAACAATCGTTCCTGTGCACCGAGCTCTCGGATGAAGCCCGGCTTCTCTTCAGCGACGGCGTTCAGATTTTCCCGGCGCGCATAGGATGGAATGATCGACAATGACTTATCTCCCCTGCTGATGCACGGGAAATTGGCGGTCTTGGTGTTACGCGATGGTTGCGAACGGGCGAGATACGGTTACGATTGTAGCGTCTCCCCTTAGTGATAGCCGATATCGCCGCGAACCTTGCCTCGGAACACCCAGTAAGACCATCCGGTATAAACGAGGATGACCGGCAACAAGGTCAGCGTCCCGATCAGCAGAAAGGCCTGCGTGTTGGGCGAGGAGGCAGCCTCCCACAACGTGTAGCGATGCGGCACGATCATCGGGAAAAGACTGATGACGATGCCAAGATATGACATCATGAAGAGGCCGGCCGAGGCTGCGAAGGGCATGACCTCAGCGCTCCCCGAAAATCCACGCCAGGCGCAGAGTGCGAAGAGCAGCGCCAACAGCGGAACGGGCGCGAAGATCGCTATATTGGGCCACGTAAACCAGCGGGCAGCGATGTCAGCGTTCATGAGCGGCGTCCAGACGCTGACGATCGCGACAGCCGCCGCCACGCCGATGAGGCAGGCCAGTCCGAGCCGGCGCATCTGCGCCTGGAGTGCGCCCTCCGTCTTCATCACCAGCCAGCCGGCCCCGAGCAGGCCATAGCCGAAGACCAGCGCCACGCCGGTCAGCAGAGAAAAGGGCGTGAAGCAGTCCCAGCTGGAGCCCGCGAAGGTGCGGCCCTCGACCTCGAACCCCTGGATGAAGGTGCCGAGAACGATGCCCTGCATCAGAGTCGCGATGATCGAGCCGACTGAGAATCCATAATCCCAGAAGGTCCTGTGCTCGCTATCGCGGAAGCGGAATTCGAAGGCGACGCCGCGGAAGACAAGCGCGATCAGCATTACCGCGATCGGCAGATAGACCGCCGGGATGATGATTGCGAAGGCGAGCGGGAAGGCCGCGAACAGCCCGATGCTGCCGAGGACGAGCCAGGTCTCGTTGCCGTCCCAGATCGGAGCGATGGAATTCATGACAAGATTGCGCGACCTCGTATCCACCGCGAAACCGAACAGAATGCCGACACCAAGATCGAAGCCGTCGAGCAGCACATAGAAGAGCACGCCGAGCCCGAGGATGATGGTCCAGACGGGAGTCAGGTCGAGGGCTGTGGTCATTGGGAATCCCCCTGCGAAGGCGCTGCGGCCGCACGGATCGGCGACTGAGGACGGCCGCTTTCGATCGGCGTCTCCGGCCCAATCGTGACGCCTTGCCTGACAATGCGCGCCATCAGGTAGATCCCGGCGGGATAAATGATGAGATAGGCAATCACGTAGCCGGTTAGCGACAGCAGTACGTCGGCGCCGGTCAGCGACGGGGGTACGGATTCTCGCGTCAGGATATGGCCGTAGACCAGCCAGGGCTGTCGCCCGACTTCCGTCGTCGTCCACCCGGCGATCACGGCGATGTAGCCGAGCGGTCCCGCAAACTCGCAGCAGCGCAGATACAGACTTCTCTGGAAAAGTCCTCCACGCCATCGCAGCCATGTCCCGGCGAGCACCACGATCAGCATCAGGGTCCCGGCGCCGACCATGATGCGGAAGGCGAAGAACACGATCGCGACAGGCGGGCGCTGGTCCGGTGGCACTTCCTTGAGGCCCTTTACCTCGCCATCCAGTTCATGCGTGAGGATCAGGCTACCGATCCGCGGCACCTCGATGCTGAAACGGTTGGTTTCGGCGCCCTGATCCGGAAGGGCAAAGAGCGTCAGCGGCACGCCCCTTGCCGTCTCCCAGCGCGCCTCGATGGCGGCGAGCTTGACCGGCTGCATATGCAGTGTGTTGAGCCCGTGCTGGTCCCCGAGAAACATCTGGAGCGGCACGAGAACGAGCAGCAGCCACAGCGTGTGCGACAGGATCACGCGTGCCTCCCGTACCGAGTTGCCCTTTCGCAGGAGATAGGCCGAAACGGCGAGAACCGTGAAGGCCGTCGTCGTATAGAATGCGACCACCGTGTGAGCGAGACGATAAGGGAAGGAGGCGTTGAAGATGATTTCCATCCAGCTGACCGGGAAGAAGCGGCCATCGATGATTTCGAACCCTCCCGGCGTTTGCATCCAGCTGTTGGTCGCCAAGATCCAGAACGACGACATCAGCGTGCCGCTGGCGACCATGACCGCGGCGAAGAAATGCGCCCAGCGCGGCACGAGATTGCGGCCAAAGAGCAGGACGCCAAGGAAGCCCGCCTCGAGGAAAAAGGCCATCAGCCCCTCATAGGCCAGGAGCGGCGAGATGATGTTGGAGGCCGCATCGGAAAAGCGGCTCCAGTTGGTGCCAAACTGGAAGGGCATCATGATGCCCGAGACGACGCCCATCCCGAAGGAGACCGAGAAGATCTTCGTCCAGAAAGAGGATATGCGGACATAGATTTCGTCGCGCGTGAAGAAATACAATCCCTCGACGAAGGCGATGTAAGAGGCAAGTCCAACCGTGAATGCGGGCAGCAATATGTGCCAAGCTATCAACCAGGCGAACTGCAATCTCGATAAAAGGACAGGATCAAGTTCCATGACTGCTTTCCCCTCAAAGCATTTCTGGAAGGCCCTTCGAATTTCCGGAGAACAACCGATTGTATCCTGACTCTAATCTGCCTGCACTCGGTTATTCGCCGTGCGGGCAACGCGGTTATATTTGTGCAATCGGCTAAAATAGTTGGTTTTCCCCTCCACACGGCAAAACATCTCGATCCGCAGCCACAGCCAGCCTACCGCATCTCCGGGCGCGGCGCCACCGCAGCACTTGATGCGTGTCCATCAGCTCTTTGGCAGGCCCGCTGGTCGCAAATGCTTCCTCAGCGCAGCAATGCGGAAGATGGCGTTGGCCGCGCCATAGCCGCGATAGCCGCGGCGCTCGACGATCTCGAAAAAGAAGCCTTCGCCATAGGTCGGGCTATAGAGCTGGAAATATTCGCCGTAGTCGTCGCGGTCATAGAGAATGTTGGAAGCCTTCAGGCGATCCGTAAGTTCCGCATCGAGGCCGAAGCGGGCTTCGAGGTCGTCGTAATAATTGGGCGAGATCGTAAGCGCGACGAAGCCGTTCCTGGCCAGTGCTTCGGCAGTCGCGAGGATGTCCTTGGTCTCAAAGGCCAGATGCTGGATACCAGAGCCGAAGGTTTCGGCAATGAAGTGGCCGGCAAGCGTGTTGCGGTTTTCCGCGCCGTTCATGGTGATGCGCAGCGAGCCCTCGGCGTTCTCCACCACCTGGCTGCGCACGACGCCGGACGGATCGATGATATCGACCATCGGCGTTTTCCGGGCTTCGAGGATCGACGTGTAGAACAGCAGCCAGGTCAGAAGCTCCTCGTATTTCATCGTCTGCGCCATGTGGTCGATGGAGACGAGGCCCGCCGGCTGCGTGGCGACGTCTTCTTCGATCGGATCGAATTCGATCTCCCAGATGCGGCCGAGCTTGGACTTGCGGTCGAGAAAATAGAGCACGCCACCACCGACGCCGCGCACCGCAGGCATCTCGATTTCGCCGTCATCGAGCGGCTGACGGAATCGCTCGGCGCCCAGCGCCACGGCGCGCGCCGCGGTGGCCTTCGCATCGTCGACCAGCAGACCGGCGGCATAGGCCGAGGTGCCGTGGACGGCATAGGAAGCGCTGGCAAACCCGCGCGGATCGGTATTGACGACGAGGTTGATGCCACCCTGGCGAAAGACGGTGACGCTTTTGGTCTTGTGTCTTGCCGCCTTGCGGAAGCCGAGGCTGGCGATCAGCGCTTCGAGCTGCGGTGCTTCCGTCTCGTCGACAGTGAACTCGACGAAGGCGATGCCCTCGACGGCGG
Source organism: Sinorhizobium sp. CB7 (assembly GCF_041357635.1). NCBI lineage: Bacteria > Pseudomonadati > Pseudomonadota > Alphaproteobacteria > Hyphomicrobiales > Rhizobiaceae > Sinorhizobium > Sinorhizobium sp. CB7. The sequence continues at coordinate 145,731 of NZ_JAULLL010000017.1, forward strand.
CACGCGGCGGCATCGCCGGCACCGGCAGCGCGCTCTCCGGCTGCTCGCGTTTGACCTGATCGCCGAGATAGATCAGCGAACGGCGGCCGTCGACGGCGATTGCGGTCGGCGAACCGCCGCGGAACTGGTCGTTGAAGATCTCCAGCGACAGATAGCCGTCATAGCCCGTTGCAGCCGCCGCCTTCATGAAGTCGAGGACCGGCAGGTCGCCCTCGCCTGGCATGTTGCGGAAGTGGCGGCTCCAATAGAGCAGGTCCATGTCGATCAGCGGCGCGTCGGCAAGCTGGATGATGAAGATCTTTTCCTTCGGGATCGAACGGATCGAATTGACGTCGATCCTGCGCGACAGCGTGTGGAAGCTGTCGAGGATCAGACCGATATTCGGATGATCGGCGCGGCGCACGATCTCCCAGGCGTCGCGATGGTCGTGGATATGCCGGCCCCAGGCGAGCGCCTCGTAGCCGACGCGCAAGCCGCGCCTGGCCGCCCGCTCGCCGAGCTCGCGAAAATCGGCGGCGGCGCGGTCGAGGCCGCCGAGTGCTGCGGGCGAGACATTCGAGCAGACGAGCACCAGGTCGGTGCCCATCTCCTGCATCAGGTCGAATTTGCGCTCCGCACGGTCGAAAGTTCGGCTGCGCAGCGGTTCCGGCATGCCCTCGAAATCGCGGAAGGGCTGGAAGAGCGTGATCTCCATGCCGAGATCGCGCACCATCCGGCCGACCTCTCTCGGGCTCTCGTCGAAGATGAGGAAGTCGTTCTCGAAGATCTCGACGCCGTCGAAGCCCGCCTTTGCGATCGCCTCGAGCTTCTCGCCAAGGTCGCCGCTCAAGGAAACAGTCGCTATCGAGGTCTTCATGTCGCCCTCCTCAGGTGCCGGCGTTGACGGTCATGGTCTTGAAATGGGTGAGCATGCGGCCGGCATCGGGCTCACGACCGGTGAAGAGCCGAAAGGCTCCAACGGCCTGGAAGACCGCCATGCCACCGCCGTCGAGCGTTTCGCAGCCGCGCAACCGGGCCTGCCGCAGCAGTTCGGTTTTCAGCGGAAAATAGACGATCTCGGCCACCCAATGCCGCGGCTCCAGCAAGTGCGGGGGCAAGGGCGTGCCAGGATATTTGGCCATGCCTGTTGGGGTCGCGTGGATGAGCCCGGAGGCCTCCCTCATCGCGGCTTGCAGATCCCCTCCAGATCGGATGGACGCCTCCGGAAAGAGTGCCGACATGGTCTCGGCAAGCGATGCAGCCCGGTCGGATTCGCGATCGAAAACCGTCAGCTTTTCGAGGCCGAGCGAAAGGATGGCATAGGCGGTCGCGACGCCGGCTCCGCCCGCGCCGAGCTGGACGGCGGATGAGAGATCGGCATTGGGCAGTCCGCGACGGAAGCTCTCGGCAAAGCCCCACCAGTCGGTATTGTGGCCATAGCGCCGCCCGCCCTTCAGGATCACCGTATTGACGGCGCCGAGCGCGCGGGCTTCCCCGGAGAGTTCGTCGAGATGCGGAATGACCGCCTGCTTGCAGGGATGCGTGATGTTGAGCCCGGTAAAGCCCCTGCCCTCGGCATCAGCGAGCAGCTTTGGGAGATCTGCCGCCGACGCGCCGATCTGATTGAGGTCGATCAACTCATATTCATAGGCAAGTCCCTGTGCTGCGCCCTCCCGCATATGCATAGCGGGCGTGAGCGAGGCCTGGATGCCGGCGCCGATCAATCCGGCTTTCAGGGGCATGAGAAGTGTATCGGTCATTCCGTCTGGTCCCGCGATTGCGCCGGTTGCCGGCCCGCCCGAAGGCGGGCCGGCGCGTCTCATTACTTGCCGCGCGCGGCGTCGAGTTCCTTGAAGAGTTCGGCGACTGTTTCGGGACCGATATCGGCGCTGAACTTGTCGATCAGCGGCTTGACGGCATCGCGCAGCTTCTGTGTCTCCTCGGGGCTGAGCTCCGAGACTTCCATGCCGTTGCTCTTGATCTCCTCGATCGCCTTGGCGTCCTGCTCGCGCGAGACCTTGCGCTGATAGTCGCGCGCCTCGGTTGCCGCCGATTGCAGCACGGCCTTCTCCTCGTCATTGAGGCCGTCCCAGAACTTCTTGCTGACGAGAACGATCTGCGGATTGTACTGGTGACGGGTCACCGTCATGTATTTCTGCACTTCGTAGAACTTGGCGTTGATGATGTTCGCCGCCGGATTCTCCTGGCCGTCCACCGTGCCGGTTTCGAGCGCCGTGTAGAGCTCGGTATAGGGCAGCGGCACGGCATTGGCGCCGAGGCTGTTGAAGAGCGCGATCGGGATCGGCGACTGGATCGTCCTGATCTTGAGGCCCTTGATGTCCTCGAGCTTGGTGACGGGATGGCGATCGTTCGTCAGGTTGCGGAAGCCGAGCTCCCAATAGGCAAGGCCGACGAGGCCCGTGTCCGGCAGGAGCTTCATCAGGCTTGTGCCGAAGGGACCATCCATCACCTTGTCGGCTTCTTCACCGCTGTTGAAAAGGAATGGCAGGTCGACGGCACCGAACTGCTTGACGTTGCCAGCAAGGATGCCGGCATTGAGCACCGTCATTTCAACGACGCCACCCTGCAGCGCCGAGACCGTTTGGACGTCGCCGCCGAGCACGCCGCCCGGGAAGAGCTTGATCTCGATCTTGCCGCCGCTCTTTTCCTTCACCAGTTCGGCGAATTTCTCCATCCCCATGACCTGCGGATGGCCCTTATTGTTGGCGGATGCAAATTTGAGCTGATGTTCGCGGATTTCCGCCGTTGCCGGACCGGCAACCATGAGCGCGACAGGCAATGCCAGCCCGAGCGCCAGTTTCGTGAACCTATTCAACATGTTTTCCTCCCAGATATGACCGGAAACCCTCCGGCCGCGTTGAAATTCGCCGCCTGCTCGGCGGTCGTGATCAATGACCGAACCAGGAGACCGGGACGGTCACCAGTTGCGGGAACAGGACAAGCAGGAGCAGAACGATCAGCTCGGCGATCATGAAGGGCATGACGCCCTTCATCAGCTCTTCCATCGAAAGCCTGGAAACGCCGCAGATGACGTTCAGCACGGTGCCGACGGGCGGCGTGATGAGCCCGATCGCGTTATTGATGATGAAGATGACGCCGAAATAGACGGGGTCGATGCCGGCCTGCTTGATGATCGGCATCAGGACCGGCGTCATGATCAGGATCGTCGGCGTCATGTCCATCGCGGTCCCCACGACCACCACCAGAACCATGATTGCGAGCAGCAGCAGGGTCTGGTTGTCCATCAGCGGCTCGACCAGTGCTGCGAGATCGCCGGGCACGTCGGCGACCGTGATCAGCCAGGCCGAAACGGCGGCGCAGGCGACCAGGAACATGACGACCGAGGTGATCTTGGCGGCCGCGACGAAAACATGGAAAAGCTTCGCCGGCGGCAGTTCGCGGTAGATCACCATCGAGACGAAGAGCGAATAGACTGCCGCGACGACCCCTGCCTCGGTGGGCGTGAAGACGCCGAATTTCAGCCCGACGATGATGATGACCGGCAGCAGCAGCGCCCAGATGCTGTCGATGAACGCCTTCAGGCGCACCGCGCCGCTTTGGCGCGGCGGAAGCTGGAATTGCTCCTTGCGCGCGACGATCAGCCAGGTAATGCAGAGGGCCGCGCCGATCAGCAGGCCGGGAAAGATGCCGGCCAGGAAGAGCTTGGTGATCGAGACGCCGCCGACGACGCCGTAAAGGATGAAACCAATCGACGGCGGGATGATCGGCCCGATGATCGATGCGGACGCGAGCAAGCCGCCGGCGCGGGCCGGATCATGGCCGGACTTCAGCATCATCGGCAGGAGTAGTGCGCCAAGTGCGGCCGCGTCGGCGACCGCCGAGCCGGAAAGGCTCGCCATGACGCAAGCCGCGAATATGGCGACGAAACCGAGGCCGCCACGGATGTGGCCGACCATCACGGTCGCCAGCTGGACGATGCGCCGTGACAGGCCGCCGGCATTCATCACCTCGCCGGCAAGCATGAAAAAGGGAACCGCCATCAGCGGAAAACTGTCCGCGCCGTTCAGCACGTTCTGCGCGACGATCTGTGCGTCGTAGAGGCCGAGATACATCATCAGCGCGACGCCGGTGATGATCAGCGCGAAGGCGATCGGAACGCCGAGTGCCATGGGACCGAGGAGCGCGCCAACGAAAATGGAAACCGTCATCGCCCTCTCCTCAATTCTTCGCTGCGAGATTGCCGAGCGCGGGCTCGGGATGGTCATCGAGGGCGGCCTGCTCCTCACTGTCGCGCACGAGCTCGGCCGTCGACAGGTCGACACGACCGGTCGCAATCGCAAAGGCGTCGTAGAGCAGGATCAGGAATGCCGGGATGCCGAAGGCAAGCCCCGCGCCATAGAAGAAGCCCATGGAGATGCCCGTCGCGGGCGCCCCCACATGCAGGTTGATCAGCGTCTGCGTCCAGCTGCCTCCAATCATCAGCCAGGTCGCATAAAGCATCAGAGCATGGCCTAAGAGGACTGCGACCTTGGCTGCGGGCGGCGGCAGCCGCCTGATCAGCGAGTCGACCCCGAGATGCGCATGCTCGCGCATGGCGACGACGGCGCCGAGGAAGGTCAGCCAGATGAAGAAGATACGCGACAGCTCCTCGGACGCTGTGATGCCCTGGTTGAAGGCATAGCGAAGCACGACATTGCCGAAGACGAGCACGACCATGCCGGCAAGCAGCAGCGCGATCGCCACCTTCAGCACGAAGAAATAGAAATCGATGATGCGGATCATTCGCTCCTCCCGGGCAATGCAAGCCTCCGGTTCCTCCCGAGGCCTTCCATCCGCCCATCAGCCATGTGCCGCCGCGCCATGGCAAGTTCCCTTTGCGCGCATCTCGTCGGTGCGCACTTGATGTTTTCTAAAATGTACTAACTAGTTCGAATGTCAAGCGACCTCTATTGAAAGACCGGCACAACGTGAATATGACTTTGCGTGGAGTGAGCGCGGGCAGATCGGAAGTGCCGCATTTGATGATGGGATACAGCGGCTTAGCGCGGAACCTTGAAAATCGGGATCGATTTTCAAGGAGGCTTGTGCGCAGATTGAATGTGAGGGAGCGTCCATGGCGCTCGGAGATTCGGGATGGCACGGCAGATGGCGGAGCGGGCTGAAAACGGCCGGAAGAATGACCCACAGCGGACGCAGGAGGATATCCTCGCGGTTGCGACGGAAGAATTCTCGACGCACGGCCTTGCCGGGGCGCGCGTCGACGCGATCGCGGAGAAAACCCGCACGTCGAAGCGGATGATCTATTATTACTTCGGCAGCAAGGAAGGCCTCTACCTCGCCGTCCTTGAGCAGTCCTACCGCAAGATCCGCACGCTCGAAGCCGACCTGCAGCTTTCAAACCTCGAGCCCGAGGAAGCGCTCCGGACCCTGATCTCGACCACCTTCGACCATGACGAATCCAACCCTGATTTCGTCAGGCTCGTCAGCATCGAGAACATCCACCACGCAGCCCACATGCTGCGTTCGGAGGCGATCCGCGACCTCAACGTCTCGGTCATCGAAACGATCGCCGGCATTCTCGACCGCGGTTTCGCCAAGGGTGTCTTCCGCCGCAAAGCCGATCCGATCGATATTCACATGTTGATCAGCGCCTTCTGCTTCTTCCGCGTCTCCAACCGCTATACCTTCGGCACGATCTTCCGCCGCGACCTTTCCGAAACCGGCACGATCGAACGCCATCGCGGCATGATCGCGGATGCGGTCGTGAGTTATTTGAAGGATGGAGCGTGAGTCCCCTCGCCCCGCTTGCGGGAGACGGTTAGGGTGAGGGACAAACTCTCAGCGAATCCGCGAGTTGCGGATAGAATTCGAGCGCGGCAGCGAATCCCACTTCTCCCCAGCGGGGAGAAGTGCCGAGCAGCGCGAGGCGACGAGGGGGGCGAGGAGCAAAAGCGACGAGCGTCCTGAGCGCAAGCGATGGACAGTCCGTGCGGAGAACCCCCCTCATCCGACCCTTCGGGCCACCTTCTCCCCGCTGGGGAGAAGGGGAGTTCGCAGCAAGACATCAAACCAATGTTTGTGGAGAATCCGCCGCCGTATCCGTGCGGTACGCTTCAGGCCGCCTCCCCGCCCAGTCCCGGATATCCTCCACGAAGTAGCCGGGCTCTTCCATCGCCGCGAAATGGCCGCCGCGCGGCGCCTCGCGCCAGCGCACGAGATTGTAGCCCCTCTCGACCCAGCTTCGCGGCGGCGGCGGCGAGCGCGGATCGGGATAGGCGGTAAAGGCGGTCGGCGTATGGACGCCGTGGCTGCTCGGGATCTCCCGGACCTCTTCGGAAATCGCCGCCGCATAATAGTAAGTGGCGGAAATGAAGGCGTCGTTCATCAGATAGATCATGATGTTGGTCAGCAACTGGTCCTTGGAGAAAACCTCCTCGAAGCGCCTTTCGCGCAGGTCTGCCCAGTCATGGAAGCGCTCGACGATCCAGGCCGCCTCCGCCACGGGATTATCCTTCATCGCATAGGCAAGCGAGGCGGGCTTCGTTCCCTGGAGATGGGCATACGCGCCGAACTCCATCTGCGCGGCGGTGCGTGCCTTCTGCCAGGCGGCTTCCTCCTCGGTCTCGGGTATGGCGGCAGGCTGGACGAGGAGGAAGCTCAAGTGGATCGCTTCGAGCGACGCTGAATGTTCGAGCGCCAGCCAGGTACAGACGGCTGATCCCCAGTCGCCGCCCTGAGCGCGGTAGTGCTGGTAACCCAGTTGCTGCATCAGCCCGTCGAAGAGGCGCGCGGTCATCCGGGCGCCGATGGGCGAGGACGGTTTTCCCGAGAAGCCGAAGCCGGGCAGCGATGGGATCACCAGATCGAAGGCATCGGACGGGTCACCGCCCGACCGCGAAGGGAAAGCCAGCGGCTCGATCACTTGCCAGAATTCGTAGAACGAGCCAGGCCAGCCGTGGATCAGGAGCAGAGGCCGGCGCCCCTCGGCTTCGCCCACCACATGCACCGCATGGATGTCGATGTCGTCGATTCGCGTCAGCACATGGGGAAAGCGGTTGAGTTCGCTTGCCGCGGCGATGAGATCATATTCGTTCAGCCAGTACTCGCGAAGCTCCCGGAGATAGGACGGGCTGCATCCGTAGGACCAGTCATCGGCGAACTCGACCTCCGGCATACGATAATGGCCAGCCATCTCCCTGAGATGCTCGAAATTCCGGTCATCCCAATCGATCGTCAGCTTCTCCATGGTCGAACTCCCCTTGTGACGAGGTGCAGCCCAGCCTCGGCCAAGCCGCCGACCTTGTCCATCGTCGGCCTGCGGCGCGGATCACCGCGTCCGCAGACTCCCATATCCCTCCTTAAATCGGAACCGATTTAAGGATAAAAGCATGCGGCAATTCAAAGTTTTACAGCGGTCTTTGTGCGCCCTATAAGACGCACGGCGCTGTAAGATACTTCAAATGATACCGCATCCGGCGCTTAATGAGCATGCTCGCCGCCTGGACGTGTGACGCCCTTCAATCCACGGCCGGCGCTCGCCGAATCGTTCCGTGCCGCGTCAGCGAGCGAGATCACACCGACCAGCCGCTTGTCGCGGCTGACCACCGGCAACCTGCGGACCTGGATATCGCCCATATTGCGCGCGACGTCATCGATCTCCTCGTCCTCGAAGCAATATTTCACGTCGCTGGTCATCACCTCCCTGACCTTCGTGTCGGCGCCGAGCCCACCGGCCAGAGCCCTGACAACGAGATCCCTGTCGGTCACTGAACCGATCAGGCGATCACCATCGGTGACGGGCATGAAGCCAAGGTTCTGTTCCGCCATTTCCTGGGCGACCTGCTGAATCGTTTCCTGCGGCTTTGCGAGATGCACGTCCCTGCTCATGATCTCCGATACACGCATCTTTTCGTCTCCTCCGGATGTTAGCGCAGGCGATCGCTCAGGCCGCTCGCGGGAATGCAAGTCGAAGGGCGGCCGCGATCGCGCGTCCGCATTCCCGCCTCAACGGGAACTCGGGGGAAGACGAATTGTTCCGGGTCTCATCACCCCTTTAAAACACGGGTGTCTTTCCGCCCGCACTTACGCTAAACAAGCATTCCCAAATCCACATCCCCGATGGTTGCCTTGTTCTCACAAACAAAGACGCGGATCTACCGCAATTTGAAATATCGCATCCGGCGGCCCAGCCCTCCGATCGCCAACATTCCCCTAAGCGGACCGGTCCTGATCGTCGGGTCGGCACCCGTCTCACATTTGCCTGCCGATTTCGACGATTCCTACCGGGTCATCACGATCAACGGGTCGCAGGCGGTGACGGGCAAGTGGGGCATCGAGGTGCCCGACATCACCTTCATGCAGTTCAACCAGATCTCGGGGACGAACACCAATGCCGTCGAGGTGCGGCGCGTCCTGAACGGCCAGCGCACGAAAATGCTCTATGTGCTGCTCTGGCGCGAAGGATTGCCGGCGCTGGTGGAAGGCCTGCAGGCTTTCAACTATCGCTACGACAAGCTACAGATGGTCGATCGCTACGAGCGCATGGCGCTTCTCGACAGGATCTGCAATTTCAAGAGCCTGGAACTGGATGCCGAGGGGAAGTGCTCGAACGGCATCAATGCCGTGCTCTTTGCCCTTTACAACAAGGCACCCGCCGTCATCATCACTGGCATCAATCCCAAATCCAGCGGCCACGTCTATAACAAGGAAAACCTGTCGCGGATGCATACGGACATGGATCAGAAAGTGCTGCAACGCCTCCTCGAAAAGGGATATCCGATCCACACGACCGATCCCGCTGTTTCCGAGACGCTGGGTATACCGCTATGGCGGGGCAAGCGGACGTGAATTGAGGCTGGACTGCGGCACCGCGTCTCGACAACACTGCCTTCGTAGCCGACATTTCTGTCGTAAGGGTCAACCGAAGACGCCTCCTCTCCGCCCTCATCCCTGTGCTCGTCACAGGGATCCAGCGGCGGCGCGTCCGCGCCGCGGTAGACTCTTTTGCTATTCACGCAATTGACGGCAAGCAGGAGTCCTTTCGCCGTGCAGACGCACGGCTGCTGGATCCCTGTGACAGGCACAGGGATGAGGTACGATGGGGTTTCCGCGCCAAACAACCGCCATTGGAATTAGCTGACGACTCAGCAGTGTTGCCTTTCGGCACCGACATTTCTGTCGAGGAGAGACAACTGTAAGGCGCCTGTCGCAGCCAGAGAATAGGTCTGAACTAATGTTTCTGGCTAAGCTGCGGCTCGACCTCCGCGAGAACAATGCCGTTGCGCGCCACAAAGTCGACCATGGCGCGATCCTCGACCACATCGGTCTCGATGTTCCGGATTGTCGTGATCATCTTCTCCTCGAGCCTCTGCGGTGAGACGGCGTAGTTCGAACCGCGCGCCATCTTCGTTCGCATCTCCTCCTCGGACTTGCTGTAGTAGTGGTTGAGCTGCAGGAAGCGGTTCGAATAGAAGGCAGGCGACTTGCGGCCCTTGCGGGTGAAACGCTGCCCCGCGTCATTGACGGTCAGATCGCCGAACTCACGGGTCTTGAACTGGTGCACGCTGGCCTCTACGACTTCGCACGGGTCGACGATGCATTTGTAATTGGTGGAATGTTCCTTGTGGCTCAAGGGGTCGGCGCTGCGCCTGGTGTAGTTCAGGAGAACCGGTCCGTTCGGCCTCGTCTTGTGTCCGCTGGTGCCGAACATGTGCCAGGGTAGCGAAACGTTCGGGAAATCTCCCGTTGCCGCCAACGCCTCCTCGACCGTCCTGCCTGCCATCGGCAGAAGAAACTCGTCCGCATCGATAAAGGCCATGCGACGGAAAGAGCCGCCGAAATTCAGGACCGCATGGGCAAAGGCCATGGCCTGGCAGTCCAGCGGATCCGAATCGGTTCTCATGCGGCCGGCCCAGGGGACGACCGTCAGTTCATCCGGTTCGAGGACCTGTCGCAGCACGGCTGAGGTTCCGTCCGTCGAACCATTGTCGTAGACGATGAAATGCCGGATGCCGACCGCCCGGTGGAAGCGCGCCCATTCGCCGATATAGAGCGCCTCGTCCCTGACGCAGATCGCGATGGCTATTCCGTGTCTTCCGGGCTCAGGCATCGGCGGGCTGATGGCAAACCTCTTGATCGCTGACTTCTTGCGGCCGAACCAACCCATATGACGCCTTTCCACATTCCCATTGCCTGTCCGCCTCTATTACGAAAGCAGACGCCTTATACAACCCGTCGTCCTTAGAGCCGGATGATTTCAGGTCGGATCGACCTAAAATCTGAATCCGTCTCTACATCAAAAAGTGAGAGCGGGATGTCGCTCGAACCGCACACACTTTTCGGCATCCCGCTCTAATCGCGGCGAGGAACCGACCGCCTTCCGAATGCGCGCCATTCTTCTTCACAACAGCATGCTTCGCAATGAATTGTTTGAAAATGCCCCCTTCCTGCCTGGCCCCGCAGGTAACTGACGGAAACCAAAATTGATTTGGGAAACCCCCGAAGCAATATGCCCCGCGCCTTAATTAGGCCTTCTTGTTCCAGCGGTTGTCGAAAGAGGTTTTCTGGTGTTTTATGCACAACATTAGGGGGTAAGCGCAGTTGATCCATTTCGATTTTGCGCTGCGTGCATGAAGCATCGTGTCTTTGCATACGGTGTGGGTACCAAGATTAGCTATCAGCATTCGTCGTCCAGGGAGAGATCATGAGAGATGATGTTGCACGCATTTTCGTCGGCTTCGATTCGAAAGAGGTCGTCGCCTATCACGTCTTGAGCCAGAGCATTATCGAGCATTCATCGATCCCGGTGGCTTTTTCGCCCATCGTTCTCAACAATCTCGGCAGTTTCTTCACCCGCGAACGCAATCCGCTGCAATCGACCGAGTTTTCCTTCTCCCGCTTCCTCGTTCCCTTCCTCAGCAACTATGAGGGCTGGAGCATCTTCATGGATTGCGACATGCTGGCACGCGCCGACATTGCCGAACTCTGGAAGCTCAGGGACGACCGCTATGCCGCCATGTGCGTGAAGCATGACTATCAGCCGAAGGTCGACACCAAGTTCCTCGGCCAGGTCCAGACCAAATACGAGAAGAAGAACTGGTCGAGCATGATCCTGTTCAACAACACCAGATGCCGGGCGCTGACGCAGGAATATGTCAACACCGCAACGGGTCTGCAGCTCCACCAGTTCAAGTGGCTCGAAAACGACGATCAGATCGGCGAAATCCCGGTGGTATGGAACTATCTCGTCAACGAATACGATTATCGTGAAGACGCCAAAATCGTGCATTTCACGGACGGCGGCCCCTATTTCGATGAATATCGTAACGACGACTATGCGGAGGAATGGTTTGCTATGCGCGACCGTGTCCTTTATGTCCAACAGAGACAAAAATAGATCGGGCCGGCCAGCGTGACATCGCAAATGGTCATCGACAATGGCGGCCTCCCACCGGCAGGAGCCGCTGCCGGCCTGACAGCCGCGGAGGACTGGCGGCAGCTTTTTGCCGCCTTTTCGCACATCGTTCTGGTCGCAAACAGCGAAGCGGTCGATATCAGGACAATCCAGCCGCAATACCCGCCGACGACGCTCTTCGTCTTCTTCAACCGGGTCTTCAAGGTGCTGGATCGTCCCTTCGAGAGACACGCGATCCTGATCTCGCGCGGACAGCCGCGCGGCTCCAACATCGTCTATCGCAAGGAAGTTCGCGAGGTCGTGAAGTTCTTCCCGAAGGAATATTTCCTCGGCATCATGAACATCCGCCTTGGCGTGGAGGAGAAGCTGAATCCCGCCGCCGACTTTGAAGGCGCGCCGACCGGCCATCTCGATCTCCTCGGCTTCTGCAGCGATTTCTATAGCGAGGGCAAGACGCCGACCAGCGGCTTTGCCATGGCGCTCTGGCTGAGCGAGATGAGATTGCCCGGAACCATCGTACTTGCCGGATTTTCCGCAAGGCGAAGTGCGAAGTGGCGGGTCGTCTCGGTTCACGACTGGAGCTTCGAGCAGACATTCCTGCGTCTCTTCGCGCGGCTCGGCAAGATATCGATTCATGGCGGCGTATCGGAAAATGCCTATGCAAGGCTTGCAAAGCGCTTCCCCGAAATCCCGCCCGCCGAGATCGCGCTTGCCGCGTCGGAAGTGCTTTCCGAACGGCTGGGCAATACCGACGCCGAGGTCGACAAGCTGATCTCGCTTACCAATGTGATCCGCGATTTCGACAATTTCCTGCGCCGGCTGAAGCCGAAGTTTCTGAAGCGCAAGCCGGAGCAAAGGCAGGCGGAGGGAAATCAGTAGTTAGGGAGCCATTGGACTCGCTGAGAGTTCCGCCCCTCACCCTAGCCCTCTGCCCGCACGCGGGGAGAGGGAACGACCGAGCAAACGGCGACCGCTATTAATCCGCCACAGCGAGGGACGACGGAGGGCGCGACTCCCCCTTCGCCGCCTGCGGGGAGAAGGGGCCTGAAGGGCGGATGAGGGCCGGCGCGGCGCGCTCGTTTCGACCCGCAACTATCGGATTCACTGAGAGTTTTTCCCCCTCACCCTGCCCTCTCCCCGAGGGGAGAGGGGGCGACCGTGCCAGCCGCGAACTCCCCCTTCTCCCCGCTGGGGCTATGGCATTCACACATTTAGAATTGCCTATGGAATTGCGTTCTGATTCTC